>NZ_JAGHFX010000005.1 GCF_017888565.1 Clostridium sp.
CAAGCATAGCTTGTGCAGCTTGTTGTAATATGTTGTTCTTAGAGAAATTCATCATTTCTTTAGCCATATCTACATCTCTTACTCTGCTTTCTGCTGCTGTTAAGTTTTCTGATGTATTATTTAAGTTACTTATAGTATGTTCTAATCTATTTTGTAGAGCTCCTAAGCTTGATCTATGAGTTGATACATTTTCTATTGCTGAATCTAAAGCATCTGTAAGATCATTTGCTTTAGTTGTAGTTGTAACATCTAAAGTTGTACCTACAACCTTTAATGCAGCAGCATCCATAGTCTTTAATGAAATAGATATTGTTTGTCCTGAATTTGCTCCAACTTGAATATTTACTGTTGAAGATCCTGCTAATATATCTTGTTTATTGAATTGAGTTTGTTTAGCTATTCTAGTTATTTCTGAAGATAATTGATCTAACTCAGTTTTTATAGCAGCTCTATCAACTGATACATTTGTATCATTAGCACCTTGTACTGAAAGTTCTCTCATTCTTTGAAGAATGTTGTGAGTTTCATTTAAAGCACCTTCTGCTGTTTGAATTAATGAGATACCATCTTGAGAGTTTCTTGACGCTTGATCTAATCCTCTGATTTGTCCTCTCATTTTTTCTGATATTGCAAGTCCTGCAGCATCATCACCAGCTCTGTTTATTCTTAAACCTGAGCTTAATTTTTCCATTGACTTTCCTGCTGAATTTGTGTTCATTCCCATGTTTCTATGTGCATTTAATGCATTCATATTGTGGTTAATTATCATTTTTTATTCCTCCTTGATTTTAACTTGACATCCTTGTCATTTAATTTTATATTTAGAACTCCTACCATTTTGGTGGATAAATTCTCTATATAGAGTTTAAGTTGCTTAAGCTTATATTATAAATATCGTATATATTTACATAACTTTATATATTTTTATAAACTTTTTTATATTTTTGTGCTAAAAAAACTATTTATTCTTCTATTTTTTTCATAGGCATTATTAGCATTTTTAATATTATGAAGATTTCTAATTTCTTCTTTAACTTTTAATTTTTGATCCTCTATTGAAATCTTCAACTTACTATCCAAATCTAATAATCCCTTTGATATATATAAATCCTTTATTTTTTCTTTATTTATATCCTGTTGATCAAATAATTTATATATTAATGCTTCTCTTTTATCCATCAATTCATCAATCGGCAATTCATTTCGTAAATTAGTTATTATATCTTCAGTTACTTTTTTATAATCATCTAATATCATATGTATCATCACTTAATTCATTCCTAATTGCTGCATAAGATAACTTTGTTGAGAATTATATTTATTCATAATTGTCTCTAAAGTTGCATATTTACTATATAAAGCTTGCTCTCTTCTAGAAAAATCCTTTTCCATGTCCTTCATCTTTTGCTCATATTTTTCGATTGATTTAGTCAGTTCATTAGTATAAGCAGTAGAAGACCCCTCTAATCCAGCTTTATTCATTAATGGAGAAGAAACAGTTACAGATTCTTTATATAGGATATCTTTAACTCTTTGCATTAATCCTGTTTGTGCATACTTTTTACTATCTGAAAGACCTTCTGTAGTTGGTTTCGCTTTTATAAATAAATTCATTACTTCTTCGGTATTTTCTTCTAATGCTTTAGTTAATTTATCTTCATCTATTGTAAATGTTCCATTTTTAGTTCCTTGATAATCTTCTGTTGGTTTTATCCCTATCTTTTCTAAATTTAAACCAGACCCTTCAACAAAAGTCCTCATAGCTTGCTTTAAACTATTTGAAATTCTTGTTAAATCTGAATCTCTATTCAGTTGTCCCTTTTCAACTTTTTCATTCCATAGCTTAACTTCACTTTCTGACATTTCGCTTTTTTGCTCTGATGTTAGAGGATCGAAATCTCTATTCCTTTTTTCCATAGTTAAAGTGTTTAATTTTTCAATTAAAGTATTATAGTCATTTATAAAAGTAACTAACTTATCCTTAATATCTGTGACCTTTGTTTTTCCATTAACAGTAATTCCTTCTGATGGTATTTCTCCAGAAAACTTAAAAGTTACTCCATCTAATGTCACTAAGTTAGAATTTCCAGTATGAGTATATACCCCACCCTTACTATCCTTAAATACAATTTCTGCATCTTTACCTACAGAAGGTTCAATTGCATTTCCTAATGATTTATCCTTATCCATTACACTAACATTGACATCATAATCAGCACCAAGTTTGTTTGATGTTATCACTATATTACCACCAGCATTTATACTAGCTGTAACATTAGTGTTTTGATCTTTTAGCACTTTATTTAAATGATTCAATATATCATTGCTATCATTTTTGCCTGTTAAATCAATCATATTTCCATTAACAGATATTTTCCTATCCTTGATTGAGTTAATATCTAATGTATTAGTAGTTGAAGTCGCATCTACTCCTTTTTCAAATGCTCCGCCTTGTCCATTTATAAATATTTCTGGATCATCAACTCCACTTCCTAAAACTGTGCTACTAAAAGTTATCTTTCCATTATCATCTACTTCAGCTGTTAAATTCTTATCTTTTATTTTAATTTGTAATAATTTCTCTATATCTGAATATAGAAGAGTATCATCAATATCTATAGTAATTTCTTCACCTTTTATAAATATTTTTCCACCAGTTGCTTTTAAAGCATTAATTGTAAAATCAGAGCCAGTTACAGTTGCCGCTGTAGCATTTATCCCTTTATTAACTATTCCTTCATTATTAAAAGTTCCTCCAATTGTAAAAGTACTATCTTTTCCTAATACTGTAGATTCAAATATAAAACCTTTTTTATTTTTTTCTTCTCCTTCTTCTGTTCCTGCAAAATCACTATATCTTACAGATACATTTATTCCAGCCTCCCTTAATTCTTTATTTAAATTTTCAGCCCTATCTTTTTCTGTATCTCCGTTTAATTTAAACTCCTTACCATTTATATTAATTTTATCATCCTTATTTATTCCAGTTGTCAAAACTGTTTTAGCAGCTTTTGCAGTAGTCCCAGTTATAGTATAACTTCCTGGCTTTGCATCACTATTTCCTGTAACTGTTATTACATTTTCATTAGAAGAAGTAAATTTAGTAGTTGCCCAATTCTTACTTAATAGCAAACTATCACTTTTTGTAACATCAAAATATTTATTATAAAACTCCCTAGAATCTTTAATAACTTCTCTATAAAGTTTTTGTTTTATTTCTAAAATTTCTTTATCTTGACCTTTTCTATCTATCTTTACTCTATAAGGCTTCATGGAATCCTTAACTATTTGATCCATATCCAAGCCTGTTGCTAAACCTGTTATTCTCACTTATACACCCCCGATTTACAATTAATAATTCTTTCATTTTTTCAATTTTCCATTACTTCATTCTTTTAGATATTTCATATGCTTCATGCCATGTATTTCTCACATCTTCAATAACTGGCATAAGCTCGTCCATCATAACTAAATCTTTTTTTAGGTTTACTTCAAATAATCTTGTTTTTATAAATTCATATACTTGATATATTTGTTTTGCCCACTCACCTGCATTTTGATCTAAGCTTATCATTAGTTCTGTAAATATATCTTGAACTTTAACTAGATTTTCATGACTTTTTTTAATGTCTTTACTAACTAAAGCCTCTCTTGCTATTTTTGCAAATTTTACAGCTCCATCTACTAACATTAATAGTAATTGTTCTTTTGATGCGTAGTTTACGCTATTATTTTTATACACATTTAATGCATTATTGCCATACATTTTATTGTTTCCTCCTACTTTTTAACATCTAAAAAGGTGCCATAACCTATTGCATTTAAGTTTTCTTCTTTTTCACTATGAAGACTTATAGTGGGCTTTTCTAACTTTGTAGCATCAACAGTAAACTTATTTTGCTCCATTTGTTTTCTTTCTTCTTTTACATATTCATTGAAAAACTTTTTCTTTTGCTTTTCGCTATCTTTATTAATTGCTATGCTAGATTTTCTATGAACCTTACCATCTTTTGTTTTTTCATAAACCTTTTTCCTAAGATCTGTATCTATTTTATTTAGTAAGAAATTCATAGCACTTCCCCCTATTAAGCTTTTTTATCTATTGAAACACCAACTAGCTCCATCATTTTGGCTACTAGATCTAGTATCTTCTTAGGCGGACACTCCATAATAACTTCTTTAGTATCTTCATTTATTATTTTTACCATTACATCTCCAAGCTTTTCATGAACTGAATATTCTGCATAGGTATGCTCATCTTTTAAAAACTCATTTAATTTATCTATTGCTTTTATTACATCTTCTTTTTTATAATTTTTATCTTTAGCACTTACAGCTTCTACTACATCCTTGTTTTCTGAAACTTGCTTTATTTCTGGATTTTTAACTGTACTTAGGTTAACTTGTCCTCCTTGACTTGCAACCTTCATTTCCATTTTTAAAACACCACCTTGTTAATAATGAAAGAATTAGGAATGAAAAAATTGTGGTTATAATTCAGCAGTGCTGAATTATTTGATTAATTTCTTCAAGTTATTTGAAAGATACTTCAAATAACTTTTCATTTTTTCATTTTTCACTATTTCATTTCTCTTATTTTTTTCCTAGCATTTTTAATAGTTCTATATTCATTTTTGTTGCTTCTTTATTTTCATTTTGAACTTCTTCATAAAGTTCTTTTCTTAAAATAGTCATTTCTTTAGGTGCTTTTATTGCTAGTTTTACGCTGCCATCTTCTATTTTTGAAATGGATATTTCTATATCGTCACCTATTAAAATAGACTCTCCTTTTTTTCTTGTTATGACTAACAAATTTAACACACCTTTCTTACTTAAATACTTTTTCTTTTATGTTATATATTTCTTTATCTGAAATATATTGTTCCCCTTTTTGTTTTTTTATATTTATTACTAAAGGTGCTTTTAAATTTGCCGTTATTTCTTCTGCTTTAGAGTTTAATGTCACAATTGAATATAACATTACATCTTCTGGATTTTCTAAATTTAAGCTTTTTATTACTTCATCATTTAGTTTTATTTCATACTTATCATTTATAAAAAATGGAGAAATAATTATAAATCCTAATTCTTTATCTTCTATTGATTGTAAAATTTTAAATGGACTTTCATTTCCAACTTCTTTTATTATATATTTTTTCAAGTCATCGAATCCTGGAACTCCTTTTTCGAAACATATTATTTCATTTTCTTCATATATCATTTTCCCATGTATTGGTGATATTAATTCCATATTATATCTTCTCCTATCTTAGGAAATCTAAAAGTGATGGTTGTATTATTTTTGCACTTACTTGAAGTGAAGCCATATATACACTTTGTGCAACTGTTGCTTCTATATTCTTTTCAGCAAAGTCTATATCTTCTGTTTGTGATAAGATATCTTTTAAATTAAAATTTTGTTCTTCATTTTGATCTCCAGCTGATTCCATTCTATTTTGCTTTGCACCAACCTCTGCTCTTATCTTTAAAAGATTAGATATAGTTTCATCCATAGTTTTTAGATTTTCATTTGTTACTTTTCCACTAATACTTGGATCTTCTGAATCTATGTTATTTGTTATTTCTTTTAATAAGCCCATAACATTAACATCTGCTCCATTTTTATCTTTAAATAATAATAAATCTGTAGCTGATACATTGTAATCCATAGTTACTCCTTGTGAAACCTCTATCGTAAGCTTTTTATTTATCATGTTTATTTGATTTTGTACTGATTCATCTAAATTATCTAGTTCTAAAACTTCTCCATTACTTCCACTAAGATGAATAGAATTGTTACCAGTAGTTATATCTTTATTAGTTCCTATTGGTTTTGTACTTCCTTTAGTACCTGCAAAAATATATTTACCGTCAAAACTACTATTTAGTATTTGAGCTATCTCATTTACTTTTTCGTTCATTTCATCTTTTATTGCTTTTTTCTCATCACTTCCATATGCAGCATTACCAGCTGAAACCATTAGTTCTCTAAATCTTTGAAAGCTGTTACCTAATTGCTCTAGAGCAGTATCAGTAGTATCTAACCAGTTTGTAGTATCTTTTATATTCTCATTATATTGAGTATTAGCTCCTATATCTCTATGTAGCTGCATACTTCTTGCAACCTTGAAAGGATTATCAGAAGGTCTTCTAATTTCCTTTCCTGAAGTAAGCTGATCATTTAGTTTTTTCATATAACCTTGATTTCTACCAAGATCTCTTAAAAAGCTTTTACTCATCATTTGATTAGTAATTCTCATTTACTTCCTCCCCCTATCTCTTTAGTCCATTTATTATAACCTCTAAAAGTTCATCAACAGTTGCTATTATTTTTGCATTTGCATTATAGGCATGTTGGAACTGCACAAGATTTGCCATTTCTTCATCTAATGAAACACCTGAAACTGAAGCTCTACTTTCTTCTATGCTATATAATAAATCTTCTTGGTTTATTACCATTCTTTGAGCTTCTTGTGCTTGAACTCCTAATCTATCAATCGTATCCTTAAAGTAAGAATCCATTTTCATCCCTGATGTACTATTTTCAATTTTCAATCCATTATTTATAAGTGAATTACCACCTTTACTATTATCAAACAAATCTTTTCTAGATATTACTGTTTCATTTATATCTTGAATTCTTATTAGTGAATCTCTAAGTTGTGCTATTGCTAATGCTCTTGATCCATCACTATCTCCATCCATATTATTTTCATGAGTATATGGAAATAAATCATCATGAGTCTTAGTTTTTATTTTCATTACATCTTCTAGAATCTCTTTATTTACAGATATATTCTTAGCAGTAATTCCAGATTCCCCCACTAAAGTTTCATCTAAATTACTTAAGATACCATTACTTTTATACCTAGCAACATCTTTATTAACAAAGAATGGCATAAAGTCTTTTTCTGCTCCAGCAGTATTACTTAACGGATCCTCCATACCACTATGTATAGCATTTACTGAAAAGGCTATTGATTTTGCTAATTTATTTAATTGATTCATATAATCTTCTATATCTTTTTGTACTGATACTAAACCATTAACACTACCATTTTCAGGTTTAAACATCATAAGTTCTGAATAACTTACAACATCCCCATCCTTTATTGGATATCCATCCCCTCTTGCTGCCTGTCCAGACTTGTCAGCCCATATTATTCTATTATCTTTAATTTCTTTAGCTTGCTCTGGTGTTATCCCTGTTACTTTTAATGTTTGCTTATTAGATTCACTATCCATATTACCATTTTTATAATATGTAACTATATATGTCTTTCCTGAAAAATCACTTGAATCTAATTCAACATCTGTTACATATGAAAATCTTGCAACATCCCCATTTGGACTTGAATTTACTAAAAGGGGTGCTTTCATACTTCCTGTTTCTGTTGGCTTTAAATCTATTCCATTAAATTCTCTTTTATCTACTTGTATTCCAAACTTATAACTTAATTGATCTAACAATAAATCTCTTTTATCCATTAAGTCATTTGGTGTGTTTCCAGAAACAGTTACGCTAATTATTTCTTGATTTACTCTATCTAATTGCTCTAAAATACTATTTACTTCTGTAACAGAACTTTTTAACATATCTTGAGCATTAACTTGTAAGCTTTCAAGCTTTGTATATGTTGCATTTAAAGCATCTGTCAAAGCTGCCGTTTGCTGAGCTACTACAGTTCTTGCATTAGAACTGTTTGGTTGCTTTGATAACTCTTGAAATGCATCAAAGAATTTTCCCATTAAAGTTGATATACCAGTTTCTGATGGTTCATTAAAAACGCTTTCTACTTCATATAAAAAATTATTTCTTATATCATATTTCCCTAAAACAGCACTTTCGCCTCTTACTTGATAATCTAAGAAATTATCTCTTACTCTTTCTATTGCTTGAATTTGTGCACCTGTTCCAAGTTGCCCTGCTTGTACAGATGAACCCATTGATGTTCCACCAAAAGGTCTACTTGTTTCTATTTTTGCTCTTTGCCTTGAATATCCAACAGTATTGGAATTTGCAATATTATGAGATGTTACATCTATACTTTTTTGTTGTACATTCATTCCTCTTTTTGCTATATTAAATGTTGAAAATAATCCTGACATTTATTCACCTCCAGCTTCTTATTATCTTTTTATGCTTCCATAAGAGTTATAGGTTGGTATATCCCTTTTAGGATTTATTAAATTCAAAAGTTTATTTGTAAAACTTAGTTGTTGCTTTATTAACAAATCATTTGTATCTTTTTGAAGAATCATTTCATTCAATAGATTTTGTATCCTTCTATATCCATTTTCTAATTCTTCATCTTTAGAATTTAGTATAACTTCTTTTATGGACTGATTTCCTAATAATCGTCTTCTTCTTACTTCAATTTCAGCTACCTCTTTATTCTTTTGTTTTATATCTTCTACTATTGCTTCCATTTTAAATATATCTTTAGCTATAATTAATTTATATTGTTCATCTAATAGAACTAATAATTCTTTTAACTCTTTTTCTTCATCATTAAGTACATCTTTCAAATTGTTTATCATACTATTCTTTTCCTCTCATAGCATCTAACATACTTTTAGCAATAAGTTTTGCATCATAAGTATATGTTCCGTTATAGATACTATTTTTAACTTCTAAAACTTTTTTTCTATTATCAAAGTTTTTATTATCTATTGAATAATCATTTAATATCTTTGCTTCTTCTGATAATTCAATTCTGTCATAGTTTTCTTTCTTTTCTAACCTTTCAATTTTATTAGAAGTTACTTTATTATAATAGTTAATTCCATTTGTATATCCTATACCTTTAATATTCATAATTTCCTCCTAATAATACTTCTTATATTTATTTATCGGAATTGTTATTTATAAGTTTAGACGTTAATTTAAAAATGTTAAATCTATATTTTATATAGATCTTTAATAAGACCTTAAGTATTTTAACAATATTAATATATTTATCTTTGGATTATCTTGAAATAAATAAAATGAAACCTATATATAAACTCTTTTCAAGTGTCTATTATATAAGTTCCATTTTAAAATACTTAATTTTATGTATTATTTAAGTGTCCTTATTCTGTCAGCTCCACTTACAATGCTCGTTATTCTAACTCCAAAGTTCTCATCAACAACAACAACTTCTCCATAAGCTATCTTCTTACCATTTATTAATACCTCTACTGGTTCTTCTGCAAGTTTATCTAACTCTATTAAAGATCCTGTACTTAAATCTAATATATCCTTAATACTCTTTTTAGTTCTTCCTAAAACAACTGAAACTTCTAATGGAACATCTAATATTAAACCTATATTTTTATGTGATTCTCCAACAACATCTTGTGATAGAGGCTCAAAAGTAGCTCCGTGAACTTCTACAGGTTTTTCCACAATATTTTTAACTGCTTTTTCTTCCACAGCATTCATAATAGTTTTTTCTTCTATCTTATATTCTTCTTTATAAATATCTGAAGAATCATAACTATCATCTATTTCATTTGCAACTTCTTGATCTTCACCCATCATTATTGAAACTATCTTCTTTGCAGTATTTATAGGAAGTATTTGCATCATATTTGATTGAAGTAATCCTTCTATAGTTAAATCAAAACAAACCTCAACTATAGGTTCATCTTCAGGAATAGTTTCTGATATATTTTCATTAATATCCTTCCAAATCTTTGATTTAGGAGGTGATATATTAACTTCCCTTGCAAACATAGTTGCCATAGAAGTTGCTGCTGAGCCTATCATTTGATTCATTGCTTCTTGAACTGCACTAACTTCGATTTCTGATAACTCAGATGTATCAACCTTTCCATCTCCACCCATCATAAGATTAGCAATTACAGCTGCATCTATAGTTTGCATTATTAATATGTTTCTCCCAGTTATTCCAGAAACATATTCAACATCTAATATTATATTAGGATAATCAAATCCATCCTTTATTTCTTTTAATGTTGTAACCTTAACTTTAGGGGTTGTTATGTTTACTTGCCTATTTATAAGTTGATAAAGAGCTGTTGAAGCTGACCCCATGGAAATATTCCCTATTTCACCTAACAGATCTTTCTCTATTTCTGATATTAACTCTGGTTTTATACTATCTGCACCGCCATTTAACAATGAATCTATTTCTTCTTGAGACAAAAACCCATTACTCATTCTCAATCACATCCTTATCTAAAATATCTAAAAGTTGTATTCCCATATTTTTGCCTATAATTCCTGGTTTAGCTATAAAGCATTCTTCATTTTCTACAAAAACCCTTACAGGATCACTGTATTGAGAATTTAGTACTAAGACATCTCCATTAACTAACTCTAAAAAATCATCAACAGTTATCTCTGTTTTTCCAAGTTCAACATGCATATCCACTTCTACAGGATTTAAACCCTTTTTAAGCTTTTCTCTTGCTTCATCCTCAAACTCTGATTCATCAGTCTTAAACCAATATTGAACAACAAGCTTGTCTAGTACCTTTTCTACACTTAGGTAAGGAATACATAAATTCATATATGTTGTACTTTTACCTAACTCTACTAAAAAGCTAAGCAAAGCAACAGGCTCATTTGGTGCTAAAGTTTGATTAGCCGATGGATTAGTTTCAAGACCTTCAAATTCTGGTTTTACTTCTAATATCCCATCCCAAGCTAAAATTAAAGACTTAATCATTTCTGAAGTTATATTTGATAATATATTTTTATCTATTTCTGAAAACTCTTTTGCCTTTTCATCTCTATCGCCTGTTCCTCCTAAAAGTATATCTAATATTTGAAATGAAAATTGTGGATTCATTTCAAGCAATATATTTCCTTGTAGTGGTGGCATCTTAAATATAGTAAGTATAGTGGGATTAGGAATAGAGTGAACAAACTCTTCATATGTTATCTGCTCCACACTTTGGATATCTACTTTAACATGCTTTCTAAGTTGACCTGAAAGGTAATTACTTATTATTCTTGCAAAAGCATCATGAACCATTTCTAAAGTCCTAATGTGATCCTTAGAAAATTTCTGAGGACTTCTGAAGTCATACTTTTTTATTTTATGTTTTTCTTCTTTTTCTTTTAGCTGTTCTGGTTCAACATCTCCTGTAGATAGGGCAGAAAGAAGAGCATCTATTTCACTCTGACTTAAAACCTCTGCCATTTCTCTCCCTCATTTCCTAGTAATTTAGTAGCTTTTCTATATCTATAACTGTTAGTAATCTTCCTTCTAAGTCAATTACTCCTCTTATATAAACTTCGGTATTATGCGTTTCTAATCTTTGAAGCTTATCTTCATCTATATCTATTACTTCTTCAACTTCGTCTACAGATATACCTATTTCTTCTTCATCAACCTTTAATATTATTATGTTATTTTGTTCTTTTTTTGATTCTATATTAAGCAATAGATTAACATCAACTAAAGACTTTATGCTACCTCTTAGATTTATTAAACCTTTTATATAATCTGGAGCTTTTGGCACCCTTGTTATAGTCATCATATCATTGATACTTAATATTTTATCTGTCTCTACTGCAAAATGTTCTTCTCCTAATTTAAATATTACAAATTGCATTTAACTTGCCTCCTAAATAGTTTTAACCAACTACCTTTCTTATTGCTTCTAATACTCTATCTGCTTGGAATGGCTTTACAATAAAATCTTTTGCACCAGATTTAATTGCATCCATAACCATTGATTGTTGTCCCATTGCTGAACACATTATTATCTTTGCTTCTGAATCGAATGATCTTATTTCTTTCACTGCTTCAATTCCATCCATATCTGGCATAGTTATATCCATTGTAACAACATCTGGCTTTTCCTTTTTATATAAATTTACTGCTTCTATACCATTACAAGCTTCACCTACTACTTCAAATCCATTTTTTTGTAGTATATCCTTTATCATCATTCGCATAAAAGCTGCATCATCCACTATTAAAACTTTTGTCATTTTAATCCCTCCAAATTATCTTATTCCTAATGATTCTAAAATTTTTTCTAACGATCCTGGAGCCGGAACAAAATAAAAATGACCTTCTATTTTGTTATCTCCTTCTCCTATAAATAATGTTTCTATATCTAAAACATACTCTTCATGCTGTCCTGTTTCAACAAATGTTGAAATAAGTATTGCACTTAGCATATCATTAGCTACTGCAGGTACAGAGGCGGTTGCCTTTAATCCTGTAAAATTTGCAATTGCATTCATAAAAGATGAGGATATAATATTCCCAATTTCACCTATAACTGAAATGCCCATTTCAGTAAAGGTTTTTTCATCTTTATAAGTCATTTTTGATATCATATTTAATGCTACGTCTTCTTCAAATATATAAAGAACACTTCCAGGAATATCATCAAGCACTTTCACCAATACAGCTACAACTTCATTTTCTTTGCAACTATTAAATAGCTCATCGAATTCTATTATGTTCATATTAGGAACTGACATATCAATCTTAGTTCCAAGTAACATTGACAAAGCCGTCGCTGAATTTCCTGCTCCTATATTAGAAACTTCCCTTAATGCATCCAATTGAAATGAAGTTAAATTCTTGTATTCCATAAAAATCCTCCCTTCTATATCAATGCCGCCACATCAAGAATTAATGTTACTAATCCATTTCCAAGTATTGTAGCTCCAATATATTCTTTTAAGGATCTTAAAGTCTTTCCTAAAGGCTTAATTACTATTTCTTGTTGACCGAATAATGAATCAACAAGTAATCCTACTGTTTTTTCTCCAATTTTTACTATAATAATAAATTTCTTTTTACTTTCTTTATTATCTATTCCAAGTCTTTCATTTAATCTTATAAGAGGTATAATACTATCTCTATAAACTATTACTTCCTCTCCATTTGTCTTTTTAACATTTTCTCCTTTATAGTCTATAACTCTATCTATAAATCCTAATGATATAGCAAGAGTTTCATTACCTACCTTAACTAAAAGGGCTTGTATTATTTGAAGTGTTAGAGGTAATTTTATAATAAAGCTTGATCCTTCTCCTTCTTTACTAACAACATCTACAGTACCTCCTAGTGATGAAATTTTTGTCTTAACAACATCCATTCCAACGCCTCTACCTGATATATCCGTAACCACAGTATTTGTGCTAAAACCTTGAGCAAATATTAAGTTTCTAATATCATTATTACTTAATCCCTCTGTATTTATTCCAACTTTTTCAGCTTTAGCTTTTACTTTTTCAAGATTTATTCCTGCCCCATCATCAGTAACCTTTATTAAAGCCTTAGTTCCTTCTTGATAAGCAACTAATTTTATTGTTCCAACAGGATCTTTTCCATTTGCAATTCTTTCTTCTTTACTTTCTATACCATGATCTGCAGCATTTCTTAAAAGATGTATTAATGGTTCTCCAATTTCATCTATAACAGTTCTATCTAATTCTGTTTCAGATCCTTCTATAATGAAATTTATCTCTTTTTTAAGTTCTACAGATAAATCTCTTATCATTCTAGGAAATCTATTAAATACTACTTCTAAAGGAAGCATTCTTATTTTCATAACTAAATCTTGAAGATCCGATGTAGTCCTCTCAACTTGCTCTAATGTTTCTATAAGTTCCTGAGATTTATCATTTATTACAATTTGCTCTAACCTAGTCCTATATATAACAAGCTCTGATACCATGTTCATAAGCTTATCTATTCTTTGTAAATCAACTCTAACTGATTGATGAGCTTTCTTATTATTATCTTTTTTCTTTTCTTGCTTTTCTACTTTATTGCTTGATATATTATCCTTTATGTGAATTTTCTCCAGCTCACTTACTATTTCATCTTGTACATTAATTTTCTCATCTTGATTAACATCTTCAATAGAAACATAAGATGTTACTACTTTTCTTACTTCTGAAATATTATTTGTTATTTCTTCAATTTCTTCTTTTGATTTAGTAGTTATTAAAACAAATATTAATTGTGTATCAAACTGCTCGTTTTCTATATCTTCTGTAGAAGGAAAAGATTTTAATATTTCCCCTTGTGTTTCAAGCTCTTGAACTATTAAAAACGCTCTCGCTGATTTTAATAATGTATCCTCTCTTAATGTTATTTCAACATTAACTCCATTAAATCCATTTTGCTTTGCTTGCTTTAAAACTGATAAATCATATTCATTTAATGCTATATTAATAAACTCTTTTGATACTTCATTATTTTTATCATTATTTTTTTCTGTTATTTCTTCTTGTTTATTTGTTGATACCTTTTCATTGCCAACGTTTTCCAAGGAATTCATTATATCTTCTATTTCAACTTCTTCGTCATTGCCTTCCTCTATATTGCTAACCATTCTTTCTAAAGTATCTAAACATTCAAATAAAACTGTAACGACATTTCTACTAACTTGTAACTTTCCCTCTCTAAACTTTGATAGCACGTCTTCCATCTTATGAGTTAACTCAGCTATATTACTAAATCCCATAGTTGCAGCCATACCCTTTATCGTATGTGCTACTCTAAATATTTCATTAACTTTATCTATATTATCAGGTTCTTGCTCTAAATCTAATAAAGCTTCATTTAAGGTTTGTAAGTTATCCATTGACTCTTCTAAAAACATTCCCATATATTGAGATACATCCATTTTATTCACCCCTTATACTCTTTTATAAATAAAAGTAGAAACTTTTTCTAATTCATACTCTTTATAGTTATAAATACTTTCTGTGGCTCCAACAAATAGAAGCCCACCTTTTTTTAAAGAGTTTGAAAAATTTTTAAATATCTCTTTTTTAACATCATTTTTAAAATATATTATTACATTCCTACATACTATCAAATCAAAATCTTTTTCATAATTATCTAAAATCAAGTCATGTTTTTTAAATATAACCATAGATTTTATCTTATCATTTATTATGTACTTATCTTTTTCTAATTTAAAATACTTTTTTTTATAATCTTCGCCTATATTTTTCATTTCTGCTTCTACAAATTCCCCAAGCTTTGCCCTTTTTAATATAGTATTATCTATATCAGTTGCAATTATAGTATTCCTTCCTATGGGATTTAGATCATTTAACATCATTGCAATACTATATGGCTCACAGCCTATGGAACATGCAGCACTCCAAATCTTCAACTTATCATTATGTAAAAGATAAGATTTCAAAGTTTTTTCTAATTCTTTGAATAATTCTGGATTTCTAAAAAATTCTGTAACATTTATAGTTATAAAATCTAAAAATCTTTGTCTTTCTTTATTATCAGATCGCAAAAGTTTTTTATAATCCTCTAATGATTTTATATCTATTCTTGACATTAAGCTTCCAATTCTTCTATTTAATTGTTCTTGCTTATATGCATTTAAATTAATATTGAACTCTCTATATATCCAATTGTGAAATTCCGTAAAGTCCATATATCCTCCTAAGTTGCATTAACTAAGCCTCTTATCTTTGCTGCAATATTGTTTATAGAAAGTACATAATCTACACATCCTGTTTCATAAGATACTTTAGGCATCCCATAAATAACAGAACTTTCTTCATCTTGTGCTATAGTTATGCCTTTATTCATTTTTACAACTACAGTTCCTTCTGCTCCATCTTTTCCCATACCTGTTAGTACAACAGATATTACTCTACTACCATATATAGTGGATGCTGATATAAATAATTTATCTACAGCAGGCCTCACTCCCCAGATTGGCGCCTCAGTATTAAGCTTTAAAATACCCAATTTTTGGACCACCATGTGAAATCCACCTGGAGCAATATATATTTTATTTTTCTCTATCTTCATTCCATCTTCAGCTTCTAAAACATTTAATGAGCATTTCTTATTTAACCTTTCAGCAAATGCTTTTGTAAATCCACTTGGCATATGCTGAACAACTAAAACAGATACATTTAAGTCTGTAGTTAATTCTGTAATTAATCTTTCTATGGCCTTTGGTCCACCCGTTGATGAACCTATTAAAATTATATCCCGCCTGTTATTTATGTCATTATGTATCAATAGTGCATCCACCCCCTATAGTCTTTTTAGACTATTCCCAATACTCTTAATTGTAACTGCACCATCTTCACTTTCTAAAATCATAGTTCTTCCTTTGTTTCCTCCTATATCTTCTCCTATTATCGGAATAGATATTTTTTTTATAGCTTCAATTGCAGCAACACTATTTCTTTTCCCTACATCACTAATTATCTTTTTATCAGGGAAATTAAACATTGATGCTCCACCTGCAATCTTAGCTACAATATTATCTTTTCTACATCCAAGAGATAGCATTTTTTCTAGTAAAGTTTGAACTCCTAAATCTGCATATTTAAAAGGATTTAATATATTCTTGAATTGTGTACTATCTGGCAACATTATGTGAACAAGTCCTGCGATTTTTTTTTCTTTATCATATAAGGCTATTCCAACACATGATCCAAGTCCCATAGTTATTAGTTTATCTGGGGCAGATACAATAGCTCCATCAGCTATGCCAACTCTAACCTCTTTTTTATCTTCCAATTTTGTCACCCCTGAAAAATACTCTCTTCTTCTTCTAATGTTAATATTTTTTCTAAATCTAACATTATAATTATACTATCATTTTTCTTTATTAACCCTTTTATATATTTCTTTGATATTAAAGTTGAAAGACTCTCTGGATTATTTATTTCCTCATCAAATATACTTAGAACTTCACTAACACTATCTACTGATATTCCAAATTTCCCTGTATCTCTTTTTACAACTATTATTTTCTTGTCTAAACTATTTTCTAATTTTAATTTAAATTTATTTACAAGATTTATAATAGGTAAAACTCCATTTTCATAGTTAATTACACCATCTAAAAAACTTGGTGAATCTGGTAAAATTGTCGGTTGCTCATAACCTAAAATTCTCTCTACTTCCATTATATCAGTAGCATAGAATTCATGACCTAGTTTAAAAACTAAAATTTTTATCTCCTTCATTTCCATTTTCCTCCTATAGAAGTAATTTATCTACAATTAAACTACCATCCTTATCTATATATGCATGTACATTTTTAGATGGCTTTTCTAAGATATATTTTTTATTTCCTATAATAAAAATAGTGTTGTGATATGCAACATCTACATTTATCTCTCCTTTTTTATCTACCTCTAACTTTGTAAATACGCCTGAATCACTTCCTACTATTGAAGCCTCAATTAATTTTCCTGCCTTCAAGTGACCCCCTCTACAGACAGAAGACTTAAGATAAAAATTAATATTACCAGATGAATTCAATTGACTAGTGAATAGTCCTTTTCCCATTATATTTATATCTCCTGTAACACTTATTTCAGATTCTTGAGCATACTCAATTGTTAGATCTGCTGTTGTTATAACATCCTTTTCTAAATCTTCTAACTCCTTAGCTATTTCATAAATTATATCTTCTATTTCATTAATATCTTTTATAGTGCTAGGAGCTGCTCCCATAAGTTTTCCCTTAACTAACTTTACAACAGTAGAGTCATAGCAATTATCTTGCATAGAATTAGAAATTATCTTAATACATGCTTTAGGAATATTTTTATATTTTGTCTCAATAAGCAACTTAATTATCATTCCATCTGTTATATTTTTATTAATCAAATTATTATCTTTTAGATATATAGAGCTTTTCAACAAAGATTCTAAATCTTCTTTAACCTCTTTTAATGTTTTAACTCTCTTTTCTTTAATTAAATCTGTTCCTCCAACTTCAACTACAGAATCAACTATATTCCCCATAATTTTAGATGTATCTTTTGCATCAACTAACCCATTAAATACTCCATCTTTTACATCAAGGCTGCCACCTGCAGTAACTTTCATACCTTCAGTTATCTTACCATTTATTTGTACACTTGATGGAAATCTAATATTTCCTGTTGAAATTTTAACGTCATCATTTAATACATATATAGGTTCAACATTTATAGTATTTTTACTAAAATATGGTCTTCCAGCAATAGTTGAAATTATTAAATTATCTTTTATCTTACATCCTTGTCCCGCCGAAAAATTACTTTTTTTCTTGGCCTTCCCTGGTATTTGTTGTGAAAAAACATTTTTTCCATCAACACCATTCTCTCCTTTTATAATCTCGGCTAAAACTTCGTTAGCTTTAACACTTGTTATAGAATTAAAATCCCTATAATCTACTTTTTCTGTATTTTTATCTATTTCTAATTTATTATTTGATTTAAAAAACACCTTTATTTGGTCTTCAATAGGAGGTTTCGCCTTTACACCCTGTGCTATCAATTTATTTTCAATATTTCTGTTAGACACTATCTTTTTTAAAGCATCATTATCTATACCATAAGATATACCCTTATCTTTCAATTCAGTAACTAACTCAGATTCCGTTATTATTGGCGGCTCTATTCCATCTTCTATTTCTACATCTAATGATAGAATATTACTTTCATTTGAATCTTTTAAATAATAAATTAATTCCTTCTTATAAGTAATTGAAATATAAGCTTCTGTTTTATCATCGTTAAATCTTACATCAATAAGACGTTGTCCTTTTTCTTTAAACTCTTTAAACTCTACAACATCTTCCTCTTTTACACTAGACTGATTAGTTACTTTTTCTCCATTTATATATAGTTCCCCATTTAAAGGCGGCGAAATGCTTGCATATTTCCCATTTCCAACTGGATTTTTAATTATTATTTTCTTATCCTTAACATAAATACTTCCATCAATGTTATTGATTTTCTCATAATTCTCTCCCATACCCCCGCACCCCTTTTACATAAATATGGTAATTAAATTACCAGTTTAATAATATCATAATTTAAATTTTTTTGAATATACACAAATCTCTTAAAAATATAAAAAATGATTATTTTATCTAAATTTATTAACGTATATTTTTATTTCTTCATCGAAGCTTTTAATTAATTTTTGCATTACTTTATTTTCAACATTAAAATTAATATTATCAACTTTAGAAATTGGTAATATTTTAGGTGATGTGCCCGATATAAACATTGCATCAATATTTTCTAACTGCTCAAAATTTATCTTTTTTTCTTCAAAACTTATACCTAAGCTTTTAGCTAATGATATAATCCTTCCTCTTGTAACTCCTGGTAAAACATCCTCTAATGGAGAAGTATATAATGTATCTTCTTTAATCATAAATATATTTGACTTACTTCCTTCAGTTATAAATCCATTTGAGTTTACAAGTATTGCTTCAAAAGCACTTGCTTTATTAATTTCGTCTGTTACTTTTTGTCTAAAGTTACTATCAATTACCTTTGCATTTGGATTTGTTCTTTCTCCATGATAAAGTATAGTTGCTACCCCATTTTTATACATATCTTTATTTGGATAACTATGCTTAACACTAAAAACTTTCATAGTATCACTTTGTATATCAAATGTAAGTTTAATATTTCCACACTCTATATTATTTGCTTCGATTAATCTTACTAGATAATCTTTTATTTTATCATATTTATAAGAAAATGTTTTTTCCATCAACCTAAAAGATGATTCTAATCTCTTTATATGCTCTTCATAAAATAATGGAACTCTATCTATAACTCGTATAACTTCATATATGATTCTATCTTTTTCTGTTGAATCACTTGTATAATTATCTATCCCCTCTAAATGTCCATCTTCTAAATAATATTTTGAAATAGCTTCCATAAGTAATTCCTCCCTTTATTTCCATCTTAACACTTCAAAACTATTTTTCTTTTTATAATTTATTAAATAAGCATTTCCAACTAAATCTAATAACGGCTTATCTGATAAGGAATCAGAAAACATATAAGAATTTTTAAAATCAACTTTGATATTTTCCTTTTCTAGAACTTCATTAAGCCTTCTTACTTTTTCTTCACCTTTACAATTTGCACCTTCCATTTTTCTTATAAACTTACCGCTATCTATAGTAAACTTTGTTCCTATAACCATATCTACTTCTTTTATAGCGTAAAACTCTCTTAAATAAAATTCTGGAGATGCAGATATTAAATATACTTTATACCCTTGACTTTTTAAATTTTTCATCATTTTTATAGCATCTTTATATAATATATTCTCTAAAACATCACTATAGAAATTTTTTACTAATATAGCTAAATCATTTTCATCTATACCATCTATAAATTTAAGAAAGCTCTCCTTTACTCTCTTTTCATCATAAACTTTTATAGAATACATAATTCCACTATATAAAGCTCTTGGAAGAAATTTAATATTTCTTATATCTTTTTTAATAACATATTTATATAATTGCATTAAGGTTTCTTTTTTAGTTATAGTATAGTCTACATCAAATATTGCTAATTTATCCATTATCATTCCTCCTAAGCTAATTCATTATTAATTATATACTATAATTTGCTATAGTTAAACAAATTAGTATCTGAATAGACTTAAATATAAAATAATATTATATTTATAATAATTATTATTTTATATAAAAAAATATTACCACAGGATTAGTGTAGTAATATTTATATTTTCCATCTATTAAACTAATTTTTTTAAATATTTTTCTAATCTATTTAATCCCTCTTCAATTATTTCCATCGATGTTGCATAAGATAATCTTATATAATTATCTAATCCAAAGGCAATTCCTGGTATTACTGCAACATTTTCTTCGTTTAATAAACTTTTTGAAAAATCTAAAGATGAATTAATTATATCTCCATTAAATTCCTTACCGAAATACTTTTCTATACATACCATTATATAAAAAGCACCTTTAGGCCTTATAATTGATAAACCCTGAATTTTATTAATTCTATTAATCATATAATTTCTTCTTTTTTCAAATTCTTTTATCATTATCTTTATGCTATCTTGTGGTCCATTTAATGCTTCAATTGCAGCATATTGAGATATAGAGTTTATATTTGATGTAACATGACTTTGAACACTACTCATTAACTTAGCAATTTCCTTACTAGATGCTGAATATCCTATTCTCCATCCTGTCATTGCATATGCTTTTGATAACCCATTAATAACTATGGTTCTTTCATAAGAATCTTTTGATATAGATGCTATACTAATATGTTTTTCATTATCATATATTAATTTTTCATATATTTCATCTGATACTATTAATAAATCATACTCCTTAGCTAGCTTTGCAATTTCAGTTAGTTCTTCTCTTGTATATATACTCCCTGTAGGATTATTGGGACTGTTGACCAATATAGCTTTTGTTTTACTTGTAATTAAATTTCTAAGTTCTTTTACTGAATATTTATAATCATTTTCCTTATTTGTATTTACAAATATCGGTACACCACCAGCTAACTTTACTAGTTCTGGATAGCTTACCCAATAAGGCGTAGGTATTATTACTTCATCACCTTCGTTTAGTATAGATAAAAAGGTGTTTGCCAAACTTTGCTTAGCTCCTGTAGATACTACTATCTGATCTACAGCATAATTTAATTCGTTATCTTTTTTTAATTTATTACAAATAGATTTTCTTAAATCTAAAATACCACTCGTAGGAGTATATTTGGTTTTTCCATCATTCATAGCTTTTATAGCAGATTCTATTATATTTTCTGGAGTATTAAAATCTGGCTCTCCTGCCCCAAAACTTACTACATCGATTCCTAATTCTTTTAATCCTTTTGCTTTTGCTGTAATTTCTAATGTTATTGATGGATTAATTTTCATTGCTTTATTAGATAAATCCATTTTGATACCCCCATTTACTTTTTATAATTTATCAATTTATTTAGTAAAGCTTCATTTATCCCATAGCTTCCTATTAAATTTTCATTATAACATTCTTTACCATGATAATCGCTTCCACCAGTTATAAATAATTTATATTTCTTACATATATTATAGAAACTGTTAGTTTGTTCTCTACTATGGCTAGGATGATATACTTCTACACCTCTTAGACCATAAAATTTAAGATCCTTAATTATGTTCTCAATTGCTAATCCTTTATATATCTGACCCGGATGAGCTAAAACTGCAATTCCACCTGAATTATTTACAACTTGTATAGCATCTTTATAATTAATTTTGAAACCTTTAACATATGCAGGCTTTCCTTTAACTAAAAAATTAGTAAAAGCAGCTTTATAACTATCAAAATATCCTTTTTTCACCATAGCATTAGCAACATGACTTCTTCCAATTACTGTAGAATTTAAATCAATAGCTAGCTCATCTAATGTTAAATGAATATTATTCTTATTTAACTTAAAAAGAATTTCTTCTATTCTTTCTATTCTTGCTTTATTTAATTTATTTACAGTTTCGTTTAAAGATTTATCTTTTATATCAATAAAATATCCTAATATATGAATTTCTAAATCATCATATTCAGTACTTAGTTCTATTCCAGATATAATATTTATGTCATTATAATTATTTTCAACTATATATTGTGAAGCTATTGAGTCATGATCTGTTATAGAAATACTTTTCACCCCTAGACTTTTTGCTTTATCCACAATTTCTTCTGGTGTCATACTACCATCTGAATAATTTGAATGAATATGTAAATCTGCATAGTTCATTTTAACACCTTATTTCTTAAGTATATATTTAAAATATATCATTATTAATATAAAATGACAATTAAAAAGTTAACATATTATTGCCTATTTCACCTTTTAATAAATTATATTATTCACTTGTTTCCTAAAATAGAAAAATGTGAAATAAGTCTATTATCAAAATAGAATTCCCTAAAATCATATTATAATATCTAAAATAATTCAAAACTTTTGTATTTTCTTATAAATAAAAGAAGTGCCAAATTTGGCACTTCTTTTATTATTACTCAGCTAAATCTTCGCTATAGAACTTTGATACTCTATCAAATTCTTCTTCTTCTGGAATTATTAATTCCCCATCTTCATTTGATCTAAATAAGTAAACTGAATCTTCATTTGGATCTTGAGCTAAAATATACTCATTTTCTTCAAATTCAAAAGCATCTATAATTGGACATGAAATAACATTTCCATTATCATCTTCTAAGTCTACAACAAAATGTTCGTGATGATCTTCTCCACAACCACATCCTTCATGATGTTCATGTTCATGTTCATGATCGTGACCGCATCCACATGCCTTTTCTTCTTCGTTGCATCCACATTTCTTTTCGTTATCCATTAAAATAATCCTCCTTCAATAGATTATGATTCTATTTAATTCTACCCTTAATTAGTAAAAATTAAAAGAAAAATATTAAATTATTTTTATTTTTTTGTTAATAATATAAAAAATGAGGAGCTTTATAGCTCCTCACCTATAAAAATTATTGTTGTTCTGCTAATCTCTTATAGTTTGCTAATCTTTCCATAGCATCCTTTTCTGTCTTTTCGAATAAAGCGTCAGCTGCTTCTGGGAATGCCTTAGCAAGTGATGCGTATCTTACTTCACCCATTAAGAATTCTCTGAAATCAGCTTTTGGTTCCTTAGAATCTAATGAGAATGGATTCTTAGTTCCAATTAAGCTTGGATTATATCTATATAATCCCCAATATCCGCATTCAACAGCTTTCTTAGCTTCGTCTTGGCTATTAGCCATACCATTCTTAATACCATGGCTTATACATGGAGCATAAGCAATGATTAATGATGGACCATCATAAGCTTCTGCTTCAGCTATTGCTTTAAGAGTTTGGTTCTTGTCAGCTCCCATAGAAATTTGAGCTACATATACATATCCATATGTCATAGCCATCATTCCTAGGTCTTTCTTCTTAGTTCTCTTTCCTGATGCAGCAAACTTAGCTATTGCAGCAGTTGGAGTTGATTTTGAAGATTGTCCACCAGTATTTGAGTATATTTCTGTATCAAATACAAGAACATTTACGTCTTCTCCTGAAGCAAGAACATGGTCTAATCCACCGTATCCGATGTCATATGCCCATCCGTCTCCTCCGAATATCCATTGAGATCTCTTAACTAGGAATTCCTTATCCTTTAAAATTTCTCTTGCATAATCAGCATCAACATTTTCTAAAGTAGCAAGAACTCTGTTAGCTCTATCTCTAGTTCCTTCTCCACTGTTCATGTGATCTAACCAGTCTTGAAGCACAGCTTTAACATCTTCTGAAGTTTCTATTTCTAAAGCCTTCTTCATGTTATCAGCTATTCTTTCTCTTATAGCCTTAACTCCTAAGTACATACCTAATCCAAATTCAGCATTATCTTCGAATAATGAGTTAGCCCAAGCTGGACCATGTCCTTCATTATTTACTGTATATGGAGTTGCAGGAACTGATCCACCCCAAATTGATGAACATCCAGTAGCATTAGCTATCATCATTCTATCACCAAATAATTGAGTTACAAGCTTAGCATATGGAGTTTCTCCACAACCAGCACAAGCTCCTGAGAACTCAAATAATGGTTGTTCAAATTGGCTACCCTTAACTGTATTCTTGTTCATTGGGTTCTTCTTAGGTGTAACATCTTTAACTGCATAATCCCAAGCTTCGATTTGTTCTTCTTGAGTGTCCATTGGTTTCATTATTAATGCTTTACCTGGTGCTGGACATACTTGAGCACAGTTTCCACAGCCTGTACAATCTAATGGAGTAACTCCAATTGTATAGAATGTTGGTTCTTCTGTCTTTAATGCCTTTGCAGGAACAATTTTCATTGATTCTGGCGCATTTTCTTTTTCATTTTCATTTAATAAGAATGGTCTTATAACAGCATGTGGACATACATATGCACATTGGTTACATTGGATACATTTATCTTGTTGCCATTCTGGAACATTGATAGCTATACCTCTCTTTTCATATGCAGCAGTACCTGCCATAAATGTACCATCTTCCATTCCATCAAATGCTGAAACTGGAAGGTCAAATCCTTTTTGAGCATTGATTGGTTCTACTATGTTCTTGATGAAAGCTGGAACTTCATTCTTATCTTCCTTAACTTCTTCAACAGCATCTTTCCAATCTGCTGGAACTTCTATTTTAACTATAGACTCAACACCCTTGTCTATAGCAGCATAGTTCATATTAACAACTTTTTCACCTTTTTTACCGTATGACTTAACTACAGCGTCTTTTAAGTATTTAACAGCATCTTCAACTGGAATGATGTTAGCAATCTTAAAGAATGCAGCTTGCATTATCATGTTGATTCTTCCACCAAGACCAATTTCTTGTGCTATCTTAACAGCATTTAAAGTATAGAAATCAATGTTGTTTTCTGCTATGAATTTCTTCATTGATGCTGGTAATTTTTCATTAACTTCTTCTGGAGTCCAGATTGTATTTAATAAGAACTTACCATTTTTCTTTAATCCTTCTAATACGTCATACTTGTAAACGTAAGCTTGGTTGTGACATGCTACGAAATCAGCTTTGTCAACTAAATATGGTGACTTAATTTGTTTCTTACCAAATCTTAAGTGAGATACTGTTATACCACCAGATTTCTTTGAATCATAAGAGAAATATCCTTGAGCATACATATCTGTATGGTCTCCAATGATCTTAATAGCACTCTTATTAGCACCAACTGTACCATCTGATCCTAATCCCCAGAACTTACATGCTTTAGTTCCTTCTGGAGTAGCATCGATATCACCAACTACTTCTAATGAAGTATTAGTTACGTCGTCAACAATTCCAATTGTAAATCCATCTTTTGGATTTTCTGATAATAAGTTAGCATATACAGAAGCTATATGTGCTGGATTTGGATCTTTTGAACCTAGTCCATATCTTCCTCCAACTATAACTGGAGCATTTTCTCTTCCATAGAATGCACTCTTAACATCTAAGTATAATGGTTCACCGATTGAACCTGGTTCTTTTGTTCTATCTAAAACAGCTATAGATTTTACTGTAGCTGGTATAACCTTTAATAATCTTTCTGTTGAGAATGGTCTGTAAAGTCTTACTTTAACAACCCCAACCTTTTCTCCTTTTGCATTTAAGTAGTCAACAGTTTCTTCAGCAACATCAGTTGATGAACCCATTGTAATTATTACTCTATCTGCATCTGGAGCTCCATAATAGTCGAAGCAGTGATATTCTCTTCCTGTTAACTTAGTTATTTCAGCCATGTAGCTTTCTACAACTTCTGGAATATCTTCGTAGAATCTATTTACTGACTCTCTAGTTTGGAAGTATATATCAGGATTTTGTGCAGTACCTCTTGTTACTGGATGATTTGGATTTAAAGCTCTCTTTCTGAAAGCATCTAAAGCATCATGATCAACTAATTTAGCTAATTCATCATATTCTAAAACTTCTATTTTTTGAATTTCGTGTGAAGTTCTGAATCCATCAAAGAAGTTCATAAATGGTATTCTAGTTTTTATTGAAGTTAAGTGAGCTACTGCTGATAAATCCATAACTTCTTGAACTGATCCTTCTGCAAGCATTGCAAAACCAGTTTGTCTTGCAGCCATAACGTCTTGATGGTCTCCAAATATACTTAATGAAGATGTTGCTAAAGCTCTTGCTGATACATGGAATACTGTTGGAAGCATTTCCCCAGCAATCTTGTACATATTTGGAATCATTAATAATAAACCTTGTGATGCTGTATATGTTGTTGTTAATGCACCTGCTTGTAAAGATCCATGAACTGCACCAGCTGCTCCTGCTTCTGATTGCATTTCCATAACCTTAACAGGTTGTCCGAATATGTTGTGTCTTCCTTGTGCTACCCATTCATCAACGTGCTCAGCCATTGGTGATGATGGTGTAATTGGGAAAATAGCAGCTACTTCTGTGAACGCATATGATATATGAGCCGCAGCCGTATTACCATCCATAGTTTTCATTTTTCTCATCGTGTTTGACCTCTCTTCCTTATATATAAAATTTTATAAATACGCTAAATACAGAAATTTAATACTGTATTCAATAGAAATAAATTATTGGTAAGAAAAGATTCAATCGCTTAATTACGTCTCCGTACCTAACCCCTAAGGTACTTACCTGAGTCTTTACCCCCTCAAAGAATTTATTTAGTTAATTCCTCACCAAGTTCTTTTGCTTTTAATAATTCTTCTTCGCTTGGTGATTCCTTAACGGCGATGTGTCCTACAACATTAAAGTCGTAATCATTCATACGTTGAACCCAATCAACCATGAACTTTCCATCATCCCATCCATATGATCCAAATAATACTATCTTCTTTTGTTTGTTCGGTAATAATTTGAATTGGTTGATAAATGGTTCCATTTCATGTTGTTCAATTCTATTATTATCCATTGATGGGCTTCCGAAAGCTACTGCATCGACTTCTGTTACATCTTCAACTGTTGCATCATAAACATATTTTATATTTACATCTGCATTGGCACACTTAGCACCTTCTGCAATTGAATTTGCAAGAACTTCTACGTTTCCTCCATTGCTCCAATAGATAATAGAAATTTTCTTCATAATTACATCACCTCATCCTTTGACTAAATTAAGTCACATTGCTGGATATATATTACCTGTATTTTTACTCACTATTTTATTATATAACACTATTTTTTTTTTGCAAGTTTTATACAAGCCATATTACTTCAATATATCCTTTTCAATTAAAAAAATTCTTATTTTACTTGTTTAACTCTATACTTTGGTTAATTACTCCTAAAATCGCATCTACACCATTAGTTATACCACTTTTTTTCATATTTTTTACTAAACCACTACTTTTTTCTTTTAACTCATTAATTTTTGTAAGTAACATTTCTTTATTTTCCATCATTTCATCTTCATCAAGGACTACTGAGTATCCTTCCTTCTCAAAAGATTTAGCATTTAATATTTGATCTCCTCTACTTATCTTTTTAGATAATGGAATTAAAAGAGTTGGTTTATTTAATGCTAGTAATTCAAATATAACATTAGCACCTGCCCTAGATATTACATAATCAGCTGCTTTTAATAAATGTGGAAGTTCATCTTTAACATACTCATATTGCACATATCCTTTTAAATTGTTTAGTTTTTTATCTAAGTTACCTTTTCCACATATATGAATAATATTAAAGCTTTTTAATAAGCTTTTAATATTTTTTCTTACTTCCTCATTAATACTTTTAGCACCTAAACTTCCTCCAATAATAAATAAAATTTCCTTATCATCATCAAAACTACATATCTGTTTTCCTTTAATTGCACTACCGCTTAAAATTTCTTTTCTTATTGGTGTTCCAGTTAATACGCCTTTACCTTCCTTTATATAATTTAAACTTTCTCTAAATGTAACACATAATTTTGAACAAAATGGTGCTGATAGCTTATTGGCTAAGCCTGGAGTTAAATCTGATTCATGTGATACAACCGGAATTTTCTTCATAGAGGCTGCTATTACAACTGGAACCGCAACAAATCCACCCTTAGAGAATATTATATCTGGTTTTTCTTTTTTAATAATTCTATTAGCTTCTACAACCCCCTTCATAACTTTAAAAGGATCTGTAAAATTTTTAATATCAAAATATCTTCTAAGCTTCCCTGACGAAATTTCATAATAAGGTATTTTAGCATCTTTTATTATTTCTTTTTCTATTCCATCTTTACTTCCTATGTATTTTATATCAAAGCCTTCTTCTTTTAATCTTGGTACTAATGCTAAATTAGGAGTAACATGGCCTGCTGTTCCTCCCCCAGTCATTATTATTTTATATTTACTCATTTAAACACCCCACTTATTTAATTGACAATTGATAATTTTGGAATAAAACTCTCAAACAGTTTTATATATTATAATTCAAAAAAGTCAAATTATTTTATAATCTATTTACTTTTAGCTATAATCTTTAATTGTTTTTTCTCCTTAAATAATATCATATTATTCAAAACAAATTAAATGTTATTTAATTTATTATAAAAAAATTATCTCTTCCACTATTATGTCCAATTACCTAAAGTTACATATCATATTTTTTTTAAATATACACAAGCTATAATTACAAAAGAGACAAGGAGGTGTAAAAATCATGGCAAGTAACAGAAGTTTAATACCAGAAGCAAAAAATGGATTAGCTAAATTCAAAAATGAAGTAGCTAACGAAATGGGAGTACCATTCTCTGATTACAATGGAGATTTATCTTCAAAACAATGCGGAAGTGTTGGTGGAGAAATGGTTAAAAGAATGGTAGAACAATATGAAAACGGATTAAAATAGTTTTCATATGTTAATTTAACCTAAATAAAAGGAGTTACCTTAACGTGATTTATATCATATTAAGGTAACTCCTTGTTAGTTTATTCTTATATTTTTTATCATAAGTTGAATGTTTCTTTTACCATTAAATTCATTAATATTAGGATAATAAATCAAATCTGCCTTTATATTTATATAACTACTGTCACAAGCTCTAATAAATTCTTCTTCCCCATATTTATTTATTACTTCTTCTTTAAAAGTTTCTAATTTATCAAAACTCACTCCATCTATATATAAAAATCTTCCATTAGATTCAAATTTAAATCTAAGCTTCAGAAAATTCTTTTCTTTTCCTAGTAACCATATTCTTTCTATATTAACATTTTTAACAGCAAATAAAGGACTAGAATTTCCTTTTCCATAAGGTCTTAAGCTTTCAATAATATTTATTAAGTCTTCACTTAGATAATTTAATCCAAGAGGTGAATCTATCTTAACAACTGGAATAATATCATCATCAGATAACTTACATATATTATTTAACTTATTTCTTAAAGGAATTATATTTTCTTCTTTAAGAGATAAACCTGCGGCCATTGGATGTCCACCAAACTTTTCTAAAAGCTCACTACATTTACTAAGCTCTTCAAATATGTTATATCCCTCTATTGACCTTGCAGATCCTTTAGGCATTTCCTTCCCTTTAGTTAAAACTATACAAGGCATATTATATCTTTCTTTTACTCTACCTGCCACTATTCCTGCAATACTTTCGTGTATAGTACCATCATATACAACTATTACTTTTTCTTCTTTCTTTTTTTCACTTTCTATTTTTTCAATAATTTTCTCAGAACTTTCTTTAGTTAGTTCTTGTCTTATTGTATTTAATTCACTTAATTGATTTGCCAAATCTTTAGCCTTATTAATATCTTCTGTTATTAATAATTCAACTGATAAATCTGCTGTTTCTAACCTTCCTGTAGCATTTATGCATGGACCAATTACGAAACCTAAATGATATTCTTCAATTTTTTTATCACTTAATCCAGTTGACTTTTTCAATTCTTGTACACCAAAGTTCTTTGTTTCATTTAATAACTCCAATCCCTTTTTAACAATAATTCTATTTTCATCAACTAAATCTACAACATCACAAACTGTTGCAATAGCAGCAAACTGTATTAAATCTAAAAACTTTTCTTCATCAATTTTAAACTCGTCATATAAACACTTAGAAAATTTTAGTGCTACTCCAGCTCCACAAAGTTTTTTAAATGGATATTGACAATCACTTCTCTTTGGATTTATTACAGCATCTGCACTAGGTATTGTTTCTTTTAATTCACCCTTATCATTTTCTCTAATTGGTATATCATGATGGTCAGTAATTACTATTTCCATACCAAGTTCTTTAGCTAAATCTACTTGCTCAAATGCAGATATACCATTATCACAAGTCAGAATTACTTCATACCCTTCTTCTTTTAGCTTTTTTATTCTTCCACTATGCATTCCATAGCCTTCATCTTCTCTATTTGGAATATAATAACTATAATTTGCTCCCACATTTTTTAATGCTTTGTAAAATATAGTCGTACTAATTACTCCATCACAATCGTAATCTCCATAAATAATTATTTTTTTATTATTTAAAATAGCATTTTTTATAATGCTTACTCCTTTTTCCATATCAGCCATTAGATATCCATCATAAAAATCATTTATTGTTCCATTTAAAAATCTATTAGCTTCTTCAAAAGTATCAATCCCTCTATTTGCAAGAAGTCTTAGTACTAATGGGTTTTCATTTATAGAATTAGAGAGCCTTAAAAAGCCCTCTTTTTTATTTACTAGTATCCAATTTTCTTTCATTTTTCCTCCTAAGACAAAACTATTTAAATAACATACCGCTCTTTATAGACTCTGCCTTATCTTTTGAAATTACTGATAATATTTCAAAAGCAAATGGAATTGCTGCAGCTGGTCCTTTGCCTGTTATCATTTTACCATCTACAACTACTAAATCTTCCTTATAATTGCTATTACCTATTTGGTCTTCAAAACCAGGATAACATGTCATACTTTTACCATCTGTTATTCCTGCTTTACCTAGAGCTATTGGTCCTGCACAAATTGCACAAATCCATTTATCTTTAGAATTAAACTCTCTTATTAACTCTATAACTCGTTCACTATCTCTTAAATTTTTAGCTCCTGGCATACCACCTGGTAAAACTAAAAAATCATATTTTTTTATTTCTTCATCCATTATATTTTTATCAGCTTTAACTATTATATTATGGGATGTTTTTACTTCTTTATCTTCTAATGAAAATGTATGACATTCTACTTCTGCTCTTCTTAGGATATCAACAACAGTTAAAGCTTCTAAAGTTTCAAACCCATTTGCTAATAAAATTGCTACTTTCATTCTACAATCCCTCCATAATTAAATAATTTCTTTTATTTCATCTTCTAAAGATATTGTCATTATGCTACTTCCTTTGCCTGCTCTATTCTGAAGCTTTATATCTTCAAGCTCAACTTCCTTCTTTTCTTTATTTTTAGAAACTAAAATTATTTTATCCGTAGATGTTAAGGCAACTTCCTTTGTATTATCTCTACTTTGTGTGCCTATTAAAGCACCATAAATTACTTCATCATTTTCTTTTAAACTTATTCCTGTAACTCCTGAAGCAACTTTCCCCATAGTATTTACATTTTCAGAAGAGAATTTTATCCCCATTGCCTTTTTAGTTATAATAAGCATCTCAACTTGGCACTCATCATATAATTCAACTGATATTAACTCATCATTTTCATATTTAAATTTATATGTTATTTGTGTTGAATAATTGCCATCAAACTCTGTTAAAGCAGTCTTTTTAACCATTCCTCTTCTTGTAAAGAAGTAAATAAATTTATTATCTTCAAAAGTTTTTAAAGAAAATACTTTTATTACTTTTTCATCTTTTTCTATATTATCTACAATTTTATTTAATGGTAATTCTCCCTTACTTACTCCAGATAATAAGAATGATGGTACTTTAAACACTTTCCCCTTATTCGTAAACATTAATACATTACTTAAGGAATCTGTATTTACTTTCAAATTATCATTTTTCTTAATACTGTTAAAGCCTTTTATGGTTCTTTTTGAAGTTATTCCTATAGAAAAATTAACAAACTCCATAGTTTCACTATATTCAACTTTTATTATTTCATCTTTATTTGATAAATCAAACATTATTGTCGGCAATATATTTCTAGGTAAATCTTCTATTTCAGGAATTTGTAGGCTAAATGATAATCCTTCTTTTGTTTCAAAGCTTATAAATTCTTTTACTTCTTCTTGATCTAATAATATAACATCTATAACTTCTTCAAAATCTTTAAGCTTTATAGCTTGTAATTTTGTATAGCTTGTTTGGAACTTATCTAATGCACTTCTCTTAATTCCACCTCTTGATGTTATAAATTGAATATATTTACTTGTTATAAATGAAGTTACTGAAGTTGCAAATATAATATTTTCTTCTTCAAGGTTTAAAGTTCTTATTATATTATCTGCTTTCTCACCTTTTTCTTTCCATTTACCTTCTGGAACATTTATACCTTTAGTCTGATACATATTTCCTTTGTTTGTAAATAAAAGAATGCTTTCCGTAGTATTAGATTTAAATAAGAACTTTAATTCATCACCTTCTCTATACTCAATATCTTCTGCCTTTGCATTAAGTCTATTAAATGTCTTTAGTGGTATTCTTTTTATAAATCCGTCCTTAGAAAGTGTTATCATAACATCTTCTACTACTATAAGCTCTTCAACATCTATTTTTGCTTCATTATCATCTTTAATAATAGATGTTTTTCTAGGATTTCTATATCTATCTGCTACTTCTTTTAATTCATTTTTTACTACTTTTAGAAGTTCTTTTTCTTCTGATAATATCTTTTTAAGTTTTTTTATAGTTTTTTCTAATTCAGCATATTCCTTTTGGAATACTTTTATCTCAAGTCCAGTTAATCTATATAACATCAATTCTAAGATTGCTTCTGCTTGTATTTCTGTAAATCCAAATTTACTTATAAGATTTACTCCTGCATCTTTCTTAGATTTAGATTCTCTTATTGTTTTAATAATTTCATCTAAAACATCTATTGCTTTAATAAACCCTTCAACTATATGAAATCTTTTTTCTGCAATAGCTAATTCTTTTATAGTTCTTCTTGTTACTATTTCCTTTTGATGGTTTACATAATGCTTTATTATAGTTTTTATCCCCATTGTTTGAGGTTTTCCATCTGCCAGAGCTACCATATTAAAGCTTAAATTACATTGAAGATCTGTTCTTTTAAATAAATATTTTAAAACCTTATCTGCTACTTCTTCATCGGCAGCTTTTCTTAACTCTATAACAGCTCTTACTCCACTCCTATCTGATTCATCTCTAATATCAACTATTGATTCTAGCGCCTTAGAATGTCTTTTATCTCCAGTCATTTCAGATATAGTTTGAAGAAGTTTTGCTTTATTTCTTCTAAAAGGAAACTCCGTTATTACTATTCCAACTCTTCCATTTTCAAGTCTTTCAATATTAGTTTTAGCTCTTAAAGTTACCTTACCTTCTCCAGTTTCATAGGCTGAAAGAATAGAATTTTCTCCTATTAATATTCCACCAGTAGGTAAGTCTGGTCCCTTTACATAATTCATAAGTTCTTTAGTGGTTATTTCTGAATTATCTATATATGCTAGTACTCCATCCGTAACTTCTCCTAAATTATGAGGAGGAATATTAGTCGCAAGGCCTACCGCAATTCCAAATGTACCATTAACTAAAAGATTAGGATATCTACTTGGAAGCACCTTTGGTTCCATTTCACTATCAGAATAGTTTGGCACCATATCAACAGTATCTTTATCTATATCTCTAAGCATCTCCATAGCAATTGGAGCAAGTCTTGCTTCTGTATATCTCATAGCTGCTGCTCCATCACCATCCATAGAGCCCCAGTTACCATGACCATCTATAAGTGTTTCTCTAGTTGAGAAATTTTGAGCCATTATAACCATCGCATCATAAACTGATGTATCACCATGTGGATGATATTTACCTAAAATATCTCCAACTATTCTCGCAGACTTATAATAAGGTCTATCTGGAAATGCTTTTAGCTGATATGCTCCATATAATATTCTTCTATGAACTGGTTTTAATCCATCCCTAACATCAGGCAATGCTCTATCCTTTGCAACTTCAATAGCATAGGGCAAATAGTTATCAGGCATTGCCTCCTCTAAAGGGACTCTAATTATATTATTATCCCTTGGTATATCATTAACTTTCTTCGCCATATTTTTTCTCCATCCTATAATTAAAATTCTCCATATTTATACATATAAGTTTTTCTTGGTTCAACTATATCCCCCATAAGTAGAGAAACCATTTTTTCAGCTTTAGCAGCATCTTCAATAGTTACTTGAAGTAAAGTTCTTGTTTCTGGATTTAATGTAGTTTGCCATAACTGATCTGGATTCATTTCACCAAGTCCTTTATATCTTTGTATAAGTGCACCTTTACCAATTTCTTTCTTTACATTTTCAAGTTCTTCATCACTATAAGCATACTTATGAACTTCTTTTCCTTTTACTGATTTATATACTTTATATAGTGGTGGTTGTGCTAAATATAAGTGTCCATTTGCTATTAAAGGTCTCATATATCTATATATGTATGTCATCCATAAAGTTCTTATATGGTATCCATCTACATCAGCATCACTCATTATTATTATTTTATCATACTTCAAATCTTCTTCTTTATAGTTATCTAAAGTTCCTGTTCCTAAAGCTGTATTAAATATTTTTAATTCCTCTGAAGCTAAAACATTTTCTAGCTTTTGTTTTTCCGTATTCATTATCTTACCTTTTGAAGGCATTATAGTTTGGAATCTTCTATCTCTTGCTTGTTTTGCAGAACCACCAGCTGAATCTCCCTCAACTACTATAAATTCATTTACTGTATTATCTTTTAAAGTACAAACAGCTACTTTACCTGCAAGTGGCGCAGCACCTTTTCCTACCTTTTTCTTTTCAGCTTCGTTTATTTTTTTAATCTTTTCTCTTCTTTGAGCTGCTTGAAGTGCATTATTTATAAGCATAGTTGCAACTTCTTTATTATCTTCTATCCATTCACTAAACTTAGTATATGCTAAATCATTCATCATAGTATATGCTTCAGTACTACCTAGTTTAGTCTTTGTTTGACCTTCAAACATAGGATTAGTTATTTTAATCCTTACTATAGCAGTCATACCTTCTCTTAAATCGTCGCCTTCAAAATCCTTATCCTTTTCCTTCACAAGTCCAAGTTTTTTAGCACCTTCTTTAAAAGCTCTAGTCATTCCTGTTTTAAATCCTGTTTCATGAGTCCCTGCTTCTGTAGTAGGAATATTATTAACGTAACTAGCTATATTTTCTGTTGATGAATCTGTAAATTGAACACACAATTCACCAAACATTTGTATATTATTAACTACCCTTTCTCCTTCAAAATAAATTGGAACTTGATGGAGTATAGTCTTACTTTCATTTAAATATTCTATAAAATCTAAAAGTCCTCTTTCAGAATAGTATTCTTTTCTAAATTCTTCTTCTTTCCTTAAATCTATTAATTCTAGATGTATTCCTTTATTTTGAAATGCTAATTCCTGTAATCTTTCATCTATTACATCAACTTTAAAGTCAACACTCGAAAAAACTTCTTTATCTGGCATAAAAGTAACTTTAGTACCTGTGTCTTTAGTTTTTCCAACTATCTCAAGCTTAGTTACAGGTGTACCTGGCATTTCTCTCTTTAGCTCTTTATCATAAGCATATTCAAACCTTTGCTTATATATATTCCCATTTTGATGTACTTCAACCTCTAACCATGATGATAAAGCATTCACAACAGCTGCTCCTACACCATGTAATCCACCAGAAGTTTTATAGTTTTTATTATTAAACTTTCCCCCAGTATGTAGTTCTGTAAAAACCATCTCTACTCCTGATTTCTTTTTAGTTGGATGGATACCTGTTGGAATTCCCCTTCCATTATCGATAACAGTAATACTTCTATCTTTATTTATTACAATTGTTGCTTTATCACCATACCCATTAGATATTTCATCTATGGAATTATCTAAAACTTCCCAAACACAATGATGCAATCCCTTTGTTCCTGTAGATCCTATATACATCCCCGGTCTTATTCTAACTGGCTCTAGTTTTTCTAAGGAAGTTAAATCAGTAACATCATATCCTTTCATTAAATCTTCGTTCATACAAACCTCCAAAATCACTATTAATACGTCAAACCAAGATCATTTAATTAGTTTAACCATACATATTCAATATATATATGATTCAATTATTAATCTAAATAATTAAAGTAATTGTATATTAAATAATCAACATACTTATTTGAGAAAAATTTAAATTGAAATCATATATACCAATATTTTTTATATAAGTTACTAAAATATTTACTTTATTTTATAATGCCAATTGCTTATATAATTTATTTAAATTTTAAAGCTTTATTCTAACCTATATAATCTTTTTAATTTTATCATAATTAACTTATAAATAAAAATATAAATCTTTATAGCAAAAAAGTCAAACAAACGTTCGTAAAAGAATTAAAAATTTTAAAATTAAATATATTTATACTCTTCTTTACATATTTAAAGAGCTGTTATAAAACTATTTTTGTAGTTTTATAACAGCTCTTTCATTACTGAACATCACAAATTTCTATATTCCTAACATGCTTAGTTGGATTCCATTCCTTATTATTCTTTCTTATTATACCTTCTATTGTAATTGGTATCCATGTTAATGTATATAATGAATATAATAAGAATCTAAAGAATAAAATAAGCTTCTTTTTACCTAAGAATAATGCTGTAGCTAATAAGAATGCTAAATTATAAACTATGTCTATCAATAAAACTGTTGCATAATTTTCCGCCTTTGTAGCAAATATAGGTAATATAATTACACTTAAAGAATAGAATATAAGCATTGCAAAAAGTCCAGGTGATATTTTTTTATCTAATCTCATAATTAAAGGAGTAATTAAAAATTGCATAATACCAATAACCTTAAAGAAAACATCTCCTGTTAAATAACTAATTAAAAATATATTAAGTCCTTCTGGGCTCATGCCTTGAATAAAGCTTAGTACTGCTGATATACCAATCATTAAAGTAAAGAACGGCTGTATAACATATAGAGCACAATCTAAAACAAACCATTTTCTTTCTTTAATACCTTTCTTAATAAGTTTAATAAAATATCTAGATGCTACATCTGTAAATCCTTGCATCCATCTTCTTCTTTGTACCCATGATTGTTTTAACGTTAATGGTTTTTCATCGTAAATTATTGCATCATGAGCCCAACCTACTTTTTCGCCATTTAAAACTAATTTACAACTAAACTCTAAGTCTTCAGTTAAGCATGTAGCTCCCCAACCAAACTTCTTTAAAATATCTGTGTCTATAGCAAATCCTGTTCCACCAATTTGATTTGATAGTCCAACATTTGCTCTTGCTAATTGATACATTCTATTTTGTGTCCAAAATGCTATTGAATAAGAAGTAGCTATCCATGAGTCATTAGGATTTTTGCTATCTATATAGCCTTGTACTACTTTATAACCTTCTAACATCTTTGAATTTATTTCTTTACACCAATTTTTTGACACTAAATTATCAGCATCAAATACTGCAACTGCATCATATTTCTTCTGCATTTTGAATATTTTATCAAACATCCATTCTAATGCATATCCTTTACCCTTTTGCTCTTTATTGAATCTCTCATAAACATAGACTCCATATTTTCTTGCTATTTTTGCAGTGTTATCATCACAATTATCTGCAATAACAAAAACATCAAAAAGCTCTCTCGGGTAATCCTGATTCAGCATACTTTCTATTAACTTTCCAATAACAACTTCCTCATTATGAGCTGCAACAATCATTGCAAACTTCTTTGTAGGTGTATAATTCTTCTTTTCAGCTTTTCTTTTTAATCCAAAAAAAGCTAGTATAAAATAATACATCATTATTGCAAAGACAACAATCTGAAATACGCCTGTCACAGTAAAAATAACTTCTTCCATTACATCCACTCCTATAAACAAAGGAAAATTTCCTTATATTACTATTTTTGAACATTATCTTTGACATCTTTATTAAATATATTCTAATAGGGGTAAAAAATCAAGTGTAGAAATCTTAAAAATTCATTAATATTATATTACCCCTACGTGCTTCAATTAATAATCTAAGTAATCAAAACTATAAATATATTAAAAAGCTAATATATTTATTTAGTATGTTATAAAAATCATAGTTATATATTGTTAATTATATATATGAGTTGCTAAAATAATAACTCTATTTATATATTTTAATTACTTTCAGTTTATCAAATATCAAATAATTATTTATATATGTTATTTTATCCTATATAAATAAAGATATAATTAATATGCTTATGTAATAATTCCCTAATTTTTTACCCTAAATAAATATATTGTTTATATATCACTTTTATTAATAAAATTTATACTAATAAAATATAAAAGTCACTTAGATATAAGTATTAACTTAAAACTAAGTGACTCCTTATTAATAATCTTCAAATAGGGGTTTCTATTTTTGAGATTATACGATTCCTTGAGCTAACATAGCATCTGCAACCTTCTCAAATCCAGCTATATTTGCTCCCATTAATATATTTCCCGGCTCTCCATACTTTTCTGCAGCACTTTTAGAGTTCTTATATATGTTTTTCATAATGTCTTTAAGTTTTGAATCAACCTCTTCAAAACTCCAAGCTAATCTCATGCTATTTTGAGACATTTCTAAAGCAGAGCATGCAACTCCACCTGCATTAGCAGCTTTTGCTGGTCCAAACATAACTCCTGATTTTTGAAGTAATTCAATTGCATCTAAATCTGTTGGCATGTTAGCACCTTCTGAAACAACTTTTACTCCATTTGAAATTAATATTTCTGCCGATTTTCTATCTAATTCTCCTTGTGTTGCGCAAGGAAGTGCAATATCACACTTAATTTTCCAAATCTCCCCAACCCCTTCTACATACTTAGCATTTGGATTAGATTCTAAATATTCTTTTATTCTACCTCTTCTTACTTCTTTAATTTCTTTAACTATATCTAAATTTATTCCATTTTCATCATAAATATATCCATTTGAATCACTTAAAGCTACAACCTTAGCCCCTAACTCTGTTGCTTTTTCGCAAGCATATATAGCAACATTACCTGAGCCTGATATAACCACAGTTTTATCTTTAAAACTTAAGTTATTATCATTTAGCATTTCTTCAGTAAAATATACTAACCCATAACCTGTAGCTTCTTTTCTAGCTAAACTTCCACCGTAAGTTAAGCCTTTTCCAGTTAAAACCCCTTGATCATTTGCATTTCTAATTTTCTTATAATATCCATACATGTATCCTATTTCTCTAGCACCAACTCCAATATCTCCAGCTGGTACATCTGTATCAAGGCCTATATGCTTACATAATTCTGTCATAAAACTTTGACAAAATCTCATTACTTCTCTATCAGATTTTCCTTTAGGGTCAAAATCTGATCCACCCTTACCCCCACCTATAGGTAAGCCTGTTAAAGAATTTTTAAATATTTGTTCGAAACCTAAAAACTTTATTATACTTTGATTTACAGATGGATGGAATCTTAATCCACCTTTATAAGGTCCAATTGCACTATTAAATTGTACTCTAAATCCTCTATTAATTTGAACCCTTCCTTCATCATCTATCCATGGCACTCTAAAAAATATTTGTCTTTCAGGTTCAACAATTCTTTCTAATATTCCTTCTTCTATGTATTCAGGATGCTTGTCGAATACTGGCACTAAAGAACTAAGTACTTCTTTAATTGCTGCTAAAAACTCTTTTTCGCCATTATTTCTTTTTTCTACTTCAGTAATAACTTTATTAACATATTCTCTTCCTAACATCGGCCCCAACTCCTTTAATTTCCAATAATATATATAATACATTATTGGAGTATTTTTTACTATATTTTTCTTTAATATTCCATAAAATTATTGATTTAATAATTTTATACACAGCTATATATTATTTTAAAAATTTGAAAACATTTAAAAATCATTATATAAATTTTATTATGTAGAGTTTTTAAAGTAACTTTATAAAGATTACTTTTAAAAAATAATCTTTATAATCTATACTTAATTTATATTAATTTATTTAATATAAATTATTTTCTACTTTTTTCTACATCGTCTATTATATATTTTATTATTTTTATATCTTTCCCTTTACTATACATATATATAGGAATAGCTGTTATTATTCCAACTACAGTTCCAGAAATTATATCCCACATAGTATCGTTTAAACTGCCATTTTGAGCCTTAAGTCCAAATAATGAATCTGTTGTAAACTCCCATATCTCCCATGCTCCTGCTGCTGCTGTTGCAAATAGTATAACAAATATAACTGAAATTAAAGGATTCATTTCTTTTCTTGATTTTTCATTAGTTAAATATAAAAATAAAACATATCCAATTATAGCTAGTATAGCGCCAGATAATAAATGCAAGAATTTATCATAATTAGTTATTGAATAAAAGTTCCAGACACTTGCTAAATACATTGATAAAAATATAAAACTCATGTTCATATAATATATAATTCTAGACCCTTTAAGAAAGCTCTTTATATATAATAAATATGCTCCTACTATAGTTACAAAGGTAAGTCCTATTCTAAAAAGTTTTTCTACATCTCTTATTGCAAAACAGTATATAGCAGTTATTATTAATACTAAAGTAAAAATAGCTGCTAATATAAATTCATTTCTATTTTTTTTATTTGTCAATTACATCACTCCTAGAATTTAATACCAATAATTATACAACAAATTTTAAAACTTATTTTTAATTTATAAATATTGTTTACTAAATATTAACTAATTAATCTTAAGATTTTTATTTTTAAATAATATTAAAGAAGTTAGTGCTCCAATAATTAATCCGCCTAAATGAGCAAAATTATCTATATTCGGAATAGTTATACCTATAATAACATTCAATACTATAGTTTCTAATATATTCTTCAAATATTGCTTTCCAATTTTATCTCTTTCTTTTAATCCAAATATAAGCATTGCTCCTAAAAGTCCAAATATTGCTCCTGATGCACCTACAGATATACTATTAGGCTTAAATAAATAACTCACCACAGATCCACCTAAAGCCGATATAATATAAATTGCTATATATCTTTTATTCCCATATACAGCTTCGACTTCTCTTCCTATAATACTAAGAGCACTCATATTAAAGAAAATATGTATTATTCCACCATGTAAAAAAGCAGATGTTAATAATCTATATATTTCCCCACTATTGATTAAGACATTAACTTTTGCACCCATTTGAATTAGAGTATAAATATCTATATCAATTAAATTTCGTGATTTAATAACTTCGACTAAATATAATAGAATATTTAAAATAATTATTGTATATGTAACTTTATATTCTTTAAAGCTTATCTTTCTTTTACTATCTATATTTACTATATAATCTATAATTGGAATAAATGCTTTAGATCCATTACTACAATATATTATTCTTCTTTCTTTTAAAGAAAAAATTAATTTATTATAATTACTTTCTCCATAATTTATATATTCTCCAGAAGTTAGAATTATTAAGTTTAATATAAATGGCTTGTTTAATGATTTTGCTAAATATTCTCTTGCTTCATTAAAGTCAACTTCTTCATCTGAATCCTTCACTACTATAACCCCAACCATTACTTCATCTAAATCTAATAAACCTATCCATTTATTTTTATTATGAAAATTACTATAATAATCTCTCATAAAGAATTTTAATTCCTTAGTTATTGAATTAAAAAATACTTTTTCAAACTTCTCCACATATATCCCCCTATCATTTAAATAGTAATAAGCAATTGGTAATTAGTTTACCAATTGCTTATCAAATATTAATAATTTAATTAATTTCTTTATCAAGCATATCTAAAAGTTCATTAAACCTCTCTATAGTTGCTTCTAAAGGTTTTGAAGTAGTCATATCAACTCCAGCTTTCTTTAAAATTTCTATTGGATAATTGCTACCTCCACTCTTTAAAAATTCTATATACTTAGGAACTGCATCTTCTTTTCCTTCCAGTATTGATTTTGCAAAAGCTGATGCTGCAGCATACCCAGTAGCATATTGATAAACATAGAAATCAGAATAAAAATGTGGTATTCTTGCCCACTCAATATTAATTTCTTCATCAACTATCATATCTGGTCCAAAGTATTTAACATTTAAGTCATGCCATGTTTTATTATAATCTTCAGCTGTTAAAGGTATTCCCTTTTCTAAACTTTCATGTGTATATAATTCAAATTCTGCAAACATAAGCTGTCTAAATACAGTTGTTCTTATTTGCTCTAATTCTTGATTTATTAAATACAACTTTTTCTTCTTATCAGTTTCTTTATTTATTAAGTGATGTATTAAAAGTGCTTCATTAGTAGTTGATGCTACTTCTGCACAAAACAGAGTGTATCCTGCATAAATATATGGTTGCTCTTTTCTTGAATAATAAGAATGAATAGAGTGACCCATTTCATGGGCTAAAGTGGATACATCATGTAACTCATAATTATAGTTTAATAAAACATATGGAATTGTTTTATATCCACCCCAAGAATAAGCTCCTCCTCTTTTACCCTTGTTTTGATATATATCTATCCAGCCTTCTTCAACTCCACTTTTAAAAATATTTAAATATTCATCTCCTAATGGTTTTAACCCTTCTAAAACCATATCTACAGCATTATTAAATTCTATATGTTCTTTTGGTATTTCAATAACTGGAACATATAAATCATACATATGCATTTCATTTAATCCTAGTAGCTGCTTCTTCAATGCTACATACCTATGAAGAGAATTTAAATTTTCATCTATAGTTTTTACAGAATTCTTATAAACTTCTAGAGGTATATCATTTGGCTTTAATGAAGCTTCTAGTGCAGAGTTATATTTTCTAACTTTTGCACTAAAATTAAAGTTCTTTATTGAACTTGTTAATGTAGTTGCAAAAGTATTTTCTAAATCTTTATATGACTTAAATAATGTTTTAAATGCTTCTTCTCTTACTTTTCTATCTTTACTTTTTATAAATCCTGAATAATTCCCTTCAGTTAACTCTACTTTTTCACCATCTTCATCAACTATGTTTCCAAATTTCATATCCGCATTTGTAAGCATATTGTGAATTGAATCTGGAGCGTCTAAACAATCTGAAACTTGTGCTAATAATTCTTCTTGCTCTTTACTTAAAATATGAGGTTTTTCTTTTAGTATATCTTCAAACATAAATGAATACATCTTTAATTTTTCATTACTGTTTATAGCATTTCTTATAAAATTATCTTCTAATGACAATATTTCTGGTACAAAATATGCTGTATATGATGCAAATTCAGCCATATAAGAATCTACCTTATTCATCATAGCTTGATATTTAGGATTAGAAGTATCTTCATCACATTTTAAATGAGCATATACATATACTATTTCAGCCTTTATTCCTAAATCCACATATTTATTCAAGTAAGCTAAAATATTTTCTTCATCATTTAACTTTCCTTCAAAATCTTTAAGTGATGGAGCCTCTTTTTTTAATTCTTCAAATGTTTTCTCCCACTCCTCATCAGTTGAAAATATTTTATTTACCTTCCACTTATATTTATCTTCGATTTCTTCTCTTTTTTTCAATCCCTTTGATTCACTCATATTTTTTTGCCTAATCTTTTTTAGGCCCTCCCTTCTAATTATATTCTTCTTCTTTTCCTACAATATCCTTAAAAACATTTTCCATAGAATCTTCAATTAATTCTACACATCTTGTTATTCTTTCCTTCATAACCTCATAATCATCTACATATTTAAATTTTATTAAAAATGTAGGATTATATTCATCTAACATATCCTCAATTTCAAATTCTTCTTTTATAAAGGCATCATAATTAAAAACATCGTATATTGCTGAGTATTCCCATTCTTCTACATCTTTATTTGTATCAAAATATAAATTTACAACTTCGTTAACAACAAAAAGTTTTTTTACATATAAAGCTCCCTCTGAAACTTGAAAACTCCCAAGCTCCTTAGTTATAAATCCCGTATCTTTATCCTTTTCCATTAATACTAAACTTGAAAAATCCATGTATATTCCTCCAAAATCTTTACTTTAGTTTTAATAACTTACCTATATTATATGTTTTATTCATAATATAAATCAACAGAATAAAATAATTAAGAAATGAAATACTGAAAGTAAACTGCTTTACATTTTAAATTTGTGTCAATAATACAAATAACAAGTAAATCAATAATATATTTAAAGTTATTGTTGCAAACCATTCGCATTTTCATATATAATAATTCTAGACTATTTAGGAGATGATTTTTTTTATGATTAATATAAAAGATTTATGTTTTTCATATTCCAATAAGCCACCATATTTACTTAAAGATATAAACTTAAATATACCTCAAGGTATATATTTATCTATAGTTGGTGAAAATGGAAGTTGTAAAACAACACTAATAAAACTAATACTAGGTTTATTAAAACCAACATCTGGTTCAATTGAAGTTCAATCAAATTCTATTGGATATGTTCCACAAAGATTAGATTCTTTTAACTCACAATTTCCTATTACAGTAAAAGAAGTTTTATCTTGTCATAAAAAAGGCTTGAAAAATAATAATATAAATATTTCTTCTATGCTTGAAACTGTAAATATGAAAGATTATGAAGCAAGACTTTTAGGAATGCTATCAGGTGGACAACAGCAAAGAGTTCTTATTGCTAGAGCCTTAATGGGAAATCCAGATATTATTATTCTCGATGAACCTTCTACTGGTGTTGATGAAGCAAATCAAATTGAAATATACAATATTTTAAAGAAACTAAATCAAGTGGATAAAAAGACTATTATATCAATAGAACATAATATAGATATTGCTTTAAATAATTCGACTCATATACTTAAAGTTGATAATGGAAATATTACATTATTTACAGTTGATGAATATAAAAATTTTAGAAATAATAATTTAAAGTTAAATGATGCTATTTAAGTTTATGATCAAGAAAGGTAGATTATATGTTTCAATTAGATTTTATGCAAAATGCCTTTATGGCTGGCTTTATAATATCAATACTTTGTCCTTTCATAGGACTTTTTTTAGTGCTTAGACGCTACTCAATGATTGGTGATACATTATCACATTCCTCTTTTGCTGGAGTTGCTATAGGATTAGTTATAGGGGTTAATCCTATTATAACAGCATTTTTATTTACGACTATTTGCGCAATAATTATTGAATTATTAAGAGAATACTATAAAAAATATGCTGAACTTGTTATGTCCTTAGTTTTAACCTTTAGCTTAGGTATAGCAATAATACTTATAAGTAGTGGAAAAGCTTCTGCTAAAGTTAATTCTTTTTTATTTGGTAGTATTCTTACTGTTTCTACTCAAGATATATTTATGATATTAATTGTAGGAATAATATGCTTAATAGCACTTATTTTTTTATATAATAAACTTATTTATATTACCTTTGATGAAGAAGGTGCAAAAACTGCTGGGATAAAAGTAAAATTAATAAACTATATTTTTACTATATTAGTTGGTGCAACTATTTCAATGTCTATAAGAATAATGGGGATACTTGTAATTTCCTCTATAATGATTGTTCCTGTTGCTACTGCAATGCAATTAAAAAAAGGATTTAAAACAACATTATTATATTCAATATTTTTTGGAATGTTTGATATTTTGATGGGATTATTTTTATCGTATTATATAAATAGTGCTCCAGGAGGTACTATTGCAATTACTTCAGTATTTACTTTAATTATAGTAATAATATTAGATAAATTTTTAAATTTTAAATAACATTTAAATTTAGATTATAAAAGGGATATCTTCATATGAAAATATCCCTTTTATAATTTAATTGCTATTAACCTTTATTTATTTCATAATTAATATTAATGTCTATTTGTTCTTTTTACATTGATCACAAATACCATTAAGTTCTAACTTGTGTTCTGTTAAGCTAAATCCCACCTTAGCCTTTATAGCTTCTTCTATTTCTTCCATGGGACAAGGTATTTCAACACACTTATGACAGACATCACATTTTAAAGTGTGTTTATGACTTTCTTTTTTAAATATATATATTGCAGGTCCATCTATATTTATTTTTTTAATTATATCTTTTTCTTCAAGTAACTCTAGTGTTCTATATATAGTGCTAAGATTTAAATTTTCATTTTGCTTTTTACATTCACAATATATATTTTCTGCTGATAGCCCTTTATCTGAAGACTCTATTATATTTAAAATTGAAATTCTTCCTGCTGTTATTCTAATTCCATTTTCTTTTAAATAATTTTCCCAGCTCATTTTATTCTCCTAACGTTCTAATCTTTATATAATTATAACACTATTACTCTACATATTAAATATTAAAAAAATATCATTTTAAGTCCTAGTACTAATAGTATTATTCCTCCTAATAAATCGGCATATTTGCATATAAAATCAACTCTCCTAGCATATCTACACATAAAAAATCCAATTGTACATATAAGTAATGTTATTAATCCTACCAAAATAGCATCAACAAATAATAATATTTCATTAACTTCATGAAATGCAGTAAATCCAACTACTAAAGCATCAATACTAACTGACATACCTAAAATTATATACATTGACTTTCTTATTAAAACTGACTCATCATTATTATTTTTTTTAAATGCTTCTAGTATCATTATGAATCCTATTAAAGCTATTATAACTCCGCCTATAAAATTAGGTATAGCAACTATATATGTATCAAAAAACCTTCCACCTACCCCGCCTAAAAATATAAATAAAAATTGAAAGAAAGCAAATGAAACGATAAACCACATTTTATTTCTTCTTTTTAATAAAGGATTTATCCCTAAACTTATACTAAGTCCAAGCGCATCCATTGCCATAGCTATTCCTATTAAAATCACTTCTTTTAATCCCATTTTATAGAAAACCCTCCAAATTATATAATTCTACTCTATATATAATTATAAAGTATAGTATTTATGTATTATTTTTTTTAAATAAGTACTTTTAATAAGACAAATTTTATTGTATATTATTAAATAGAGTATATGATATTTGATAAAGTATATCATATTTTGTAGTTTTATATAAAGGAGAGTAACTTAATGGCGAATTGTATAATTGCTCAATCTGGAGGTCCAACATCTGTTATTAACTCAAGTGTAGTAGGCTTACTACATGCAAATAAGGATTTAGGTGCATTTGATAAAGTATATGCAGGTCTAAATGGGATAGAAGGTATATTAAATGGAAATATAATCGAATTATCTTCCTTTACTGATGATGAAATAAATACATTTAGATACACACCATCTTCTGGTTTAGGTTCTTGTAGATATAAAATGAAAAATTTAGAAGAATCAAGTGAAGAATATGACAAACTTTTAGACATATTAAAGATTAATGATATAAAAGCCTTCTTTTATGTAGGTGGAAATGATTCTATGGATACTATTGCTAAGCTAGGTAAATATGCAAGTAAAACTGGAATAGATATAAAGTTTATTGGTATTCCAAAAACAATAGATAATGATTTAATGCACACTGATCATACTCCTGGGTTTGGTAGTGCCGCAAAATTCATTGCAACAACTGCACTTGAAACATATCTAGATTCATCAGTTTATATAAATAACGGAATATTTATTTTAGAGACAATGGGTAGAGATACAGGTTGGTTAGCTGCTTCTTCTTGTATTGCAAGAATAAATGGCGAGCCTGTTGCAGATTTTATATATTTACCTGAAGTTGCTTTTGAAATAGAAAAATTTCTTTTAGATGTTAGAAAAAGATTCCAAGAAAAAAATAAAGTTTTTATAGTTGTTTCAGAAGGTATAAGAAATTCTGAGGGAAAATTTATAACTGAAGTTGAAAAACAATCTCATGATAAATTTGGACATGCACAATTAGGTGGCGTTGGTTCTTACTTAAAGAACTTAATAATCCAGTCTGGTATAACATCTAGAGTTAAATCTTTAGAATTAGGCGTATTACAAAGATGTGCAATCCATTGCGCTTCAGATGTTGATTTAAAGGAAGCTTTTGAAGCTGGATACTCTGCATTAAAATTTGCACTTGAAGGGCATAGTGGATATATGGTTGCTATAAAAAGAGATTCAAGCACACCTTATTCTACTTCTCATTTCCTTGTAGAAGCAGACAAGATAGCTAATAATGTTAAATACTTTCCTATAGATTTAATTAATGATGAAGGAAATCATATAAAAGAAGAAGCTTTAGACTACTTCTTACCTCTTATTTCTGGAACTCCTTCATTAGTTATAGATAATCATTTACCTAAATTTAAAACTATATCCAAATAATAAAAATGGAAGTTCTAATTCGAGCTTCCATTTTTGTGCATATATAAATAATAGATAAAAGTTCTATTTAAGTTTAAAAACATCCTTAAGTAAGTAAAATCAATGGTTTAAAAGAGGCTCACGAAACGTGAGCCTCTTTATAAAAATAAGAGATTAGCTTTTTTAAGGCAATAAAGATTATTTGAAATTTATAAATTTTATATTAAATATATTTCTAAGACTTCTCCTTTTTCTTATATACATATGACATTATTTTAATACTATTAAGAACTAAACATAAAAGTTTACGTATTTGATTAGCTTAACACCTTAGAGTATAATAAAATTGGAATTATAGAAATTTATAAATTTAAATATATTTGATATATAAGATAAGCGTAGGAGGAAAAAATGATAGTTTTAAGTTGCAAAGATATATCGAAAAGTTACGGAATAAGAGATGTACTAAAAGATATCACCTTTTCAATCAATGAAGGTGATAAAGTTGGAATTATTGGTGGAAATGGAGAAGGAAAATCAACCTTATTTAAAATAATATCTAAAGAATTATCACAGGATTCTGGTGAAATATTTATAGATAAAAATAGGACTATAGGATATTTAACTCAGCATGTTGATTTAGATTTAAATAATACTATATATGATGAAATGAACTTAGTATTTAAAGATCTTCGTAATATTGAAGATAGATTACATTCGTTAGAGATAAAAATGGCTGAACCTTATAATGAGGATAATGCAGCTTATCACGAAAAAATTATAAAAGATTACACTACCCTTCAAGATTTATATTCTCATAAAGGTGGTTACACATATAAAGGTGAAATATCTAGAGTATTAAAAGGTCTTGGTTTTCTAGAAGAAGATTTTGATAAAACAATAAGTACTCTTAGTGGTGGACAAAAAACTAGGGTTTCACTTTGTAAACTATTATTAAAAAATCCAGATATAATTTTACTTGATGAGCCAACCAACCATCTTGATTTAGAAGCTATAGAATGGCTTGAAGAATATTTAAAAAATTATAAAGGAACTGTTTTAGTAATATCACATGATAGATTTTTCTTAGATGCTGTTACAAACAATACCTTTGAAGTCATTAATGGTCATGTTAATTGTTACAATGTTCCTTATACTAAATTTATTGATCAAAGAAAGAAAAACTATGAAACTCAGCTTAAAGCTTATAATCTTCAGCAAGCTGAAATTAAAAGACAAGAAGCAATAATAGAAAAATTTAGAAGCTTTAACAGAGAGAAAAGCATAAGAGCTGCTGAAAGTAGAGAAAAAGCCTTAGAAAAGATGGAGAGACTAGATGCTCCTGATAAAGAAAAGGAAGCTTCTAAAATTCAATTTGAAACTTCTGTAAAAAGCGGTCATGATGTTCTTCATATTGAAAACCTAGCTAAAAGCTATGGAGATAATAAGCTTTTTTCAAATCTTAACTTAGATCTTAAAAGAGGAGAAAAAGTAGCATTGATTGGAGAAAATGGTCGTGGTAAAACAACTCTCTTTAAAATTATTTTAGATAATTTAAATCCGGATAGTGGTAAAGTTATTCTTGGAACAAACGTAAATGTTGGATATTATGATCAAGAACAATCTGATTTAAATCTAGATAAGGCTATTCTAGATGAAGTATGGGATGAATTCCCTAATTTAACCACATCTAAATTAAGAGGTGCATTAGCATCATTCTTATTTACTGGAGATGATGTATTTAAAATAATCAACACTCTTAGTGGTGGAGAAAAATGTAGGATCAATTTATTAAAACTTATGTTATCTAGATCTAATTTATTATTATTAGATGAACCAACAAACCATCTTGATATAATGTCTAGAGAAGCTCTTGAAGATGCACTATTAAGTTATGATGGTACATTAATGGTTATATCTCATGATAGATACTTCCTAAATAAAGTAATTAATAGAATACTAGAACTTAACGAAAATGGCATTAAAGAATTTTTAGGAAACTATAGTTATTATCAAGAAAAGAAAATTAATCCTAATAGATTTGAGGTTTTAGAAGAACTATCAAATGGAAAAACTAAAACTCAATTAAAAGATGAAAAAAAGAAAAAAAGAGAACTTGAAAAAGAAGAAAAAGCTCTAAAGCTAAAAATAAAGAAAATAGAAGATTATATCTCTATCGGGGAAGAAAAGTTATTATCACTACAAGAAGAACTTTGCCTTGAAGAAATTTATTCTAACCCTTCTGAAAGCGAAAGAGTTAATAAGGAAATAAAAGATTTAGAAGAAAAAATCGCTAGCCTCTACGAAGAATGGGAGAATTTATCCAATTAAATTTACTTTGTGAAATTTATAGCTGAATTATAAGAATTAATGAGGAGATATAAGTATATTTTTATAAATTAATTTATTTTAAATGGGGATGCCTTGTGGCATCCCCTTAATTTTTATTTGATCTCATGTAAGCTTTTTTATCTTTTTCCCGTTGACCCAAAGCCGCCTTCTGCTCTTTCAGTCTCACTTAACTCTTCCACTTCATCAACTTCGACATACCATACTGGTTTTACTACCATTTGCGCAATCTTCATACCTTTTTCAACAATAAAGCTTTCCTTCCCATGATTTATTAATACTACCCCTACTTCACCTCTATATCCTTCATCTATAGTTCCTGGTGTATTTAAAACGGTAATCCCATGCTTTAATGCTAATCCACTTCTAGGTCTGACCTGCGCTTCAGTTTGAGGCGGTAACTCTATCTTTATTCCAGTCTTAATCAATGCTGTTTCAGATGGATTAATTTTAACCTCTTCTACTGAATATAAATCTAGCCCAGCATCTCCTTCATGTGCATAATTAGGTATTATAGCTTCATTATGTATTTTTTGAACTTTTAATTTTAACTTATTCATTTGTATTCCTCCAATAAAAATATTACCTTTATTGTAACAAGTAATTCTTATTTATGTCTATACTTATTATATTCAAAATAAAAAGAGGCTGTATAAACAGCCCTTTAATGTAAAATTTAAAATCTTTTTATATTTCATAATGAAGTATTTAAACTTATAGTATTTTAAAACTACTGTAAGCAATTCTATTCTCCATTATTCAATTCTATATTTTACATTTTTAATTGCGCGATAGCTCATATTATAAGTGTAGAAATAATTTTTATTCCATTCTATCTTCTATAATACGTTGGTTTTATTTTATTTACTACACATACACTTGCTGATTTATTATTTTTATCTATAGTAACTTCATTCCAAGTATAGTATGAAGGCTTTTCAAAAAACCTTCTATCTACTATTGATATAACCCTATAACATCCATTTTCTAAATTATCAAATACTACTTTTCCATTTGAATCAGTGAATTTTGAATCATGCAATTTAGGAGATATCCCATTCAATAAATATAAATTTATCCTTGCCCCCTTAAGTTCTACTCCATCTCTACTTGCTAACCTTGATGTGATTTCAATCCTACCCTTTTCCTCAACTACATTGTAATCATTAAAGTTATTTTGTGAGTTAAATTTTAAGTTATCTTGTAAGCTATCTTGTGAGATACCTTGTAATTTATCTTCTATATTTGAATATAGTCTATCATAAGGATTTTCATATTTTTCCTCACTCAAAACTTGCTCACTAAAATCACTTTCTATTATTTCTTCATCTTCTTGATTATTGCATATGTTGTCTCTATTAATAGATCTTGTAGAATTATTCTCTCCAACTTCCCCATCAACTTGAATAAATAAATTCAAATTTCCGTTTTCATCTACAGTATATTGATCTTCATTATTATTATTTTCATCACTATGATATTGATCGTCAATAACTATTTTCATATATACCTCCAAAGCATAATATAGTTACATAATATGATTCACCTATTATTTTGGTGATAAAATAATAAAAAAAAGTGTCAAAAGACACTCTTTAACTTAAATAGAAATCATTTTTATAGCTTCATTAAATTCAACAGGTTTACTAAAATAATATCCTTGAATAACATCACAACTAATTTTCTTTAAGAAATCCAGTTGTTCTTTAGTTTCAACTCCTTCTGCAACTACTAATAGACTTAAGTAGTGTGAAAGTTCAACAATACTATTTATTATATACTCACTTTTTTCTTCTATAACTATTCCGTCTATAAAACTTTTATCTATCTTTAATACATCTATAGGTAGGGTTCTTAAATAACTTAATGATGAATATCCTGTTCCAAAATCATCTAATGCCAATGAAACTCCTAGCCCTTTTAGCTTCTCTAATGTATTTATATTTTTTTCTGCTGATTTCATTATTATACTTTCTGTAATTTCAAACTCTATATATTCAGCACTTAAATCATAAAACTTTAATGATTCAGATATAAATGAAACTATATCTTCATCCCTAATTTGAACCTCTGACAAATTAATAGCCATTTTAAACTTCTTGGCAGTTCTTAATGTTAATTCCTTACATTTCCTGAAACTTTCGTTTATTATGTATTTTCCTATAGGTATTATAAGACCTGAACTCTCTGCAATTGGTATAAACTCACTTGGTGATACTAATCCTAAGGACTTACTATTCCACCTTACAAGAGATTCAAAACCTATAACCTCTTCTGTATCTACTTTAATCTTAGGCTGATATAGCATTTTAATTTCACTATTATCCACAGCCACTCTTAATCCCTTTTCTATATCAAATTCTCTATTTAGAATTTCTAATATTTTTATGTCAAAAAACTCATATCTATTTTTTCCATTAACTTTTGCAAGATACATAGCCATATCTGCTCTTTTTAATAAAATCGGCATATCGCCTCCATCTATTGGATAAACACTTACTCCTATACTTAATGTACAAAAAATTTCTTTATCATTTATTATTATTGGATCACTTAACTTTTTTATTATATTATCTAAAATATATTTAATTTGATTTTTTCCTTGTATATTATATTGTACTATTATAAATTCATCTCCTCCATATCTAGCAAAAAGAGAATCTTTTATTTTCATATTATTTATAATTTTTGTAAATTCAATTAAAAGTAAATCTCCTGCATCATGACCATATGTATCATTAACATATTTGAAATTATCTAAATCTAAAAAAATAAATGCTATTTTTTCATTAGGATGATTATTTATATGATTTGTAATTTCTCTTACAAAAAACCTTCTATTTGGAATTCCTGTAACTTCATCATTGAAGCTTAAATAATTAATTTCAATTTCTCTTTCCTTCCTATCTGTTATATCTGAAAGAGCTCCATGAATAAATAAATCTCCATTCCTTTCTAATGTCTTTTTCCCTTTACTTTGAATCCATACAACCCTATTATCCTTGCTTAATATTCTATACTCTATAGAATAAAATTCATCTTTTTTTGAATTTAAAACCTTAGTTATTTGCTTATTATATGTGGCAATATCATCTTCTACTATAAATTTTTGCCAACTTTTGTCTGAGATTAGTACGTCTCCTTCTCCTTTTATTTCTAAATACTCTCTAATACTATAATCAATTGATATGATATTTTGATTAACATTCCACCAAAATGCAATGTCTTTAGAACCCTCTACAGCTAATCTATTCTTATTTTCTATAACCTTATTCATATTCTCTATTCTTTTTCTTTCAGTTATATCTATAATAAGTCCAGATAAATAAAAAATATTATTTCTTATTTTCCCATTTCCTTGCACTTTAATTAATAGCTTTTCTCCTGAAGAATTTATTATAGATGATTCTAAAATAAAGTTATCTAATATTCTATTATGTATAATGTTTTCAATGAAAATTTTTATATCTTCTCTTTCATCTTCAACAATAAATGAAAACCATTCATCAAAACTCTCTATGTCCTTACTAATTTTTAAGATATCTCGCATTTTTTTAGACATATATAATTTATTATTTTCACTATTCCATTCCCAAATTGCACCTTCTAATGCATCTATAGCCATTCTATATCTTCTCTTGTTTGAATTTGCTAATTTATATAGCTTCTCATATTTTTTATTTATATAAATTAATCTAATCATTAACAATAAAATAATAAAGAACATGATAAGTAATAATGAAATTGCACTATCAAAATTACTTTTAATTATTAATATAATTAAAAGTAAACTAGCAAATATGAAAATACTATTATTTTTTCTTTTTTTCATGATTATCACCAGTACCTTTTCCTTAAAATTACATTCTAATAATTATATATTTTATCATATTCTTCCACATATTAACATAATTTAACCTTGTTAAAATTAAAAAAATAGACGAACGTAAATATATCAACTTACCTTCGCCTATTTTATTATTTTATTATTTTATTATTTTATTTAAATATTTTTGTTAATACTATATTTAATGTAACACCTACAAGTGCTGACAAACTTAAACCAGATATACTTACAGTTTCTGTTATACTTATTCCTATAGCCTTTGGCATAAATAATCCTGATAATCCTATAAATATAATTGTTATCATAACTATAATATTCTTTATATTAAACTTTACACCTTCATTCTTAATTGTATTTACTCCAACTAAAGCTATCATTGAAAATAACATTATGCTTATTCCCCCCATAACTGATGAAGGTATTGTTCTAATTGCAGCTCCAAACTTATCTATAAAACTTAATATTATTGCAAAAACTGCTGTTAATCTTAATATTGATGGATCATAATTTTTAGTTATTGCTAATACACCTGTATTTTCTCCATATGTTGTATTTGCAGGTCCACCTATAAGTGAAGCTGTCATAGTAGCAAGTCCATCACCTAACAAAGTTCTATTTAAACCTGGATCTTCAATAAAATTCTTTCCTACTATAGTACCATTAGTTGTTATATCGCCTATATGTTCCATAAAAACAGCAAGTATAACTGGAACTACTATCATTATTGCTCCCGCATCAAACTTTGGTAAAGTAAACTTTGGCGCTGCTATAAAACTTGCATTTTGAATTGCAGTTATATCAACTTGTCCTAATACTAAACTTAATGTATATCCAACTATTACTGCAATTATTATTGATAACTGTGATACAAATCCTTTTGTAAATCTTTTTATGCATAAAGCTAGTCCTAATGTTAGTATAGCTATTGTTAGTGATTTTCCTGAACCTGCTTCGCCAGCTATAAATGAATTTACTCCAGCCATATCTAAAGCTGTTGGAATAAGATTTACACCTATAACTATTATCATAGGGCCAACAACTTGTGCTGGTAAAATACTTCTTATTTTAGATACGCCTATTTTTTTTATTATAAATGAAACTACAACATAAATTAATCCTGCTACAAACATTCCACCTTGGGCATATCTTAAATCACCATATTGAGTTGCAACCACACCAATTACTGGAATAAATGCAAATGAAGATCCTAAGAACGCAGGTACTTTTCCTTTAGTGCATAGATGAAATATAAGAGTTCCTACTCCAGCTGAAAACAAAGCAACTGATGGATCTAATCCTGTTATTATAGGTACTAAAACAGTTGCTCCAAACATTGCTATTAAGTGTTGAAGACCTAAAACACTTTTTATTAAACCTTTTTTAATATTACTTAAAGTATTAACCTCTTTTGTCTCTACATATTGTGCCATTTAATGACCTCCCTATTTTTATTAATAAGGAGAAATTCTTATTTCTCCTTTTCTAGCCTCTCTGGACTAATTTTAAAAGGTATTTTTGCATAAAAAAAACTTCTCTATAAATTTCCAGAGAAGTTATAATAATTCCACAATAATTTTACTTCTTTTGAGCCTCTCTGGACTAATTTAAAGAATGAATTTTCTTTTTTTTAAATTATATCACTCATCTATTATTATTTCAATATAAATTTCAATTTCCATATAATAAACATTGTATTCTTTGAATTCTTGGGAATACTAGTACTAGCATAATAATCTTTAGGAGGATACTTATATGAAATTAAAAAATTTTAGAAAGAAGTTAACTACACTTTCTATGGCTATTTTATTATCTTTCTCTTTTATAACTAATATACAAGCTATAGAAAATAATGAAGATTCATCTAAAGATAGTGTACAGGAAAAGGTTGTCTATCTTACTTTTGATGATGGTCCTGGAGGAAAAGTTACACTTCAAGTTTTAGATACACTAAAATCAGAAAATGTTCCAGCTACTTTTTTTGTTATTGGCTGTCAAATCAAAGGACAAGAGGATACTATTTTAAGAATAAAAAATGAAGGGCATAGTATTGGACTTCATAGTTTCTCTCATAATAGAAATAAGTTATATTGTGGAAACGACGGCTTTTTAGATGAGATGAAACAAGAGCAAGAAACTTTATATGAAGTTACTGGAGAAAGATATAATATTCTAAGATTTCCATTTGGATGTAATAATAATTCTTATAAATTGACACAAAAATTAGTAGATACATTACATGAAAATAATTTTAAAATATATGATTGGAATACTGATAGTGGTGATGGTGCAAATCATAACTTAGCTCCTGAAAGCATAATGAAGAAAGCATGCAAAAACCAAGATAAAGATGTAGTTGTAATTTTAATGCATTGCACATATATAAATAAAAATTCAGCTAAAGCCTTACCTTCCATAATTAAATATTATAAAGATAATGGATATACTTTTAAAGCCATAGATGAAAATACTCCAGAGTTATATAAAGTAATGAAGAAATAATTTTTTAGGAGCTGTTTCAAAACAGCTCCATTAAAAATTTAAAATTATTAATATTCTTTATTTGCTTATTAATACCCCAGTGGCTTTTAATGCTATTCCAATAGCTTTATATAATATCATACCTAAGAATATATTCATTATTGCAGCAGGTATAACAACAATACTAATTAAGCTTACTAATGAACCAGGTAAACCTACTAATAAACTTGCAGATCCTAAAAATACTAATCCGCTTAATATAGTTCCTAAACTTAAAGCTATTATCATTTTTATATTATTACTCACTCTGCTTCCAATTAACTTAAATATAAAATATATTGTATTTGCTGTTACAACTTTATCTATAATATTTGGAAGTTGTCCACCTGGAAATTTTGTAGTAAGTGCAGTTAATACCCCAATTATAATACTTGATATTAAAGTGGTTTTATAATCATTATTTATTAATATAATTATAAATAGCATTGCTAGTGCAAAGTCTGGTTGCATAGGTAAACCTAACGCTGGTGTTATTTGATGTAATAAGGCTCCAATAGCTATTAATATTGAATTTAGCATCATTTTTTTTACATTCATATTTCTATTCATATTCAAAATCTCCTTTAAATTTAATTTACTTCAATCTAATTTATCGCCTCTAGTTCACAACATAATTACCAGCTCCTTTAATATTTATTTAAATTTAAAATAAAAAACGCCCTATACAAAATGTATAGGACGATATATCCGCGTTGCCACCTAAATTGCTATAAAAGCCTCTCTCATCAGGTACTAACATACCCTATTCCCTATATCGTGGGACTTACGGATCAACTACTTTAATAAAATTTCGTATCACTCCTCCGAGGCCCATTCACTATTTGCTTTAGTACCGAAATCACACCACCTTCGGCTCTCTTAAACCTTACATAATAGCTACTCTCCCTCATCAAAGGATTATTCCAATAATTAATTTAATAATATACTATGCTATTTATTCATAATTGTCAACAATTTCTTGAAACCTTTTTCTATTTGGTATTATTTTCATAAAAATAAATAATCCTAATAATAATATTCCCTTAATCATGCTTGTACCGCTTATACTCCACCAAACCCCATTTATTCCAAGTGAAGGCATACTACTTAATAAAATAGCTAGAGGTACTCTAAGACCAGTAAACAATATACTAACCCATGATGGAGTAACTGTATTTCCAAGCCCTGAAAATGCTCCTGCCGTTGTAATTTCTATACACATAAACAATTGTGAATATCCTAAGATTTTAAGATATATAGCACCTTGTGATATAGCTTCAGCTTCAGGTATAAATACTGAAAAAACTCTCTCTCCTGCAAATACTAATAATATAGTCGCGAAAATACCCACTATTGCTGCCATAACCATAGTTGCTTTATATCCCTTTAATATCCTATCCCATCTATTTGCTCCATAATTTTGTCCTACAAAAGCTGTTAATGCTGCGGCAAACCCTTCCGCTGTCATCCAGGATATAGCTTCTATTTGTGAACCAACCTTTTGAACTGCAATTGCTACTGGTCCCCATGAAGCGATTACTCTTCCAATTATCATAGCAAAAACTGAAAACATACAATTTTGAAGTGCAGTGGGAATCCCTAGCTTACATATTCTATAAACATAAATTTTATCTAGATACTTTTTATTTTTTAAACTTAAACTATATCCATTTTTTATAAAGGCTATTATAAATATGATAGTAACAATAGCTTGTGCGCTAATAGTTGCTAGTGCTGCTCCAACCACTCCAAGTTTTGGAAATCCAAAAAGCCCAAATATCAATATTGGATCAAATATTATATTAAAAGCTAATCCAATAGTATTTATCAAAAATGGAATTTTACTACTACCAGAAGCATTAAAAATACCTGTAAATAATGGATTTAAAAAGCTAAATATCATTCCAAATGATACTACAATTAGGTAGTCTATAGACATTTTTATTATATTTTCATCACCTAGATTAAAGAATCCTATTAATTGATTTCTAAAAACTATTAAAATAATTGTATATAATATTGCTATTACTATATTTATAAATAAACTATTATATATAAATTTATTTCTTTCCTTAAAATCTCTCTTTCCTATAGCTTGAGAAACTCCTATTTCTGCTCCTATTTTAGATATAAATACAAGTGCACTTCCAAACCAAGTAAAAAAGCCTGCTGTTCCTACTGCTGCAACTGACTCACTACCTATTCTTCCTACCCACATCATATCTATCATATTGTAAGCCATTTGTATGAAAGATGTACCTAAAATCGGAATAGATAATTTTAGTAATGCACTAAATATATTTCCTGAAACTAAATCTACTGATTTTTTCATATGTACCTCCTTTTAATGATATTGTTATCTTCAAATTATATATTTAGTAGTATATTTTTTCAATATACTTAAATTTATTTCTTTGCTTTTTAGAATATTAAATATTTTAAATAAAATTTAAAGGATTACCACGGTAATCCTTTATTTGCTTAACATACTTATTATGTTTTCAAAATACTCAGGTTTACTATAATAAAAACCTTGTACTGTATCACATTCTATACTTCTTAAATAATCTACTTGCTCTTTTTCCTCGACGCCTTCAGCAACAACTGTCATGCCAAGCTTATGTGATAATTGAATAATATTTTCTACTATGTACCTACTTTTGTCATTTTCAGACATATCAATAACAAAACTTCTATCAATTTTTAAAACATCTATTGGTAACTTAGTTAAATGATTTAAAGATGAATATCCAGTTCCAAAATCATCTAAAGCAATAGAGGCACCTAATTCTTTTATTTGTAATAAACACTCTATGTTTTTATCTACTGATTTCATTATCATACTTTCAGTTATTTCTACTTCTATGTATCTAGGAGATACATTAAACTCATCTATTAAAGAATTAAAGTATTCTAATAAATTTCCATCACGCAACTGTATTTCAGATAAATTAACTGCTATTTTAAAATTATCATAACCTTCTGATATTAGATATTTTACCTTTGCAAAAACTTCTCTTAATACAAATTTCCCCATTGGTATTATAAGTCTAGTATTTTCAGCTACTGGAATAAACTCTCCAGGACTAACAAAACCTATTTCAGAACTTTTCCATCTAAGTAATGCTTCAAATCCATTTACTTCATCATCTGTAAGCCTTACTTTAGGCTGAAATACAACAAACATTTCATTATTATCTAGTGCTGTTCTAAGTCCCCTTTGAATTGAGTAAATTCTATTTATCTCTCTTGATATATTGTTATTAAACATTTGCCATTGATTTTTTCCATTACTCTTAGCGATATACATTGCAGCGTCAGCATTTTTAAGTAGTACTTCAAAATCCTCACCATCATCAGGAAAAACTGCTACCCCTATACTTGTTGAAGAATAGATTTTATGATCATTTATATCATATGGATTCTTTAATATATCCATAATTTTTCTTACCTTAGAATTTATTTCATTTAAGTAACTTATAGATGAAATAAAAATTAAGAATTCATCGCCCCCAAATCTACATAACAGTTGATCATCATTAAATATTTTCTTTAAGTCTTCCGAAAACTTCTCTAAAAATATATCTCCACATTTATGTCCATAAGAATCATTTATAAACTTAAAATTATCTATATCTATGATTATTAATGCCCCTCTTGATTCTGAAACAATATGATTTTCAAGTTCTTTTTCTATAATATTTTTGAATTGCTTTCTATTATTTAATCCTGTTAATTCATCATAATAACTTATATATTCTAATTTTAAATGTGCTTCTTTCTCTTTTGTTATATTATGAACATATCCTTCAAAACCTAAAAACTTGCCTTTATTGCTCTTTCTTGCTTGACCTTTAACACTAATCCATATATCTTTTCCTAAAATATTAGTCATCTTAACTTCAATTTCTTCTAAATTATTTTTTATACCATTAATTAAAATGTTAAAATAATCCTGGTGAAAGTAGTTTCTACACTCGTCAAAAGTTATTATAGTAAAATCATCTTTGTATCCTGTAATTTCTTTATTGTTCCCATAAAGCATTATTAAATCTTCTTCTTTATTTACAGAAATAAATAGTCCTTTAATAGACTTAATAAAAGATGCCTTAGAATTTAATAAAAACTCTTTTTGTCTATCTTTAAGATTATTCGATTCTTTATTATTAAGGGAACCAACATCCTTGTTATATTTCTTTTCCCTAATCATATATTTAATCCTTCTCAAAGTATATTTTTATATTTACTATGTTATTTAAAATCTATTTGTTTCCTTCTACTTTCACTTCATCTTTTGATTTTTCTTTATTATCATTTATTAATGATGCAACTAAAGCTGCCCCTGCAGCTACAACTACTGCTAATTTACCTAAATTTTTTATTTTCATAAATTATTCCTCCTACCCATTATTTAAATTGATTTTGATCTTTTTCATATTTATATCCTATTGAATTTAATTTATCTTTTAATTCTTCTTCTGTTACTCCTATATCTTCACATAATGATGATAAATTAGAGTAGAAATCTCTTAATTTCATATTTATCACACTTAATAGAATATTAGGATCCATAGATAAAACACTTTCTCTATCCATACTATTTCTCCTTTCAACTTCTATATATTTGAAATCTCAAATAAAATATACCATATATCTTTTAATAAAAAAAGTGCATTATACATCTTTTTGTATATTTATTAAGATAAAGATAGAATACTAACTCACTTTTTATTATCGTAATTAATTATATTATTTTTATATATTTTAATTATTTTTTTCTAAAAGTTAAAGAACTACTCTAAATTTTGTTTTAGAGTAGTTTCCTTATAAAAACTTTATTTAAATTAACTATTTAACTTCTGGTACTTTAGAAGCTTCACTTTTCTTTGGAGATTTGTATCTCTTCTTTTCCCAACTTGCTTCTTGATTCTTTTTAGCCATTTGCATTCACCTCCATTATATTATTAGTATTCATAATCTATTTTTAATTATTCCATATTCAATTTATTAAATTAGTATTTAATAAAAAATAAAGATACTATGTAGAAAAATTTCACCACATAATATCTTTATAAAGCAAATTTTAATTATTCTTCATCGTAAACTTCTAAATACTTCGTCTTTATACCATCTTTTTCCCAGCCAAGTATAGAATCTAAGTTGACATTTTCAGCTGCCTTAAATATTGATTTTTCAACACCATCAAAATTCTTCTTAAGCTCTTTTACTAGTTCCTTTATCTCATATCTCTTATTTCCTATTTTCTCAGCTGCAACCATACATGCACAATTTAAAGGCCAAATTCCTGCATTGTTAGTAAACCTCTTTATGTATTCTTCTTCTACATAATAAAGTGGTCTTATAAGCTCCATATCTTCAAAATTAGCTGCCTTAAATTTAGGAAGCATAGTTTTAAAATTACCTGCATAAAGAACATTTAATAATGTAGTTTCTATAACATCATTGTAATGATGTCCTAATGCTAACTTATTACATCCAAGTTCTCTTGCTTTACTATAAAGAGAGCCTCTTCTCATTCTTGCACAAAGATAGCATGGATAATCTCTTGCCATCTTATCTATAACTTCAAAAACTTTTCCTTCATATATATGTACTGGTATTCCAAGATGATTACAATTTTCTATAAGTAATTCCTTTATCTGTGGATGGTATCCTGGATCCATTGCTATAAATTCTAATTCAAAATTCATTTGTCCATGTTTTTTAAGCTCTTGGAAACATTTAGCCATTAATAGCGAATCTTTACCACCTGAAATAGCTACTGCAATCTTATCTCCTTCTTCTATAAGGTTATAATCTTTGACAGCTCTTACAAACTTAGTCCAAATATGTTTTCTATATTTCTTAACAAGGCTACGCTCTATTTCTTCTAAAGGCTTTTTTTCTTCAGTAGGAATTAGTCTCTCGCAGCCTTTTCCTGCTATACTACTCATTTTATCACCTCATTTAATAATCCATCTCAATTATATCACTTTTCAAACTTGTTGTCTTTATATAAATATGACGCTATCGCAAAGTCTACATTTTCTATTAATAAGTTTCCTTCTACCATCCATATTTAGTATTTTACTCTCATTATCTTATCAGTTCATTAATACTTATATATGGATTCTTGTATCTATTTTTCTTTACTGTACTTTTCCCTATATTTATAGCTTTTTTAGGACATAAATTTATACACGCCATACAGTCTGTACAATTTCCTTTCCATGTAGGCATATTATTTTTCATTATAATATTGTCAGCAGAACATGCTTTATTACAAATCTCACATCCAACACAGTCATTATTAACATTAAATTTTTTATCCTTATTTTTATATGCATTTTTCCACATAGAATAAAGAAGCTTATTTAATCCAAATTTATAATTGCATTTTTTATTTTTCTTTCATTAATTTCATTAATAAAACCTTCTAAAATTTTCTCATTTTTCTCAATTGCTTCAATTGCTCTTTCTTCACTTGGATTTCTACCTGCTCTAATATAGTTAGAAATATATTTTATACATAAAAAATTTGATAAAATATTTGTGTCCTTAATAATTTCATTTATATGGGCAAAACTACTTTTTGCTTCTCCTCCGCCAGATACCCCTACTGCAAAAACATAGGAATTTTTTCTTAACTTTAAACTATGTAAAAACTCTAAAGCTGTTATAGGTAAAGAGCCACAATGTATTGGATATATAAAACCAACTACATCATCATCACAAACAAAATCATTATCTCTTAGTGCTTTTGTCATAGATATTAACTCTACCTTTTCATCTAATGCTTCTTTTATTTTCTTTGAAACATATAAACTATTTCCAGTTGAAGAAAAGTAATAAATTTTCATAAATAATCCCCTATCCTACTTTATATAATCTATAAATGATTATATCACGAATAAAATAAATTTCTATTTTGCACTTTTAATAACTTGAGGATAATTAAAAATATTATATGGATCATATTGTTTTTTAATCTCTTTTAATCTTTTAATATTTTCTCCATAATATTCTTTTTCATAATTATTTAATTCATCTAAAGGAAAATTAACAAAAGATCCTTCTGTTAGTGCCTTTATTGATGTAAAATTACTCTTAACCCATTCCTTATTTATATCAGCATATTTATTTTCTTCCCAAACAGATTGAATTCCCATTATAAACTTAGCATTTCTATAATAGTATGCTGTATCTAATTTATCTACATCGGCAATAGCACCACCAGCTCCATAAAATGATATCGCAGTATAAACTGATCCTTCTGCTGAATTATCTATTATTTCTATAAGTTGTTTTATTTCATCATGATTATAATTCCTATAAACAAACCTACCTGTTGACTTATACTTTTCATAATCTGGATGACTGTCCTGAATCCATCTATTACACTCTAATATACTCATATCTTCTACTTTAATCTCGATTAAACTTGTTATATTCTCTAAAGGTCTAAGTATTTCTCTAGCATCAATAGAATTTCCATAAAATAATCCTGTAATCTTAACTCCCCTTCCTCTTTCAGCTGAATTATATATTGCAGTTTTTAAATTCATACGTCTATCTAAATTCTTATATAATTCTTGAATAATCTCAATAACTTTAATATTATCTTCATTACTAATATTAGGATAATTTATATATATCAAAGTACCCATTTTTATTTTTTCTTTTAACTTTATAGTCATTGAAGTTATAACTCCAAAATTACATCCACCGCTTCCCTTGCAAGCCCAAAATAAATCGCTATTTAAATGTTCATTGAGAATTAATTTTTTTCCTTCATAATTTATCATTTCAACTTCAATTAAGCTATCGCATGCTAATCCTAGGAATCTACTTGAATATCCCCAGCCACCACCAAGTACTAGTCCTGCTACTCCTACAGTTGGACATCCCCCTCCTGGAAATGCATAATTCCTGTTTCCTAGTGCCTCATATATCTCTCTATTTCTTACTCCACCCCCTATCCTTGCAAAGCTATTTTCTTCATCTATGTAAATTTCATTCATTTTACTTATATCTATAACAGCTACATCATTACCTGTTGAATATCCTTCATAGCTATGAGCACCTGATCTTACTCTTATTTCTATAGAATTATTTCGAGCCCATAGTATTGCATTAATCACATCTTCTTCATTATAACAATATATAATTAATAATGGATATTTTTCAATAGCTCTATTCCAAGCTAATCTACTTTCTTCATATTCAAAACTTTCTTTGGTAATTATCTTGCCAGTTAATCCTGAATAATCAACACTTCTCATTTAATCACCTTCTGTAAATTATTTTATATATAAGATGATAACATATCATTCCTTAAAATCAATAAAAAGAGTCATAATAAAACTGATTCATAATTATAATTTTTTCAATAATACATATTCTCTAAAAAAATAATAATTTTGCAGGCTTTAATTATCTCTTCGTAGATCGAATTATAAATTTATTATTCTTATTTTACTTAATTATATTTGATTTCTATTTTAAAACATTTTATATTATTTCTTTATTTTTTCATATTTTATACATTATATATACAAATACTAAGCCTTTTTTGAATCTTTTTTTATTTTTTTTTATTTTTTATCACCTTTCTACTTTTTTCTACATAGTTTATAACTATAGATGATATAAAGAAAGGATGTTTAATTTATGTACTATCGTAAAGATAATGATTGTGAAAAATGTAATGATTGTGTAAATGACCCTAGTAAACTTCATTGTAATATAACTTGTACTGATACAAGTAAAAATTGTTATGAATCATATAAAGTTTTTGATCCCCCTGTATATGCAAAGGCATTTGTTGCTCTTCAACCATATGAAAATTTATTTAATATAGAAGATGCTTTTAGCGCTGGAACAATATTTAAAGACTTATATAGTCCTTATTGTGACGTTAAATATCTTAAGGAGGATCGTAAATAATGAGACGTGAAGAATACCTAGAAAAAATACAAAAATTGCAATTCTTTGTTGTTGATTTAAATTTATATTTAGACAACTTTCCTGAATGTGAAAAAGCAAGACATGATTATGAAGTTATATCTTGTGAGCTAAAGAAAACAGTTTGGGAATATGAAAAACAATATGGTCCATTAACTAACTTTGGTTCTTCTTACTTCCAAGATCCTGAAGCTTGGGTTAATAGTCCATGGCCTTGGGAAAATATGAGAGGAGGAAAAAATTAATGTGGTATTATGTTAAAACATTACAGCATCCTGTAAACTTAAAATCAACAGATTTAAAAATGGCTAAAGTTCTTATAACTCAATATGGTGGTCCAGATGGAGAGCTTAGTGCTGCCCTTAGATATTTAAATCAAAGATTCTCTATGCCAACAAATAAATCTAAAGCATTATTAACTGATATAGGAACAGAAGAAATGGCTCACGTAGAAATGATAGCTACGATGGCGCATCAAATTATGGAAAATGCATCAATAGATCAAATTAAGGCAGCTGGATTAGATGGTCACTATGCAGATCATGGAAAAGCTACTTTCTACACAGATGCTACTGGAAATCCTTGGACAACTTAAATGCATATAAAATTGATTTATACAATGAAGGAAAATCTATTGGTGATAAACTTAAGTATCATAGATTAAAAGCTGGTTTAACCCAAGATAAACTTGCTAAAATTATGGGATTATCAAATGGTGTTTCTATTAAAAGTATTGAATTAAATCAAAAATTAATAAGTCGTAAGTTGTCTGAGAAATTAGCAAATTATTTTAACCTAGGTACAAAGTTCTTTTATGATGATTATTTAGAAGATACTGATATGGTTAGCGAAGCCTTAAAATCATATAGAATTAAAAATAATTTAAGCATTCCTCAAATTTGTGAAAAACTAAATATAAGTAAAACAGCTTGGAGATATTGGGAAAATTCACGCAGTTATATAAGTAGATCTAGTTATGCCATTTTAAAAAAGAACAATATTTTATAAAGCTTATTTGAAAAAAGTCTTAAAGACAAAGTTATAGATTTAAGTGAAAATTAGACAACCAAATTACAATCAATAAAACATATTTGACACCTATAATCTTTAATGCTATTCTGTCCTTGGTTTAATATGTGCGTTTTTATTATATTTAAGCCATCTTCTGACGGCTTTTTTTATAATTGAAATAGCACCTAGATTATAAATCTAAGTGCTATTGGGAATTATATAACACTTGTTAATCTTAATATTAGATTAATCGCTGGTTTTTATGGATTTATTAATAAGTATTACTATTTAATTATATTTATTCCTTTAATTGGTGTCAATTTATTTTATGCATTTTTTATCTCTATTTATATCTTTATTAATACAAAAAGCACCTAGATTGTTCTAAGTGCTTTAGCTTTTAGATTGTATAAAAAATATAATTAATGTTATTACCATAGCTGCTATAGATAAAATAGTTGCTATACAAGTTCCTATTATCCATTTATTGGTTGAATCTATCTTTTCGGACATTAAGTCAACTTTACTATCTATTTTATTGTTTATACTATCTATCTTAGTATCTATTTTATCGTTTATGCTATCTATTTTACTTCCTAATTTTTCATCAATTTTATCGATTTTCGCATTAGTCTCTTTTATGCTATCCATAGTTGAATTAAATAGTTTTTCTAATCTTTCTTCTGAGGCGATTCTTTCTTTAGATAATCTTTCTTCAAGTTTCTCCATATTAGAGTTTAACCTTTGTTCTTGTTCTCTTCTATCTTGATCTACCTTATCTAAGTACTTTTCAAGTAATTTATTTTCATCCATATCAACACTCACCTCCTTATTACTATTCATATTCTTTATGTATGCAGGATTTCCACTTCTAAAAGAAATGTTATTATTTTTTTTACTTTTCTTATAATTATTTTCAAAACTTACAACTTTCGCTACTCTTCTTACTTCCTCCATTTATATCTACCTCTCTCCAATTAATCCATTTAAAGTAGATATTAGTTGATTTATTTCGTAATCTGATACTCTTAAATCAAAGTTTTCTCCATCATTTCTATTTATTCTTATTATTTTTAAATTACTATACTTATCAATTTCAATAACATTACTGATGCCTAATGGATTATTTACATAATCATAATATTCGTTTATGATAGGATCCATAATGCTTACAAAATATTTCACATCTATTAAAAAATCATTTTCTAAATCCTTCTCCCATCCTTTTAGCTCTTTTTGTAATTCTTCACTATCAATATGGAACATATTAATAGTTCTACAAATCCATTCCGGATCAGTTTTAAGTATTTGATGGGATATCTTCTCAAATTCGTTAAAACACATTGGCCAATCTTTTCTTTGCATAAATATGTTTAATGTCATTAAAGCCTTACTAAATATATTCTTATCTTTTTTATATTCCTCAATTGTTTTTCCTATATACTCTTCAATATTATAACCATTTTCAAAAGACATAAACCATTCCTCCATTATCACTTGTTTTTCTTAAATAAACCAAGTATAATAAAGGTATATAAATCGAATACTTTATTATACTTGAAAGCACTTCTGATTGATGGTCATAGTGCTTTCTTTTATTTTATAGCCTGTACATATATTTATCAAGATTTTCGACAAAATATGTTAAAAATCAACATAAAGTAAAAAACTAGTAAGCAAGTGTATTATTCCTTACCTACTAGCATTAAATTTACCTACTTGTTGTTGCATTCTTTCTTATATACGCTCTAGCTCCATCTATATCTAAAGCATAATACCCGCTCATTTCCCATTGTACTGTAATAGCTTCTCCTGTATAGAATGGCTTAATTTCTTTATCAAATACTCTACAAGGATATTCTATTACTTGTAGTCTAAACCTTCTATATCTTTCGTATGTAAGCCCTAGAAATTTAACATTGGTCTTTTCTACCCAACAACGCTTACCATCTAATTCAATGCTATAAGCAAATTGATTTTCTGCATCTGCTGTTAATAAGTCACCCTTATTGAATATCTTAACTTCTCCATCGTAACTCATTGCATCTGATTTCATTTTTAATGGTAATGGGAATTTACTAACTTCTATTTTCTTATTAGATATTGCTTCAGCTATAGCTTTTCCTATTGCATCTG
>NZ_JAGHFX010000001.1 GCF_017888565.1 Clostridium sp.
ATTGACTGTCTACATAATGGGGGTAAGACCATTTCGTTAGCCCTTTATAAAAATAAGATATTAACTTTTTTAAGGCAATAAAGCTTACTTGAAATTGAATAAATTTTATATTAAATAGATTTCTGAGACTACACATTTAACTATCATTCTAATTCATTTCTATATTATCAAATTTATTGTTTAAAATTAATATATCAACTCTTCTATTTTTAGCTCTTCCTTCTTCTGTAGCATTATCTGCAACTGGTCTATATTCACCATAACCTACAGCTGATAATCTACTTGGAGATATTGATCCATAACTTATTAAAAATTCAACTACATTAGAAGCTCTAACAGATGAAAGTTGCCAATTTGAATGGTAATCAGAAGTAGTTATAGGTAAATTATCAGTATGTCCTTCTATTCTTACATAATTATCAAATTTATTTAAAATATTTGATACTGAAATAAGTTTAGGTTTTAATTCCTCTTTTATATCCGCCTTTTCACTATCAAAAAATAAACTATCAGTAAATCTTATAATAAGTCCTCTTTCTTCTATACTTGTAGTTACACTTCCTTCTAACTCTAAATCTTTTACTATATCATTTACTTGAGTTTCTATACCTTGTAATTTTTCCTCTTCTGTTTGAACTAATGGTTTTAACTCTCTCGGCTCATCAGTTGAACTACCTGAATTTTCAGCACTTCCTAGAACTGAAGATCCATCAGTAAATACATCTCCCATAGAAGTAGCTAACTGCTTATATTTTGACTCATTCACACTAGAAGCAGAATACAATACAACAAAAAATATCATAAGTAAAGTTATAAGATCTGAATATGTAAGCAACCATCTTTCATGATTTTCTGGTTTTTCCACTCTTTTTTTCATCTATTTACCCTCGCTTGATTCAAGCTTTTTTATGTCCTCTTCAGTTAAAAACCCTTCTAATTTACTTATTATAAAGCTTGGACTAGCCCCATAACTGTTCCTATAATCCCCATTGTTGGCGCGTACCCACCTGCAGCTTCAAAAATAGAAATTCCTTGATGATGCCTTTCTGAAATTTGTTCTAATCTTGTTTCTAATTATCCTTTCATAATCTCTGGATCAACTCCATCTACAATCATTTGCAGACCTTTTTTGATAAAAGTATCTGTTTCTGGATTGTTTAAATTTGCTTCTAAGCTCAACAATCCATTTTTTCTAGTTTTCACTGTAATTTCCTTAAAGAATTCTACATTTTCTATAAGGTTACTATTTCTCTTCTTAAATACTATGCTAAAAACCTTTGGAAAGCTTTTTAAAGTCTTTCCTGGAAAAGCAACACCAACTGCACCTATTGTTCCCCCAACAACTATTAATAGTGCTGTAAATTGATATAGAGCTCCTAACGCTCCTCCCTCTAAAAGAAATCCTATTATAATACAAGCAAAAGAAAATATAATACTGATTATTATTGTTATGTCCATATTTCGCCATCCATATAATTTATTTCTAAATTATATATTTTTTATATGTACATATCAATCTCACTATTTTGTTAATTATTATCTATATTAGTCGATTTTTTCTTTTTTAAAAAAACTATTGTGTAATAACTAACTTTATCGCTACAATACACAATAGTTTATTTTTATAATCTATTTTTTAACTCTTTTACCCAGCTTCTTGCTCCATTTACTGAATCCCAAGCAGCATCTGCATTTTTCATATAATATACTGCATCTTCTTCTGTACCTAAACTTTTAAGCTCAGGCGGATTTGTAGGGATTCTTTTTTGCTTAGTTATATAATCTATAACAAATGGATTAGAAGCATTTGCAATTCTTAATGCTCTTTCTGCTTCCTCTAATTTTCCTACTTTATATAAATAAAGAGCTTTTGAAAATTTTGTAGATGGTAAATAATCATTTTTATATTTATTTAATAAAGTTAAAACTTCACCATCTAAATTCTCTGTAATTAGCCATGAAAGTAATACTCCTCTTATTAATAACCTATCTTCTGGATCTAGATTTATTAAATCAGTAAATTCTTTTACAGCTTCTAATTTTTCATTTATACTCCATAATAAATTTCCAAGTCTATATTTAGCACTATAGTAGGGTCTTGTAATCTCTAAGTCTAAGAACTTTCCTATATATTTATCTATATTTTTTTCACCTATAACGTTTTTAGCAACTTCTACTGCTTTTAATACTAAGGTTTTTTGTTCATTTATGCTTAATGAATTGTCATAAGATAATATTATATAAGCTTCCGCACAATTTCCACTTATTTTTAATGCTTCTTTAGCTAATTTAGCCTTTTTCTTATAATTTTTTTGGTTCCATGCCTCATTAGCTATCTCATTAGCCTTTTTTAAATCTTCATCTTCTATAATCCCAAATTCTACTTTTGAAACGCAAACCTCATCTAATATTTCTTTCTTTTCTTCTTCTTCGCAATCTATCTTATTATCTACAGTTTTTAAATTATCAATAGCGTTACTTTCATTGCAAGTTATTAACCATTTATCATCTTCTAAATCTATTAACGTCCTCACTTCTTTTGATTTTGAAAGACCTGTGCTACTACTTACATCAAATAATTTATATAAATCTCCAGCCTTAATAGTTATACCTATCTTATTTGTAAATAACCCATTTTTTAATCCCAAAGCATGTACAATTCCACATGCCCATGAATTTGGTTTTCCTTTATTTAAATTAACTTCTTTTAATTCAGATATTTCTTTACATAAGCTCTCTGCAAGAAACAAATATTCTTCATTTAAGTTCTTTTTACAAACCTCTTTAATAAAACCCATTACCTCTAAATATCTTTCATTACTTACTTCAGATGTTTTTTGCATTACTTATTTTCTCCTTTTTCTATTATGTTATTTAGAATATTATAAAACTTACTGTACTTAAATAATATATTCCAATTGACGATTTAAGCCGATGTTTTATATTATATGATATTTAATTACTTTTTTCAAATATTAGCATATTTTCCAAAGTTAAATAAGTAAATTTATGTAAATTTGTAATAACCTTTCAATTATGATATAATATTATTTAGTAAATTGTTATATAATATATATGCTTTCAATTTTGCTATTTCACTTAAATAAGTGTATTAACTACTTAATATCCTAATAATTTTAATTATGTAAATTGCAATTGAAACATGTATTTTAAGGAGGTTAATAAATGAAAAAAAGGATTTTAGCAATATTAATATCATTATCTATACCTTTTTCAATAATTTCTTGTGGAGCTGAAGCAAATAATAACAAAAATAATACAGAATCTAATATTACTAATAATGAAAGCACTCTAACTGATGAAGAAGATAGTAATAAAGATAGTACCACAAACGATAAAACCGATAGTAATAGCTCTAATTCTAATGAAACAATAACTGATGATGCAAAGATTTATTATTACGATGTCGTTAGTGACAAAATAGTTTACATAAATAAAACTATTGAAATTAAAGATAAGGCTGTAGCAACTGCTTTAGTTAATGAATTAAAGAAAGCTCCAAGCGAAGAAATTGCCTCTGCTTTAAAAAGTGATATTTCTTTAAACTCAGCTAAAGTTGATAATGAAAATGATACTATAAAACTAGATTTTTCATCTAATTTTGTCGAAGCTCAAAACTTAGGCTCCGGTCCTGAGTCTAGTACTTTAACTGCTATTTGTAATACGTTTGGTGATTATTTTGATGTAACTAATGTTATTATAACTTTAGATGGAAAACCTTATAATTCTGGACACATTTCAATGAAAGATGGAGACACATTTAAAGTTAACTTAAATAATACATTTGAATTAACTAAATAAAGCTATAATCAATAATAATTTAAAATAAACTTCTTGTTATATTTTTGATTATAATTATGCCCTATAGAGTAATTAAACTAATTCTCTATAGGGATTTTCTATTCTACTTATATTCAATTCCTCTTGTATAAAACAAATCATCAGAAATTGCTGCTATGCCTCTAATTTTGCTACCTTTCTTTAATCTTTCTTCTTTAACTGGGTCTAAAGGATATGCATTTCCATTAAATTTTAATATCCTAAAATCTTCTTTATCACTATTTAACATCTTTACTACTAAGTCCCTATACCCGTTTGTTTTGCTTTCAGATATTATAATTGGATTTGTGATATTACTTATTTTTGATAAAATTTTATATTCATTATTTTTTTCCTCTAATATGGCTAAAGTGGCACCTCTTTCAGTACAAAATCTAGGTCCTTCTAAATAAACTAATACTTGATAACTATCATCATCTTTTAATTTAACTTTATTATATAAGTAATTAACTTTATCTTCATCAGGATTTAATAAAAATTCTTTTTCAATTATCCTTTCTATAGCTTCATCCTTAGCTAATTCAGATTCTATGAATTCAACCTTTGAAAAATCTAAGTAATCTTTACTTAACTTATTTTCTCCCCTAACTAACATATTTGGTGTCTTTTCACCTAATAGGCCTACAAAAGAATCTACTTTACTAAAATCAATACCTTCAAAGCTTAAAATATTACTCATTACGCCTAAAATATCTTTCTCATTTTTCCCTGTTATCTTTTGTATAACTAAAAGATCTAATATATCACTTCTTCTTAAATCTATTGGACTTAATCCAGATACATATAGAACCTTCCCTAGTATTCTTTTCTTTAAAATTCCATTATTATTATATAGGCTATTTAAATACTCCTTATCTTTTCCACTTATATCTATGGAATAGGTCATTCCCCTATTTATATCTACAACATCCACCATATATTTATCTTGATATATAACTTGATATGAATCAAGTTGATTATAATGATTTGTATCGAAAATCTTTATAGCTTTATCTCCATCTAAATAATACATATTAGCCGTTATATATCCATTACTCCCCACATCCTCTATTGTAAATAATATTTCATTATCTCTTGTAACTTTAAAATTCTGTAATACTATTCTAGGATTATATCCTTCTATACCACTTAAATCTATAGATATAGTTTTTCCATTTTCACCATCAGAAATTATAATTTGCATATTATAATAAATTTTATTTTTTCCAGTTCCTCTCTTATTACCAACTAAGTAAATAATATCTGGATCACTACTCCCTTTTACATCACTGATTCTAGTCATAATAACTTCTCTTTGTTTTTCTACATTTACTTCATTTCTCATTAAGTTTTTTACATACCTAGCCATAAAAACCTCTTATATAATATTATTACATTATATAATATTATATTATCGTAATTTGTGTTATTTAAATTATAATATTACCTATAATGTAGAATCTAAGATGTTTATTTTTGAAAATCAAATTTTAGTTGTTAAATGATATCAAATTAGCAAAAAAATAAGATAGGATAATCCTATCTTTATAATATAAATTTAAAACATATTTTTATAATTAAATACCTTGCAACTAATTATTAGATAATTTCTTTATAATTAAAATTTTCCTTCTCCATCGCAAACAGGGCATATAAAATTTCCATCGCCATTACAAGTTATACATCGAGAATTAGGTAATTCTTCTGTTCCACAATCACATTTTATTCTTCCTGTTCCACTACAACTTATACATTCACTCATATATTCTTCTTTATTAATATTCATTTATATTCCTCCTTTGCTAGTTCTATCTATTAATTATTGTCTTTTAAAATATTTTTATTCAAAATTTTCTAAATATTCAAAACAAATATAAAAGTCATAATACATTATGACTTTTAAAAATAATTATTCTAAACAGTAATTTCACTCTTTATTTCTAATGCATCTTTATTTAATTCTATGATTGGATTTATATAATTTTCTATAAATTCTACAACTTGACTTGGAGCTCTTCCTACAAACTTAGCTGGATTAATTATATTTCTTATTTCTTCTTCACTTAACATAAAACTATCATCTTTTATAATTCTCTCAATTAAATCATTATCTAATCCTTCACCCTTTACTCTTTGTGCCGCTGCCATTGAATGAACTCTAATTTTTTCATGAAGTTCTTGTCTATCTCCACCTCTTTTAACTGATTCCATCATAATATTTTCTGTGGCCATAAAAGGTAACTCATTATTTACATGTGCAGTTATTACTTTTTCATATACAACCATATTTTCTGCAATATTTATATATAAATTTAAAACTCCATCTAAAGCTAAGAAAGCTTCTGGCACTGCAATTCTTTTATTTGCTGAATCATCTAAAGTTCTTTCAAACCATTGAGTCGCAGCTGTTATTGCTGGATTTAAGGAATTCACTATAACATATCTGGCTAATGAACCCATTCTCTCACTTCTCATAGGATTTCTCTTATACGCCATAGCAGATGATCCTATTTGATTCTTCTCAAATGGCTCTTCAATTTCTTTCATACTTTGTAATAGTCTTAAGTCATTACTAAATTTATACGCACTTTGAGCAACTTCTGACAATTTATTTAAAACTATAGAGTCTAATTTTCTAGGATATGTTTGGCCTGTAACACCATAACTTTTTTCAAATCCCATTTTTTTTGCTACTATATTATCTAATTCCTTAACTTTTTCTTCATCATTATTAAATAAAGTCATAAAGCTTGCTTGAGTACCAGTAGTTCCTTTGACTCCTCTTAGTTTTAACGTTGATAATAAAAAGTCTATATTTTCTATATCTAATACTAAATCTTGCATCCAAAGAGTTGCTCTTTTACCTACAGTAGTTAATTGTGCAGGCTGAAAATGTGTGAATCCAAGAGTCGGCATATCCTTATATTTTATTGCAAAATTTGATAAATGATTTAATACTGTTACTATCTTCTTTTTAATTAATAATAAAGCATCCCTCATAATAATTATATCTGTATTATCACCTACATAACAACTTGTCGCTCCTAAGTGAATAATTCCTTTTGCACTAGGACATTGTAATCCATATGCATATACATGGCTCATAACATCATGTCTAACTTCTTTTTCTCTTTTTATTGCTTCATCATAATTTATATTATATATATTCGATTTTAGTTCATTTATTTGCTCTTCAGTTATATTTAAACCTAGTTCTTTTTCTCCTTCTGCTAGTGCAATCCATAACTTTCTCCATGTTGAAAATTTCATATCATCTGAAAATATGAAACTCATTTCCTTTGACGCATATCTTGAGTTTAATGGTGAATTATACAAATCTCTCATCCTTAGATAACCTCCGAATAAATTTTTATTTTTCCATTTAATAATTCGTATTATAACATAACATAATTATTTTTTCAGTATTTTTAAAATAATTTTCAGTTATATTTTTATTATTTTTTAATATATATATACTGTATTAATTCATAAGGAGGAAAAAATATGTGTAAAATAAATCTAATTGACAAAATATCTTTTATATTAGTATTAGTTGGTGCAATAAATTGGGGATTTATAGGTTTATTAAGTATAAACTTAGTTACTTTCTTAGTTGGTGGATCGGTTTTATTACAAAGAATAGTATATATTGCAGTATTTGCCGGAGCTATCGACTTGGTTTCTTTAATATTTAAGTGCAGATCTTTAAAATTATTCAGTTAACTACATACTATTATAACTATTAATTATATAAAAAAGTGGATATATATAAGATTACTATACTACAACTTATCTTAAGATTAACTTAAACTTATATATGTCCATTTGAAAACTAAAGAAAGAAAATAATCGAATTAATATTTTTTGAATATAAATGTATCAAATACTTTATATAAACACCTTTCAAAGCTTTAAACTTTCCTATACATAAAAAAAGTGCCTATTGGCACTTTTTTTATTAGTCTTCTAAACTAGCTATTAAGTTAGAAATTTCTTCTACTGCTAAAGCTTCGTCATCTCCACTTGCTAAAACAGTAATAGTAGCTCCTTTAGTTACTCCTAAAGAAAGAACTCCTATTAAACTCTTAACGTTTGCTTTCTTTCCGTTAAATTCTATGCTTACATCTGATTTGAAAGATGAAGCTTTCTTTACTAATAAAGTTGCTGGTCTAGCATGTAAACCAGTTCCGTTGTTTACTACAACCTCTTTAGATATCATTAAAAACACCTCTTTACATTAAATTTAAAATAGTTATCTATTTAACTATTTCATTATATATGTAAATAAAAAAAATTTCAAGGCTTATAGCATCTATTTTCCTTAATATGAAAAAGAACTACTTTTAATGTAGTCCTTTTCTTTATCTCCCCTAAAATAAATTCTCTCCCCAACTTAAATTCCAGAACTTACTATCTTGGTTGAACGATTAGTTTTATTGCTGTTCTTTCTTCACCATCTATTTCAATATCAGTGAATGCTGGAACACAAACAATATCTTTTCCGCTAGGGGCAACGAAGCCTCTTGCTATAGCAATTGCTTTTACGGCTTGATTTATAGCACCTGCTCCTACTGCTTGGATTTCTACTATATTTTTTTCTTTAATTATGGCAGCTAATGCACCTGCCACTGAATTTGGATTTGATTTTGTTGAAACTTTTAATACTTCCACTTTGTCTTTACCTCCTAGATAAAAATCGTTTACAATATATTGTAGAGTTTTTTTACTCTTGCAATATATATATTCTATAAGTTCTAAAAAAATCCTCCTTTATTTTGAAAATTTTTTTATCTTTTTTTCAAATTTCTACATAAAAAATAAAGTACATTTTGCAATGCAAAATGTACTTTATATTATTTAGCATAATCGACTGCTCTTGTTTCTCTTATAACATTGATTTTAATTTGACCTGGATACTCTAATTGTTCCTCTATACTTTTAGCTAAGCTTCTAGCTAATTCTACAGATCCAGCGTCATCTAAATGATCTGGTTTAACCATAATTCTAATCTCTCTACCAGCTTGAATTGCATATGATTTTTCTACACCTTCGTAAGAATTTGCAATTTCTTCTAGTTTCTCTAAACGCTTAATATAAGCTTCTAGAGTCTCTCTTCTAGCACCTGGTCTTGCTGCTGATATTGCATCAGCTGCTTGAACTAAAACAGCTTCTAGTGTTAACATTTCAACATCTCCATGATGTGCAGCTATAGCATTTGCTACAACTTGTGATTCTCCATATTTTTTAGCTAGATCTCCACCTATTACAGCATGACGACCTTCTTCTTCTTGTGTTGCCACTTTACCTATGTCATGTAATAAGCCTGCTCTCTTAGCTAAACTTACATCTAAACCTAACTCTGCAGCCATGACACCAGCCAAATATGAAACTTCAATAGAATGCTTTAACACATTTTGTCCATAACTAGTTCTATACTTTAGTCTACCAAGTAATTTAATTATTTCAGGATGAACACCGTGAACACCAGTTTCTAATGTTGCTTGTTCTCCTTCTTCTTTAATATCATTTTCTACATCTTTGGTAGCTCTTTCTACCATTTCCTCGATTCTAGCTGGATGAATTCTACCATCCACAATTAACTTTTCTAAAGCCATTTTAGCAATTTCTCTTCTAACTGGATCGAAACTTGATAAAATAACTGCTTCTGGAGTATCATCTATTATTAAATCTACCCCTGTTAATGTTTCAAGAGTTCTGATATTTCTACCTTCTCTACCTATAATTCTACCCTTCATTTCATCATTAGGAAGGGCAACAACATGTACTGTTGATTCTGATACATGATCTGCTGCGCATCTTTGAATAGCAGTTGTTATAATTTCTCTAGCTTTTTTATCTGCTTCTTCCTTAGCTCTAGCTTCTATATCTTTGATCATTATAGCAGTTTCATGAGTGATTTCTCTTCTAACTTCTTCTAAAAGGATTTCCCTAGCTTCATCACTAGATAAGCTTGCTATTCTTTCAAGCTCCGCTCTTCTTTTAGAGTGCAGTTCCTGTACATTTGCTTCCATTTCATCGATTTCTTGTAATCTTTTATTTTGTGCTTCTTCTTTCTTTTCTAAAAGATCACTTTTTTTGTCTAGGGATTCTTCTCTTTGAATTATTCTTCTTTCAAGTCTTTGAATTTCATTTCTTCTTTCTCTTGAATCCCTTTCTAGATCATTTCTAAGTCTATGAACCTCTTCCTTCGCCTCTAAAATTGACTCCTTCTTAGTAGCTTCAGCTTCTCTTTTAGCATTTTCTAAAAGAGTTTCCGCTTCTTTTTCTAATCCATCTATCTTACTTTTAGAAGCACTTTGTATAGCTTTATAAAGTAATAAGCCAAATATGACTAATACTATAATATCAACTATTATCCAAATAAGAATATTATCCATAACAACACCTCCTCCATTCATATAAACTTATGTTTAATAGAAAATGTAGTAGGCATCATACTTAATCAACTGATATTTGAAATATGATAAAACCAGTATTTGTTATTATTTTATCTTAAAATTAAAATTATGTCAAGTTTAGTTGTATAATTCACAAAGTAAATTTAATTGTTTACATTCCCATTATTACGTAAATTTGAGCATATTTATCTTACTATTAAACAAGAAAGTCGATAATAATAATATGAAAATATTATTATTATCGACTTTTATTATTAACATATTTAGTTAATTATATTCAAGTTCCTACAAGTTTTATTTTTCTTCTACATTCTTGTCAATAGCCACTTCTTTCATAAGAGGTAATTCATATTTCTCTCTTATTCTATTTTCTATTTCCAATGCAATTTCAGGATTATCCTTTAAGTATTGTTTCGCATTTTCTCTACCTTGACCTAATCTTACATCACCGTAAGAGAACCATGCTCCACTCTTTTGAACCATACTTTCTTTTACACCTACATCAACTATATTACCTGTTCTTGATATACCTTCATTATACATTATATCAAATTCAGCTTGTTTAAATGGAGGAGCGACCTTATTCTTAATTACCTTAACTCTTGTTCTGTTTCCTACAACGCTTTCACCTTGTTTTATTGAATCTATTCTTCTAACATCCAGTCTAACTGAAGAATAGAACTTTAACGCTCTTCCTCCTGTTGTAGTTTCAGGATTTCCAAACATAACACCAACTTTTTCTCTTAATTGGTTTATAAATATAGCTATACAACCTGTTTTTTGTATAGTTCCTGTTAGCTTTCTTAAAGCTTGTGACATAAGTCTTGCTTGAAGACCAACGTGAGAATCTCCCATTTCGCCTTCTATTTCAGCTCTTGGAACTAAAGCTGCAACTGAGTCAACTACTATTACATCTATAGCACCTGAACGAACTAATGCTTCAGCAATTTCCAGTCCTTGTTCTCCTGTATCTGGTTGTGAAACTATAAGATTTTCTGTGTCAACGCCTAATCTTCTAGCATAACTTGGATCTAAAGCATGTTCTGCATCTATAAATGCAACTGCTCCTCCAAGCTTTTGTGCTTCAGCAGCAACATGTAATGCAACTGTCGTTTTACCTGAACTCTCTGGTCCGTATATTTCTATTATTCTTCCTTTAGGTAATCCCCCTACACCTAAAGCTATATCTAAGTCAAGACATCCAGTTGAAATAGTTTCAATATTTAATGCACTATTTTCTCCAAGCTTCATTATAGATCCTTTACCAAATTGTTTTTCAATTTGACCCATTGCATTTTCTATAGCTTTTAACTTATCCATATCTATATTTCCCATATGGCACCTTCCTCTCTAAAACGAACATTTGTTCTATAAGTAAATTATATATTATATGTTGACTATAGTCAACATATAATATATTATTTCGTATTAATATCTTTAATATTAAAAGTTCCAACTATCTAAGATGGAACTTTTATTTTAATTATATCCTATTTATTTTATAATAAACTACTTATTAGTATTTATTATTTTTTTATTTTTACTAAAATAGTCAATTCCAGATACTATTGTCATTATAACAGCCAGAAATAGTATAAACCTTGGACCATATGTAATAATCATTCTAAACATACTACTTTCTGTAACTAGTGCTGTTAAATACTTTGAAGCTCCTACATTAACTTGAATTAGTAAAAATATTATAGCTGCTATTTGAGTAACAGTTTTAGCTTTTCCCCAAGTACTTGCTGCAATTATCTTTCCTTCAGAAGCTGCAATAGTTCTAAGGCCAGAAACTGCAAATTCTCTTGCTATTATAACAACAGTTGCCCAAGCTGGTATAACTTGAAGTTCAACTAATGATATTAAAGCTGCTGTCACTAAAAGCTTATCTGCAAGAGGATCCATAAATTTACCAAAATTGGTTATTTGATTTCTACTTCTTGCAATATATCCATCTAATTGATCAGTTAAAGATGCAATTATAAATATAAAAGTAGCTATGAAAGTTCCATATGGAATGTTTTTTACAGCAATAAATATTAAAAATAAAGGTACTAAAAATATTCTAAGCATTGTTAGCTTATTTGCTAAATTCATCGCATATCTCTCCTACTAAATCATACTCTAAAGCTTCCTTAATTTTGACTTTTACAATATCACCTTTTTCAAGATTTTTAGTTGTATCAACTAATATATTCCCATCAATTTCAGGTGCCATTTCTGAACTTCTTCCAATGAAATATTTACCTTTTCTTCCTTCTATAATAGTATCATAAACTTTTGATATTTTCAATTTGTTTAATTCTTCTACTACATTTTTTTGAACCATCATTAGTTTTTCTTGTCTTTTTTCTTTTATTTCTTCTTCAACTTGGTTTTCCATATTAGCTGCTGGAGTACCTTCTTCCTTTGAATACTTGAAAACTCCAACGTTATCAAGTTTGTACTCTTCTAAAAACTCGCATAATTCATTAAAATCTTCTTCTGTTTCTCCTGGAAAACCAACTATAAGAGATGTCCTAAGTACTATTCCCGGAATTCTTTCTCTTAATTCATCAATTATACTAGTTATTGTCTCTTTATTTGTTCTTCTTGCCATACTCTTTAAAATATTATTGCTTATATGTTGTATAGGTAAATCTAAGTATTTTACAACCTTTGGATTCATCGCCATTTCTTCAATTAAATCTTCTGTTATTTCTTCTGGATAGCAATAAAGTAATCTTATCCATTCAACTCCAGTAACATTAGAAATTTCTCTAACTAATTCATGAAGCTTATTTTCTTTATATATGTCCATTCCATAGTAAGTCAAATCTTGTGCTATTAATATAATTTCCTTTACCCCATTTTTTACAAGAAGCTCTACTTCTTGTAATATTGCTTCTTTAGATCTACTTCTAAATTTCCCTCTTATCTTAGGTATTATACAGTAAGTACAGTAATTATCGCATCCTTCTGCTATTCTAACATAAGCAGTGTGTTTATCAGTCGTTAACAGTCTTATTCCTTCATTTATATTTTCATCACTATAATTTGTTGCAAGTAGCTTTCTTTCTCCTTTTATAAAATCTAAGATAAGCTTATGTAACTTCATATAGTCGTTAACCCCCATAAGGATATCAATTTCTGGCATAAGTTCTAATAATTCTTCACCATATCTTTGAGCTAAACATCCTGTAGCTATAAGCATCTTACATTTATATTTATCCTTATACTCAGCCATTTCTAGTATTGTATCTATAGATTCTTGCTTTGCACTTTCTATAAATCCACATGTATTAACAATTATTATTTCCGCTTCCTTAGGATCATTTGTTATTTCATAAAATTTATTTATAGTTCCAAGTATAAGTTCAGAGTCAACTCTATTCTTATCACATCCTAAACTTACCATCCCAACTTTATATTTTTCCAAAGCTACTTCCTCCTACGTTTTATAAATTATTGCTCATTTGGCCTAAATATTATTTTAATGTAGAAAAATAATATTTACAAGTTTTTTTAATCTTCCATATTTAATTCTTCTTTCGAAACTAATACTTGCCTTGGTCTACTTCCATCTTTCTCTGATATAATACCACGTTCTTCAAGTTCATCCATTATTCTTGAAGCTCTATTAAATCCTATTCTAAGTTTTCTCTGTAAGAATGACGTAGATGCTTGATTGTATTCTATAACAACCTTTATTGCTTCATCTAAAAGTTCATCACTACTCTCGTTATCACCTAAATTACCAGCATCTTTTGTTCCATTTTCTATATGTTCAATTATAGATTCTTCATAATCTACATTTGATTCTTCATCTTTTACAAAGCTTACAACCTTTTCTACCTCTTCTTCTGATATAAATGCTCCTTGAACTCTAATAGGCTTATTTTCACCTATTGGACAATATAACATATCTCCTCTTCCGAGTAATTTTTCAGCACCTGTTGAATCCAATATAGTTCTAGAATCTATTCCTGAAGAAACAGCAAATGAAATTCTAGATGGTATATTAGCTTTAATCACGCCTGTAATTACATCTACAGAAGGTCTTTGAGTTGCAATTATCAAATGCATTCCTGCTGCTCTAGCCATTTGCGCTAATCTACATATATAATCTTCTACATCATTAGGGCACGCCATCATTAAATCAGCAAGCTCATCTACTATCATAACTATATATGGTAACTTTTCTTCAATTATTCCCTTTTCATAAAGAGCATTATAACTTTCGATATTCCTTACAGATGAATCTGCAAATAGCTTATATCTCTTATTCATTTCATTAACTGCCCAGTTTAATGCTGCTGCTGCTTTTTTAGGGTCTGTAACTACAGGAATTAAAAGGTGTGGTATTCCATTATATACACTAAGTTCTACAACTTTAGGATCAACCATCAACAATTTTACTTCATTTGGACTATATTTATATAACAAACTAACTATAAGGGTATTAATACATACCGATTTACCAGATCCAGTTGCCCCTGCAATTAACATATGAGGCATTGTAGATAAATCTCCCACTACACATTTTCCTGCTATATCTTTTCCTAATGCAAAAGCCAATTTCTTATTTGATGTCTTAAATTCATTAGAGTCTAAAACCTCTCTTAGAAACACTGCTGTTTGTTTATTATTTGGAACTTCTATACCTATAGCCGCCTTTCCTGGTATAGGAGCCTCCATTCTTACACCACTAGCTGCAAGTCCTAAAGCTATATCATCTTGTAGGTTTACTATTTTCGAAACTTTTACCCCAGGACTTGGTTGAATTTCAAATCTAGTTACAGAAGGACCTTTCGTTACTTGAACTACCTTTGCATCTACTCCAAAATCATTAAGGATACCTTCTAGCTTACCTGCATTTTCTATTAACTCTTTCTTATCCTCACTTTTAAGCTTCATTTTACTATTTATATTTAAAAGCTCTACTGATGGATGCTGATAAATTTTTTCTTCCTTCTTTTCATCCGTTAAGCTTTCTTCTATTTCCTTACTTACTACATCCTTAACTGTATTATCTAATTTTTCTTTTTTCTTAACCTTTTCTTTAATTTCTTTATTTACTGCTTCTTCTTGCTTTTCTTCATCAAAAACCTCTATATTAAAAGGATTACTTTTTTTATTTTCTTTAAACTCTTCAACTGAACTTTCTAGTGCTCCTTCATCTAATGAAGAATTCTTCATAAAATCAAGAATTTTTATTTTATTATTTATTCCATTTATAAACTCTTCTCTTTCTCTTTCCTTTACCTTAGGAACTGCATCTATTAATGGAGTTTTTTCTTTTTCTATTTCTTTTTCTACATTAACTATAGTCTTTTTTTCTTTCCTTTTTGGTTTTATCTTTTGACTTTCTTCTTTAAAGAACATGATTATATCATATAAAGTTATATCAAATATTAATATTGTTCCTATTGCCCACAATGTAACATATAATATATATGACCCTATATAACCAATAAGCTTACCTAATGGATAAGAAATTAAATGTCCTATAAGTCCTCCATGTACTCCGGAAACCTTAACTACTTCTTGCCAAGTTTCATAAAATCCTTCTTTTGATTGCAATACATGAATACTACCAGTTGCACAGCCTAACGTTATTGATATTATAATAAGAGTAATACCAAAAAACCTTCTTGTTACTTTAATACTTCCCTTTGAAACTATACTATGATACCCAAAATAAATTAAATATAATGGAAGTACGAAAGCACTTACTCCTATTAACTTGTATATTACTTGCCTTGATAAAATAGATAATGCTCCTGCCCAAGCTGTGTAAATTGCTATAGCTAATAAAATACCTACTGCTATATAAACTATTCCTTTAATATCTCCATTTTCTTTTACATCATTTTTTTTATTAGTGTCCTTTTTTTTATTAGTATTTTTTGCTTTGACTCTAGACACACAATCACCTCGCAATTTCCCCATTTATTGTAAGTCAATTATTTACATAATAATATTATAAACTTTAATAAAAAAAAAGCAATTTAAATAACTATCTATTATTTAAACCGCTTAAATTAATATAATATATTCCAAAGTAAACTTATTTTTTTCATAAATTTATATAATTATTCCTTAACTTCTTTTTTACTTTAATTTTCTCCAATTAACTCTTTCAATTTATTCAGTGCATCTTTAATTCCACCCTCTTCATCTATTAATCCACATTCTACTGCTTGTTTTCCAATTAAAATAGTGCCCATATCATTTAATAGCTCATCTGATTTTAGCATCATTTCTCTTAATTCATCTTTTTTTATTTTAGATGTTCTTACAATGAAATTATCTATACGTTCTTGCATCTTTTGAAAATAATTAAATGTTTGAGCTACCCCTATAACAAATCCATTCATTCTTATAGGATGAACTATCATTGTAGCTGATGGAGTTATAAAAGAATAGCTTGATGAAGTTGCAAGAGGTACTCCAATTGAATGTCCACCACCTATAACTATTGAAACTGTAGGTTTTGATAAAGAATTTATCATTTCAGCAATAGCTAATCCAGCTTCTACATCTCCTCCAACTGTATTTAGTATTATTAATACTCCCTTTACATTATCATTACGCTCCATAGATATAAGTTGAGGAATAACGTGTTCATACTTTGTTGACTTTGATTGAGCTGGTAAAACTTGATGACCTTCTATTTGGCCTATTATAGGTAGTATTTGAATGCTTTCATCTTGCGATACCCCATTATCAGTCCCAAACTCTTTTATTTCTTCTCTCTTTTCCTTGGCTTCTTTTAGCTTCTCTTCTTCATTTTCTATATCCTTATTTTCATCTTTTGATGAGTCAAAAAAATTATTCATAATAAAATCCTCCTATACAATATTATTTTGTACAAGAGGATTTATTTTATTCACCTAAATTAAATGCTTTATGAAGTAAATTAAGAGCTTTCTTAATATATTCAGATTTAATTAAACACCATATTGTCATATTAGAATCAGCTGTTTGAAGAATTTCTATTGAGCCTTTTGATAGTGTATTTATTATTTTCGCCATTATCCCCGGTACTCCAGTCATTCCTATACCAACTATAGCTATAGTGCTACAATTTTCTATTAAATTATATTTTATATCTGCCTCATTAAGAACTTTTTCTAATTTTTCTTTTTCGCATGAATCTATAGTGAAAATTTGTTCTGTTGGAAATATATTTATCAAATCTAGACTTATATTATTTTTTGCTAAAATTTCTAATAAATATCTATAATTTGCTTTATCTTTATTTTCATTTAATCTTACTGTTACTTGTGCTCTATTATTTAAATGTGTTATTCCTGAAATAGTTCTCTCATGATTACTTGTTCCATAACTATTAACTAAAGTACCTTTACAGTTACTCATAGTATTCTTAATAACTATTGGAATATTAGCTTTTCTTGCGCATTCAATAGCTCTTGGATGGATAACTTTTGCTCCTTGGTCTGCAAGTTGGAAAACTTCATTATAAGTTATTGTATCTATTAATGATGCATCATCAACTATTTTGGGATCAGCTGTCATTATTCCATCTACATCTGTATATATCTCTATTTCCTCTGCATTTAGGGCTTCTCCTATAATACAGGCTGATGTATCGCTTCCCCCTCTTCCTAGGGTTGTTAAATATCCCTTTTCAGTTACACCTTGAAATCCAGTAACTACTGGAACTTTTCCATTTTCTAAAATACCTTTAATATTTTCTGTTCTTGTATAAAGCAAATCTGCTTCAGAAAAACTATCATTTGTTATAATACCTGCTTGGCCACCAGTAAGTGGAACTGCTTGGATACCTTCATTTATTAAAACATTACTCATTACTACACTGCTTATAATTTCTCCACAGCACATAAGCATATCAGTTGCTTGTAGGTTATTCCTCTTAAAATTATTATCTAATAAAGATAATAAAGTATCTGTAGCATAAGGTTCTCCTTTCCTTCCCATTGCAGATACAACTACTACAGGTGAAAATCCTTCATTTATTGCATTTTTAACCTTAGCTACTACTTGATTTCTCCTCTCTTCAGTAGATACAGATGTACCTCCAAATTTTTGTATAATTATTTTCAAGTAATAACCTCCCTAAAATTATGCTCTAGCCCTTTTTATCTTTTCCTTATCAGCTGAAACAACTATAACATTTGCTCCAATTTTAGTAACATAGCTCCATGGGACTTCTACATATTCTCTACTACTGAATAGGCCTAGCTTACTTCCGGCAACAGCAGCAACTATAAATTGTAAATTTCCATCTTCATCAATTATAAAATCTAAAGCTTGCTGAGTATCATATTTTTCTGCTTCTTCTGTATTGAATATTTCATATCTCTCTAAATCACTAAGAAGTCTATATTTAGATTCTCTTTTTGACTCCTCTTCATAATATTCACCTTTTCGTCTATCTCCTCTTAACATAAGATTCACCTCCACACTATCTTATGTAAATCTTATGCTAATTAAAGATAATTTAGTACATAATAATATTATAAAATCATATTCTTCTTAGTCCATCTTTATTTGAATTATCATAAGCCTTTATATTTGGCTCTATTATATTGTTTAATTTCTCCCACTCTATATCTTGACCTACATATGCTGAGCTTATTATGCCTGGTTTAAAGCAAGTATCTAATACATAATTTATGTCATCAGCATTTATATTGTTAATCCTTTTTATTACTTCCTCTTGTGTTTTAATCTTATTTTGAAGTAGCATGCTCTTTGCATTTGAAAACATTCTAGATGATGTACTTTCTAAACCTAGTATATAACTTGCCTTTATTTTTTCCTTGTTAATTTCTAGTACCTCATTAGAAATTCCTTCTATAGCAAATTTTTTAAGTTCATTATTTATAACATCTAATGCCTTATCTGCAGATTGCTTACTTACTCCTGTGTAGATATTATTTATCCCAACTCCTAAATATGGCTGTCCATATGAATAAATAGTATAACAAAGACCTAACTCTTCTCTTACATTTTGGAATAATATAGATGATGCTCCTCCTCCAAATACGTTATTTAAAAGCACAAGAGAATAAGCCTTTTCATGTGCATATGGTAACCCTTTAAACGCTAAATTTATATGAAGTTGTTCTATTGGTTTATTTGTATATTTACTTTGTGAAAGTAAAATTGGAGTTTTATATTCTGGCTTATAATCTCCTTCACCTTCCCATGAACCAAAATTTTCTTCTATCATTTTCATTAATTCTTTTTCGTCAAATTTTCCACATACAGAAACTACTGAATTATGAGGTGCATAATGTGATTTTACAAATTTCTTTATCTTTTTACTATTAAATGAATTTATATTATCTATAGTACCGAGTATAGGATAAGCTAATGAATTATCTCCAAAAATAGCCTTTGATGAATCATTATCTAAAACATCTTCTGGAGTATCTTCACTCATATTTATTTCTTCAATTACTACACCTTTTTCTTTTTCTATTTCTTCATCATCAAATTTAGAATTTAATATCATATCTGCTAAAATTTCTATAGATAAATCTAAATGTGTATTTAAAGCTTTTATATAATAACAAGTTGCTTCTTTACTTGTATAAGCATTTATTTGGCCACCTACATTTTCTATTTGTTGAACAATTTCTTTTGAAGTTCTTTTTTCTGTTCCCTTAAAAAACATATGCTCTATAAAATGTGATATGCCATTTAACTCTAGCTCCTCGTTTCTTGAACCATTTTGAACCATAACACCAACACTTATTGAATTTACATGATCTATATATTCTGTTACAACTCTTAAACCATTTTTTAATGTATATATATTGTACATAGTTCCTCCTCTTTGTTTATCTTATATTTAATTCTATATTATTATTATTCTATATTATTTTAGAGTTATGTAATACTTATTTATTTATATTTAATTTAAATTTTATCATATAAAGAAAAAAAGGCAATAAATTGCCCTTTACTAACTTTTTCTATTCGCTTTTTTCTTTATTTTCTTCTGACTCATCAGTTAATGCATCTTTTCTTGAAAGATTAACTCTTCCTTGATTATCTATTTCAGTTACCTTAACTAATATTTCATCGCCTACAGATACAACATCTTCAACTTTATTTACTCTTGCTTTATCTAATTTTGATATATGGCATAATCCTTCTTTATTAGGAAGAATTTCGACAAAAGCACCAAATGTAGCTATTTTAGTTACTTTACCTAAGTAAACTTCTCCAACTTTAACTTCCTTTGTTAAACCTTCGATAATAGCTATTGCTTTATTTACTCCATCATGATCGGCTGAAGATACAAACACAGTACCATCTTCTTTAATATCAATTTTAACTCCAGTTTCTTCGATAATCTTATTAATAACTTTTCCACCTGCACCTATTACATCTCTTATCTTTTCTGGATCTATACTTATTATTGAAGTTTTAGGAGCATATGTTGAAACTTCTCCTCTTGGTCCTGGAATACATTCACTTATTTTATCTAAAATATGAAGTCTAGCCTTTCTAGCACCCATTATAGCATCTTCTATAACTTTAAAACTTAAACCTTTTATCTTAGTATCAACTTGTATTGACGTAATTCCTTCTACAGTTCCTGCAACTTTGAAGTCCATATCAGCAAAGAAGTCTTCTATTCCTTGAATATCAGTTAAAACTTCTTCTCTTGTAAGGTCTTCTGAAGTTATAAGTCCCATAGCTATACCTGCTGCTGGTCTCTTAAGAGGAACTCCTGCATCTAATAATGCTAAAGTACTACCACAAACTGAAGCTTGTGATGTTGAACCATTAGAGCTTAATACTTCTGATACTAATCTAATAGTATATGGAAATTCTTCTTCAGAAGGTATTAATGGTTCTAATGCTCTTTCTGCTAAAGCTCCATGACCTATTTCTCTTCTTCCTGGTCCTCTAAGAGGTCTAACTTCACCTACTGAATAAGCTGGGAAGTTATAGTGATGCATATATCTTTTTGATTCTTCTTCACCTATACCATCGATTATTTGAATATCACCTACTGCTCCTAAAGTAGCAACAGTCATTACTTGAGTTAATCCTCTTGTAAATAATCCTGTACCATGAGTTCTTGGTAAAATTCCTACTTCACATGATATTGGTCTTACCTGATCAAATGCTCTTTCATCCGGTCTTCTATGGTGATTTAAAAGCATATCTCTTACAACTTCTTTTTGTAAGTTGTAGATTATTTCCTTTATATCTCCTACGTTTTCTGGATACTTTTCTTCAAATTCTGCATAAACCTTTTCATTTACTTCATCCATTGCAGAATTTCTTTCATCTTTGTCAGCTATCCACATAGCTTCTTTAATCATTTCGCCAGCAAACTCTTTGATTTCATTTTCTAATTCCTTACTTGGCTTGTATAGTTCAGGAACTATTTTTTCTTTTCCGAATCTTTGCATTGCTTCTTCTTGGAATTTAATAATATCTTGGCAACTATCAAATCCAAATTTAATAGCAGCAAGCATAACATCCTCTGGAATTTCTTGACCGCCAGCTTCAATCATCATAACTCTTTCACTTGTTGCACAAACAGTTAATTGAAGTTCACTTTCTTCTCTTTCTTTAGATGTCGGATTTAAAATGAAGTTTCCATTGATTAGACCTACTTGCACAGCTGCAACAGGAGTTGTAAAAGGAATGCTTGATAAGCATAATGATAATGACGCTGCATTAATTGCTAGAATTTCTGGTAGGTTATCCTTCTCCACTGATACTACTGTACAAACAACTTGCACATCGTTTCTATATCCCTTTGGAAATAAAGGTCTTAATGGTCTGTCAACAGCTCTTCCAAATAATATAGCATTTTCTGAAGGTCTCCCTTCCCTTTTAATAAATCCACCTGGTATTTTTCCTACTGAGTATAATCTCTCTTCATATTCTACGCTTAGAGGAAAGAAATCTATACCCTCTCTTGGTTTTTCTGAAGCATTAACATTAGTTAAAATTACTGTGTCTCCATAGCTAATAAATGATGCTACGTTTGATAACATCCCAACTTTTCCAAATTCTAACTTAAGTTCTCTACCAGCTATAGTTGTTTTCATTACATTGTTCATTTTGTAACCTCCCTTCAGGCTTATATCTTATCATTTAAAATTGTTAAAATAATAGAGCGGCTTAAAAACCGCTCTAAAGACTATCTTCTTAAGCCTAATTTTTTGATTATAGCTCTGTATCTTTCGATATCTTGATCAGCTAAGTAATTTAAAAGACCTCTTCTTTGTCCAACCATCATTAAAAGACCTCTTCTTGAGTGGTGATCTTTCTTGTGCATCTTTAAGTGACCAGTTAAAGAATTAATTCTTTCTGTTAATAAAGCGATTTGCACTTCTGGTGAACCAGTATCTCCTTCATGTCTTCCGTGTTCTTTGATTATTTCTTGCTTTCTTATTGCGTCCATTGTTCGCACCTCCGTAAAATTATCCCCTATATCCATGAAATGAGCTAGCACCCTCATATCTTAGAATTAGGTTCTTCTTTGCTATTATAACAAATGATATAGATATTGTAAATTATAATTTTACATAATTATATTACTATATCTCTATCCTTAGCAAAATTTTCGTCCTTTTTTATTTGTTCAACAAGCTCATCTAATGAATTAAACTTTATTTCTTCTCTAATTCTTTCAATAAAATAAACTTTAATCTCTTGTCCATAGATAGTATTATTAAAATCTAGTATATATGTTTCTATAGTTAATTGTTGCCCATTTACCGTAGGATTATACCCAACAGATGTAATTCCTTTATAGGCTTTATTATTATACTCTACATTAGTATAATAAACTCCCTTATCTGGAATTATAATTTTACTATCAAACTCTAAATTTGCAGTTGGAAATCCTATGGTTCTTCCTAACTTTTTGCCATGAATAACTTTTCCTTTAATTAAATATGGCTTAGATAACATTTTAGAAGCTTCCTTCACGTCTCCTTCTAAAATACTCTTTCTAATTCTAGTACTACTTATTACATCACTATTATAAGTATATGGCTTCATTACATATAATTTATATCCATATTTACTTTGAAGATCTTCCAATAGTTTTACATCCCCTAAATTTTTATATCCAAATTTAAAGTTAAATCCAACTATAATTCCTTTTACATTATAATCTACACAAAGTAATTTTATAAAATCTTCTGCAGAAACTGACATAAATTCTTTAGTAAAACTTCTTAGTACTACTATATCTACATTTTCTTCTTCTAAATACTTAAGCTTAGTTTCTAAATCCATAATTAATTTAGGTGCACTTTCTGGCTTTACTAATGTTTTAGGATGATTTTTATATGTAAAAACCATACTCTTACCATTTTTCTCTTTAGCAACTTGGACAGTCTTTTTTACAAGGGATAAGTGACCAGAATGAAGTCCATCAAAACTTCCTAATGCTACATAGTTTTCACTATCCTTATTATCCATAATAATATCATCTATTACTATCATATCCTGCTCCCCTAATTAATTAATAATTTTTCTATTTTAAAGCCTTGATGATCACTTTTACCAAGTCCTATAAAAATTCCACTTTCATCATAAACTCTATATAGTTTTCCTATTTCAATATTTTCTTTAGTAAGCCTCTTATCAAAAACTTTAACACCATTAATTAAAAGTTTTGAAAATCTACTTAAAACTATTAATTTTTCATAGGAATCTAAAGCATCTTCTATACTTATAATGTAATCTTTTATATTTTCAGAATTTATATCTTCTATATTAACAGACTCATCCTCAGTAAATTTAGATGTTTTACTTCTTTTTAGCTTTGTCATAGTAGCTCCAACATTTAAAGCTTCCCCTATATCATAACAAAGACTTCTTATATATGTCCCCTTTGAACATGTAACTTTCATACTAATATATGGATTATTTATCCTTACATTTTCTATTTTGTATATACTTATGAGTCTACCTTCTCTTTCTACTTCTATGCCTTTTCTTGCTAATTCATAAAGCCTTACACCATTTTGTTTTAAAGCAGAATACATAGGTGGAACTTGAGAATATTCTTTTTCAAAAGAATAAATAGCTTTTAATATATCTTCATTTCCAATATTAGATGGATCTTTTTCTTCTATTATATCTCCCTCTAAATCATATGTAGTAGTTTTCATACCAAGCTTAAACTCTACTTCATAGATCTTGTCACTATTCATTATATAATCAATAATTTTTGTTCCTTTTCCTATACATATAGGCAAAACACCACTTGCTTCTGGATCTAGTGTACCAGTATGTCCAACCTTTCCAGTACCTGCTGCTTTTTTTATTATTCTCACAGCATCAAAAGAAGTCATACCAGTATTCTTAAAAATATTAATTACGCCGTTCATTATAACAACTCTTTCTCTATTTCCTCTAGAATTTTGTTCTTAGCCTCGTCTAATTTTATCCCCTTTAAAGTTATCCCTGCCGCTTTTACGTGACCACCGCCACCTAGCTTTTCAGCTATATTTCTAACATCAAATTTATCTTTCGATCTCAAACTTGCCTTAGAACCATTTTCTACTTCCTTTATTAATAGTGCAACTTCTACACCTTTTATTTGTAATCCAAAAGCTATTATATCTGATGTATCCCCTATTTCTATTCCAAGCTCATCCCCATAAGCCATAGGAATTTTAATTAGCGCTACTTTTCGATCAAATAAAAGTTCCATATCATTTAATGCTTTACCTATTAATCTAATCTTTTCAAAACTCTTATTATCAAAAAGATTTTGGTGTATATAAGTGTTATTCACACCAATTTTCTTTAATTTTGCTGCAATATTATGAGTTCTAAAAGTTACATTTGAATGTCTAAATGCACCTGTATCTGTAACTAATGACGTATAAAGACACGTTCCTATATCTCTTATATCATCATTTTCATCATTAAAATCAATTCCTAATAACTCTAATAATTCAAAAACTACTTCTGCTGTAGCTGCAGCTTCTATATCTACATAATTTAACTCTCCATATTTATCATTTGTAATATGATGATCTAAATTTAATATACTTCCTTTAAAATTATCTAGATCTGCAGATATTCTTTCATAATTTCCACAATCTAATACTACAACTATTGAAGTATCATCAACTGGAGTTATTAAATTTCCTGTAGCTTCATTTGCACCTTTAAGAAACTGAAGATTTTCTGATATTATATCTTTTGAAATTAAATAAGCATCTTTTTTTAAGGTTCTTAATCCATTTAATAGTGCAAGTGCACTACCTACTGCATCACCATCAGGTGATACATGGTAGGTAATGCCAACTTTTTTACTATCTAAAATTATTTTAGATATATCTTTTAATGTATCCATTACTTTTCCTTAACCTTTTCTATAAGCTCTTCTATCTTCATACTATAGCTTATAGAATCATCAAGTTCAAATAATATTTGAGGTGTATTCCTCAAATTTATTCTTTGACCTATTTCTTTTCTTATATATCCGCTTGCACTTTTTAATGCTGCAAAGGTTTCGTTCTTTTCTTCTTCATTTTTACCAAAAATACTTACAAATACCTTTGCATATCTTAAATCTTTAGTTACTTTAACTGCTGTAATTGAAACCATAGCAGTCATTCTAGGATCTTTAATTTCATCTCTTATTATAACGCTTATTTCTCTTCTAACTTCTTCGTTTATTCTTCCACCTCTGTAATTAGCCATTTAAAATCACCTCTTTATTAAAGCTGCTTTCTTTCAATTGCCTGCATACTAAATGACTCTATTACGTCACCTTCTTTAAGATCATTAAATTTTTCAACACTTAAACCACACTCATAGCCAGTGTTTACTTCTTTTGCATCATCTTTAAATCTCTTAAGTGAAGCTAAAGTTGATTCAAATATTACTATTCCATCTCTTATAACTCTAACCTCTGAGTTTCTTATTATTTTACCATCTGTAACATAGCATCCAGCAATTGTTCCTACATTTGAAATTTTATAAACCATTCTTACTTCTGCTTTTCCATTTACTACTTCTTTATATTCTGGATCAAGCATTCCAATCATAGCTGATTTAACATCTTCTATTGCGTCGTAAATTATTCTATATGTTTTAATGTCAACGCCTTCTTTATCTGCTATAACTGTTGCATTTGAATCAGGTCTTACATTAAATCCTATAAGTAATGCATTTGAAGCTGTTGCAAGGGTAACATCTGTTTCAGTTATAGCACCAACACCACCGTGAATTACTCTTACCTTAACATCTTCTGTTGAAAGCTTTTCTAATGATTGCTTTATAGCTTGAACTGATCCTTGAACATCAGCCTTAACTATGATTCCAAGCTCTTTAACTGTTCCTTCTTGAATTTGACTATATAAATCTTCAAGAGAAACTCTATTTGCTGAATGGAAGCTTTCATCTTTAATTTTTTGTCTTCTTGTTTCAGCCATATTTCTTGCTGTTTTTTCATCTTTAACAACAGTAAATCTATCTCCTGCTGCTGGAACTTCTGAAAGTCCTAAAATTTCTACTGGAATAGAAGGACCTGCTGCTTTTATACTCTTTCCTTTATCATCAAACATAGCTCTTATTCTACCATATGTAGAACCAACTAAAATTGAATCTCCTACATGTAATGTACCATTTTGAATAAGTAATGTTGCAACTGCACCTCTACCTTTGTCAAGTTTAGCTTCTATAACAGTACCCTTAGCTTTTCTCTTTGGATCTGCTTTAAGTTCTCCCATTTCTGATGTTAATAAAACCATTTCTAATAATTGTTCTAAATTTTCGCCAGTTTTTGCTGATACAGGAACACATATAGTGTCTCCACCCCAGTCTTCAGCTACTAATTCATATTCAGTTAATTCTTGCTTAACTCTATCTATATTAGCTCCTGGTCTATCTATTTTATTTATAGCTACTATCATAGGAACTTCTGCTGCTTTACAGTGGCTAATAGCTTCTTTTGTTTGTGGCATTATACCATCATCTGCTGCAACAACTAATATAACTACATCTGTAACTTGAGCTCCTCTTGCTCTCATTGCTGTAAAGGCCTCATGTCCTGGTGTATCTAAAAATGTTAATTTTTCACCATTTACATTTACAGTATAAGCTCCAATATGTTGAGTTATACCACCAGCTTCATGAGCTGTAACATTAGCTTTTCTTATGGCATCTAATAATGAAGTCTTACCATGGTCAACGTGACCCATAACTGTAACTATAGGAGGTCTCTTAACTAGGTTTTCTTCTACAACTTCTTCTTCTTCAACTACTTCTAACTCTTCTTTTTCTTCTTTTTTAACGACTAAGCATTCATACTTTTCACATACTTTTTCAGCTGTTGCAAAATCTATTTCCTGATTTATTGCAGCCATTACTCCTGTAAAAATAAGTGTTTTTATAACATCTGCAGTTGGCTTTCCAAGTTTTTCTGCAAGTTCTTTAACAGTTATAGTTTCACCAATTTCAACTACTCCTGATCCACCTTCACCAACTGATTCAACTACATCTTCTGCTTTCTTTTTCTTTCTCTTTTTAGCTTGATTATTAACTTCTTCAGCTAATATTTCTTCATATTCGTCAACTATAGTTTTATCTGTTGCTGATCCAGCCTCTCCAATTAATTCTTTAATTAATTCTGCATCTTCATCCTCTATAACGCTCATATGATTTTTCACATCAACACTAAATTCATTCATTAATAATTCTATAAGTTCTTTTGAACTGATTTGCAGTTCCTTTGCCAATTCATATACTCTGATTTTTGACAATAAAATCACCCCCGGTTAAATTTTAACTTTTTCCTCTTCGTAAAGGGTATAAAGTTTTTTAGCCATATTTTCGTCTGTTATAGCTAGTATTTTTACTTCTTCTCTTCCAATTGAAGTTCCTAACTCTTCTTTCGAAAAGTCTTCTATAAATTTTATGTCTTTTGCTATACAATGATTTTTAAACTTCTTTTTTGTACTACTTGAAGCATCATTTGACATTATGAATAAAAAAATAGACTTTCTATTTCTTTGTTCATCACATTTACTATACCCTTCAACTAAATTTCCTGATCTTTTAGCTAGGCCTAGAAAATTAAAAAATTTATTCATTTTCAATCTCTTCCCTTAATCTATTATATATAACTTCATCTATAGCTATATCTAAGTTTCTTGAAAGTCTTTTAGCTTTGAAAGCTTTTTCTAAACATTCTTTATCTTTACAAATATATGCACCTCTACCTGATTTTTTACCAGTTAAATCAACAGAAACTTCACCTTCTGGGCTTTTAACAACCCTTATAAGTTCCTTTTTAGGTTTCATCTCCATACATCCTGTGCACATTCTTAAAGGAATTTTCTTTACTTTCATAAAAATCCTCCCTTATTCTATAGTTTCTTCAACTGTTTCTTCTTTTAATGCATCTGCTTGGGATTTGCTTTTTATATCTATTTTCCAATTTGTTAACTTCGCTGCAAGTCTAACATTTTGCCCTTCTTTTCCTATTGCAAGTGATAATTGATTATCATCTACAACTACTTTTGCAGATTTTGTTTCTTCACAAGCAACAACTTCTAAAACTTTTGAAGGGCTTAATGCTGCTGCTATAAATTCTTCTGGATCTTTGCTCCATTTTATTATGTCTATTTTTTCACCTTTAAGTTCGTTAACTATATTTTGAACTCTTGTTCCTTTTGGTCCAACACAGGCTCCCATTGGATCTACATTTTCATCATTTGAGTAAACTGCAATTTTACTTCTTGAACCAGCTTCTCTTGAAATGCTCTTAATTTCAACAACACCTTCATATATTTCAGGTACTTCTAATTCAAATAGTCTTTTTACTAATCCTGGATGAGTTCTTGAAACTAAAATTTGAGCTCCCTTTGATCCATTTTTAACTTCTACAACATATAGTTTTACTTTTTCATTAAATTTATATTCTTCTCTTGGAATTTGTTCATTTGGTCCAATAGACGTTTCTATTCTTCCAAGATTTACAAAGACATTACCTTTGTCTTTTCTTAAAACAGTTCCTGTAATTATGTCGTATTCTAACTCTTTGTATTCTGAATATACTATGTTTCTTTCAGCTTCTCTTATTCTTTGAGTTACTACCCCTTTAGCAAGCTGAGCTGCTACTCTACCAAAATTCTTTGGAGTAACTTCTAAATCAACTATATCATCAAGATCATATCTTGGGCTAACTTCTTTAGCTTCTTCTAAACTTATTTCAGTTACATCATCATAAACATCTTCAACTACTACCTTTTGAGCGTATACATGAATTTCCCCTGTTTCTCTATTTATGCTTACTTTAACATTTTGTGCTGAAGTTGTTGGACTAGCGTAGTTCTTTTTATATGCTGCAACTAAAGCATCCTCTATAGTAGTGAAAATTAAATCTTCGCTAATCCCCTTATCTTTAACAATTTCTTTAAGAGCACTTATAAACTCTTGGTTCATTTCTAATATCCTCCTTATTATATTTCCCCTTCTAAATTGGCTGATTTTATTTTATCTTTTGGAATTGTAATTAATTCATCAGCTTCGATAACAACTGAATCATCATTTACTTCCTTTAATATGCCTTTTAAATTTTTTCTTCCATTTAATGATTTTGTAAATCTAATCATTACTTCTTTTCCTATTTGCTTTTTAAAGTGATTGTCTGTAAATAATGTTCTATTTAATCCTGGTGATGAAACTTCTAAAAAGTATGCTTCTTTAATTGGATCCTTTTCATCCATAACATCACTAACTCTTCTAGATAAGGCTTCACAATCAGATAAAGCTATACCACCATCTTTGTCAATATATATTCTTAAATAATATTCTCCATTTTCCTTTACATACTCAATATGATAAATTTCATAATTTAGTTCTTCAGCTATAGGTCTTACTAATTGATCAATAGTTTCTAATAATGCATCAACTTTCATATTAACCCTCCTTTACTATATTCAGTTTTTAATTTTAAAGTTTTACTAAATCTTAACTACTCTATAAAAAAAGCAACTATTCGTAGTTGCAATTAAATAGAAAGAGCGGGCATTTATAACTCCCACTCACATTCTCTAGCTATTAGTAAATTACTTCTTTAATTATCCTATCATAATTTCCTAATAAATACAAGGGGTAGCAATTAAATTATTACGTTACTTATATTAATTACTTGCCCCATATATATTGTTTTTATACTTAATTTAAAATAAAGATAATTGATTTGTTTCTGACATCCCTTCAAGGCATCCATGATTACTTAAAGTTTCTATTACGGTTTTTGAAACTTTTGATCTTACTCTTAAATCTTCCTTAGATATAAATTCCCCTTCTTTTCTTGCCTCTACTATACTTTTTGCTGCATTATCTCCAACACCTTGAAGCGCACTTATAGGCGGTCTTATTCCATCTTTCTCAATTGTAAACTTTGTTGCTTCTGATATATACAAATCTACCTTTAAGAATTTAAGTCCTCTTGCATAAAGTTCATAGGAAAGTTCCAAAACAGTAATCAATCCTTTATCCTTTGCTGTAACTTTATTTCCAAGTTCATAAAGTTCATCTAATTTTGCTTTTATTGCTCCTGGCCCTTTGCAAATAAGGTCTGCATCAAAATCATCTGCTCTTACAGTAAAATATGTTGCATAATAAGCTTCCGGATAATATACCTTAAAATATGCTATCCTTACAGCCATCATTACATAAGCGACAGCATGCCCCTTAGGGAACATGTATTTTATTCTTTTACATGACTCTATATACCAATCAGGAACATTATTTTCCTTCATAGTTTTCTCAAATTCCTCTGTTAATCCCTTACCCTTTCTAACACTTTCCATTATAGTAAATGCCATCTTAGGTGGAACTCCAGCATACATTAAATAAACCATAATGTCATCTCTTGTGGATATACAATCTTTAAGTGTAGTATATCCTTCTTTTATGAAGTACTGTGCATTATTAAGCCATACATCTGTACCATGTGAAAGGCCAGATATTCTCACTAAATCAGCAAAACTTTTTGGTTGCGTATCTACAAGCATTCCTCTAACAAATTTTGTTCCAAATTCAGGGAGCCCATAACTACCAACTTCACATCCTAATTCATCCTTGGTTACTCCTAATGCTTCTGGTGAAGTAAATAGTGAAATAACCTTTTTATCATTTAATGGTATAGTTTTTGGATCAACTCCTGTTAAATCTTGAAGCATTCTAATCATGGTAGGATCGTCATGCCCCAGTATATCAAGTTTAAGTAGTCTTCCTGATATGGAGTGATAATCAAAATGTGTTGTAGTTACATCTGATGTTGGATCATCTGCTGGACGTTGTATTGGTGTAAAATTATAAATTTCATTATCACTTGGAACAACCATAATACCACCTGGATGCTGCCCTGTTGTTCTTTTTATTCCTGTACACCCAATAGTTAGCCTTTCAATTTCAGCACTTGTGGCTCTAAGTTCTCTTTCATCTAAATATTTTCTTACATATCCATATGCTGTTTTTTCAGCAACGGTACCTATTGTTCCTGCTTTAAATACGTATCCTTTACCAAACAAAACTTCTGTGTATTTATGAATTTCTCCTTGGTTGTCACCAGAGAAGTTAAGATCTATATCTGGTTCCTTATCGCCTTCAAAGCCTAGGAAAGTTTCAAATGGTATATCATGACCATCTTTTATATATTCAGCTCCACATTTTGGACAATCCTTATCCTCTAAATCAGCTCCAGAGCTTACAGAACCATCTAAGAAAAACTCAGAATTTTTACAATTAGGACAAACATAATGTGGTGGTAACCCATTAACTTCAGTTATATTTGACATTGTTGCAACAAAGGATGATCCAACAGATCCTCTCGATCCAACTAAGTATCCATCTGCTAAGGATTTTGCAACTAGCTTTTGTGCAATTAGATAAAGAACAGCATAACCATTATTTATAATTGAATTTAATTCCTTATCTAATCTTTTTTGAACAATTTCAGGTAGCGGATCTCCATAAATTGAGTGCACCTTTTCCATAGTCATTTCTCTTATTTCATCATCTGCACCTTCTATTTTAGGTGGATATGTTTCATCTGGTATTGGTTTTAAAACATCTATTGAGTCTGCAACTTCTCCTGGATTAGTTATTACAACTTCTTTTGCCCCATCTATTCCTAAATAAGAAAACTCTTTTAACATTTCTTCAGTAGTCTTTAAATATAAAGGGGGCTGCTTTTCAGAATCTGAAAAACCTTGTCCTGCCATTATTATTCTTCTAAAAACCTCATCTTGCGGATCTAAAAAATGGACATCTCCCGTTGCTACTACTAGTTTATTAAGCTCTTTACCTAAATTATATATCTTAGTGTTTAAAATCCTAAGTTCTTCTTCATCTTTTACATTTCCCTTATTTATAAGATACTCATTATTGCCTATAGGCTGAATTTCTAAATAATCATAAAATGCCATAATTTCTTTCAATTCTTCATCTGATTTTCCATCTAAAACAGCTCTATATACCTCTCCTGCTTCACAAGCAGAACCAATAATAAGACCATCTCTCATTTCCATAAGCTTACTTTTTCTAACTCTCGGACTCTTATGAAAATTATCGATATGAGCTTCTGATACCAATTTATATAAGTTCTTCATTCCCTCCTGAGTCTTTGCAAAAATTATTATATGATATGTCTTTTCCTTTTTAATATCCATTTTTTCAAGGAATTCTTTATTTAAATCATTAAGGCTATTCATATTTAATTCTTCAATCATCTTCTTAATAGCTATCAAGAAAATTTCTGCTGTTGCTTTTGCATCATCAACTGCTCTATGATGATTTTCAAGCGAAACTCCAAGGTGTTTAGCTACTAGATTTAACTTAACTCTTTTTAATTCAGGATATAAAAATCTTGCGAGAGGAACAGTGTCTACTATAGTTGAATTGAATTCAAGACCTAAATCATTACAATTCTTTTTTATAAATCCGGTATCAAAAGCTGCATTATGGGCTACTACCGCACAACCATCTATAAACCCCATAAATTTAGGCAAAACAACCTCTATAGGGTCTGCATCTTGAACCATTTCATCTGTTATTCCTGTCAGTTCTGTTATCTTATAAGGAATTCTACATTTAGGATATACAAATTCACTAAATCTATCTATTACTTCTCTTCCCTTAATTTTCACAGCTCCTATTTCTATTATCTTATCATTTTTAGCTGAAAATCCTGTAGTTTCTATATCAAATACTATAAAAGTATCATCAAAACTTTGCCCCATATCATTTAATGCTATTGGTATTCCATCATTAACTAAATATCCTTCTACTCCATATAGCACCTTTATTTTATTTTTTTTAGCTGCAATTTGAGCATCTGGAAAAGCTTGAACAACACCATGATCTGTTATTGCAATAGCTTTATGTCCCCACTTTGCTGCTCTTTCTATTATCTTAGTAGCTGATACAACACCATCCATGGCACTCATAGTAGTATGACAATGAAGCTCAACTCTTTTTTCCTCTGCTCCATCCATTCTTTCTATTTTACTCATTCTTAAGATATCTCTACCCATTATTACTACTTCTCTAGCATATGTATCATAAATAGCTTCTCCTCTTACTTTACAGTATAGGCCTTTCTTAACATTATCCAATACTTCTTCAGTTTCTTGTGGCTTTAAAAAGCATTTTACAGTTATTGAACTTGTATAATCTGTAATAAAGAAAGTTAATATAGTCTTACCTGTTTTAGTTTCAACTATATCTGTTTTGAACACTTCCCCTATAACAGCAACAACTCCTGAGGTCTCATCAATTTCCTTAATTGGAATAGCTTCTTGACTTATACCTCTACCTAAGATGCTATTTTCACTTTTAGGTTCTCTCTTAAATTCTCTTTTTTCATATGGCTTCTTAGGCTTAGAACTTTGCTTTTCCTCGCTAGGCTTAGTTGTAGACTGTGCCGAAATATTTCTACCACTGAAAATTTCTTTTAAAACTTCTTTTTCTTTTTCAAGCTTTTCAGTATAGTCATTTTCTACTTCTAGGCTGCTATCATACTCTAAAGTTATCTTAGATTTTATTCCAAATATACTTTCTATCTTTAATGCTATTTGTTTTGGAATATCTTTTGTATTTAGATGCTCATTTATTTTCTCATATCCACTAGATATATTTATGGTATTACCGCTAACAGTCTTCTTCCCTTTAGTAAGTACAGATTTAGATAAAGGAGCTTTTTTCATCACATCTTCTGTAACCTCAACCCAATGCTTTTCTACTATTTCATTTAGTGTTAAATTTGATATATCTCTATAAAATAAAACTTCTATATTAATATCGATTCCTAATGTTTTCTTAATTGCTCTTTTAACTTCATCTTCTTCTTGATTATTTAAACCATCTTTTCCACGTAATACTACTTTTAGAAGATTGCTTTTCTTTAAAAACTGAAACTTTATTATATTTATTCCTTTATCTTCTAATGATTCATTTTTATTTATTTCTTTCTTTATAAGTTTTAAAGCATCTTCACTCAAATAAAAACACCTCCTATATAATTGATAATGGACAATTGATAGCGGAAAATTTAAAATGGAAAATTTAAGATGGACAATACAATTATCAATTCAGATTTTAGTGTCTAATATTTGGTACTTAAACATTAACGAAATAATTGACAATGTAAAATGTCAATTAAGTAGTTATTTAACTTAATTTTTCATTATTCATTGTCAATTATTTTAATTACATATTTTCTATTTCTTTCATTAACTCTTCAATTAAATCTTCTTCTTTTACTTTTTTAACGATTATACCTTTTTTAAAGATTAAACCTTCTCCTCTACCACCAGCAATTCCAATATCTGCTTCTCTTGCTTCTCCTGGTCCATTAACAGCACATCCCATTACAGCAACCTTAATATTTTTATTTATGCTTTCTAATTTTTTTTCAACTTCTTGTGCTATTTTTATAAGATTTATTTGAGTTCTACCACAAGTTGGACAAGATATAAATTGTAATCCACTTTCTCTTAATTTTAAAGCTTTTAATATTTCTTTTGCAACCTTTATTTCTTCAATTGGGTCACTAGTTAAAGATACCCTAACAGTATCACCTATACCTTCGGCTAAAAGTGTACCAAGTCCAATACTTGATTTTATTGTTCCTCTAAAAGGTGTTCCAGATTCTGTTACTCCTAGATGAAGAGGATAATTACAACTTTCACTCATTAGTCTATAAGCCTCTATCATCATTACAACATCAGATGATTTTATTGATATAACTATATCATAAAACTCTAATTCTTCTAGTATCTTAACATGTCTTAAAGCTGATTCTACTAATCCCTTAGCAGTTGGTTTCCCATCTCTTTCTAAAATATCCTTTTCTAAAGATCCTGAATTTACACCAATTCTAATTGGTAAATTTTTAGCCTTTGCTGCTTCTGCAACTATTTTTACTTTTTCTATACTTCCAATATTACCTGGATTTATTCTTAGGGCTGATACCCCATTTTCAATAGCTGCTAAAGCTAATTTATAATCAAAATGTATATCTGCAACTACAGGGATTGGTGAATTTTCACATATCCCCTTTAGTGCCTCTGCAGCCTTCATATCAGGAACTGCACATCTTATTATTTCACATCCTGCTTTATATAAAGTATTTATTTGTTCTAATGTAGCTTCTACATCTCTTGTATCTGTATTTGTCATTGATTGAATAGATACAGGAGCATCTCCTCCTATATAACAACTTCCAACCTTAACTTTTCTTGTTTTTTTTCTTTCCATTTTCTTTTCTCTCCTAAAGTTGTATAGGGAATAATATATCTTTTATTGTAACTATAATCATAAGTCCAAAAAGTAGCATTATTCCAACGTAGTTCATCGCCCCAACTATCTTATCTGGAACTTTTCTTCTTGTAATAAGCTCTATTAATAATATTACAGTCCATCCACCATCTAGTGCTGGGAATGGTAACATATTAAACACAGCTAAATTTATACTTATGAAAGCTATAAAATACATAAGATTCCATATACCATTTTTTGCGGCTTCACTAGACATTCTAATAATAGATACCGGTCCCCCTACGTCCGTTTTAAAATTAACTTCTCCCATAATCATCATTTTTAAACTTTTATAAGTTTGACTAATTACTGATAGTGTTTCCTTGAAGCTTTGTTTAAAACTTTGCACAATACCTGGATTATCTACTCTTTCAAATCCAAAGCCTATCATGTATCTTTCCCTTCCATTTTCCTCTGTCAACTTAGGAGTAACAGTAACTTCCTTTTTCTCCCCACTTCTTTCAATTAAAAAGTTAATTGGATTATCTTTTGCAAGACTTATTCCTATTGTTAAATCATCTGCAGAAAATACTCTACTTCCATTAACTTTTAAGAATTTATCGCCTTCTTGTAACCCTGCCTCCATTGCTGGCATATTTTCAATTAAGCTATTTACCTTAGGTAAACTATATCCAAACTTATTTAAAAACACTGTAAAGATAATTATAGCAAATAAGAAATTCATAGTTGCTCCTGCTATAATAACACTTATTCTTCTAAGAGGCGATTTTGAAGAAAAGCTTCTTTCATCTTGAACCTCTTCTTCTTCTCCCATCATTTTAACATATCCTCCAATAGGAAACAAACCTATTGAATATTTTGTTTCTTTTCCTTGAGTAGAAAGTATTTTAGGTCCCATTCCAATAGCAAATTCTTCAACCTTTATTCCATTAACCTTTGCCATAATAAAATGCCCAAGTTCATGAACTATTATAAGCAAACTAAATCCTAATAACGCATAGATTATATACAATATATCTCTCCTCCTAATTCCATCTTGCCCTTATATATTCTCTTACTTTCTTATCTAATTCAATTACATTTTCTAAAGTAATTTCATTTGATTTTTCATCTTTAAAGTATTCTAAAGCTTCTTCTATTATTTCTGCAACTTGTAAAAATTTTATCTTTTCTTCTAATAGTAAAGCTACTGCTTCTTCATTAGCACCGTTTAATATACATGGTGCTAGCCCGCCCTCTCTTCCAGCTTTATAAGCAAGCTTTAAGCATTTAAAAGTTTCTAAGTCAGGTTTTTCAAAAGTTAGTGCTCCAATTTCATAAAAATTAAGTCTTTCTGCTATAGCATGTTTTCTTTCTTTTTTATTAATTGCATATTGTATAGGTAACTTCATATCTGTTGATCCTAACTGAGCAATAACGCTTGCATCATTATATTCTACCATAGAATGAATTATACTTTGCGGATGAACTACTACTTCTATGTTTTCATATGAACAATTAAATAAGAAATGTGCTTCAATAACTTCAAGTCCTTTATTCATAAGTGTTGCTGAATCTATAGATATTTTTTGACCCATATTCCATTTTGGATGTTTTAATGCATCCTTTACAGTAACACTTTTTAAATATTCAGTATCCTTTCCTCTAAATGGTCCCCCTGAAGCTGTTAAAATAATTTTCTTTACATCTTTTTCAGTATACCCATTTAAGGCTTGGAATATAGCACTATGTTCTGAATCTACCGGCAGTATATCTACTCCCATTTCTTTTGCTTTTTTCATTACTAATTCGCCAGCTACAACTAAAGTTTCTTTATTAGCTAATGCTATATCTTTTTTTGCTTCGATGGCTTTTATAGTTGGTCTTAGCCCAATCATACCCACTACTGATGTTAAAACCATATCTATCTCATCTAAAGTAGCAATTTTTTCAAGACCTTCTATCCCCGAATAGACTTCTATCTTTAAATTGTTATCTAAGCAATATTTTTTTATAGCTTTTGAACTTTCATCATCCATCATGGCTACATACTTAGGATTAAATTCCTTTATTATTTCCTTAATCTTTTCAACAGATGAATTAGCACTTATACCTATAAGCTTAATTTCATTATTTGAGTTTCTTATCACATCCAAAGTTTGAGTGCCTATCGAGCCTGTAGCCCCTAAAATTGAAATGTTTTTCATACTTACCTCCTAGCATTTAGTATTTAACTACTGTAAATCATATCTTTTGCAATTATACTGTAAATCGGACCTGCAATTATACCAACAAATCCAAACATTTTTACCCCTACATAAATCGATACTATAACTATTAATGGATGAATCTCTAGCTTACTACTTAGAAATTTTGCCTCTAATATTTCCCTAACAAACCTTTCTAACAAATATAACGAAATTAATCCAATTACTAATAAGTACCTCTTCATTATAATATTGTATATTATAATTGGCATAAAAACAATTGTTGTTCCAACAAAAGGAAGTATATCTAAAATAGAACATAGACTTCCTAAAAAAATACTATTATGTATTCCAAGTATCTTAAATCCTAAAGTTATTATAAAAGCACTTAATATTATCAATCTGACTTCTATTTTAAAAACTTCTTTTAAATTTTTTATTTTCTCCATAAAGTTATTTATAATTTCTTTAGGAAATAAGTTTTTTAGTAAATCATAAATTTTATTCTTATCTACCAATATAAAGTAATCTATTATATTTGCTAAGAAATAAGAAACAACTCCATCACCAGTCACAATCGCCCCTTGCATTATCATATTACTACTAAAGAATCCACTTAATGTTTGCAACATCTTGTTTAAGTCAAAATTTAAAAGTATTTTCATATTTTTAATAAATGCATCTACCTCTGACATATTATTTCTATAAAATTTATAAAATAAACTTAAAATTGTATTTCCGAAATAAAATATCATAATAAATATAAAAATATTTATTATGAGTAGACTTAAGATTGCGCACATAGATTTCGGTAAATTAATTTTCACAAAAAATTTGTATACTGGTTGAGTTATTAAAATCATTATAACAACAATAATAAAGGGTTGAAAATAGTTTTTTATTAATATTGTAATTAATGAAATAATAATAAATGTAATTACTAAGTTTATTATTTTATTGTAAGTATCGTATAATTTCATAATACTACTCCTTATTAACTCATATATAAGTTGTACTAGAAACTATATTTAACTCAAATATATAACCAATTGAAAGCATTCAAATATATCTAGTATTAAGTAACTTATATATAAAAAAATTTAAATACTCATATGTTTTCAATCATAATATTTTACTTAACTTAATATACTAGATATTTAATATATTAGCATATTTAAATTTACAGATTACTAATTGAAACATCAATACTATGATTATATTAATATTAATGCTAATACATACCTTACTCTTTCATAATATAAATTTATTTTAAACATGAAAAAGGTAGGGAATGGTTATCCCTACCTTTTTTAAATTGATAAATTGTATATATTCTAAATATTTGATCTTATAGTACTTTCATCTAAATTCCTACTATGAAAGTTAGGTAATAAAAAACTACAGCTGAATTAAATAATATAGAATCAAATCTGTCTAAAATCCCGCCATGTCCAGGTATTAAATTACTATAATCTTTAATTCCCACATATCTTTTTACAGATGATGCGACTAAATCGCCAAACTGACCCATTATTCCACATAATGCACCTATTAAAAAGAAATGAATTATTGAAACTTCAGGTACATAGTTACCAATTATTAATCCATATATTCCACATCCAATAGTGCTTCCTAAGAATCCACCTACCGAACCAGCAACAGTCTTTTTAGGACTCACTTCTGGGCAAAGCTTTCTTTTCCCTAAATACTTACCTGCATAATATGCAGTTGTATCTGCAATCCAAGATCCTAAGAAAATTAACCATACTAAATACTCGCCACCAACTTTACTATTTACTATAGGTATAAAGCTAAATAGCACACCTACATATAAAAAACCTAATAAAGTTATTGAAACATCAATAAATGTATATTTTAAATTTATAATAGGTATAATTAGTAAAACTATAGCCGCAAGAACTATAATATACATAATTTCTTCAAAGTTATTTCCTCTTAAATAAAAAATTACTAAAAGTACATACCCTACTATAGGTACCGGCTTAAACTTCTTTTCTTTTAATGCCTTATAAAATTCATATAAACCACATACTGAAATAACTATTGTAAAAGACTTAAGCCAAATTCCACCTAGTAAAATAAAGAGTATAAATGGAGCTATTATAGCTGCTCCTAAATATCTACTATTTAACTTCATTTTTCCACCTCAACTATTATACTCCCCCATATCTCCTATCTCTATGCTGATAATCATATATGGCTTTATGTAAGTGTTCTTCATTAAAATCTGGCCAACATACATTGGAATACCAAAATTCTGAATAAGCACATTGCCATAATAAAAAATTGCTAATTCTTTGTTCACCTGAAGGTCTTATAATTAAATCTGGATCTGGCATATTATTGGTATATAAATATTTTTCAAATACTTCTTCATTAATATCATTTATATTTATTTTTCCCTTTTTAGCCTCTTCTGATACCATCTTAACTGCTCTTATTATCTCATCTCTACCACCATAATTGAAAGCTATATTTAATACTATTCCATTATTGTTTCTAGTTATATTTATTGCTTCATTAACTTCCTTTTGAGCCTCAATTGGTAACTTATTTATATCACCCAAAATTCTAATCACAACACCATTCCTATTTAATTCAGCTAATTCACTTCTTAAATATTCAACAAGCAATTTCATAAGTGCAGAAACTTCATCATCCGGCCTCTTCCAATTTTCAGTTGAAAATGCATATAAAGTCAAGTATTTTATTCCTAATATATGAGCTTCTTTTATTACTCTTCTTATAGTTTCAACACCAGCTTTATGCCCCATAGTTCTTGGAAGCTTTCTTTGCTTAGCCCACCTTCCATTACCATCCATGATTATAGCTATATGTTTAGGTATATTTTCTTTATCTAAAACTATTTCTTCTTTATTAATTTTGTTTTTACTAGTTTTAAAAATATCTAACATATTTATGTTCCCTCCACCATTACTAATATGGAAAAAAACCTGCTAAAGGCAGGTTTTAAATTGACATAATCTCTTTTTCTTTTGCCACAATTATTGTATCTACTTCTTTAACGAAAGAATCTATTATTTTTTGAACTTTTTCTTCTGAATTTTTAAGTTCATCTTCAGTTATTTCTCCATCTTTCTTTAATGCTTTAATTTTATCATTAGCTTCTCTTCTGATAGATCTTAAAGCAACTTTTGCTTCTTCACCTGTTTTCTTAACATTTTTAACAAGATTCCTTCTTGTTTCTTCTGTTAATTCTGGAACTACTAATCTAATTACACTACCATCATTTGATGGGTTTATTCCTAAATCTGAAGTAAGTATAGCTTTTTCGATTTCTTTCATTAAACTTTTTTCCCAAGGTGAAATTACTAAAACTCTTGGTTCTGGTGCTGAAATATTAGCTACTTGATTTAATGGACATGGGCTACCGTAGTAATCAACTTGTATTCTATCAAGCATTGTTGGGTTAGCTCTACCAGCTCTCATAGTTGAAAGATCAGATTTTAATACAGAAATAGTTTTTTTCATTTTTTCTTCTGCTTTTTGAATAATATCCTTAATCATAAAAACCTCCTATTTTTTAGATGAAACTAACGTTCCTATTTTTTCACCAGAAATAGCTCTTTTTATATTTCCTGGTTCTTCTAATCCAAATACTAAGATTGGAATATTGTTATCCATGCACAATGAAGTTGCAGTTGAATCCATTACTTGTAATCCTTTTTCAAGCACTTCTATATAAGTAAGTGTATCATATTTTTTAGCATCTGAGTACTTATATGGATCTTTATCATAAACACCATCAACTTTTTTAGCTAAAAGTATAACATCTGCCTCAATTTCTGCTGCTCTTAAAGCCGCTGTAGTATCAGTTGAAAAATATGGATTTCCTGTTCCTGCTGCAAATATAACTACTCTACCTTTTTCTAAATGTCTTACTGCTCTTCTTCTTATAAATGGTTCAGCAATTTCTTTCATTTCTATAGCAGTTTGAACTCTTGTCATTACTCCATTTTGTTCAAGTGAATCTTGAAGAGCTAAAGCATTTATACATGTAGCAAGCATTCCCATATGATCTGCTTGTGATCTATCCATTCCTTCTCCACTTCTTCCTCTCCAGATGTTTCCTCCACCTACTACTAATCCTACTTCTATTCCCATTTCTACTAAATCTTTAACTTCTAATGTAATTCTTTTTATTATATCAAAATCAAACCCAAATCCATTTACCCCTGCTAAAGCTTCTCCTGAAACCTTAAGAATTACTCTCTTATATTGACATTTTTCCATTCTTAGTACCTCCATATATTATTTGGTTACTTCCTAAAAAAAGAGAACACATATGTGTCCTCCTTTGTATTACTTAGTCATCTTAGCTACTTCTTCTGCGAAGTTATCTTCTGCTTTTTCGATACCTTCTCCTCTTTCGAATCTTACAAACTTATTGATAGTTATAGGAGAACCAACTTCCTTTGATTTTTCTTGAAGGTATTTGCTTATGCTCTTATCGCCATCTTTAACCCATGCTTGATCTAAAAGACAAACTTCTTTGTAGTATTTTTGAATTCTTCCCATTACCATTTTTTCAACTATGTTTTCTGGTTTTCCTTCATTTAAAGCTTGAACTCTATAGATTTCTTTTTCTTTTTCTAAAGATTCTTGATCTACATCTTCTCTGCTTAAGAATGTTGGGTTAGCAGCAGCAACTTGCATACAAACGTCTTTTGCTACTTCTGTTAAAACAGCAGTATTATCAGCATCGCATCCTAATTCAACAACAACACCGATTCTTCCACCACCGTGGATGTAACTTTCAACTACACCATTTGCTACAGCAAACTTGTTGAATCTTCTTACAGTCATATTTTCACCTAACTTAGCTATTAAAGCAGTAAGTGCTTCTGAAACTGTATTTTCAGCATCATATTTTTCAGCAACAAATTCTTCTACAGTTGTAGCAGAAGTTGTAGATGCCATTTGAGCTAATCTATCTGCAAAATTCACAAATTCTTCATTAGCAGCAACGAAGTCTGTTTCACAGTTTAACTCAACTATACCTGCTGATTTCTTATCTTCAGATATGTAAGTTTTTACTATACCTTCAGCAGCAACTCTTCCTGCTTTCTTAGCAGCAGCAGCAAGACCCTTTTCTCTTAATATTTCAATAGCTTTTTCCATATCTCCTTGAGCTTCTGTTAAAGCCTTTTTGCAGTCCATCATTCCTGCACCAGTTTTTTCTCTTAATTCTTTAACTGATTGAGCAGTTATCATAATGTAAATTCCTCCTAACTTAATGTAAACCTTATTATTTAGGTCAAAAGGTAAATGAGTTAACTCACCTACCCTTTAATTTTATTACTCAGCTAATTGTTCGCCTTGTCTTCCTTCGATTATACCATCAGCAATTTTAGCAGTTATTAATTTAACAGCTCTGATTGCATCATCGTTTCCTGGAATTACGTAATCAACTTCTTCTGGATCACAGTTAGTATCAACTATACCTACTACTGGTATTCCTAATATCTTAGCTTCTGAAATAGCGTTCTTTTCTTTTCTTGGATCAACTACAAATATAGCACCTATGTTAGTAGAATCTAAGTTCTTAATTCCACCTAAGTTCTTTTCTAGTTTTTCCATTTCGCCTCTTAACTTTATAACTTCTTTCTTTGGTAAAACTTCAAATGTACCATCTTCTTCCATAGTCTTTAAAGTTTCTAATCTGTTAATTCTTGTTTTGATAGTTTTGAAGTTTGTTAACATACCACCTAACCATCTATTATTAACAAAGTGCATATTTGATCTTATTGCTTCTTCTTCGATAGCTTCTTGAGCTTGTTTCTTAGTTCCTACAAATAAAATCTCTTTTCCTTCTGCAGCTACTTCCTTTATGAAGTTATAAGCTTCATCTACTTTCTTAACTGTCTTTTGAAGATCTATTATATATATTCCATTTCTTTCTGTGAATATATAAGGAGCCATCTTAGGGTTCCATCTTCTTGTTTGGTGTCCAAAGTGTACACCTGCTTCTAATAATTGTTTCATTGATATAACTGACATTCTGTTACCTCCTGGTTTTTTCCTCCATTACCTTCTTATAAAGTTTCCTTAAATAAGGCACCGTCTTTATAAATCTAATAATGTGTGTATTTATTTACCTTAGTTAGTATAACATAAGCTAAATGTAGTAGCAACATTTTTTTCATCTAAAAATCAATAAATGTAAAATTAAATACTTTTTACATCATAAGAAAATTCAATCTATTTTTCCTATTTTTTATTTTATAAAACTTTTTCTATTATTATTAAATATTTTTATATATAATATTATAACTTTTCTTATAAATTCTAAAAGCGCCAGATTACAACAAGTAACTTGACGCTTTTAGTTTATGTTAATTTATCTTTTTTAATTCATCTAGTAGCTTTTCATTTAATATCTTTATATGTGTTCCCTTCATTCCAAGAGACCTTGACTCTATTACCCCTGCACTTTCAAACTTTCTAAGTGCATTAACTATAACACTTCTTGTTATTCCAACTTTATCAGCTATTTTTGATGCAACTAGTAATCCTTCGTTTCCTTCTAACTCACCAAAAATATGTTCAACAGCTTCAAGCTCAGAATAAGATAAAGTTCCTATAGCTAATTGTACAACTGCTTTCTTTCTTGCTTCATCTTCTATTTCTAATTGCTTTGATCTTAATATTTCCATACCTACTATAGTTGCACTATATTCAGCTAAAACTAAATCTTCGTCTGTAAATTCTTCACCAAATCTTGCAAGAATTAAAGTACCAAGTCTTTCTCTATTTCCGATTATAGGAACTATTGTACTAATCTTATCTTCCATAATACAATTTCCTTGATTTTCAAAAACACATATCCCTTTATTAGCTAAATTAGCAATACTTTCATGAACATTTAATAAATTATCATTATACTCTTTTGGAAATCTCTTTTCATCTATAACTTGATTTTTCATAACATCACATTCAAAACTTTTTGAAAATGAATATCCAAGAATCTTGCCTTTTCTGCTTGCCACATAGACATTACATAATAATACTTCGCTTAATAAAGAGCATATGTCTTCAAATGCTACAGGATCTGTACCGGATTTTTGCAGTATTTTATTCAACATTCTTGTCTTATTTAATAATGATGACATCCCATCTTCCTCCTATAAAAAGCCTGTTAAATTTTTTGAAAATTTAAAATTCATTAAATTTTCTCAAAACATCTTAATTACTTATTTATACTAACATAGGAAGTACTTATTTTCAACAAATTTTTTACGCTTTTCGACATTACACTTGAAAAATTGCTTATTTTAATACTTTATTAAACTGTAATTGATTTCTATTTATTAATTATTATTACTTTCCCTATTTAAGTTAACAGTTTTGTTACAATTCGAATCAGAACATTGTGCATAGCTTCCTTTTGTCTTGCTGTATTTTAGAACCATATAAGCTCCACAGTCTGGACATTTATCTTTTAACGGCTCGTTCCAACTAACAAAGTCACATTGAGGATAGTTAGCGCAACCAAAGAATTTTTTACCTTTTTTACTTTTCTTGGCTAATATCTTTCCTTCACATTTTGGACACGGAGCTTCTATTTCTTCAACAATCGGTTTTGCATTTTTACATTCAGGATATCCCGGACAAGCCAAGAAATCTCCATATCTACCATGCTTTATTACCATCATGCGACCACATTTATCACATGGAACATCGCTTACCTTATCTTCTATAACAACCTTTGATACTTCTTTTTCAGCTTTATCTATTGCAATTTTCAATGGCTCAAAGAATTCTCCAACTACTTTTCTCCACTCTTCTTGACCTTCTTCTATATGATCAAGATTTCTTTCCATTTCAGCTGTAAAATCAACATCTACTATTTGCTTAAAATATTCACTAAGCATATTATTAACTATAAAGCCAAGTTCTGTTGGAAATAATGTTTTCTTTTCTCTCTTTATATAATCCCTACTTAATATTGTAGTTATTGTTGGAACATAAGTACTTGGCCTTCCAATCCCCTTTTCTTCTAGCAATTTTACAAAAGATGCTTCACTATAACGCGCTGGTGGTTGTGTGAAGTGTTGTTTTCCTTCTATATCAACCTTATTTAATTCATCATTTTCTTCTAATTTAGGTAATGACACATCTTCACTATCTTCTTCTGTTAGATATTCATAAAGCTTCATAAATCCCTCAAATTTTATAGTAGATCCACTTGCTCTAAACTTATAATCTCCATTTTTAATTTCTACATTATTTGTATTTAATTCACATGAAGCCATTTGACTTGCCATAAATCTATTCCAAATCAATGAATATAATTTAAATTGCTCTGTAGTTAAAGAGTTCTTTGCAATTTCAGGAGTAATATCAATTATAGATGGTCTTATAGCTTCATGAGCATCTTGAATATTTTTCTTTCCCTTATATATTCTTGGAGAACTTGGTGCATAATCTTCCCCAAAATTCGAATTAATAAACTCTAAAGCTTTTCCTTGTGCTTCATCAGAAATTCTAACTGAGTCAGTTCTCATATAAGTTATTAATCCAACTGTGCCATATCCTTTAACTTCTATACCTTCATATAGTACTTGAGCTATAGACATAGTTCTTTTAGTCATAAAATTTAACTTTTTTGATGCTTCTTGCTGAAGTGTACTAGTTGTGAAAGGTGGTAATGGATTTTTTACCTTTGTTCCTTTTTTCACTTTAGTAACTATAAACTTATCTTTCTTTAATTCTTCTATTATTTTATCACTTTCTTCTTTAGTACTTATTTCAATCTTCTTGCCTTTATATTGTGATAACTTTATTGGAAACTTCTTTCTATCTTTAGTTGCTATACAATCAACACTCCAATACTCTTTTGGTTCAAAGCGATTAATTTCTTCTTCTCTATCACATATAAGCTTTAATGCTGCTGATTGAACTCTTCCAGCACTTAACCCCCATTTTATATTTTTCCATAATATAGGGCTAATTTCATAACCAACTAATCTATCTAATATTCTTCTTGCTTGTTGCGCATCTACTAAATTTATATTTATCTTTCTTGCTTCTTTTATAGATGACTTTACAGCAGTTTTAGTAATTTCGTTAAATACAATTCTACATTTTTCATCTTCTGAAATATTTAAAATATTAGCTAAATGCCATGATATCGCTTCACCTTCACGGTCAGGGTCAGTTGCAAGATATATTTTATCTGCTTTCTTAGCTGCTTTTTTAAGCTTACTTAAAAGTTCACCTTTTCCTCTTATAGTTATATATTTTGGATTAAAATTATCTTCTATATCAACGCCTAATTTACTTTTTGGCAAATCTCTTACATGTCCCATAGATGCTTCTACTATATAATTCTTACCAAGATACTTTCCTATAGTCTTAGCCTTTGCAGGTGATTCTACTATTACAAGATTTTGTCCCATACATAAAAACTCCAGTAATTTTTATGGAGTTTACACCCCCTTAAATTTATAATGATTTTGCATAATAATTGCCTGGAAGACAAATAATTTCATTTCTATTTTGCATTTCAAATAATAACTCAAACAATACCTTTCTGTCAACATTTACAGATTCTATTATATCATCTAAGTGTTTTGGTTCATTATCTATAACCTTTAAAAGATACTCTTTATATCCATTATTTTCATTTTTTTCTTTAATATCTTTTTTTATATTAAAAAAATCATATAAATCTTCCATTTCAGTAAATGGCTTTGCTCCATCTCTTATTAATTTATTGCATCCTTCGCTATTACCATTTATCACGGGTCCCGGAACTGCCATTATTTCTTTACCTATACTTAAAGCATAGTCTACAGTAATAAGAGTACCACTTTTTTTATTTGCTTCTACTATTATTACTTTATCACTTATTCCACTTATTATTCTGTTTCTTCTTGGAAAATTATATGCCATAGGTGGAGTTTTAGGTAAAAATTCTGAAATTAGTAACCCTTCTCTTATAACTTTCTCATATAAAAATTTATTGCATTTAGGATATACTACATCTATTCCACATCCTAATACTCCTATAGTCTTACCATTATATTCTAAAGCAATTTTTTGTGCTACTGAATCTATTCCAGCTGCTAATCCGCTTACAACAGTTATATTATTTTCGCTTAATTCCCTTCCAATAATTTTAGCTACTTCTATTCCATATTGAGTACATTTTCTTGCTCCTATTACAGCTGCTAATTTTCCCCTTAATAATTCTAAATTACCTTTATAAAATAGTACGTAAGGTGGTTCTTCAATATGCTTTAAAATTTCTGGATATTCTTTTGAGTTAATTGTAATATATCCTATTCCATTACTATTTATGTAATTATTAAAATCACTAATTTTCTCTTCAGAAATATCTTTATCCTTTATCTTTTGTAATTCTCTTATTTCATATTTTTGCTTCCTGATATTACTTTCATTTTCATATCTTTTTAATAGCAATAATTTCTTTTCGTTAGATATATTAGTTAAAATAAACCATAATTCGTCATTTTTCATAATAACCACCTTTATTTAAATTATTTCTCCATCCACATTTTTTCTATAGCCTAAAGCTTCAAAAACATGATGTTCGTATATTTTATCTGAAGCTTCTAAATCTGCAATCGTTCTAGAAACTTTTATTATTTTATCATATCCTCTCATAGTTAAATTGTATCTTTCATAACACATCTTTAATAAATTTTTTGCACCTTCTGAAATTTTAAATAAACACTCAAAATCTCTTCCTCTCACCTCTGAATTATAGCTATATTCGCTATTTTTATATCTATTTTTTTGTATTTTTCTCGCTTCTAGTACCTTTATTTTCATCTTTTCAGAGCTTAATTTATCATTTTTTCTTGATATATCCTCATACTTTAATCTAGGTACGTAATTTAACAGATCAATTCTATCTAAAAGCGCTCTTGATAATCTATTTAAATATTTTCTCCTTTCATTTTCAGAGCATATACATCTATTTTCATCTATTCCTCCTAAGTAAAGCCCACACGGACAAGGGTTAAAAGCTCCAACAAGCAAGAAATTAGAAGGTAATTTATATGTTCCATTAATTCTATTTATATTAATTACTTTTTCTTCTAATGGCTCTCTTAAAACATCTAGTACATCTCTTTTGAATTCTAATATTTCATCTAAAAAAAGTACTCCATTGTGTGCTAAAGTTATTTCCCCTGCTTTCACTTCTTTTCCACCGCCAACTAAAGCTATTTTAGTTATTGTATGATGCGGATTTCTAAAAGGTCTAATAACACCATCTTCCCCTGAAAATATTCCAGATGCACTATATATCTTTGCAATTTCCATTTCTTCCTTATAAGTAAGGGGTGGTAATATCGATGGTAATGCCTTTGCAAGCATTGTTTTTCCTGAACCAGGTGATCCATAAAGTAATATATTATGTTTACCTGCTGCTGCAATCTCCATTGCTCTTTTAGATGTTTTTTGTCCGATTATATCTGAAAAATCTAAATATATTTTATTAGCCTTTTTAACTTCGCCTTCAAAACTAAATGGTAATAAATCCTCATTATTAATAAATGAAACAACTTCTTTCAAATTTCTGAAAGGATAAAAATTTCCTATATTAAAGGATCTTAATTCATTTAAATTATTTAAAGGAAAAATAAAATTATTTTTCTTATTATTTTCACCTTCAAATATTATCGGAAGTATTCCCTTTATCTCTTTTAGTTCTCCTCCTAAAGAAAGTTCACCAAAAACTATAAAGTCTTTCAAATTTTTATTAATAATTTGATTTGATTTCATAAGTATGCCAAGAGCTATAGGTAAATCAAGTAATGAACCTATCTTTTTGATATCAGCTGGAGCTAAATTTATAGTAATTCTTCCTAGCGGAAACTCAAAGCCACTATTAACTATAGCAGACCTCACTCTTTCCTTCGATTCTTTTATTGAAGCATCAGGAAGACCCACTATACTAAAACTTGGCATTCCTTTATTAATATCTACTTCAACATTTATAAGTATTCCATCAAGTCCATTATGTGTAGCACTTATTATTTCAATTGACATAATTATCACCTCTTAAACATTATTGACATTATAATTTAATTATTAAACATTAATTTTTTATGATTTAATATATTATTTTTGTCAATATTATAAGGTGATAATAATTTTTTATAATTATTAATTTTATTTAAATTAATGGTGGTATTTTATGAGTAAATTTAATAAATGTATTGGCTTTTATGGTGAAGATCTAGCTTCATCTTATTTAAAATCAAAGGGTTATTACATATTAAATAAGAATTTTAAAAATAAATACGGTGAAATAGATTTGATATGTAGGCATAATGGCTTAATTGTTTTCGTAGAAGTAAAAAGTAGGTACAACTACAACTATGGCTTACCATGTGAAGCTGTTACTTACTCAAAACAAAAACAAATAATTAATTTATGTAAATTTTATTTACTTACAAGAAAATTATTTGATTATAACTGTAGATTTGATGTTGTAGAAATTTACTTTAATAAAAATAATGAATCTTATATACTACAACACACGAAAGATGCTTTTCGATGCTATTAATGAAATAAGTATAAATGGTACTTCATCAAAATAAATTTTGATAGTAATCAATAAAAGAAATATTAATTTTTTGAGGCTTTTTAATATTAGAAATTTTATTAAAACATTAAAACATTTAGCTTTATGCATATATAAATAATAGATAAAAATTTCTATTTAAATCTAAAAACTCTTTTAAGTAGGTAAAATCAATGGATTAAAAGTGGCTCACGTTTCGTTACCCTCTAAAAATAACAGGGAAGCATAAAGGGGGTCGCAAAATGGTCTGACCCCTAAAAAGTAGACATTGTTAAAAGGGATATATCATTGTGAATTACAAAAATGGCTTCGATATTTAATTGGAGCCATATTTTTTAACCTTTTTTGAAATCTAATATTATTATA
>NZ_JAGHFX010000036.1 GCF_017888565.1 Clostridium sp.
ATGACTGCGTATGTTGCTCAAATTTATCAGTTAGTATTATAAATTACCCACAATTCAGATAATTTATAATACCTTAAAATATAAAAAGTACTACACTTTAAAATGTAGTACTTCCTATTACATAGATTCTATAATTTTATTTTTTAAGGTGAAAGTTATAGTAGTTCCTACTCCTTTTTCACTCTCTATTATCATTTTTCCGCCATGTAATTTTACTATTTCTTGACTTATAGCAAGACCTAGACCACTACCTGATTTGTTATAATCTTCTTGGAAAAATTTATCCAATACTTTAGTTAAATTTTCTTTTTTGATACCAACACCATTATCTGTTACCGAAAATGTAGTAAACTCTTCTCCTTGAGACACAACAACTACTACATAGCCACCTTCTGCTGTAAATTTAATAGCATTTTGAACTAAATTTATTAATACTTGTCTTAATCTATTTTTGTCACCTTGGATATCTTCAATACTTTCAGTCTTAAATTCTGTAAGAAGAGTTATATTCTTTTCATTCGCTTTAACAGCTAATTGTGTTACAACTCCTTTAGCAAGCTTTGTTACATCAACCATATCAATTTGAAGCCTAATTCTATCAGAGGATAATCTAGAAAAATCTAACAAATCTTCAACTAAAGATATCATTCTTTCTGTTTCATCTTGTATTATACCAAGACCTAAATCTAATTCTTCTTTCCCAATTCCTTCATACCCTAATGTCTCACTCCATCCTTTTATAGAAGTTAAAGGTGTCCTAAGTTCATGAGAAACTGAGGATATGAATTCTTCTTTAAGTTTTCTACTTTTATCAATTTCTACAGCCATATGCTCAAATGTTTGAACTAAGTCAGCAATTTCATCATTATGTAGCTTTTCTTTTTTAAGCTTTATATTATAGTTACCTTGAGCAAGCTCATTAGCAAATTGTTTTAAATTTTTAAGTGGCTTTATTAAAGACTCTGCAAATCTTAAACTTAATAACAAAGCAATCATTAATATAATTAAACCTGCTGCTATAAAGAAAAGTACTAATTTTAATATTGTATTATCAATATTTCTAAGAGATAAACTATATCTTACTACACCTTCTATTTGATTATTAACTTTAATTGGAACAGATATACTCATAACATGTTCATTTGTTCCTGATATATTATAAGTATATGGCAACAAATTACTCATTCCCTTTAATGCTCTATCTACGTCATCATATTTGTACTTTTCATTAGTTCTAATACCGTATTTATCTAAAATAACATTTTTATCTTTGTCTATTATTTCTACTGAAAAATTAGTATTACTATTAGCATTTTCCTTTTCAAATATATTACTTATTTTGTCTTCAAAGCTAGCAGATTCCATACCAGCACCATCGTATATATCCATAGTATAGCTAGCTTGTGATATCAAAGACTGTTTGGCAGAATTATAGTAATAATTTTGTAGATAAACCATAAATAGTCCTTCAAATAGAGCCACAGTGATAATAATCATAATAAAATAATATTTTATTACTCTTTTCCTAAGACCATCTAAATGTAACAACTATTATTCATCCTTTCTAAAGCAGTATCCATATCCCCAAACTGTTTGGATGAATTTTGGTTTTGATGGATCATCTTCTATTTTATTTCTTATTCTTCTTATATTAACATCAACTATTTTAAAATCATATAAATAGTTACTTCCCCATACTTCATTTAAAATTTGATCTCTACTTAAAGATTTTTTAGCATTCACCATTAGGTACTTAACTATAGAAAACTCAGTTGGAGTTAATTCTATTTCTAATCCATTTTTATATAATTTTCTCTTATCTATGTTTAATATAAATGGATCTGAAATTATTTCGTTGCTTTGCATCTTACTATCATCTTTTTTAACTCTTCTAATAAGTGCAGAAACTCTTACTAATAATTCTTTAATGCTAAATGGTTTTACCATATAATCATCTGCACCTGATATAAATCCTTCTAATTTATCTTCTTCTTGACCTTTAGCAGTAAGCATAATAATACCTATTTGATCAAACTGTTGTCTTATAAACTTACATACTTCTATACCACTCATATCTGGGAGCATTACATCAAGTAATGCTATTGAAATATCCGGGTTGTTAGATATTTGTTCTATAGCCTCTGTACCTGTACTTGCCTCTATAATTTCATATCCTTCCCTTTTTAAATTTATACTTACAAAACTTCTTATTCCTATTTCATCTTCTAAAATCAATATTTTTTCCTTCATTTTAAAATAATTCCTCCCAAAGTTTTTATTCTATTGATATATTAAAGAAAAATATTCCTTCATATTATCTAGTGTCAAATCGTATTTTTCAAATATTTCTTTATTTTTAACTACAAGTTGATAGTAACTGCTATCTGTTTCTTCTAAAATTATATCAGTATTAGCAGTATTTTTTGTATCTTCAACTAAGTTTTTAGATGAGATACTAATTTGGAATAACTCAGTAGGCTCTTTATCATTTTTATCATAGTAATAAAAAATATAATAAGATGCATCTCCTAAGATATTTTTCTGAATATAAAGCTTATTAGCAAGATTATTAGGAACAAGGAATTTAAAATTATTTTTATAATTGTAATAAACTTGACTTATAAAAATTGTATCCGACTCCTTTTTAAATTTACCATTCCATTTTTTCCAGCTAATAAGAGCAGATGCTTTACTATTTGTTGATGCATAATTTTCAATCATATTATTGTTCAAAATTGGAAGTGCTATTACACCATCACTATTTTGATCAGACGTAGGAACATAATAACTATTAAAAATTTCTTTATCTTCATCAAATACCTTATTTAATTTACCATCTTCCATACAAAGTATTTGTGTAATATAGCCATTATCCTTTGTAGTTGGAATACTTAGTACAACTCCCTTTTTAGTATTATGAACTCTACCAATTGTAGCATATAAGTCATTAATATTTCTTACATTATCAAATTTTACTGAATTACTATTTTTAATTTGATTATCTTCATCATAATTTAATATAGTAGCATACATATTACCACTATTATAATCATAATTAATCATAAGTATATCTAGTTTTAAATCTTCATCTATAAAACCTATTTTTATCTTAGTATTTGTATATTTCGAATAATTATCTAACCAAGTAGGAACAACAGTAGATACTAATTTTATCTCATCATCTATTATACTATACACATTCATTGTAGTAACAGTCCCATTCTTTATAAGAAGTATTACTTCATCATTTTCATCATTATTTAAATCATAAAAATTTGCATATTCTATATCTTCTCCTACTTGTAAATAACTATCTTTTAATACATACTTATCATTATCCTTTGATATAAGTACTAATCCAACCTCATTTTTATTAGTATTAACATCTTGTTTTTGCTGAAATGCAATGACATTGGAATCTAATTCATTAATTTCCCCCACTTCAGATGAATTTCCTGGAAGTAACAATGTGGCTCCATCTAAAGATTGGTTTACAAAATTATATAATTCATTTTTTGATTTATTATATACAATATTATCATTAAGTAGATTTTCTGGTGAGTCACTACTTGTATCACAGCCTGTTATCATAACACATATTATAACTGCTAAGGCTGCTAACTTAAGCAATTTCATATATTCCCTCCTAATTATATTTTTCTTCTAAATAGTTTTTAAAATTATTTATTCTTTTTTCTTCATTTCTTCTCTTCTCTTCACATAAGTTTCCTCGTCCTAATCTATCAGCTAAAGAAAGTAGCGATATTTCTTTATAATCAGATTCTTCTATTATTTCTTTCTCTTTAAAAAATGGCAATTTTTTATCATAAAATAATGGTTGCATATGAAATTTCACTAGATTACAAACATTATTTATAAAATCCTCATCTTCAGTTAATGTATTAAGAAATTTTCTAGCTAAAATTTCTCCTTGTAAATCATGACCATATGAAGTTATTCTGCCTTTTCTTTCTTTAGTTGTAGTTAGTTTACCCAAATCATGAAGAAGAGCAGCCCACATAAATACTCTTTTATCTTGAGATTTTTCTTTATATTTACTTGCACTATCAACTACTAATAAGGTGTGATTTAAAACATTTCCTTCTGGATGATGAGTTAAATTTTGTTCAATTTTTTCTAAATCTTTTATTTTCACAAAAGGTTTTTTATTAAACTCGCCTGAGTTTATTAAATTTTTAATTTCTATAGACGGTTTTTCACTATTAATTAATATAAAATCTAATTTTTCATATAATTCTCTACTAGTCATAAAAATCACTCTTTCTATTTTATTATACATAAATTTTGTTAAATTAAAAGATTAGTGTAACAACTAAGCCTTATTATATTCTAACACAAGATATAAGCTAATATTTATGTAAATTATATACCCTTTAAATTTTATTATAAATTTATAAAATAAAAAGCTAAATCAAAT
>NZ_JAGHFX010000037.1 GCF_017888565.1 Clostridium sp.
TTCTTGCGAATTAATTTTCTCTAAATCCTTCAACTCATATATATGTAATTTATCTAGCGTATCTCCCAAACTATTTCTAACTATTTGATTATCTGGTGTATTAGCATTACTTGCAAAGTAGTTTAAAAGTGCGTTATACAACTCAAGTCCTTTTAATTTTTCAAATTCAACTAGTCCATATTTTTCTATTGTATTAGTGAATCCAATTTTGTTTATATCAGATAAAAATCCTAATACATTACCAGCTACAATACTAGCTGAGCTTGAACCTAAATGTGTTTCGCTATATGCTTCCGCATATTTTTTTACCGCTTTCTGTACTTTTGAATATGAATATCCACTTTTCCCAATTAAACCAACTGCTCTTTTTGCATTTCTCCACTTTTGATTAGTTGGCGGAATATATCCTTTTGATGTCCCCATATTAATCCTCCTTAATAATTAAATCAAGCTTTTTCTGATCCACCTTTATTTCTTTAAAGTAATCTATGACAGATTTAAAAATGTTTTTATCAATTCTATATAGATTATTTAAAGTCACTATTATATTCATATTTAAGTCTTTTTCCTTCATTGTAACAATTACTTCTATAATCTTATTCCTATACATTTCATAATCCGTATAAATAGGCACACATTTCTTTAACAATTTGATATTATTTCTACTACTATCAATAATTGCCTTTATGATATTATCTAAATTTAGATTACTATTCTTCTTCATTCTATCTAAAGAGTTTTTTAATGCAATTGTATTCTCTAATTTCATATATTCATTAAATGCCTTTCTTTCTTCAACTGTTAGTTCATCTACTGCACTAAAGTTTATATGTAAAGATTCTCTAGATAAATAAAAATAACTTAACAATTCTTTTCCTGAAACATTATTAATATCTGTATTCTTAACCCAATTAATTATAGATGGTTTATCCCATTCAAAGAACTCTTTTGGAATTTCTTCTCCATTCTCTATTATATTCTTAATAATACACAATTCTTGAACATTATCAGTATTTTTAGTTTTCATAGCAGCTTTATATAACTCTCGAAAAACATTTTTATCAAGGTATTCTAAAGCTGTTAATTGTGCTAATACTTCATAATCAAGAGTGCTTTTTCCCCCAACACTATATATTTCTCCAAGCTTTTTTCTAACAAGAAATGTATTTAAAAATCTTTTAGCTTGTCTTGGATTACCTTTTAATTCTAAAGATATTACTTTAGCAACTTTTCTTACAATCTCAAACATTTTTATATAATCTTGATAAGTCTTTCCCTTTAATAATTTTTCTTCTAATTTAATCTCCGGAATACATTCTTTTATTGTTTGCTGGTTTAATGTTATTCCGCTAAAAAACGCATTTATCTTTGTCAATTTACTTGACAATTTTTTTACTACCGATTCCTCAAAATATAATTCAATAACTAAAAATAATAAATAATTTGTAATATCTTGCTCTGATAATTCTGGAATATAAATTGGTAATTGAATAATTTTTTCAATATAATTATCCACTATTCCAAAATCATCATCATCTATCTTAGGATATGTTTTTTTCACAGAGTATTTTATTACAGAATCATCTATAGCTATAATAAATGTTGTTTTTGGTACTGATAAAAATAATTTAATAGCTTCAAGAGTTTCAATTATTCTTTCCGGACTACATCTATCCAAATCATCAATCATAACTACTAAATTGTCAATTTTTGATTCTATTATTAATTCTTCAAATTCTTTTTTAAATTTTCTAATATTACTAATAACATCATTTTTCTTTTCAGCTTCATCTTGTGCATCTTTTATCTCTTCTCTAACTATATCTTTTGCATCTGAAATTATATTATCTTTTTGCGATGTTAAATATGCAGCACTTCCAGCTAATCCGACTGGAGTAAAAGCACTTCCTATTGCTGGAACGCCATATTTTAATGCAAACTTTCCAATTCTGAAAAAATCTAGTCTTCTAATCAATGTTGATATTTTATTTTTGACATTTTTAAATTCAGATACATTATCTTGTAATTCTAATAATAACGATTCCATTAAAGCGCTTTTGGCATCATCATATCCTTCAAAAGCCCATGCATTCAAAAATACTGTGGCAATTCTCTTATTTTCAAGCTCTTTTTTATTACTCAATTTTGTATCAACCAATTTTAAAAGCGTAGACTTACCAGCTCCCCAACTTCCAAATAAACCAATAGTCAATGGATTCATTGTTTCATCAAGTAATATATTTTTTACTAATTCTGCAAATGGCTCATATGACAATAAATCTACCCCTGATTCTCTATCAACCCACATAAGTTTACCTCTCTTTCATATTAATAATTTTTATAATAAAATTATAAAAACTATTCTTCTTTTTTTAATTGCATAATTGTTTTAATTACTTTTAACAAATTAAATCTTCCCATTTTTTCTATAATTACTATTTATTATATATCTTTCTACTTAATATTTCCATAATACTTCAAGTGAAAAGTGTCTAACTTTGCTTAAATTATAAAAAATGTCTATAATTTATTTTAATTTTCTTTCCAATTTTATATAAAGAAATTGAATTAAACTACTCTTTTATTATTTTATAAATAATTCATTAACCAAGCTTATTAAATTTTATTTTCTAATATATTATTATATAAAAATAGACATTGAATATATAAATTCAATGTCCATTCTATGATTAATTACTTTATTTCAAATTTCTTACTTAGTATTTCCACACTCCATATATATAACTACAGACACGTCAAAATATCTTTTCAATTCTTTATTCCTGATTTTATTCCCCTCTGTCCTAAATATTATATGTCTATGAAAGTGGCTAAAACTCAGTATTTCTAGCATTATTTTCGACGTAGCAACACTACAGTCTCCACATGACTTGTATGTGGAAACATATCAACTGGTTGAACAACATTCGTCCTATATCCTTTTTCTTCTAGTATCCTTAAATCTCTAGCTAATGTACTAGGATCGCAGGAAACATATATAACTTTATTAGGTTTAGCATTGCCTATTGCTTCTAACAACTTTATATCACATCCCTTTCTTGGTGGGTCAACAACTATGACTTCTGGTTTAATTCCTTTATCAATTAAATCTGGAATTATCTCTTCTGATTTCCCAACAAAAAACTCTGCATTTTTAACATTATTAATCTTAGCATTTTCATTAGCATTATCTATAGCTGCTTTTATTATCTCTACTCCATAAACCTTTTTTGCTTTTTGTGAAAGAAATAATGTTATTGTTCCTGTACCACAATATGCATCAAAAACAACTTCTTCTCCAGTTAACTTTGCATATTCTAACGCCTTAGAATACAATACTTCTGTTTGCTTTGGATTAACTTGAAAAAATGAAAGAGGTGATATATTAAATTTAAATTCATCTATATAATCAGTTATTGTATCTTCTCCCCATAAAGTTATGCATTTTTCTCCTAAAATTACATTTGTATCTGCTTCATTTACATTTTGTATAATACTTTTTATGCCATCAATATTATCTCTTATCAGTTCTACAAACTCATTTATGTACTTCACACTACTTTTTGATGTTACTAATACAACCATAACTTCATTAGTTTTAAATCCCCTGCGTATCATTATATGTCTTACTAATCCTTGGGGATTAAATTTCCCATCTATACTTGAAGGAGCTATATTATATTTTTCCATCCATTCTCTGGTTATTTTTGTCACTTTATCTGCTATATTATCTTGAATCAAGCATGTATCTAAATCTATTATATCGTGACTTCTTGGTGCATAAAAGCCAATTGAAAGCTTCTCTTTTACCATTCCAACAGGTAATTGAACTTTATTTCTATATCTTTCTGGTATATCCATACCTATAGGATAATTAACAATATCTTTTGATAATCCACCTATTTTGTGAATGCAATCTTTAACTCTTTCATATTTATACTCTAATTGTTTTTTATAATTCATATGCTGAATAGAACATCCGCCACATCTTTTATAATTTTTACATTTTGGCTCTACTCTATCTGAAGAACGTTCTATAACTTCCAATAATTTACCATATGCAAAATTCTTTTTTGCTTTAACTATTAGGACTCTTACCTTTTCTCCAAGTATAGCCCCTTCTATAAATATAGGATATCCATCTACTTTAGCTATTCCTTCGCCCTCATATCCTATACCTATTATATCCAATATATATTCATTATTTTTTTCAATCAAAATAACCACCTCTTAAAATCTTATATATAAAATTTTAACTATCCTCTAAAGTTTCATCTTATGATAGCATAAAAATATATAAAATACAAAAGGTTCATATTTCTAATACATTCCTTGAGATAATATACATCTATACTTTCAGTATATTTAAATTATTAATTTAATAAAACTCAAAAGGAAGGCATTTCTCTTTCTAATTATAAAGCTAAATTTATAATAAAGTATTACTTTTATAAATTATACTCACAATATTAAGTAAATAATATACTTATTTTGAAGCAAAAAAAATGGCATCACAGGATGCCTAAGTCAGAATTAGTTGCCATTTAATTCCATTTAATAGTATTACAATATTCATATCATAATATACATTATAACTTAAATATTATCAATATAATTATTAACATTTTGTTAATTATCTATATTTATACAATTATTATACTTTTTTTATTCTATTATTTAACTATTTTAAAACTTTCATCGTATTTATTGATATTGATTATCATATAGCCTTGCTTTTTTTATTTACAAACAAAAATAGAAGCCAAAAGGCTTCTATTTTCTTATTCTACTACACTTATCTTTAATAAGTTAGTAGCTCCTATCTTATCTACAGGAACTCCAGCAGCAATTACAACTGTATCTCCTGTTTTAACAAATCCATTAACTTCTGCAACTTTAACTGATTCTTCCATCATATGATCAGTTGATTCCATTTTTCCTGAAACAACTGGATAAACTCCGAAACATAATGCTAATTTTTTAGCAACTTTTTCATCTGGAGTTACAGCAACTATTGGACAGTCTGGTCTGCATTGAGATAATCTTCTTGCAGTAGCTCCACTTTGAGTTGATGAAATTATAGCTGAAGCTTTTAATTCATAAGCAGCATTTGCAGCAGCTCTTGAAATAACTCCTGCTATAGCAGGTATATGTTTCTTAGCTCTTGAAGTAGCTATTTCATAATCTAATTGTTTTTCTGCTTCTATTGCTATCTTAGCCATAGTTTGAACAGCTTCTACTGGCCAATCTCCATTTGCTGATTCTCCTGATAACATTATAGCATCTGTTCCATCATATATAGCATTAGCAACGTCAGATACTTCTGCTCTTGTTGGTCTTGGATTTCTTATCATAGAATCTAGCATTTGTGTAGCAGTTATAACTGGTTTACCTGCATTGTTACATTTTTCTATTATCATTTTTTGAACTGCTGGTAACTTTTCCATAGGAATTTCTACTCCTAAGTCTCCTCTAGCAACCATTATTCCATCAGAAGCTTCTAATATAGCATCTATATTATCTACACCTTCTTGATTTTCTATCTTTGAGAATATTTGAATGTGTTCTCCACCATTTTCAACTAAGATCTTTCTTATAGCTTCTACATCTGATGCTTTTCTTATAAATGATGCAGCAACTAAATTAACTCCAATTTCACAACCAAATTTTAAATCAGCTATATCTTTTTCAGTTAATGCTGGTAATTTTATTGAAACTCCTGGAACATTAACGCCTTTATGAGTTCCTACAAAACCTGTATTCATAACTTTACAGTTGATTTTATTCCCTTCAATAGATTGAACTTCTAAACCAACTAGACCATCATCTATTAATATAACATTGCCCGGCTTAACATCATTTGCTAATCCTTCGTATGTAACTGTACATTGAGTTGTATCTCCAATTACATCTCCGCCTGCATATATCACAAAATCATTACCTGATTTTAATTCTACTTTCTTTGGCTCAAATTTTCCTGTTCTTATTTCTGGCCCTTTAGTATCTAGCATTATTGCTATTTCTTTATTGTGTTTTTTAGCTAAATCCTTAACCAAATTTATTCTTTCTGCATGTTCTGCATGATCTCCATGTGAGAAATTGTGTCTTGATGCATTCATTCCTGCTTCAATTATTTTTGATAATATTTCTGGATTTTCACTAGCTGGACCAATAGTACAAATCATCTTAGTTTTTCTCATGTAATAACACTCCTTTAATTTAAGTATATATTTTATTTTAGCTTAGTAAAATATTATTAATATATTTATATAGTTGAGTAATAAATCAAAGATTTAATTCTAAGATGAAATTTCATTTGCTATTTCAAATAACTTTTCGTCAAATTTTCTATCTAATGATAAGGCTTCATCTATATCTTGATCGATTATCTCATTATTTTTTATTCCTATTACTCTTGATGTTTTTCCTTCTAAAAGAACCTCTACTGCTTTAGAACCCATTCTAGACGCTAAAACTCTATCAGTTGCTGTTGGGCTTCCACCTCTTTGAATATGACCTAAAACTGTTGCTCTTGTTTCAATACCTGTCACACTTTCAACATATTTAGCTAATTCTTGTGCTCCGCCTACTCCTTCTGCTAATAAAACTAAGTTATGAATTTTACCTTTTTGTTTACCTTCTAATATTACTTTGCAAAGTTCTTCTTTTGAGAATCCTTTTTCTGGAGTTATTATATATTCTGCTCCACCTGCTATACCAGCATATAAAGCTAAATCACCACAATCTCTTCCCATTACTTCTACTATTGAAACTCTTTCATGAGAAGTTGATGTATCTCTAATTTTATCTATTGCATCAATTACTGTATTTAATGCAGTATCAAATCCTATTGTAAAATCAGTATAAGTTAAATCATTATCTATTGTTCCTGGTAATCCTACAGTCTTTACACCTAACTTTGATAAAAGTTTAGCTCCTGTAAATGATCCATCACCACCAATTACTACTAATGCATCTACTCCATATGCTTTCAATATCTTAGTAGCTTTAACTCTTACTTCTTCTTTTTTAAATTCAACGCATCTAGCAGTTCTTAGGATAGTTCCTCCTCTATGGATAATATCTGATACTGATGATCTATCCATAGTAAATAATTCTCCATTAATTAAACCACTATATCCTCTTTGAACGCCCATTACTTCTATGCCATGATGTAAAGCAGTTCTTACAACGGCTCTTATTGCTGCGTTCATTCCTGGAGCATCTCCACCACTAGTTAAAATAGCTATTTTTTTCATGCTGTTTCCTCCTTAACACCACCGGGACAAAGGTTGTCCCACTTCCTGTGGAATTATCCATTTTTTATTTACTATAATAATTTTATTTATTGCACTACATTAATTTAAGTTTTTTACTAATTTTTATCACCTTATTTATTTTACTTGCTACACAAAGTTTATGCAACTAAAATAAATACAATATTATGATTTTTATCGACTTTTTTATACTTTCTTACTTATATTATAACCTAATTAATTATTATTTATAGCTTAAATAATAATTTTTTCTATATTCATATTATAAATTTTTTTAACTTTTCATAATAATATTATTTTATATTTAACTAAAAAATATAATTAAATAAAAAGGAAAGATTTTACTCCCTCCTCTTATTATTATTCTATAATTTTAACATTTTCTTCTCCAGCTATTTCTTTAAAATAACTAACAGCTTCAGATTCTAAATCTATCCATATATCTTTTGGCATTCTATAATTTTTTCTATCATTAGCAGTAAAGATATAAACAGTAGTATCTCCTTTATATTCTGAAGGCATTACTCTTAATTCCTTCATTAAGTTTCTTCCTTCATCTAAATTATTTGCTCTAATATATACCTTAGAAGTATTTATTTTTTCTAAAGGTTCAACTGTTTCACATATAAGTTTTGGTAATTCATCTTCCTTTATACTTACTCTACCTTTAATAACCACTAAACTATCTTCCTTAATCGATTCTCTAACCTTATCCAATGTCTTAGGAAATACTATAACCTCTATAATACCTGTTAAATCTTCAAGCTTTAAAAATGCCATCATTGTATTACTTCTTGTTATCTTTTGATTTGACTCAGCAATTATACCTCCAAGTATAACTCTTTCTTCATCATGTATTATGTCCTCAGGCAAGTCAGTTTGATTGAAGGTCTCACTTATTATCTCATATGATTTATATACCTTATCTATACTAGTAGTAGTTTGAACTTTTAAGCTATCAGCATATTCATCTAAAGGATGCCCTGATAAATATAAGCCTGTCATTTCCTTTTCCATTGCTAAAATATTTTTTTTTGCAAACTCTTTTATATTTGGATAATTAATTTCAGGCACCTCAATTTCTTCTTCCATACCAAATAAACTTATTTGTCCATCTATATTTCTTTTTCTTTCACTGGATACACTATCCATCAGCTTTTCATACACTGCCAAAAGCTTTGATCTAAATACATCAAAACAATCAAGTGCTCCAGCCTTTATAAGACTTTCTATTGCTCTTTTATTTACAGATGATAAATCTATTTTATTTATGAAATCCATCAAGGACTCAAATTCTCCTTTATTATTTCTAGACACTACAATAGTTTCTACAACATTATATCCTACATTTTTTATTGCAGCTAAACCAAATATGATTTTATCGCCTTTAACTGTAAACTTGGAATAACTCTCATTTATATCTGGCGGTAACACTTGTATACCAAGACTTTCTGCAAAGTTTATGTAATGCGCTACTTTTTCACTTGTTCCCATAACTGAATTAAGCATTGCTGCTATAGTTTCAACAGGATAGTATTTCATCAAATATGCAGTTTGATATCCTATAACTGCATATGCAGCTGCATGGGATTTATTAAATGCATAGGAAGCAAAATCCATCATTTGATCAAAAATTTTGTTTGCGGATTCTTCTGATATACCGTTTCTTTTACATCCTGGAACTTCTATATTTCCATTATCATCTACAACTCCATATATAAAGTTTTTTCTTTCTTCTTCCATGACCTTATGCTTCTTTTTAGACATGGCTCTTCTTACAAGGTCACTTCTTCCCATAGAATATCCAGCTAACTTTCTAACTATCTCCATTACTTGTTCTTGATAAACCATTACTCCATAAGTAACATTTAAAATATCTTCAAGCTCTGGAACTTCATATTCAACTTTATCTGGATTCTGCTTACACTCAACATATCTTGGAATTTCACCCATAGGACCTGGTCTATATAATGATATTCCTGCAATTATATCTTCTAAGCAATCTGGCTTTAATTCCTTCATAAACGAAGTCATTCCTGGAGATTCTAATTGGAATACACCTGCTGTTTTTCCTTCTCCAATCATATTATATACATCTTTATCTTCAAAATTAATCTTATCTAGATTTATATCAATTCCTTGGTTTTCTTTTATCATTTTAACAGCATCATTCATAACTGTTAATGTCCTTAATCCAAGGAAATCCATTTTAAGTAGTCCAAGTTCTTCTAAAGTAGTCATATCAAATTGAGCTACTATAGAATCTTCATTTCTTTGAAGTGGTACATATTCAACTAATGGCTTAGATGCTATAACTACTCCTGCAGCATGAGTTGATGAATGCCTAGGCAATCCTTCTAAGTCCTTACTTACATCTATTAAAGCTTTTACTCTTTCTTCATTATTATATGCTGCTTTAAGTTCTGGATTTATTTCTAAAGCCTTATCAATAGTAATCCCTAGCATAGTTGGTATCATTTTAGCTATTCTGTCTACCTCTGCATAGGAATAATTCATAGCTCTTCCTACATCTCTTATACATGCTCTAGGTGCCATTGTTCCAAATGTTATTATTTGTGAAACATTATTTATTCCATATTTCTCAACAACATAATCAATAACTTCCTGTCTTCTTTCATAGCAAAAATCCGAATCTATATCAGGCATGCTTACTCTTTCAGGATTTAAAAATCTTTCAAAAAGCAAACTATATTTTATTGGATCTATCTTTGTTATACCTAAAGTATAAGCAACTATTGAACCTGCTGCAGATCCACGACCTGGTCCAGTTGGGATTCCATTTTCATTAGAAAATCTAATAAAATCCCAAGTTATTAAGAAGTAATCTACATATCCCATTTGCTTGATTACTGACAATTCATATTCTAATCTTTCAATATATCCACAAGCCTCTTCATTTATTTTATAATAATCCACAAGTTCTTCCACATTTAGTGGTTTATTTAAGAACTCCTTAAATACCTCATACCTTTCTATCAATCCAGAATAGCATACGTTTTTTAAGTACTCATACGGCTCTATACCTTCTGGAACTGGGAATTTAGGAAGTTTTGATACATGGAACTCATAACCAAAGTTACATTTTTCCGCAATTTTTGTTGTATTTTCTAATGCCTCCGGAATATGCGAAAACATATCCCACATTTGCTCTTGGGATTTTAAGTAAAATTGATCTGAAGGATACCTTCTTCTATTTGGATCATCAATAGTCTTTCCTGTTTGAATACACATAAGTACATCATGTGACTCTGAATCTCTTTGATTTATGTAATGTACATCATTAGTTGCTACTAAAGGAATTCCTGTTTCCTTTGATAACTTAATATTTCCTTCTGTTACTTTTCTTTGTTCATCCATACCATGATTTTGTATCTCTAAATAAAATTCATCTTTAAAAATATCTTTATACAAAAGAGCCACTTCTTTAGCTTTTTCATAATTATCCTTAAGATGCCATGACTGAACCTCTCCCCCTAAGCAAGCACTTAAAGCAATAAGTCCATTACTATGACTTCTTAAAAAGTCATGGTCAACTCTTGGCTTATAATAAAATCCTCTTATAGATGCTTGCGATACAATTTCCATAAGATTTTTATATCCTTCTTCATTTTTAACTAATAATACTAGGTGATGAGTACTATTTTCCTTATCATTTATTTTAATATCCATAGACTTTGCAGCTACATATATTTCACATCCAAGTATAGGTTTGATTCCTTGTTCTATTGCTTCTTTATAGAAAGCTACGCAACCATACATAACACCATGATCAGTAATTGCTATACTGTCCATCCCTAATTCCTTAGCTCTACTTATTATTTTTTTGATTTTTCCTGAACCATCAAGCAAACTATATTCAGTATGGAGATGTAGATGGGTAAATTTTTTACTCAACAAAAACACCGCCTTTCTTTTAATATGTTCCCGACCTAACTTCTTCAGCTATCTTTTCTATTTTTCTCAATCTATGATTAACACCTGATTTTCCTACAGGAGGATCCAGCATTTCACCAAGTTCCTTAAGTGACTCATCTGGATAACTTAATCTAAGTTCTGCTATTTCTCTTAAGTTTTTTGGTAATCTCTGAAGCCCTATTTCTCTTTGAATAAGCTTTATACTTTCAACTTGTCTTACTGCTGCGTTTACTGTTTTACTTAAATTTGCTGTTTCACAGTTTACAAGCCTATTAACATTATTTCTCATTTCCTTCATTATTCTTATATTTTCTAACTCTAATAATGATGTATGTGCACCTATTATCCCTAAAAGATTTGAAATTTGCTCTCCCTCTTTTAGATAAATAATATGACTATTTTTTCTTTGTATTACTTTTGAATTTAATCCAAAAGTATTTATTAAAGCTGATAAATCCCTAGCATAGTCTTCACTATGAGTAACAAATTCTAAGTGATAAGTTTTTTCTGGGTTGCTTATACTTCCACCACCTATAAAAGCTCCTCGTACATATGCTCTTTTTAATTCTTCTGTCTTAACCATATTTTCATCTATTCTGTAGTCTAAAGTTAATACCCCTTCTACTTCTGTTAGTATTCCAGTATCTCTTAAAAGATCTCTAACCCCCATAGATTCCTCTATGAGTACCATATATATATTATTTTTCTTTAATGAATTGCTTTTTTTAACCATAAGTTTTGAATGTATGTTAAAATGTTCTTTTAGCAAACTAAATATATGTCTTGCAGATGCTGGATTTTCAGTGGTAATCCTAAACGCTAACCCTAAGCCACTAAAGGATATTGTTCCACTTACTTTCATTATTGCTGAAATTTCAGCTAATGCTTCTTCTTTGGTTAATTCAGAATGTCTGCAAATTTCTCCTTTTACCTTTGATGAAAATGACATATGGCCTATTTCTCCTTATTATCTATTGTTATCATGTAATTATATCACAAATCACACTAAAAATTTATATGTAAATTATAGCTTTAAATATTAATTTATATTAATATTTCTATAACTAAGTTTTCTCCGATTATTCTTCCCTTTATGTCACCCTTATATTTTTTTACTATTTTTTTCACATTATATAAGCCATATCCTCTGCCCTTTCCCTTACTTGAAAAACCTTTTCTAAAAAAGCTATCTATTTCTTCATTTGATATATTTAAGCCACAAATACTATTTATAACTTCTATTTTAATTTTTTCACTTTTATTAATTCTTATAGCAACTTCTTTTTTTAGTGAGTTCTTAGTAGCTTCAATAGCATTGTTTAATAAATTGCTTAGTATTATTGTTATCTCTGAGTCATCTAAGCAACTTTCTTCTATATTACTATCAATAAAATAATTTAGCTTTATTCCATGCTGTTCACATTCAACTAGCTTACTATACAAAATAGCTTTAAGTATCGTACTTTCAATGTCTATTACAGAAATTAATATATTTGTATTACTTAACTCACCTATATACTTTTTTGCTCTATTCTTTAACTCTGGAATATCCTTTGACACTTGTATCATTGAATATAGTATATTTATATGATTCTTATATTCATGTTCATTTGCTCTTATGTTTTGTATTATGTCATCCAATAATGGATTGTAAGCGTTTTTAACTTCTATACTTTTATTCTTTAGTATAGTTTTATGTAATGACCTATAAAAACTTACATTTAAAAATATATTTATAAGAATAAGTAAGTTTATTTCTATAACAATTAAATTTGAAAATTCTCCGCTGTCATAAATAATTTTATATATCATAAAAAACATAAATATATTTAAAAATATATTTGATATTAAAAGGTTATCTTCAAGATATTCTTCAAAATCCAAATTTTTCTTTTTTGTGTATCTTTTAGAAAATATAATAATTAATAATATATTAACAGCAAAAAATAATAGTTGCACAAAAGCTAATTCCTTTGTTTTTTTAGTAAATAAATATAATATAGTTACTAATGTACTTTGTAATACAAAAGTTATAACAACGCATATAACCATTTCTGTTAATACTAAGTTTTTATCTTTTTTATCAATTACTGCTATTGCAATAATCTCTGCTAATAGCAATATCACATAAACTAGCAAAGTATTTATACTTTTAAAAGTATAAAATAATATACTACAAACTGCTATTATAATAGTATACTTTAATAAGTTTTCTTCCTTACCTTTATTAAATAATGCATTATACAATAAAATCACCAACATCATTTCTATAAATATCATCAATACATCCATAAAATACCTCCTTTATATCAATAAATTTGCTTGGAGTAAATTTAGTTTCATTTTTAACCCCCTCGTATATTTTTCCTCGCTATATACTATATTCTAACAAATTATTATATATTTTTCCATATTATACATTAATATTACAATACCTTACTTTAAAGTAAAAAAAATATAACTAAGAAGACTTTATCCTCTTAGTTATTTTCTTTATTAATCTTATTCTTTTTATCCCGCTCTTTTATTCTTTGTGATACATACATATATTCTATTATTTTCTTTCTATCGTATAACAACTTCTTCTCCATTATTGTATCTACTAAAACTTCGGCTAAATACTCTGAATCATGTTTAACATAACCTTTTTCTATTTTTGCTAAAGAAGCCTCAACTACCTCTACACCTAGACCTTTTATTTCTTTTGCGTCTAACTCTACTAATTGTGAATTATCTAATGAATATCTTTTCTTTATATCACCAGGAATATCTCCTTTATTAGCAATTACATAATCTACAATTCCTCTTCCACCATATTTTTTTAATATCTTTATATGATCTGAGGCTTTGAACCCATGTGTTTCTCCTGGTTGAGTCATTATATTAGATATATATATCTTTATTGCATCACTTTTTCTTATGCTTTCCGAAATATCTTTTACTAATAAATTTGGTATTATACTTGTATATAGACTCCCCGGTCCTAATACTATTGCATCAGCTTCTTCTATTGCTTTTATAGCATCTTCCAGAGGCTTTGCATCATTAGGCTCTATCATAAGTTTTTTTATTCTTGAATTTTGCTTTAATACTTCATCTGGGATTTGAGACTCTCCCTCTACCTTATTACCATTTTCAAGTTCTGCAATTAATTTCATATCCTCTAATGTAACTGGCAATACCTTTCCTGTTACAGCTAATACAGAACTCATTTTTTGAACAGCATCTTCAAAATTATCACTTACGCCATCCATAGCTGCTAAAAATAAGTTACCAAAGCTTTGATTTTTTAATCTTCCATCTGGGAATCTATATTGAAGCAACTCCTCCATTAGTGGCTCCGTATCTGCTAGTGCTAATATGCAGTTTCTTATATCTCCAGGTGGTAGCATCCCTAAGTCCTCTCTTAGAGCACCTGAGCCCCCTCCATCATCAGCAACTGTTACTATTGCAGTTATATTTGATGTATAGTATTTTAAGCCTCTTAGCATAGTTGACAATCCTGTACCACCACCAACAACTACAATCTTAGGCCCCTTTACTAATAATCTTTTTTCATATATAAGATTTTCCATTTTCCTACTATCTAATGATAACTGAATGTATCCCTTATTTGTGAGTGCTATTATTGACTTCATACTTTCTATAACAGATATATATATAACGAATACTCCTGTTATATTTAAAAATATATAAAATATTTTATAATAAAAATCATAAACTCTTCGTACTGCTAATTCTGTAAATCCAAATGCTATTAAAAGAATCCCAAATATTCCAAAGAAAAGCCATCTTTTAATTCTAACCCCTGGTTTCAACCAATCTTTTATACTCATAGCTTTTTAGCTCCTTGATGTACATCTTCTCTTATATCTCTGTGTTCAACAGAAGCATTGTAATTTCTTTCTAGCAACTTCTTATATAAAGCATTCGCTATAGCTACAGATCTATGTCTTCCTCCTGTGCAACCAACTGATATTATAAGTTGTCTCTTTCCTTCCTTCTTATAATTAGGTATCAAAAAGTCTAACATATCATCTGCTCTTTTTATAAAACCTTTAGTTTCCTCTTGATCAAGAACATATTTTTTTACTGGCTCATCATTACCTGAATATGGCTTAAGATCTGGAATATAAAATGGATTTGGTATAAATCTAACATCAAATACTAAGTCAGAATCAACTGGTATCCCATATTTAAAACCAAAGCTTAAGATAGTCACTGAAAGTTGCTGTTCTGGCTGCTTTACATCTCCATAATTCTTATTCATTTCTTCTCTTAAGTCCCTAATTGCATACTTTGATGTATCTATAATTATATCTGCTCTATCCTTTACTTCCCTTAATCTATTTCTTTCCTCATTAATTCCTGTAATAACTCTACTTCCAGGTGCTAATGGATGCCTTCTTCTCGTTTCTTTAAACCTTTTTACTAATACTTCATCTGCTGCATCTAAGAATAGTATCTCATATTTAAAATCTTGTCTTTTTAGATAATTTAAACTTTCAAATAAATCATCAAAGAAAATTCCACCTCTTATATCTATTACTAATGCAACCTTATTTATTTTTCCTTGGCTTTGAACACAGGCTTCCGCAAACTTTGGTATTAACTTTGGAGGAAGATTATCTACACAAAAGTATCCCATATCTTCAAGGCTTCTTGTTGCTTCTGTTTTACCTGCTCCTGATAGTCCTGTAACTATTATAAATCTCATGATAATGCCTCCTTTTCAATTCGAAGATTGTATAGTTAAATTATAACATATCAAGCTTATTTATATAAGTTATAATAAATATTATACTTACATTTGAATATGCATATATTATATACAGAATAAATATCTATATGAATGCTTAAAATAATTTTGTTTTAAAATAAAAATAGAGAAAAGCTATCACTCTTCTCTACCAAAACTATTCTTTATCTCTTTCTTTTATAGCATCATATAGTAACTCGCAAAACTCTACATTTTGCTCCTTAGTTCCTATACTCACTCTTATCCATTCAGGCATATCTAATAAGTATCCTGGTCTTATTATATATCCATGTCTTAATAGATATTCATGTATTGGCCTATCATCCCCATTTACATTAACCATTATAAAATTAGCCTGTGATTCTATATACTCTAGCCCCATCTCATTAAATTTCTTAGTTAAATAATCTCTTTGCTCTTTATTAAATATTTTAACTTCATTTATAAATTCCTCATCTTCTATAGCAACAACTGCTGCTTTCTGAGCAAATAAATTTACATCAAATGCATTTATAACCCTATTAATATAATCTACTATTTCTTCATTAGCAATTCCATATCCGAATCTTAATGAAGCTAATCCATAAGCCTTAGATAAAGTTCTTAATACTATCATATTAGGATATGACTTTAGTAATTCCAATGAATCTGGATAATCTTCTGAATCAACGTATTCACAGTAAGCTTCATCCATTATTATAACTACCTCTTCAGGTATCTTACATAATACTTTATCTAAATCCTCTTTTGTAAAAATCCCTCCAGTAGGATTATTAGGATTGCATAACCACAATAACTTTGTTTTATCTGTTATTGCATCTACCATAGCCTCTAAATCTAATCCATTATTTTTTAATGGAACCTTTATCGGCTTTGCTCCCATAAGAACTGTGTTACTCTCGTATCTTGGAAAAGTAATTTCCGCCATTATACTTTCATCATCTTTATCCAAAAAGACTTCACATATTACATTTATTAAAGAATCTGATCCTGCCCCACAGAATATCATATCTCTACTTATTCTAAACTTACTACTTAAAGTTTCCTTAAAATCATATGAAGATGAATCTGGATACATATTCATCTCATTTACTAATTCAGCTATCAATTCCCTAACTTTATTTGAAGTTCCTAATGGATTTTCATTAGATGCAAGCTTAACAACTTTATCTATTCTAAATTCTCGTTTCACTTCATCTATTGGCTTTCCTGCTACATATTTGTCTAATCTTTTAACTTCATCCCTAACCCTATATTTCATTTTTTCGTCCAATCCTGGACTATCCCCCTTTGTTATTTATTGCTATAAATTCAATTTATTTAATAACTTAAAATAATTATATATGCGTTACAATAAATATTCCAGTGCTAATTTTCAAAAAGATTACCTAATGAACCAAGAACGCTTCCTTGATCAACTGATTTCCCCATATTTTGTGGTGCAGCTGAATATACTCTTGATGCTAGTTTACTAAATGGCAAACTTTGAATCCATACATCTCCCGGGCCAGTTAAAGTTGCAAAAAATAATCCTTCTCCGCCAAATACAGCATTTTTAAATCCGCCTACAAATTGTATATCATAATTTACATTTTGAGACATAGCAACTAAGCAACCTGTATCTATTTTTATAGTTTCTCCTGGCATTAATGTTTTCTTCACAATAGATCCACCTGCATGTATGAATGCTAATCCGTCACCTTCTAGTTTTTGCAATATAAATCCTTCTCCACCAAAGAAGCCTGTTCCTAGCTTCTTAGTAAATGCTATTCCTACACTGATTCCTTTTGCACAACATAGGAATGAATCCTTTTGACAAATCAATCTACCACCAAATTTTCTTAAATCCATTGAAATTATTTTTCCTGGATAAGGTGCAGCAAAAGCCACCTTTTGTTTCAAAACTCCAGAGTTTGTAAATTCGGTCATAAATAAGCTTTCACCAGTTATTACCCTCTTGGCTGCCCCTCCTAGTTTCCCCAAAAAACCTCCTTGAGACTTTTGACTTCCATCACCCAAAATTGTTTCCATAGTGATACTATTATCCATCATCATCATTGCTCCAGCTTCTGCAACTACACTTTCCCTTGGATCTAGTTCTATTTCTACATACTGCATTTCATTCCCTAAAATTTCATAATCTACTTCATGAGCCATTATTATTTCCCTCCCTTTATTAGATTTTATAATATTTCATTAATCATACTATTTCATTATAATCATATTGGCACTATTTATTGTTAATTATCATTATGGAATCTTACCATATCTATCATTACTAATAATCCTATAAAAAATATATTATAGCTTTCATCTAATACTTCTAAAGAATATCTATCTCTTCCAAATGTTAACTCCTTATCAATTTTCCCCATATTTACTCCATTTCTTTTTATTATATAGTTCCTTCCTAACATGCTATTTGATTCCATGCTCATTACTCCCACAGTTCCTGTGATATTATACTCTGGCACCATAAATTCTTTTTTTATAGTTGCTATTTCTCTCATATTTTCATCATAAGCTATATATTTGTGTGCTCCCAACCTTATTTGTTGCCTCATATAAAGAACTTTTCTTTTGTTAGCATCATATATACTAATATTTTTTCCTATATCAAACTTATCTGCTTCTGCAATAAATACTATATTGTCATATTCATCTAAGATGTCAAATTTAGCTCCTATTGAAAATAGCCTTTCTTTAATATAAAACCTTCTCATTAATCCTACACTCCTCGAAATATAATATAATTTTATTTAACTTTAAATATAGTATATTATACCACTTTACTATTGTCAATAAATTATTAATTATTTTTTAATAAATACAAATTAGCAGTTATCATTTATATTTACCAAAATAAAAAGGCTCAAGAATACTCTTGAACCTTTTACAAACTTATTTTCATCTTTTATCTTCACCTATTATTCTAACTTCTGGATGTAATTCTACATCAAATTGTCTTTTAACTTCACTTTGTATATATGCTATTAAATCTAATATATCTTTAGCTGTAGCACCATTTTTATTTATAACAAATCCTGAATGCTTCTCAGAAACCGCTGCTCCACCTATACTATATCCTTTTAGTCCTGCATCCTGTATTAACTTTCCTGCAAAATATCCTTCTGGTCTTTTAAATGTACTTCCAGCTGAAGGATATTCTAATGGTTGTTTTGATTCTCTTTTGCAAGTCAAATCATCAACTGCTTCTTTAATTTCCTTCTCGTCGCCATTTTGTAATTCAAATCTTGCTGATAAAACAATATAATTTTTCTTCATAACTACAGAAGATCTATATCCTAATTCAAGCTCATCTTTTGACAATGTTAATATTCTACCTTCATTATCAATGACTTCTGCACTCTCTATCACATTAGCTATTTCACCATTATAGGCACCTGCATTCATAAATACAGCTCCTCCTACGGTTCCAGGAATTCCACAAGCAAATTCAAAGCCTGTTAAAGAACTTTTTAAAGCTGCATTAGAAACATCTTTTAACATCGCTCCACACTCAGCTTCAACAATATCTCCGTAAACATTTATGTTCTTTACTTCATTTAATTTTATAACAACGCCCTCTATTCCACCGTCTTTTACTAATAAGTTAGAGCCATTTCCAACTACGTAGAAAGGTATGTTTTTTTCTTTACAAATCTCTATTGTTCTTATAACTTGTTCCTTATTTTCTGGAATCAAAAGGATATCTGCTGGTCCACCTACTCTAAAGTGAACATAATTTTTCATTTCTGCATCAAGAATAATATTTTCGCTTTTGTAAAATTCTTTAAATAAGTTTTCAAACACTTTATATTTATTCATACCTAACTCCTTATAAAATACACGTAGTAATATCTTTTCATAGTATAAATTAAAACTCATGAATAAACAACCCATTGAATGCATATTTATATATAATACTTAAATTGTAACCATTTTGTTACTGTTTTTCCTTAGTTGTAAAATAATCTACTATACTTTTAGCAGCTTTTTTATCTATACTTGGCGTTTCTAACAATTCATCTAAAGTTGCATTCTTAATATTTTCAACACTTCCAAACTTCATTAATAGATTTCTTCTTCTCTTTTCTCCTACATTGGGAATATCCTCAAGTATGGAATGTAATGTTCTTTTATCTCTCAATGTTCTATGATAAGTAATAGCAAATCTATGCACTTCATCTTGTATTCTTCTAATCATTTGCATTAAGTTTGAGCTTCTATTTATTATAAGTTCTTTATTATTATATATAATTCCTCTTGTTTGATGTTTATCATCTTTTACCAAACCACAAACTGGAATGCTTATATTTAACTTTTCTAAAACCTCTAAGGCCACGTTAACTTGACCCTTTCCCCCATCCATCATTATAAGATCTGGAAAACTAGAAAACTTACCACTTGAAAAATTTAAATTCCGCTCTTGTATTTTCTTTATTTCTTCTAGTCCATGAGAAAATCTTCTTTCCAATATTTCTCTCATGCTATCATAGTCATTAGCTCCCTTTACTGACTTAATCTTAAACCTTCTATAATCACTATTCTTTGACTTTCCTTCTTCAAAAACAACCATTGTACCAACTGAATCCACACCTTGTATATTAGAAATATCATATGCCTCTATTCTTAAAGGACGCTCATCTAAATCTAATAAATATTGTAATTCTTCTAAAGATATCCTATTTATTTCCTTCTCTTTAAGGAATTTATCCTTAAATTGCTCTAAAGTTATTTTGGCATTATTCCTTACCATCTCTAGCATATCCTTTTTTTGGCCCTTTTGAGGGATTTTAATCCAAGCTTTAGCACCTCTTTTTATTGTTAAAAAATCTTCTATAAGCTCTGAATCTTCTATATCTGGCACATATATAGTTCTAGGTATTTTAGCTGTTCCCCCATAAAAAGATGTTATGAAATCTTCTAATACTTCCCCAATTTCATCGTCTGCTGTATTTTCAAAAATAAAATGCTCACGCCCAGTAACTTTTCCTTCTCTCGAAAAGAATACTTGTATACAGCTATCTTTTTCGTCTTGATATATGTTTATGAAGTCTTCATCACCTTCCATAGTCTTAAATATCTTTTGTTTTTCTACTATTGCTTCAATGGCAAGTATTTTATCTCTATACTTAGCGGCCTTTTCAAACTCAAGATTCATTGATGCATCTTCCATATCTTTTTTTAAAGTTTTTATTATTGTTTTATCCTTACCATTAAGTATATCCATAATATCATTAATCATTTTACTATATTGCTCCTTCGTTACGTACCCTGCACAAGGAGCAACACATTTTTTAATATGGTAATTTAAGCATGGTCTAACTTTTTCTCCACCTTCATTTATTAACAATTTACAAGTTCTTATAGGAAAAATCTTATTAATCAAAGTTATTGTTTCATAGACTGCAGTTCCATTTGTATATGGTCCAAAGTATTTTGCTCCATCTTTAGCATACTTTCGCGTTACAAATACCCTTGGATAATCATCATTTGTAGTTATTTTTATGAAGGGATAAAATTTATCATCTTTTAACGCTATATTATATCTCGGACTATGTTTTTTAATTAAATTACATTCTAAAATTAAAGCTTCCATTTCAGAATCAGTTACTATATATTCAAATTCAGAAATATTTTTAACCATAACTTTAACTTTTTCTGAGTGGTTTTTTGAATGTTGAAAATAACTTTTTACTCTATTTTTTAAAATTTTTGCCTTACCCACATAAATAATTTCACCAAGAGAGTTTTTCATTATATAGACACCTGGTTTTTCTGGTAAGTTCTTAAGATGATAATCAAAATCAAACATCAAACTCCTCCCTTCAATTGTATTTCTAATAATATAAATTTTATCACTATATAAGAAAGTAGACAAAGGGAATTTCTTTACAATTAATACTTAATAGTTGATAATGAATAATTAAGTACTAAACTTCTAGAGAGGTTTAAAAGTTGTATTCATATTTTAACCTATCTAAAATTATTCCCTTAATTATTCATTATCCCTTCTTAACTGATTATTATTAAAAAGGTGATTTAAATTCCTCAAATTTAGGCCACACTTTATCTTCACTCTCAACCTCAACCTCATTGCTAAAGTCCCAAGGAATATTCAAGGAATCCCAATGTATCCCCCCACGCAACTCTTTTATGAATGGTTTTGTTACTTTATAATAAATTAAAGCATCTTTTTCACCTTTTATATAATACCCATGCGCACATCCTCTTGGAACATATATAAGATTCTTATTATCTTCATTTAATTCAACCATAGTATATTTTCCATAAGTTCTAGATTCTCTTCTTAAGTCAACTACTACATCTTGTATTTCTCCTATTATGCAAGTTATAAGTTTATCATGTTCTTCTGGAGGTAATTGAAAATGCATGCCTCTTACGACCCCTGGCTTTGCTATTGCATAATATTCTTCCTTAAATTCTGTGCTTAATCCATATATATTAAATTGAGTATCATTAAAAACTTTAATTAAATCACAAGTGCTTTCCATGGAAACAGTTGGAGTTATCAAATAACATCCTTCAACATCTAATTGTTTAACTCTAAACATAGTCTAATATCTCCTTTTAAACTCTAAAGTTATTTAGCTTTCTACAAGAAAGCCTAAGAATTAAGTCCCTATTTTAATATATGAGGTAAAAATTAAATAGTGAAAAACTAATAGTAAAAACTAAAACTTTGTAGAAAAAAAGGTCGAGAAAATAAATAAAATGGAACCTATAAGATGGACACTTATAAAAGAGAGTCTATCTATATAGGTTCTTTTTTTGTACAATAAAGTTATGAGGTGATTTAATATGAGTAAAATAAGGTTCTCAAATAATGAAA
>NZ_JAGHFX010000006.1 GCF_017888565.1 Clostridium sp.
CAATACCGTCATTAGCGGCAATACCAGGAGTATTATTAAAGATTTTCCCATATGTTGTAACTTTAATAGCTTTAGTTTTATTCTCTAAATCATCACAAGCACCAAAAGCATCTGGAGAACCATTTGATGCTGCTAAAAGGTAGGGTTTAAGTTAAAAGGTAAAAGTGAAAAATGAAAAAGTTAATATAGAAATTCATTCTTTGAATGAATTTCTAATAAAATACTTAGATAATCGTATAGGGGGATTGAATTATGAAAATATTTATAGATACTGCTAATGTAGATGAAATTATATCGGCAAATGATATGGGAGTTATTTGTGGGGTTACTACAAACCCCTCTTTAATAGCTAAAGAAGGAAGAGATTTTAAAGAAGTAATAAAAGAAATTACCACTATAGTTGATGGCCCTATAAGTGCAGAAGTAATTAGTTTAAAATATGATGAAATGGTAAATGAGGGACTTGAATTAGCAAAGATTAATCCTAATATAGTTATAAAGATTCCAATGACTATAGATGGATTAAAGGCAGTGAATATATTATCTTCTAAAGAAATAAAAACAAATGTAACTCTAGTTTTCTCAACAGCACAAGCATTATTAGCTGCCAGAGCTGGAGCTACTTATGTAAGCCCTTTCATAGGAAGAGTAGATGATATAGGAAGTAGGGGTATTGAACTTATAAAAGAAATTGCATCAGTTTTTAAAACACATGATATAGATACAGAAATTATAGCTGCAAGTGTTAGAAATCCTATACACAGTATAGAAGCAGCATTAGCTGGAGCTCATATAGCAACTATACCATATAGCGTATTAGTTCAAATGACTAAAAATCCATTAACTGATATAGGAATAGAAAAATTTCTAAGTGATTGGAATAATAGTAATAAAAAATAGAATATAATATTTTCTTTTTATATTATGGGATATGGTCATAACAATTAAATTTAAGATGATATTTAATGTCTCAAAATAATGAATTTTAAAGCTACTTTGTATTAAAGACATCTAAAGTATTAACGCGATAAAGCATGATTTATATAGCAATACTTTGGATGTCTATTTTTTATGGTTATTATTAAAAATAACATAAAACAAATATTAGGAGGGGTAAAATGAGAATTAAAAAGGGAAACCTAAAAAAATTCTTAGCTTCAGTTTTAGCTTTTACTTTTATTATAGGTAATTTACCAATGAACTTAGTAAAGGCTACAGTAGAGGAAGTATCAACAAAAACAATTCAAATTCTTGCAACTACCGATTTACATGGAAAGTTTGTTCCATATGATTATGCAAGAGCCACAACATCCTATGGAGGATTAACTCAAATAGCAACATTAGTTAATCAGCAAAGAGAAAATAATCCCAATACTGTTCTTGTAGATAATGGAGATAATATTCAAGGAAACTATAATCATTTATTCTTAAATGAAGAAAAGAATCCTATGATGCTAGCAATGAATTATATAAAATATGATTCATTTAGTTTAGGAAACCATGAATTTAATTTTGGAATGGATAAAATTGATAGTATAGCAAAGCAAGCAGAAGGACATCTTAAGGTATTATGTGCAAACCTTTACAGGGATGGAGCGAGAGTATTTGATGCCTATACAATAAAAGAATTACCTAATGGAATAAAGGTTGCAACTATTGGTGTTGTTACTCCACATATTGATAAGTGGGATGGACCGAATTTAGTTGGATACACACCTACAAACCCAACTGAAGAAGTGGCAAAGGTTATTCAAGAAATAAAGTCAGTAGGTGGAGCAGATGTATACGTGGTTACATCACATATGGGTTTTAATAGTGAGTATGGTAATGGAGATTCAGCAAGAGAACTTGCTGAAGCAAATCCTGAAGTTAATGTAGTTGTTATGGGTCATAGTCATGAAGCTAATGTTAATAAAACTGCTGGAAACGCAATTTTAATTCAACCAACAAACAATGCTGGAAGTTTAGGCAAAGTAGAAATAACTTTAGAACCAGATAGAGATAATGGATACAAAATTAAAGAGAAAGTTGGATCATTTATAGCAGTAAATAAAGATGTAGCAGAAGATGAAGATTTAGCGGAATTTTTAAGTTACTATGACCAAGCTGCAAAAAATGATGCAAGTATAGTTATTGGTAAATTAGAAGGACCAAGTTTAGCTGATAAAAACGAAATAGCTGATATACCAGAATCATTAGTTAGAGATCAAGGTATCACAGACTTAGTAAATGAAGTACAAATATATAATAGTAAGAATCATTTGGAATTACAAGGAATAGATGTAGATTCAGGATATATGGTATCAGCAGCAGCATTATTCGATGCAGGATCAAATATGCTATCTGGAGATATTAAAAAATCAGATATATCAAATATATACAAATATGACAATAAGCTTTATACAATAAAAACAAATGGAAAGCAACTTAAGAGATTTATGGAATGGACAGCATCAATATATAATAAATTTAATGCTGGAGATTTAACAATATCATTAAATCCTGATATTAGATTATATCAATATGACATGTTTGATGGAATAAGCTATGAAATAAATATTTCTAAACATGCTGGAAGTAGAATTGAAAATGTGAAGTTTGAAAAGGATGGAAAGGTTGTTGAAGATACTGATGTAGTTTATTTATCAGTAAATAACTATAGATATGACTCAGTTCTTAATGCAGCTAATAATCCTGTATTTGAACCTGGAACACATGAAAAAGTTTATGACACTAATAATGATAAAATATCAGATATGAGAGATTTAATAACAGATTATATAGTAAATGTTAAGGGTAGAAAAATAAGTAGATATATAGATAATAACTGGAAATTAACAGGAGTTAATTATGATGAAAAATTAAGAAAAGAAGTTGTTAAATTAGTAAATGATGGAGTACTTAGCATACCAGTATCAGATGATGGAAGAACTCCTAACGTAAAAAGTTTAACTATAAATGATGTTTTAATGGCTAAAAATCAAAAGAGAGTTGAATTAGTAAGTTTTAATGATTTACATGGAAATGTTCAAGAAAGTGGTAAAAATGTTGGAATAGCTAAATTAGCATCAGCAATAAAAGAAAGAACTTCATTAAATGACTTCTCTAATTATGAAGCTATACCACTAGCTGCTGGAGACTTATATCAAGGTACAGCAATATCAAATCTTACTAAAGGTGCACCAGTAAGTGAATTCTTAAAAGATATAAATATACCTGCATCTGCAGTTGGAAATCATGAATTTGACTGGGGAAAAGAATTAATTCCTATATGGGAAAAAGAAGGTGATTTTGATTTCTTAGCTGCTAATATTATAGATAAGAAAACAGGAAAGCCTGTTGATTGGGCAGATCCATATAAAATTATTGAAGTAGATGGAATTAAAGTTGGTTTAATAGGAATTACAACTCCTGAGACTGCTTATAAGACAACTCCAGCAAATGTTTCTGATTTAAGATTTGAAGATCCATCAATATCAGTTCAAAAATATGCTGATAAATTAAGACAAGAAGATAAAGTTAATGCAGTAGTTGTATTATCTCACTTAGGAGCAACAACAGATAAAGATGGGAAGCCTGTTGGAGAAGCTGTAGATTTAGCAAAGGAAATAAAAAATATTGATGCAATTATAGCATCTCATGATCATAAATTTACAAATGTCGAAGTTAATGGAGTTAAAATAATTGAAGCTGGATATAACGGCAGAGCTTTATCAGTATTAACATTTGATTTTGACAATGCAGGAAAATTAGTTTCACTTGGAGCTGAATTAGATGAACTTTATTTAAGAAGTGCTAATATAATACCAGATGAAACTTCAACAGAAATAGTTAAGAAATATGAATCTGAATTAAAACCAATATTAAGTGAAAAAGTAGCTGATCTAGATAAGGATTTAGACCACGATAGAAATGAAGGGCTTACACCTCTTGGAACAGTTGTTTCTGAGACAATGAGAAAAATTACAGGTGTGGATATTGGTATAACTAATGGTGGTGGAGTAAGAGCGCCATTATCAGCTGGAGTATTAACAATTGGAGATTTATACACAATATTACCTTTTGATAATACTTTAGTAACAATGGAATTAAAGGGTTCAGATGTAAAGGCTGCAATAGAACATGGAATTATGCCAGAAAACTTTGGTTGGGGACAGTTCTCAGGAATTAAAGTTTGGTATGATAAAGATGCTGCAGCAGGAGAAAGAATCACTTCAATTAGATTAGCAGATGGCACTCCATTAGATATGGATAAATATTATACAGTTGTAGTTAATGATTTTATGGCAACTGGTGGAGATGGATATGATTTCACAAATGCTAGAAATATGAAAGACACAATGCTTGTAATGAGAGATGAAATAAGAAGTTACTGGAAGACTAATGGCGTAGATACAGATATAGAGAATCTATTAATAGCTGGAGTTGATGATACAAAAGAGCCTACAAATCCAGGAGAGAATCCAGGAGAGAATCCAGGGGAAAATCCAGAAGAAAATCCAGGTGAAAATAACACTGGAGAAGAAGGTTCAAATAATCAAAGTAATTTACCAACTACTGGTGGACAAAATCCTATAAATTTATTAGTATTTGCTATATTAATATCAGGTGTTGGTTATGTAATGTTTAGTAATAAGACTGAAGAAAAAGCTAGTTAATCAATCTTTTAGGAGCTATCTTAAGACTATAGATAGCTCCTTTTTAATGAAATAAGTATTAAAATTATAAATAAGGAAATAATAGTAATATTATAATTAATAAAATTATCCTTGATAAATTAAATATATTAATTCATAATAGAAATACATATATAAAGTCCAAGAGATTCATATCTTAATATTTATATCTGAAAATATCCCAATTTAGAAATTATTAAATTTAAATATTGATTTTTTATTCATAATTGAATTATAAATAAAGTTATTTATGGAGGTGTAGTTTTGACTAAAGAAATTTATGAAAGAAAGACATTAGCTGAATTAAAGGAAATAGCTAAGCAGCTTAATATAAAAAATATAAGCAAATTAAAAAAGAATGAACTTATTGATGCAATAATTGAAAATTCACCAAAAAGTATAGAGAAAAATGGAGTTATATTGCAAGAAAAGATAACACCTAAGGTGAAAGCAGAAGAAATTAATGTAGTAAACAATAGTTCTAATAAGGAAATCAAAGAAGAGAAAAAAGAAGAGGTTAAAGAAGAGGTTAAAGAAGAAAATAGAGAAGAAAAAAGAGAAAGATTAAAAGTTATGATAAATGAATCTAATACAGCTAAGGGTGTGTTAGAAATATTGGAAAATAATAGTTTTGGGTTTTTAAGATGCAACAATTACCAAACAGGTGAAAATGACATATATGTATCACCATCTCAAATAAGGAGATTTAACCTTAGAACTGGGGATGAGGTTGAAGGAAAGGTAAGAGAAGCTAAAGAAGGAGAAAAATTTAAAGCATTACTTTATGTTGAAAGAGTAAATGGAGAAAATCCTGAAAGAGCAGTTGGAAGAAAATCTTTTGAAACATTAACTCCTATATATCCTCAAGATAGATTACATTTAGAGACTAATAATGAAGGAGATTTATCTTCAAGGTTAATGGATATAATTTGTCCTATAGGTAAGGGACAAAGGGGTATAATAGTTGCACCTCCTAAGGCAGGTAAAACAACTTTATTAAAAAAGGTTGCTCAAAATATATCTAAAAATTATCCAGAAGTTAAACTTATAGTTTTACTTATAGATGAGAGACCTGAAGAAGTAACAGATATGAAGAGATCTATAAATGGTGATGTTATATATTCAACTTTTGATGAAGAGCCTCAAAACCATGCAAAGGTATCTCAAATGGTTTTAGAAAGAGCAAAAAGAATGGTTGAGCAAGGAAAAGACGTGGTTATATTATTAGATAGTTTAACTAGACTTTCAAGAGCATATAACTTAACAATCACTCCAACAGGAAGAACATTGTCTGGTGGATTAGATCCAGGTGCTCTAATAATGCCTAAAAAATTCTTTGGTGCGGCTAGAAATATTGAAGAGGGTGGAAGTTTAACTATACTTGCAACAGCTTTAATTGATACTGGTTCTAGGATGGATGATATGATATTTGAAGAATTTAAAGGAACTGGAAATATGGAAGTTCATTTAGATAGAAAGCTTCAAGAAAGAAGAATATTCCCAGCAATCGATATATATAAATCTGGAACTAGAAAAGAAGATTTAATTTTATCAGAAGAAGAGAAAGAAGTGGCATACTCAATTAGAAGAGTTATGTATAGGGATGGGAATATAGAAAATGTTACTGAAAAACTGATAAATATGTTAACAAAGACTAAAAATAATAAAGAATTTATAAGTATATTTACTAAGAGTGAAATAGAGAAAAAATAGTTTAAATAAAAAATGTGTATGAGGTATAAAATGGAACCTATAAGATGGACACTTATAAAAGAGAGTCTATCTATATAGGTTCTTTTTTTGTACAATAAAGTTATGAGGTGATTTAATATGAGTAAAATAAGGTTCTCAAATAATGAAATAG
>NZ_JAGHFX010000109.1 GCF_017888565.1 Clostridium sp.
TAAAATGGAACCTATAAGATGGACACTTATAAAAGAGAGTCTATCTATATAGGTTCTTTTTTTGTACAATAAAGTTATGAGGTGATTTAATATGAGTAAAATAAGGTTCTCAAATAATGAAATAGAGAAGTTATCAAAAAATAAATATGTTCTTAAAGTAAGTGATAAAGCAATAACGTATACTAATGAGTTTAAAATACATTTTATAGCTGAATATAGTAAGGGAAAGACTTCAAGAATTATTTTTGAGGAGGCTGGATTTGATGTTGAGGTTATTGGAATAAGACGTATAGATTGTGCAGGAGCTAGATGGAGAAAAGCATATAAAGAGAATGGAATATTAGGATTAGACGATACTAGAAGAAATAATAGTGGCCGTCCGCGTCAGCGTAAAATAACTAAAGATGAAATAATAGCCAAACAAAATGCTGAAATTGAATACCTAAAAGCAGAGGTAGAATTATTAAAAAAATTAGAGCTGCACGAAAGGCAGGTGAAAAAAGGTAAACTAATAGCAGCACAAGCATTTTCACTAATAGAATCTATAGTAAAAAAACTATCTTTAAATAATATAGTTAAAAAGTTATGTAGCGTGGCACAAGTTTCACGTTCCGGTTATTATAATTATTTAAAAACTAAAGATATTCGTAAAAAACGTGAAAAACAAGATGAAATAATTAAAAATAATATACTAAAAGCCTTTAATTATAGAGGTTACAAAAAGGGTTCTAGATCTATTAAAATGATACTAAAATCAAAATTTGACATTAACTATAATAGGAAGCGTATACAAAGAATAATGAAAAAATTTAATATAGTTTGTCCTATCAGAAAGGCTAATCCGTATAAGCGTATAGCGAAAGCTACAAAAGAACATACTATAGTTCCAAATTTACTTAATAGAAATTTTAAGCAAGATGTACCAGGTAAGGTATTACTTACAGATATAACTTATTTACCATATTCAAACTCTAATATGGCTTATTTGTCGACCATAAAAGATGCATCAACAAATGAAATATTAGCCTATAATTTATCTGATAGAATAACTCTAGATATTGCTATAAATACAATACATAAATTAATGGCTAATCCTAATGTAAAACTTACTGAAAATGCTTTTATTCATTCAGATCAAGGTAGCCATTATACAAGTCCGATATTTCAAAAACTTTTGAAATCTAAAAAACTAGGACAATCAATGTCCAGACGTGGAAATTGCTGGGATAACGCACCTCAAGAATCATTTTTTGGACACATGAAAGATGAAATTAACTATAAATCTTGCTCAAGTCTAGAAGAACTACAAGCAGTCATAGATGATTATATTGATTATTATAATAATGACCGTTGTCAGTGGAACTTAAAAAAGCTGACTCCTGTTCAATACAGAAATCAGCTCTTAGCTTCCTAACTCTCTTTTTTAAAATGTCCTTGACATAGGGACCAGTTTA
>NZ_JAGHFX010000038.1 GCF_017888565.1 Clostridium sp.
GATTTAGTTATAGTAGATGCTGGAGATGTTATTCTTATAATGGACAAGAGTAAGGATCAAGAAATAAAGCATTTATTAAATGATCTGACTAATAAACCTGAATATGAAGACTACATTTAGAGTGAAAGAGTTAAGAAGAAGATTTTATATAAAATTTACTAATTAATTATTCACTATGAATTAAAAAATAGGGAAGATTCCACTTCCCTATTTTTGTATTTTTAATGTCATTTAGATATGTATGATTATAAAGACATTTGAAATCAATAATAAATATGAAATAGGAAAGTAGTTTAGTCTTCTAGTAGCAACAATTTGAGCATATTGATGAAGATGAAAGAAATCTATTCATTTTACGTAGAAAGAGATTAATATTAAAAAATTACATAATATTAAAAAGTTAATAAAATAAGTACTAATATTTTACAAAAAAAGAGTTGTTTTACAAAAAGAACAGTAATATACTTTAACAGTAAGTCGACTACAAATAATAGAACGGAATAATAGAATGGGAGAGATAATAATTATGAGAAAGAATAAAAAAAGATAATTGCATTGACATTGGCTGCATTATGTATTTCATTAGTAACTGTTTTTGCAGCAACAGATAATAAAACTGATGGAAATGGAAATACAATATATGGATCTTTATATGGAGATACCAAACAAGGACAAGCTAAGACTGAATATGCTGGGTCTAATGATTCTTCATATGTATATATAGAAGGTATTTCATCAAATGGATATGTAATAAATGGATTAGTAGGCGAAGCAACAGGTGGAGTTACAGCATATAAAAGCATTACAGTTGGAACTAATGGAACACCTTATACTTGGCATAGTGCTCATGGATGCAAACATTTAAGCGGAACTAGTAAATTTGCACTTTGGATAACAGCATAAAATTGATAATATAAAGGGAATAAGTATATTCCATTTATATTTATAGGAGGAGAATTTACTTGAGGTATATAATTAAAAATATTTTAAGCAACAAATTAAGTAATATGTTTTTTATAATAATTAATTTTATAGTTTTATTATCAATTATATTAACTGGATCTCTAATTAGAGAAACTTTACAATTGAATAATGATTTAAATAAGAGAATTAATAATGGAACTCAAATAGAATTAGATTTTTCTAGTAGTATGAAGATAGATGATATGAATAATATTGTTAAAAACTTATTTTCTGACGAATTGTATGAAGCGGGTAAAATTGGTGCTATGATAGGCGAAAAAAGGGCGTTTATTATAGGGATAAATAAAGTGAATTCTAAAATTTTGAAATTATCCTCTGGAAGATATTTATCTCAAGAAGAAATATTAAATGGAGAGAATAAAGTCTTGATAGGGAAGTTTTTTGATGAATATACTTTTAATAAAAATGGTAGAAAGCTAATAAACATATTTGACAAAGAATATGAAGTAGTTGGGGTGCTAGGTTATAAGATTGGGAATTCATTTTATGATGATAGTATATATATGCCATTTACTTCACTTCCTAGTGATATTAAGAATTCAGAGGCAAATGCGATGTATATATATGGAAGTAAAGAACTTGAATTGAGAAATGTTAACAATAAAGACATTGAAAGTGTAAATAATATAAGTGGATATAATGAAATAAATATATCTAAAAGTTTAATATTTTCTAATATAGAGTATTATAAAGGTTTAATTATAAAAATAACTACTATGTCAATTTGTGTACTTATAAACTTTTATTTACTTATGTCAATGATAATAAAAAGAAGAAGTAAAGAAATAAGTATAAAAAAAGCTATTGGATTCACTAACAAAATAATAATGAAAGAGATATTTTTAGAGATAACTTCTTTATCAGTAATATCATTATTTTTTTCAATATTATTTTATAAATATTATCAATTAAAACTTGTAAATCAAATAGGTTCTTCAGTTTATATATCTTTATCTGTAATTTTATTTGTATTTATAGTATTAATAATAAATTGTTTAATACTTTCAGGTTTGCAATTAAGAAACATAGATAAATGTAGCTTATCTCAAGTAATGCAGGAATAGGTGAGAATATGAAAAAATTATCAAAAGTAGCGAATAAGGTATTGTTAAAGTTATTTTTATTATTTCAATTAACAATATCATTAATATTTCTTATGCAGTATATATCAATGACTTTTAAGCAGCATGAATTAGAAAGTAAAACTAATAATATATTAGGAACTAAAAATATTATTAATATACAAATAATGCCCGAACCTCTTAGAAAGAAGACAATTGATGAAGAATCTATAAGTAATTTTTATAATGCTTTATACACTGATAATGATATTAAAATTTCTTCATTTAATACAGGAGAAATAAATATTTCTAACGATAGCGAAAAAATAAGTTCTGATTCTATAAATTCTTATAATTCAGATTTATATAATCCAGTATTATTTGTAGATGAGAATTATTCAAGTATATATAATTTTAAAATATCTGAAGGCACAATTCTAGATTTTAATGATATAGATAAAAATATAATACCTGTTTTAGTAGGTAGTTATTACAAAGAAAATTATAAATTAAACGATTTAATAAAGAGTGATGATAAGAACTATAAAATAGTAGGTTTTTTAGAGCCAGAACAGTACATTATTGGTGATTATCAAACATTATTTTTAAACCATTTATTTTTAGATAATTATATTATAATTCCAAAGGTTTTTGAAGACTATGATGAGTTAGTATTTAGAACTCAATATATAAGCAATTGTTTTATAAAATATTCAAATTCTTCTGATACAGAAAGGATTAAATTAAAAATAGAAGAATATGCAAGTAAATATAATATAGAATGCACAGTAAGTAGTTATTATGATAAAAAAGAAATATATCTGTCTTCTTTAGGAATTCCTAGGCCATATGAGATGTCTATATATATAACCATAATTATTTGTAGTATATTAGGAATTAGTATTATGTTAATATTAAATATAGTATACAGAAAAAAGGAAATAGGCATAAAGCTATCAATAGGATATAGTAAATTAAAAATTTTCTATTCAATATTGAGAGAGTCAGGAATAATTATTATTATATCGTATATCATTACTTTAATATATTATAAATTATTTACCATAGAAGAAATATTCCAAGTAGATGTTAATTTAAAGAATTCTATTACATTATTTATTATATGTATAGTTCTTTTGGCAGGAACAAATATGATACCAGCTAGGATATTAATGAAATCTGAACCAAAGGATTTAATTGGAGGATTAAGATGAGTAATTTAATTAGTTTAAAAAAAATAAGTAAAGAGTATATTACTGATGAAGTGCATACAAGGGCTCTTATTGATATTGATTTAACTATAGACTCTGGTGAAATGGTTGCCATAATGGGACCATCGGGTTCAGGCAAAAGTACACTACTTAATATATTAGGACTATTAGATAAAGCTAATAGTGGTATGTACACTTACAATAATAAAGATATTTCAAAGATAAGTGATAAAGAAATTTACAAGTTTAGAAATGAAGAATTTAGCTTTATATTTCAATATTTCGCTTTAATAAAAGAATATACTATTCTAGATAATGTGATTTTACCACTTAATGTTAGGAAAATGAGTCATAGTGAACGAGTAGACATTGGAAAGAAATATCTTGAGAAAATGGGAATTTTAGATCAATTTAACAAAAAGCCGTCGCAATTATCTGGGGGACAACAACAAAGAGTAGCAATTGCTAGAGCTTTAGTTCAAGAAAGTAATGTTATATTAGCTGATGAACCTACTGGAGCTTTAGACCAAAAGACTGGCGAGGAAATAATGGATATTTTAAAACAGCTAAATAAAGAAGGAAAAACAATAATTATAATAACCCATGATTTAAAGATAGCTAGTATGTGCAATAGAATAATAACTATTAAAGATGGAAAAATAGTATAGTTTTACTATAAAAGATATTATATAGATAAATATATATGAAAATAAAGTTCTTATACAAAGTTTATTAGATATTTGTGTAAGAACTTTATTTATAATAACATAGTATTTATTAATTTTATATACTAATAAAAATAAATATAAATAATTTCTAGATAGTAGAGAGTGTAATTATATAAACAAGTACTATTATTAAAAATCTATTTAAATGTATTCTATTAATTTTATGATAAAATATACATATAATAATTATATTTAATTAAGGGGGATTGGATTTGGGTAAAGGAGTAAGCATTAAGTGTAAGAGGTGTGATTATAGTGCTACATTATTTGAAGGAGTTGGGTTTAGGACTCAAGACTTTAAAGTATTTAGACGAGAGCTTACTAAGAAAAGAAATGATAGTATAGACTTTATATTAAGTAATAAAAAGATTTATAATATAAGTTATTATAATGCATATGCCAAATGTAATAAGTGTGGAAATTTAGCAACAGTTCCTTACGTAGAAATTAATTATGATGACAATAAAATTTTCAAATTAGAGTATAGTTGTGAAATTTGTAAAAGTAAATATAAGTTAGTTAGTGAAGAAGAGATAGTTAGTAGTAGATGTCCAATCTGTAATTATGAGAACTTACAAAATTCCAGAAGCATATTTTGGGATTAATATAAAAAATATTGGTATTTTATATATACTTATGTAAATGTATTCAGTGGCTTGATTTTAAAAACTTTCAAAATTAAAAGAAAATAAGTTAACAATAAGTAGATAAATTATAATATTTATCTGTTATTATAAAATTACTATTATAAATAATAAAGAGTATAAAAATTGGGAGGGTTTGTATATGTTAAAAAAATTAGCTTCAGATGCATTAGGGCTAAGTGACATTGGTAAGATAATTGATAAAAAGGACTTTAATAAGGTTGATGCAGATGATTATATAATGCATGAAGATGGAGAACAAATATTTTTTCTTATAAAATCAAGAACAGATGAATATTGTTTTACTAATTTAGCTCTTATTCATGTAGATGGTACATCTGCTGTAAGCAAAAAGAGACTTGTAACTAGATATGATTACTATAAAAATACAATTAGAAACGTTGCTATAGAAACAGCAGGAACTATAGATTTAGATTGTGAAATTAAGTTTATTATTGGAGAAATTAGTTTTTCTATTGATGTAGATAGAAATCAAATAGAGCAGTTAAAGGATTTATATAAATCTTTAATTAGAATATCTCATATAGTACAAGAGAATAATATTATGCTTAGTAAATCAGAAGAGACATTAAAAATAGCTGCCAGTGCGTGTGCATCAAGCAAGGTTGTTGAAGGTAATGCAGCAGAAATATTCAAAGATATAAATGAGTATGCTTTCAATTGGACAAAGATAAGTAGAGAAAATTATATTAAAAAAGATTTTACAGATGTATTTAAGAATTATATAAATAATTAGTATAAATGACTATAAACATATTTTTAAAAAATAAGTTTATAGTTATTTTTTTATATATTTATTATGTAAGTCTATATATTATTAATGAAAGGTTCAAGTTAATTTAATAATACAGATATAATGCTAAAAAATATAAAATATTTTATATTAAATTCTGAATTTTAAATTAATATTGAAATTATAAATTTAAAATGCAAAATATTTATTGTATAATCAATATAAAAAAATAAGGAGATTAAACTTATGGGTGTAGAGAAAAAAAGAGAATTTATAATTAATACACTTTATTTATTAATTGTTAGTGCAATAATATATATAGCAATTAGATATGGACTTGGTTGGTTTTTACCATTTGTCATAGGATTTGGAATAGCATTTATATTAAAACCATTAATAAATTTAATATCAAAAAAATTTGGAATTAATAGAAGAGTTGTAGCAGGGATTACAGTTTTAATTTTTTATACAACTATTGGTGCATTAATTACGTTACTTATAGTTAAGTTGTTTGTTGTATTAAAAGATGTATTTATTAAACTACCGGATCTTTATACCACTACGATAGAGCCGGTAATATTACAATTATTAAGTGGGTTTGAAGATATATTAGTAGGATTAGATCCTAATTTAATGCAAGCTGTAAGAGATATGATATCATCATTAACAGAGTCATTAGGAAGTATAATTTCTAGTATATCATCAGGAGTTGTTGTATTTATATCATCAACAGTTACATCAGTTCCAACATTCTTCATTATAGTTATATTTTCTATTATTGCGTCTTTCTTTTTTGCGATGGATTATACAAGTATAACAAGTTTTATTACAAGGCAGTTTTCGGAAAGATCTTCTAGCATTATATTTGACATTAAAGATTATATAGTAGGGACTTTATTCAAATTTGTGAAAGCTTACTCAATAATAATATCAATAACTTTTATAGAGCTAGCAATAGGCCTTTCTATATTAAGAGTTGAAAGTGCAATAACGATAGCACTATTAATAGCTTGTGTAGATGTACTTCCTGTGCTTGGAACGGGTGGAATAGTTATACCTTGGATTATAATAGAATTAGTTAGAGGAGATATAGGTTTAGCAGTAGGATTAACTATAATTTATGTTGTTATAACAATAGTAAGAAATGTAATAGAACCAAAAGTTGTAGGGCAGCAAGTAGGATTACATCCAATAGTAATGCTAATGTGTATGTTTATAGGTGTTAAAATATTTGGATTCCTTGGACTATTTGTATTACCTATAATAGTTATAATATTAAAAAATTTAAATGACAGTGGAAAGATACATATATTTAAATAATAGATTAAAATAATAGATTAGTAGAACTACTGCAACGATAAACTTAAAAATTTTGATTAAAAAATAAAATAGTTTAGAGTTATTAAGATAATAATATATAAGTAATTATTGAATTATATAAATATAAAATAGTAACTATATTTTAAAAATTTAATAACTACTATATTTTGGAGAAAGATTATGAAAATTAAATTTTATGAAAAAAATATAATAGAAAATGAAAAGTTACTTTATGCAATAGTGGTATCAAGATATAAAGGTAAATGGATTTTTGTAAAGCATAAAGAAAGAAATACCTGGGAGATTCCAGCAGGACATAGAGAAATTAATGAAGATATAAATTTTACAGCTAAAAGAGAGTTGTTTGAAGAAACTGGAGCTAAGGAATTTGAAATATTATATATGAATGATTACTCTTTAGAAATTGATGGGAATAAAAGTTATGCAGCATTATTTTTTGCTGAAATATATTCTTTAGGAGATCTACCGGATTTTGAGATAGAGAAAATTAAAGAATTTGATGATATACCTACAAATTTAACATATCCAACTATACAACCTAAGTTATTTGAAAAAATTAAAAATGAAATTAAGGGAAATATTAACAAAAAACAAACAAAAGGTTATAATGGTTAAGAGAGAAGACCATTACTAATATGATAATAAGTGGGGTTATATACAAAAAAACATATTTGTTTTTTATCATCTGTAGTATTATCATATAGTTATAAAAGAAAAGCGAGGTGAGGAAATTATGATGATGAATACTCACAAAGCTTTAGCACAACAATTTATAAGCAATATAGAAGAGGATAAAGTCTTTATAATTAATGATGGACAATTCATATGGGGAAATTTAAAACCAGATTCTGTATCAAAATATAAGTTTAAAAAACATTATATAGATGAAAGTTTTGATATGATTGTTAAAAAGATAGAATTTTTATCCTCATTAACTCTAGATGATATCTATAGTAGATATTCATCTAAAAAATTTAATCAAGAGTTAGGTGTTGTTTGTCATTTTTTATGTGACTTTTTCTGTATTCCACATTTTCAAAGATGGGAATTTAAAAGTGCTAATGCTATGAAAGAACATGTATTATATGAAAATGAATTAAATAAATTTTCGAAGGATTATAATATAAAAAGAGACATGAATTTTCACCTTACATCAGAAGAAATAGGAAAGTATATAATTAAACTTCAAAAAGAATATGAAGGAATATCTTCATACGAAAAAGATTTACTTTTTGCTAGTCATGTTTGCAGTACTGTTATAAATCTGGTATTAAATGAAGTGGTTTTAAATCAAAAACTAAAAGAGCATATAGCTTTAGTAATATAGAGAGTCTATTGACTCTCTATTTTTATTTATAAGTAAAGTATAAAAGTATAAGATTTTGAAGATGTTATCATAATAAGCACATTAAAATTATAATATTTAAAAATAGTTTATAAAATATTTTATTTAAAGTTGACACATTTAATGGGAATAGCATATAATACTATTAAAGAAACATATGAACAATTATTCATATGTTATAGGAGGGAATTATGGAGGAGAATAAATTAGAAAGTTGTAATTGTACAATAATTCATAAGGATGTTGTTGAAAAAGTAAAAGAATCTATACCAGATGAGGAAAAATTATATGATTTAGCTGATTTATTTAAAGCTTTTAGTGATTCTACAAGAATAAAAATATTATGTGCATTATTTCAAGAAGAGTTATGTGTATGCGATTTAGCAGCATTATTAAATATGACTCAATCTGCAATTTCACATCAGCTTCGAGTATTAAAATCAAATAGATTAGTTAAGTTTAGAAGAGATGGAAAAGTTATATATTATTCATTAGCAGATGATCACATTAAGCATATATTTAATGAAGGATTCAAGCATATTATCGAATAAGAAAGTGGTGAAAAAAATGAGTAGTAATGAAATAAAATTAATTTTATCAGGGTTAACATGTGCTAATTGTGCAAATAAAATTGAAACTAGAGTTAATAATATTAAAGGTGTTAAGGAAGCTAATTTAAATTTTACAACATCTACTTTAATTATAGAATTAAATGGGGAAAGACAAAATGATGAGATTATAGCAGAAGCAAAATCTATAATAAACAAACTAGAGCCAGGGGTTAAAGTATTTAATAAAAATGAAAATAATATTATTCCTAAAGAGGTTAACAAGTGTACAAGTGATACTTGTTCTATAGAAAATAAAAGTGATAAAGAAAATCATGCTCATGATAAAAATCATTCCCATAGTAATTTAAGAGGAGATTCTCATGAACATTTAAGTGAAGAATCACATGAACACTCACACGATCATTCTCATGGGCACTCACATGATCATTCTCATGGAGACGCAGTTGGGTTAAAAGAAAATATGAAGTTAATAATAGGAGCAATAGTATATGCAATTGCTTTAATTTCAACTGAAGGATCAGTTCTATCTGTAGTATTATTTGCACTGAGCTATGTATTAGTTGGAGGAGAAGTTGTATTAACTGCTATTAAAAATATTTTAAGAGGAGAAGTTTTTGATGAAAACTTCTTAATGACAGTCGCTACTTTAGGAGCTTTCTTTATAGGTGAGTTTCCAGAAGGTGTAGCGGTTATGTTATTCTATCAAATAGGAGAAGTGTTCCAATCATATGCAGTAAATCGTTCAAGAAAATCAATTACTTCTCTTATGAATATAAGAGCTGATTATGCAAATATTCTAAAAGATGGAAAAGAAGAAAAAGTTAATCCAGAAATAGTTAATATAGAGGATGTAATAATAATAAAGCCAGGTGAAAGAGTACCTTTAGATGGTATAGTATTAGATGGAACAAGCTTTGTTGATACATCAGCACTTACTGGAGAATCTGTTCCAAGAGAAGTTTCAACAGGAGAAGATATTCTAGCTGGATTCATAAACACTAATGGTGTTTTAAAGGTAAAAGTAACGAAGAATTTTAAAGAATCAACAGTTTCTAGAATTTTAGAATTAGTAGAAAATGCTTCTAATAAAAAAGCACCAACTGAAAAATTTATAACTAGATTTGCAAGAATATATACTCCAATAGTTGTTTTCTCTGCATTAGCATTAGCAATAATACCACCTCTAGTTATTAAGGATGCAAGTTTCTATGATTGGATTTACAGGGCATTAATATTCTTAGTAGTATCTTGTCCATGTGCATTGGTAGTTTCAATTCCTCTTGGATTATTTGCTGGAATTGGTGGTGCATCTAGAAAAGGTATATTAGTTAAAGGCGGAAACTATTTAGAAGCACTTAAGGATGTTAATACAGTTGTTTTTGATAAAACAGGAACATTAACAAAAGGTGTCTTTAAGGTAACAGAAATAAATAATGTTGATATATCTAAAGATGAGTTAATAAAAGTTGCAGCTATTTCAGAAAGTTTATCAAATCACCCAATAGCACAATCTATTATAAAAGAATATGGAAAAGAAATAGATTCTAATGATTTAAGTGGTTATGAAGAAATATCTGGACATGGAATTAGGGTAACAATTAATAATTCACAAGTATTAATTGGTAATTATAAGCTTATGGAAAAGTTTGAAATAAAATATGACGATATAAATTCAATTGGAACAATAGTTCATGTAGCAGTAAACAATGAATATAAAGGTAATATAGTAATTTCAGATGAAATAAAAGAAGGTTCTAAATCAGCAATAGAAGGATTAAAGAATATAGGTGTATCTCAAACCGTTATGTTAACAGGAGATAACCAATCAGTAGGAGAAAAGGTAGCATCATTGGTTGGTGTAGATAAAGTATTTGCTGAATTATTACCAGGAGATAAGGTTGAAAAAGTAGAAGGTTTAATCAATAATAATTCAACAAAAGGTAAAGTTGTATTTGTGGGTGATGGAATAAATGATGCACCAGTTTTAGCAAGAGCAGACATTGGAGTTGCTATGGGTGGTATTGGATCAGATGCAGCTATAGAAGCAGCGGATGTAGTTTTAATGAAAGATGATCCTGAGGCATTAGTTACTGCTATTAAAGTAGCAAGAAAAACAAATAAAGTATTATGGCAAAATATAATATTATCATTAGGAGTAAAAGGTCTTGTATTGATTTTAAGTGCTTTTGGTATGGCGAATATGTGGGAAGCTGTATTTGCAGATGTTGGAGTTACCGTAATAGCAGTAATAAATTCAACAAGATGCTTGAAATAATTTCAAATGCTATTTTTATTGACAAATTTCATCATATTAAATATAATGAATTAGGTTGAGAACATTTCAGGCATAAGGGAAGCATACAAGATCATTATCTTGTTTACAGAGCACATTGAGGCTCTGTATAAATTTGAGACTTATGTATAACGGATCTGCTACGTTATACATAAGTCTTAATTTTTTTTATATAATATAACTAAATTAAAGTTTATTTAAAAATTAAATTTAAAAATGAACTTTAAAACTAATAAAAAAATATATAAAAATTATATTAATTGACAAAAATATTAGTAAGTAAACTTTTGTGATTGAGAAAAAATTAACTATTTAATATGCTTTTAGTTTGTTAAATAGATAACCTAAGTTGTTTTAAAATTATAATAAAAGTGGTAAAATATAAATATGAATATGAATAATATTGTTTTAATATATAAGATAAGAGAAAGTAGGAGAAAATATAGTATGGATAAGAAAAAGAATATTTCAATGGCCGTAATCAAGAGATTACCAAAATATCATAGATATTTACAAGAGTTATTAAGAAATGATGTAGATAGAATTTCTTCAAAAGAACTAGGAGAAAAAATAGGATTTACGGCATCACAAATAAGACAAGATTTAAATTGCTTTGGTGACTTTGGTCAACAAGGATATGGATACAATGTAAAGGACTTATACAATCAAATTAGCATTATATTAGGGTTAAATAGAGAATATAAGGGAGTAATCATTGGAGCTGGTAATATAGGGCAGGCAATAGCAAATTACAGCAGATTCTCACAAATCGGGTTAGATATAGAAGCTATATTTGATGCTAACCCAAAACTATTAGGAATGAGAATAAGAGATATAGAAATCCAAGATATAGATACACTAAAAAGTTATCTTGAAGATAATAGTATAGATATAGGTATAATTTGTGTTCCAAGAATTAATGCACAAAAGGTATGTGATATTTTAGTAGAAAATGGAGTAACAGGTATATGGAATTTTGCACCTGTTGATTTATCTGTACCTGAAGATATAACAGTAGAAAATGTTCATTTATCAGAAAGTTTATTAACATTAATATATTTATTACATGATAAAAATGAAAATAAATAGATAAATTGATAATTGGATTAAATTAGAAATAGTTATTGCAAAAGAAAATTTAAGAGTTTATAATAATAATTGAAGCATCTGCTTCAATTATTTTTGCTTATGATTGTTATAAGATTAACAAATTGTTGTTTTATGATACATATTAACATTAATATAATTATTAATATGTTTTGAATGCAATTATAAGATACTACATGGGTTATGTCTATTGAATAAAATTAATATAAGCATGGATAAAAGGGGAGGATTCTATAATGGAATTAAAAAATATAATTCTTGAAAAAGAAGAAAATCTAGCGATTGTTACAATTAATAGACCGAAAGCATTAAATGCATTAAACTCAGAAACATTAAAGGATTTAGACGTAGTATTAGAAGACTTAGAAAAAGATAATAATATTTATTGTGTTATATTAACAGGCTCTGGAGAAAAAGCTTTTGTTGCAGGAGCTGATATTTCGGAGATGAAAGATTTATCAGAAGAAGAAGGAAAAGAATTTGGACTTTTAGGAAACAGAGTTTTCAGAAGATTAGAAAAATTGAACAAGCCTGTTATTGCAGCAGTATCAGGATTTGCCCTTGGTGGTGGTTGTGAATTAGCTATGGCTTGTGATATAAGAATAGCTTCAGAAAGAGCAAGATTTGCTCAACCAGAAGTTGGCCTTGGAATAACACCTGGATTTGGTGGAACTCAAAGATTGCCTAGATTAGTTGGAGAAGGTAAGGCTAAAGAGCTTATTTATACATGTGCAACTGTAAAAGCTGAGGAAGCACTTAGAATTGGTTTAGTAAATAAAGTTGTATCTCTTGAAAATCTAATGGAAGAAGCAAAAGCTATGGCAAAGACAATAATTGCCAATGCTCCAATTGCAGTTAAATTATGTAAGGATGCAATAAATAGGGGAATGCAAGTTGATATAGATAGCGCTGTAGAAATCGAAGCTGAAGATTTTGGAAAATGTTTTTCGACAGAAGACCAAAAAGAAGGAATGACAGCTTTTATCGAAAAGAGAGATAAAAATTTTTATAATAAATAGTCAGAAAAAATAAAATATAAAGAATTATCGAAAAAATCAAATATATGTAGTTAAGTAAAAAAGTGTGCAATATCGAGGAGGTATAATAAATGAATTTTCAATTAACTAGAGAACAAGAATTAGTAAGACAAATGGTTAGAGAATTCGCTTTGAATGAAGTAAAACCAATTGCTGCTGAAATTGATGAAACAGAAAGATTTCCTATGGAAAATGTTGAAAAAATGGCCAAGCTTGGAATGTTAGGAATTCCATTTGCTAAGGAATATGGTGGAGCTGGTGGAGATACTCTTTCTTATATAATAGCAGTGGAAGAGTTATCAAAGGCTTGTGGAACTACAGGGGTTATAGTATCTGCTCATACTTCTCTTTGTGCTTCTTTAATAGAGCAATTTGGAACAAAAGAGCAAAAAGAAAAATATCTAGTAGACCTTGCAAGTGGTAAAAAGCTAGGAGCATTTGGGCTAACAGAACCAGGAGCAGGTACAGATGCAGCAGGACAACAAACTGTAGCTGTATTAGATGGAGATAATTATATATTAAATGGATCAAAGATATTTATAACAAATGGTGGAGTAGCTGATACATTTATTATTTTTGCTATGACTGATAGAAGTAAGGGAACAAGAGGAATTTCAGCATTTATAGTTGAAAAGAATTTTGAAGGATTCTCAATTGGAAAGAAAGAAGAAAAGCTTGGAATTAGAGCATCTTCAACAACAGAGTTAGTTATGAGCAATTGTATAGTTCCAAAGGAAAATTTAATAGGACAAGAAGGTAAAGGCTTTGGTATAGCTATGAAAACCCTAGATGGAGGAAGAATTGGTATAGCAGCTCAAGCTTTAGGAATTGCAGAAGGGGCATTTGACGAAGCTGTTGCTTACATGAAAGAAAGAAAACAATTTGGGAAATCATTATCTGCTTTCCAAGGACTTCAATGGATGATAGCAGAAATGGATACTAAAATTGAAGCTGCAAGGCATTTAGTTTATAAAGCTGCTTGGTTAAAGGATAATAAACTTCCATATTCAGTAGATGCCGCAAGAGCTAAACTTTATGCAGCAGAAGTTGCTATGGATGTAACAACTAAGGCAGTTCAAATATTTGGTGGATATGGATACACTAAAGAATATCCAGTTGAAAGAATGATGAGAGATGCAAAAATAACTGAAATATATGAAGGAACTTCAGAAGTTCAAAAGATGGTTATTTCAGGAAATGCTTTAAGATAATAGGGAGGATTTATAGATGAATATAGTAGTTTGTTTAAAACAAGTTCCAGATACAACAGCTGTTAAAATTGATCCAAAGACAGGGACTCTTATAAGAGATGGTGTTCCATCAATAATAAATCCAGAAGATAAGCATGCTTTAGAAGCTGCTTTAACTTTAAAGGATAATGTAGGTGGAAAGGTTACAGTAGTAAGTATGGGGCCTCCTCAAGCACAAAATGCATTAAGAGAAGCTTTATGTATGGGAGCTGATGAAGCTATACTTATAACTGATAGAGCTTTTGCAGGAGCTGATACACTAGCAACTTCAAAGACTTTAGCAGGAGCAATAAAAAGATTAGAATATGATGTGGTTTTCGCAGGAAGACAAGCTATAGACGGAGATACAGCACAAGTTGGACCGGAAATTGCAGAACATTTAAATATACCTCAAGTAACATATGTTCAAGGTGTTAAGGTAGAAGATGATGGGTTATTAGTAAATAGAGCATTAGAAGATGGATATGAATTGATAAAGGTTAATGGACCAGTTCTTTTAACAGCTATAAAAGAATTAAATGAACCAAGATATATGAATGTTAGATATATCTTTGATACTGCAAACACAGAAATAAAAATTTGGTCAGCTGCTGACTTAGAAGTGAACAAAGAAGAGCTAGGACTTAAAGGTTCACCAACAAAGGTTAAAAAGTCAATGACTAAAGAAGCTAAGGGAGCAGGAGAATTAATAAATGAAGTTCCAAGTGAAGCTGTAAAATATGTATTAGGTAAATTAAAAGAAAAACACTACATCTAGGAAATATGGGAGGTAAAAAAGATGAGTATAGCAGATTACAGAGGCGTATGGGTATTTGCTGAGCAAAGAGAAGGAGAACTTCAAAAGGTTTCTTTAGAATTACTTGGTGAAGGTAGAAAAATTGCTGATAAGTTAGGAGTAAAATTAACAGCTCTTTTATTAGGAGATAATATAAAAGGTTTAGCTGATATATTAGGAAGACATGGAGCAGATGAGGTTTTAGTAGCAGAAAATAAATTGTTAAAGCACTACACTACTGATGGATATACAAAGGTTATTTGTGATTTAGCAAATGAAAGAAAACCAGGAATATTATTTATAGGAGCTACTTTCATTGGAAGAGATCTAGGACCTAGAGTAGCTGCAAGATTATCTACAGGATTAACAGCAGACTGCACAGTTTTAGATGTTGACGTTGAAAAAGCAGATTTATTAGCTACAAGACCAGCATTTGGTGGTAACTTAATGGCTACAATTGCCTGTCCAGATCATAGACCACAAATGGCAACAGTAAGACCAGGAGTATTTTCAAAGCTTTCAGATGAAGATAGAAACTTTACTGTAGAAGAAGTAGAAGTAAAAATCGAAGATTCAGATATCAGAACTAAAATAGTTGAGATAGTAAAAGAAGCTAAGGATATCGTTGATATAAGCGAAGCTAACTTCATTGTTTCAGGCGGTAGGGGAGTAGGTTCAAAAGAAAACTTTAATATTTTAAAAGAATTAGCAGAAGCTTTAGGTGGAACAGTAGCAGGATCAAGAGCAGCTGTTGAAAATGGCTGGATAGATAGAGACTATCAAGTTGGACAAACGGGTAAGACAGTAAGACCAACTATATATATAGCTTGTGGTATTTCAGGGGCAATACAACACGTTGCAGGTATGCAAGATTCAGATTTAATAATAGCTATAAACAAAGATGCATCAGCTCCAATAATGCAAACAGCAGATTATGCTATAGTAGGAGACTTGTTAAAAGTTGTTCCAGAAATGACAGCACAAGCAAAAGCAATGAAAGAAAACTAGTGACAATGGAGAATGGAGAGTTTACAATTAAGAAAATAACTCAGACAAGCTGAGTTATGAAATTAGAGTAAATATTAATTAACAAATTAATAATGGACAATGCATAAGTATAATGGGAAATTGAAAGTGGACAATTCATAATTAAGGAAATAACTCAGTAAACTGAGTTGTGAAATTAGATAATTTAGCTTAGGATAAATTATTACCTAAATTATTAATATTAAATTGTGAATTGTAAATTGTGAATTGAAGAAATTGGAGGTTTTTGAATATGGAAAAGATTTTTGTTATAGGTGCAGGAACTATGGGAGCAGGTATAGTTCAAGCTTTTGCTCAAAAGGGTTATGAAGTAATAGTTAGAGATATAAAGGATGAATTTGTTGAAAGAGGTATATCTGGAATTAATAAAGGCTTAACTAAGCTAGTTGCTAAGGGGAAGATTAGTGAAGAAGATAAAGAAGCTATTCTTTCAAGAATAACTGGAACTACTGATTTATCTCTTGCAGAAGATTGTGATTTAGTAATTGAAGCTGCTGTTGAAAATATGGAAATTAAAAAGAGTATATTTGCTGAATTAGATGGGATTTGTAAAGAATCTACTATATTAGCTTCTAATACATCATCTTTATCAATAACAGAAGTTGCTTCAGCAACAAAGAGACCTGATAAAGTTATAGGAATGCATTTCTTTAATCCAGCTCCAGTAATGAAGCTAGTAGAAATTATAAGAGGGATGGCAACATCAAATGAAACTTTTGATGCTATAAAAGAATTATCAGTAGCAATTGGAAAGGAGCCAGTAGAAGTTGAAGAAGCTCCAGGATTTGTTGTTAATAGAATACTTATTCCAATGATTAATGAAGCATCATTTATTCTTCAAGAAGGAATAGCTTCAGTTGAAGATATAGATACTGCTATGAAATATGGTGCAAATCATCCAATGGGACCTTTAGCTTTAGGAGACCTTATAGGATTAGATGTATGCTTAGCTATTATGGACGTTTTATATAATGAAACAGGAGACACTAAGTACAGAGCAAGTAATCTTTTAAGAAAGTATGTTAGAGCTGGATATCTTGGAAGAAAGACTGGTAGAGGATTCTACAATTATTAAAAATTTATCCTTAATATGATTTGATTTGTTGAACTTTTTTAAGATAGAGAAACTTATTTGATTTCTCTATCTTTCTTTATATAAATTATTATTGAATACATATTATCCATTTTTATTAAGAATATGATATAATTTATAAAGATAAAAATTATTAATATTTAGTTTAATTCTTAGGGGGAAAGATGACTGAGTGAGAATAGTTTATTAATATCTCGGGGATAAATAATATATTAATGGTATATTAATTATATATAAGAGGTGAAGAAATGGATTTTAAAAATACTGTATTTGAAGATAATAAAGTGATAATAAAAGGTGTAAAGAATTTCAATATAAAACAAATATTGGAGTGTGGGCAATGCTTCAGATGGGATAAGATAGAAGATAATAATTATGTTGTAGTTGCTTATGGAAGAGTTATTGAAGTAATTCAAAATGATGATGAAGTTATTATATGTAATTCAAATGAAGAAGATTTTAATAATATATGGAAGGATTATTTTGATTTAGAAAGAAATTATGATGAAATAAAAGATGTTCTTGCAAAAGATGAAATACTTAGAAAAAGTGTTGAGTTTGGATATGGCATAAGAATATTAAATCAAGATCCATTTGAAATTCTTATAAGCTTTATAATATCTGCAAGAAATAGTATACCTTCAATAAAGAAAACAGTTAAAAAGATATGTGAGAGATGGGGAGAAAAAATAGAGTACAAGGGAAACGAGTATTATACATTTCCAACTCCGCAAGCAATTAAAGATGCTACATTAGAAGAAATTCAAGAAACAGGTGCATCTTTTAGAAGTAAGTACATAGTTGATACAATTAAAAAGGTAAATGAAGCTATAGAAGTTAATGAAGATTTTAGATTAAATCCAAGTAAGTATGATGAAAGACCAGAAATATTAGATTTTGATTTAGAATATATAAAGTCATTAAATGATGATGAGTGCCATATAGAACTGCAAAAATTTATGGGGGTAGGTGCTAAGGTAGCAGATTGTATAATGCTATTTTCAATGACAAAGCACTCAGCATTCCCTGTAGATGTATGGGTTAAGAGAGCTATGATTCATTTTTATGTAGCACCAGATGTATCACTAAACAAGATGAGAGTATTTGCAAGAGATAAATTTGGAGCTTTATCAGGAATGGCTCAGCAATATCTTTTTTACTATGCTAGGGAAAATAAAATAGAAGTATAGATTGTAATATTTTGATGTTGGAATTTGTTAATAATAAATATATAATTAAATTGATGGATTTTATTAAGTATATAAAGTAAAAAAGATAGATTATAGGCAATAAGGGGAATAGTAATACATGTAATATATCCAATCACATAATATAAACCTTGTAGGTAGGGGGAAAGAAAATGTATTATTTAGGAATTGATGGTGGAGGCACTAAAACAAAGTATCTATTAGTAGATGAAAAGTTACAAAAGGTATGTGAAAGAGAAGGAGCAACTATACACATTCATCAAGTTGGTGTAGAAGGAATTAAAAGTGAACTAAGAGAAAATATTTCTAAGATATGTGAAGAAACAAATATTTCTGTAAAGGATATCGATTATGCATTTGCAGGTGTACCAGGATATGGCGAAAGCTTAGATGATATGGTTAAAATAGATGAAGCTATAAAAGAAGTTATGGAAGTACCATATTCAATTGATAATGATGCTGTTAATGGATGGGCAGGAGGAACTGCTTGCAAGCCAGGAATAAATGTAGTAGCAGGTACAGGAAGTATAGCTTATGGTAGAAATGCAGAAGGAAAGCTAGCAAGATGTGGTGGATTTGGTCCAGGAATAGGTGATGATGGAAGTGCTTATTGGATTGCACTTAGAACGATTAATGAATATACAAAACAAAAAGATGGAAGAAGTGAAAAAACTGTTTTAGTTGATATACTAGAAAAAGAATATAATATAACATATAGATATGAAATTGTTGATATTGCATTTAATAGATTGAAATTTAATAGGACAGAATTAGCTAAGTTTTCAACAATATGCTTTTTAGCAGCAGAAGCGGGATGTCCAGCTTGCAAAAATATATTTAAGGATGCAGCAAAAGCTATATTTGAACACATATCTGCTATATCAAAAGAATTAAATTTCAAAGATGATTTTGTTGTTTCATACACTGGTGGTGTGTTTAAATCAGGTAAACATGTTTTAGAGCCACTTCAAGAAATGATAAATGAATCAGGATTAAAGTGCCATTTACAAGAACCTGCACTTGATCCTTGGAATGGATCTGTTTTATTAGCATATACTTTAGCTGGTAATACAGTACCTGATAATGTAAAAGAAATATTTAAGTAAATTATAAAAATGTATTTTTGAAATATATAAGATATAAATAAGTAAGTGGATTTTAAAGAAGAATTTGTTCTTTTTTATACTGAGATAGAAAAGTTTATATGTTTATAAAGTTGAGAATACTATGATTATATTAATAATTAAAAAGAGGACTGCTAATAAATAGCATGTCCTCTTTTTGAAGTAAATTATTTAGCCCACATTGTGAATCCAAATAAGTTACCGAATAAAGCACCAACTATTCCAAGTACAAGTAATAAACCTATACATGCAACAGGAGTCCATTTTCTTTTCTTGATTAAGTAGAATAGCATTAATGTTAAAGCTAGTGGAAGCATTTGAGGAAGAACACCATCTAATATATTTTGTATATTAATTGGAGCTTCTCCATTTGGTATTTCAATAGCTAATTTTGTTGCACCATAGTTTGAAGTAAGAGCACCAACTATGAATACACCTAGCATAGAAGCTGAACGTGTAAATTCTTTTGCATTTTTAGTTAAGACATCTATCGCTTTTGAACCTAAGTTATATGACCAGTACATTAACCAATATCTAAGTCCAAATTGAACACCATTAAATATTAACAAGAATAGTATTGGACCAATTAAGGATCCACCGATAGCCATGTTAGCAGTGATACCAGCAGTAATTGGAACTAATGTGAACCAGAAAATAGCATCTCCAATTCCACCTAAAGGACCCATTGCAGCCACACGGACAGCACGGATAGTATTAGTATCAGCCTTTTGTTGCTCTAATGACATAATTATACCCATAACAAAAGTTACAAGGAATGGGTGAGTATTAAAGAACTCTAAGTTGTGTTTCATAGATTTAGAAAGGTCTTCTTTATTAGTATGAATCTTCTCTAATCCAGGTAATATTCCATATAGCCATCCAGCAGCTTGCATTCTTTCATAGTTAAATGAAGCCTGTAAGAATAATGAACGCCAAACCATCTTGTTTAAAGTTTTCTTATCAAGTTGTTTGGCAGGAGTCAAATCTTTATATAATGTGTTATTAGATTCCATCTTCGTCATCTCCTCCCATTCCTATATTTGCTGTAGCAGATTTCATTTTTACATTAATTTGGAAGTCGTAAATGCATACTGCGATTCCAATAAATGCAATTATTAATAATGCTGATCCAGATAAGCCTTCTATTTTTCCTATAATAGTTGCAAGTGCAAAACCTGCAAAATAAACTCCCCATAATTCATTTGATAACATTATACGTAATAAAATTGCAAATCCAACATAACGCATCATATTACCAGCAGCACCAAGTCCGTCCATGAACCAAGCATATTTTGTTGAGAATTCTGATAACCACTCACCAGCAGCGCTACCACCTATTAAACCTATAACAACTACAATTGCAAAGAATAATCCTAAAGCAGCCATTGCGCCATAGTTAAGTCTTTCAATACCTTTTGGATTTGCATCTTCTGCATATTTATCAGCTTTTGACATTAATGGTGACATAACTGTGAATAATAATGTAACACAATATTGTCCTATTAATGCAAATGGAACTGCTAGTCCAACTGCAGCAGCTGGATCTAATTTAGAAGAAATGGCAAATACTACTGCCATTATTCCTCCGATAACAGCATTTGGAGGTTGAGCTCCTCCTACAGGCATGTTACCGATTGTCATTAATTGGTAAGTACCACCTACAATAAGTCCAGTTTGTAAATCTCCAAGAATTGCACCAATAACGGCTCCTGATACAATTGGTTGATACAATGATTCTAAGAAACTAAATTGGTCAATAGCTGCAATAAATGCAAATACTGCAACCAATAGAATTTGTATAATATTAAAATCGATTTAGTATTCCCCCCCGCATTATTTAAAAATCTTCTCAATATTTTCAGTACCTTCAGTAGGAACTCTTCTTATTTCAAGTTCCACACCTAATTCTCTCAGTTTTTTGAATGCTTCTACGTCTTTGTCATCTACTGCAACAGAACCAACAACTTGTCTTTTTCCTTCTGCCATATGCATATTTCCAATGTTAACTTTCTTTATTGGAACTCCACCTTCAACAAGTTTTAATACATCAGAAGGAGTTTCACAAACTATAAATATAAGCTGTTTAGCATTAGCCTTATGAATAGTGCTTATAGTTTTTTCTAATGTCCAATAACGAGTTGAAGCATAAGATGGTGCACACATATCCATTAGACCTTGTCTTAGTTTATCTCCAGCTACAACATCATTTGCAACTAGAATTAAGTTTGCACCAATGGACCCACACCATTGAGTTGCAACTTGTCCATGAATTAATCTATTATCTATTCTTGTTAATATAATATTTGGCATATTATCACCTCCCTTTTAATGAAAACATTTTGTTTCCACTGATATAAGAACATTATATAATTAATATAAATAACAATCTTTATACTTTTTGGTATTTAATTTATTCTTTTTAACAACGTTTACAAAATGGGATTAATTTGAAAAAATACAATTTTAGTGATATTATATAGTATATATTGGTAGCACAATTTAATATCTATTAGTGTTACTATAATTTGAACCTTACTTAGATTTTATTGAATAAAATTAATTATGTTGACATATTAATTAATATAATATAAAAATGTATAAAAAAAATAAACTTAATGCTTATAAAATAGTAGAAAAAGTCTTATTTAAAAACGATATTGTTAATTTATAGTGAGGTGATTTATATGTATGATAAAACGACCAGTGCTCAATTTAGAAAGTATGGTTTCATCTATGATGAAGCTAAGGATATAAATAAAGATGATTTAATATTAAAGCAAATCGTTACTAGTGATAAAGTTATTTCTAGCTTATACAAATTCTCAGAACCAGCATATATAGAAATTGTCAAAGGTATGGCATCCATATTAATAAGCGATTCAAATAGTGGTGATTTTAAACTATTTGCAGTTCATAGAAAATTACAGATTAAACCTAATATGTATTTTAATATTATTTCAATGACGGATCAAATTACTTTTAATTTAATAATACCATCTAGATATAACCTTAAACTTGAGTTTTTAAATCCACCATATGTATATAATAGAATACTGCCTACTATAAACATCCCTGAAATAATGGCCTATTATTATACAATTAAAAGTCCGAATTATAATTTTAAGGGAGAGAGACATAGTTTATTTGAGTTGACCTTTGTTGATAATGGAACTTTAAATACATCTATTGATGGTATTGATTACACATTAAACTCATCTGATCTAATTATATATGGTAAAAATCAATTTCATACACAATCTGTAAATAGTGATTCAGCCTGTTCATATTTAACAATTATGTTTGACATGGAATGTGATGATGAAAGATTAATATGTAACAAAGTATTTCATTGTAGAAAAGAATTGTATAAGGCTGTAAGAATTTTTGCGAAAAATATATCAAGTACAATACCATATTCAGAAAATCTTATTTTAAGTAATTTTCATGAAATTATAATTAGATTATTTCAATATGATTACTTGGGAGTTGATGATAGCAAGTTACCGAAAGAGTCATATCAACATTTTCAAGATGAATTATTAGAAGGAATACTAACATATATTTATGAAAAGGTTTCCTCTCCAATAAGTATAGAAGAGCTTTGTACTAAATTTTCAGTTTCAAGATCATCACTGCAAACTTTATTTAAAAATAATTTAAATACATCGCCAAAGAAATATATTAATGATTTAAAATTATCTAAGAGCAAACAATTAATTAAAGAAAATAAATATACTATTAGTGAAATAGCATTTATGTTGGGTTTTAACTCAATACATTACTTTTCAAGAGCCTTTACACAACATTATGAAATAAGCCCTAGTGAATATGCACAAACTTTATTTAAATCATAAAGAGCTGCCTTTTTGGACAGCTCTTTCTATTTTATAAAATATTTTGAATTGAATATCTAGAGATAGCTATTACTGTATTTTTAGCAATTTCAACTTCAACTTTTTCTTTTCCTACAGATACTACTTTACCATAAAGTCCACCACAAAACATTATTTTCATTCCAGGTTTCAATTCAACATGAACATCTTTAAGATCGGAGGTTCTTTTCTTTATGTTTTTAGCTGATATAAATATTAAAATCAAAGCTCCTATGCCCGCTAATACTGCAACAGTGATGCATGTCCATATAACTACTTCCCAATTTATCATATTAGATACCATCCTCGCTTTCGTCATCTTCATGGACTATAAACTCAAATTTCACAACTCCACTTTTACCTACCTCAATAGCTGATTCAGATAATGAGTGTAAATCATCTGCAATATCTTTAGTCATTGATATTTCAAGAATCATAGGTAGATTTGTACCACCTATTACTTCCATTGGTTTTTCTATGGATGTTTTAACTTCAACTAAGGTTTTAAATGGTGAGCCTCCAGCTAAATCACTAAGAGCCAAAATACTATCACAATTATCTAAATTTTTTAATGAAATATAATATTTTTTTCTTAAATCTTCTATTGAATCTGTCTCCTCAAAGTCAACATACTCTACATTGCAAGGTTCTCCTGCAATTAGCTTTAAAGATGAGCGTAATCCTGATGCAAAGTTACCATGTCCGCTAATTATTAATCCTATCATTCTATCATCTCCTAAAATAATATAAAGTGTATTATCAAGTATTTAATATTAAAAAATATATAACAATTATAATTATAATGGAGAGTAATTATAATTCAATAAAGGTGGTGAAATATATAATATATATGTTGAAAAGTGCAAATATTAGATGGATAAACTTATGTATAATTATAGATAAGTTGGATTTGGGGAGGGATTATATGTTAATACAAAGTAAAAGGATTTGGATTGCTGATCAATTCATTCCAGCTCAAATTGAAATTGATGATAATAAAATAGTTAATATCTATGCTTATAACGAGAAAGAAGATGCTTATGATTATGGTAGCAAGAGAATTGTACCAGGATTTATAGATATTCATTGTCATGGAGCTTATGGCTTTGATACAAATGATGCAAATGAACAAGGATTAAGAAATTGGACAAAGAAAATAGTAAGTGAAGGAGTTACTTCGATATTACCTACTACTATAACTCAAAGTAAACAAGTGCTTTTTAAGGCTTTAAATAATGTTGCGAAGGTAGTAGAAGATGGATATGATGGAGCGGAAATATTAGGAATTCACTTTGAAGGACCTTATCTTGATATGGAATATAAGGGAGCTCAACCTAGAGAATATATAGTTAAGCCTACTATTAAAGAATTTAAAAGTTATCAAAAAGCAGCAAAAGGGTTAATAAAATATGTAACTTTAGCAACTGAAACAGATGATGACTATTCGCTTACAGATTACTTATTTAATAATGATATAGTAGTAAGCATAGGGCATTCAGCATCCACATATGAAGATGCTATATTTGCTTTTGCTCATGGAGCTAGGTCGCAAACTCATGTATATAATGGAATGACTCCATTTAATCATAGAAAAAATGGATTAGTTGGAGTAGCACTAAGGGTTAAGGGGATGTATGGGGAAATAATTTGTGATGGAAATCACTCTACTACTACAGCTTTATATAATTTCTTTAATGCAAAGGGACCGGATTATGGGATTATGATTACAGATGCCTTAATGGCAAAGGGGGATGAGCCAGGTTCTAAATTTATGTTTGGAGGAAATGAAATAGAAATCTATGAAGATGGAAGTGCCCATTTAGTAGAAACAAAAGGATTAGCAGGGTCTACATTAAAGATGAATGATGGACTTAGGATATTAGTTGAAGATGCAATGGTACCGTTTAACTATGCTATTAATGCATGTACGATTAATCCAGCTAAGTGTTTAGGGGTTGATAAACGCAAGGGCAGGATAGGAGTGGGATATGATAGTGATTTAGTAATTTTGAATAATGACTATTCAGTGCATCAAACATATTGTTTAGGAAAGGCGATGTTATAGTGAAAAAGAATGTTATTAATTTAGCTGGAAATAACATATACTTGGATATGTACGGAGATACGGTATATTATAATGTTTTTGATAAAAATGGATATATTGTATCTAAGGAAATAGAACAAAAATTTAGGATATTTTATTATAGATACTCAATCATATTTATTGTTATGATTTTATTAGGAGATTATTTTAGATCTTTGCAAAATACGTTTTTAGTTGGAGTTGGAGCTATAGTTTTAGTAGAGTTATATTTTAGAATTTTCTTTTTAAAGAAGTTAAAGGTAATTAAGAACTTTAAAAGAGATCGCAAGACCTCAAAGTTAGATAGTATAATTAGTAGTAAAGAAAAAGAAAAAGCGATAATGAAAGCATGTGCATATGCTTTATTAAGTGTTCTTATTGTTATAAATGCAATACAACAAAATTTCAATGTATTATTTTTAATCTTAAGCATATTAGGTGGAGTATATAGCTTATATATAGGAATGATTAATATTATTGCTTTTAGTAAAATAAGAAAATAATGAATTAGTAGCCTGATAAAGTTAATTTAATAAAATGGAAGTTTTGGGTTTAGAAATTTCTGTTTTATTTACAGTTTTAACTTATAAATTATAGAGTGAATATATAAATACTACAAAATATGCATTAGATTTACAAATAGAAATGTTTACTTTTAATAATATAGATGTAATAGAGCATATTTTAAGTATATCAATTAGGAGAGATTTAATTATATATCAAGCTAAATAATATTAAAATAAAAAAATTAATCAAACTGGTAATGACAACATTATCAGTAGAGGCATTGACAATTAAGAGGGGGAGGGATTATTTGAAGTGAATTATAAAAATTAAGTAGCCATATGAAATTTATATTCCTGTAAAAATAATTCAATAAGTTATGGTTTCTATTAAAATAAAAATATTTGAAATCAATAAAACTCTAAAGATAAAAGCAGTTAATATATGTAGATATAAGTAATTACACTCATACTATAATTTATTTTATTTTTAAATCACGTAATGAAAATTAAAAAATAAGTAAAAATTTAGGGAGGTATTATGAAGAGAAAAATGATAATAGCAAGGCTAACTGTACTTGCTTTAACCACTGCTTTTACATCAAGTCTTACAATTCAAACAGCATCAGCTTATGCTTACTCAATAACGGCTAATTCTAATGAAGAAAATCAATCTATGCAAGCGGCAGTAAATGACTACAACGTAATTGGAGGAGTTGAAAGTTATAGTCAATCTGGAAATAAAGTTACTTTTGAAATGACTACTGGAGAAAAGGTTAGGATATCAATTTTAGAAAATGACGTATTTAGAATATATATGGATCCAGAGGGTAAGTTTCAAGAAGAACCAACTCCAAATTCAAAGGATCATATAACAAAAATTATAGATAAAACAGAGGATGAATATAGTAAGGTAGTTCCAACAATTGAAAATGGAAACGTTATAAAGGTTTCGACTGACAGCATTGAATTAAGAGTAGAAAAAGAAACAGGTAAAATGGAACTATTTAATAAGAAAGCTAATAAGGTAGTTTGGAGAGAAGCAGAACCGTTAAAATATAAATCTAATGAGACAATTCAAACTTTAGAAACTAGTGAAGAGGAATATTTCTATGGTGGTGGACAACAAAATGGACGATTCTCTCATAAGGGAAAAGTGATAAATATTAAAAATGAAAACAATTGGGTTGATGGAGGCGTTTCAAGTCCTACACCATTTTATTTTTCTACAAATGGATATGGAGTAATGCGTCATACCTTTAAACCAGGACAATATGATTTTGAATCAACTGAAGAAGGAAAAATAACTTCAAGGCATGATGAAAAACGTTTTGATGCATATTATTTCATAGATGAAAAGCCAACAAATATTATAAATAAGTTTACTGAATTGACAGGCAAACCTGTACTATTACCAGAATATGCATTTTATTTAGGACATGCAAATGCCTATGCTCGTGACTGGATTAATGATGAGACAGGCCAAGAATCTCAAACTCCAAAGCCTGGATTTGATCGTCAAGAAACATTAATGGTAGATGCTAAAAAAGTTGTTGATGAACATGTGGACAATGATATGCCTCTTGGATGGTTTTTACCTAATGATGGATATGGCGCAGGATATGGTCGTGCAGATACAATTGATGGTAATATAGCTCTTTTAAAAGAGTTCGTTGATTATACAAAAAGTAAAGGAATTCAAGTTGGGCTTTGGACACAAAGTGACTTAAAGCCAACAGGTGTTGGAGAGGTTTACCTGCAACGTGATATAGATAAAGAAGTTGGTGTTGCTGGAACAAATGCAGTTAAAACAGATGTTGCATGGGTAGGAGCAGGATACTCCTTTGCACTTAATGCTGTTAGACAAGCTGCTGAAGGGATTGAAGATAATTCAGTAGATAGAGCTAGACCTTTCGTTGTATCTTTAGATGGATGGGCAGGAACTCAACGTTATGCAGGTCTTTGGTCAGGAGATCAATATGGTGGTAACTGGGAGTATATTCGTTTCCATATACCAACATATATAGGATCTGGATTATCTGGACAACCTAATGTAGGTTCAGATATAGATGGAATATTTGGTGGAAATAAATTAATTCAAACTAGAGATATTCAATGGAAAGCATTTACTCCAATTGAAATAGATATGGATGGTTGGGGAAGTAATCCCAAAAAACCATATGTATTTGGTGAACCATATAATTCAATTAATCGTATGTATTTAAAATTAAAGGCAGAAATGATGCCATATAACTATACTATTGCTAATGAAGCTACTAATGATGGAGTACCTATGGTTCGTGCTATGATGTTAGAATATCCTGAAGCATATACTTATGGAACAAGCACTCAATATCAATATATGTGGGGACCAAACCTATTAGTAGCTCCTATATATCAAGATACGGCTTCTGATTCAGTAGGAAATGATATACGTAATGATATATATCTTCCAGATGAAGAGCAAATATGGATTGACTACTTCACAGGGCAACAATATAGAGGTGGTGGAGTATTAAATAATTTTGATGCACCTATGTGGAAACTTCCGCTATTTGTTAAGAATGGAGCTATAATTCCTATGGCTAATGAAAATAATACGCCAGAAGATATAGATGATTCACAAAGAAAATTTGAAGTATATCCAAGTGGAGATACTAGTTTTGAAATGTATGAAGATGATGGATTAACAACAGATTATAATGAAGGAAAATCAGCTACAACAATGATAACTTCATCAGCACCTAAGACTGGAAAAGGGAAAGCTATTATTAAGGCTAGCCTATTAACAGGAGATTATGAAGGTATTGTTAAAGAAAGATCAACTGAATTCATAGTAAATGTAAGTGAAAAGCCAACAGATTTATTATTAAAAGTTGGAAATGAAAATGTTGAATTGAAAGAAGCATCTTCTTTAGAAGAATTTGAGAAAGGAACAAACTTATATTTCTATGATGAAAGTCCAAATCTAAATAAATATTCTACTGAAGGATCAGAATTTGAAGATGTGGATATAATTACTACTCCTAAGCTTTATGTAAAGGTAGAAAAAACAGATGTAACAGTTAATGAAGTTGAATTAACTATTAATGATTTTATAAATGTTCAAGATATTTCTAAAAATGAAGCAAATAAAGATTTAAGTGCTCCTAAGAACTTCACTGCTCCGAAAGATTTAATAACTTCAAGTTCAATTGATTTAACTTGGGACAAAGTAGATGGAGCAGAGTCTTATGAAATTGAAATTGATGGAATAATACAAAAAAATATTATAGCAACAGAATATAGTCATAAAAACTTAGATTTTGATACTGAGTATAGCTATCGTATTCGTAGTGTAAATAAAGATGGATATTCAGAGTGGAGTAAAGAGATAACTGCTAAAACAGATTTAGACCCTTATAGAAATGTTCCTAAGGACATGACTGTTAAGTGGACAGAAGGGCAATATAGTAGTGATGTGCCAGCAAATGCTGTAGATGGAGATGATAACTCTCAATTCCACTCAAAAGGTAATGCGATTGATGTACCATTTATAATTGATATGAAAAAAGCTTATCAAATTGAAAAATTGGAGTTGCTATTTAGAAGTGCAGGAAATGGCTCTGTAAAGCGTGCTGAAATATACAGTAGTTTAGATGGGGTAAACTACCAAAAAATATTTAGTAATGCAAGTGATTCTGGAAAAGCAGCTTGGGCTACAGATGGACAAGTAAAAACTATAGGATTTGATGCTCCAATTAAAGCTCGTTACTTTAAGGTTGTAACAAAAGAATCAGTTGGTAATTTCTTGGCTATTAGAGAGTTTAGGCCATACATGGTTGATGGAAGTAAGGGCCAAATTGTTGGGGATTGGAACAATGGTGGAACAATTGAGGAAGGCGATTTAACATTCCTTCAAAATTACACTGGTTTATCATCTGTAGATGCAGATTGGAACTATGTATCAATGGCTGACTTAAACTTTAATAATATTATTGATGCTTATGATATAAGTTATGTAGCAAGTCAATTAGAAGGTGGAATTGTACCAACAGAAGGAGGAAATGTTGCTGGGGAACTTATGCTAGTTCCTAATAAAACAAGCATTTCAGCTGGTGAAACTTTTACCGTTGATGTTGTAGGTACTGGATTATCAGATATTAATGCATTTAGTGCAGAGATTCCTTTAGATTCAAGTAAGTATGAATTCGTAAAAACAGAAGGCGCAGTCTCAACAGTTTCTATGAAGAATCTATCAAAACTTAGAATTCATAGTGATAATTCACAAGATCTTTATGCGGTATTCACTAATACTGGAGAAAACGTTAGACTTAATGGAACAGATACACTTGCAACAATTACTTTAAAAGCAAAAAGTGATATCAATTTTGATTTAGCATTAAGTGATGCATTAGTAATTGATAGCAACCTAAATTCTAAAAATGCAATTGCTAATATTACTAATCCAGAAGAACCATTACCAGAAGGAAGCTCTTCACTAGTTAAGGTTGTGAAAGAAAATATTACTGTAATAGGTGATGAAAGTCAATTACAATCTGGAATGGGATTAAGCAGATTAATTGATGGAACTACAAGTAGTGATGATAGTTCTCGCATGGATTTAAAATGGGTGTATTCTGCTGATCAAGCAGATAAAGGGAAACTTCCGTTTGAAATGACATTTACATTTAATGAGGCAAAGAAGCTTAACAACTTTACTATATATAATCGTACTAACTCAAATGGTACAAATAATATTGCGGCATTAAAGAAGGTTAAGGCAGTAGGTTATTTAAATGGGGTTGCAACTGATTTAGGTGAAAAATCTAATATCACAACAGCAAAGACAATCTATGAATTAAATAACCAAACATTTGATAAAATTGTTATTACAGCACTTGAATCAAATAAGGATATTAATACTTTAGCAATAAATGAAATCGAGTTCTATGAAGAAAAAATGCAATTACCATCTTCAATAGAGTTTTTACAGGATACACCAAATAGCTTATATATTAATAAGCTAACTCCAATATTTGCAAAGGTATTACCTGAAAATGCAAACAATCTACATTATAAGATTACTTCATCCGATGAAGAAGTTATAAGAGTTATACGTGTAGATAATGATGATACAATAAACTATTATTTAAGAGGTATTAAACCTGGTACAGCTACAATACAGGCTACAACTGCAGATGGCAAAATAACTGTTGAGCATGAAGTTACAGTACTTGATGGGTTTGACAAATCAAAGTTAACTGAAGCGATTGAATTAGGAAAGTCTTATGAGAAACTTAGTGAAATTTATTCAGAAGAGACTTACTCAGTTTTAGTTAATGCTATTAAAAATGCAGAAGAAGTACTGGAAAATGCGAAGACAGAAGCTGAATTAAGTGCTCCAATTATATCAATAAGAACAGCTATAAACGGATTGAAAGAGCGTGAAACAGTTGATGCGGATAGAATAGATTTTAATAAATTGGAAGCAATATTTGCTACTACTGAAGCAGATAATGATTTTAAAGAAAATGCTGTAGATGGTGATGAAAATACAATATGGCATTCAGGCTATCAAGGTAGTGATAAGTTGCCTGTTTCAATAGTAATTAAGCTTGATAAGGCTTATGATCTTAATCAAATTGATTATTTACCAAGACAAAGTAGTAGAAATGGGCATGTAATAGAATATTTAATTGAAACAAGTATGGATAATGAGAATTGGACAGCAGTTAGAACTGGTACTTTAAAAGAAGCAAGTAATGGTTCTGGCTTAGAGAATAAGGGATATAATCCAATACGTTTCAATGCTACTAAAGCTCAATACGTTAAATTTACTGCATTAAAAACTTTGGGGGATACCCGTGATAAATATGCTAGTGTAGCTGAATTAAGATTTTATGGTCAATTATCACCTGTAGAAGCAGAAAATATTACTTTAGAAAAGTCTGAATTAAATCTTAAGGCAAATACTACTGAAAAGTTAGTTCCTATTTTAGACCCTATTGATAGTACAAACAATATAGTTTGGACTTCTGCAGATGAGGCTATTGCAAAAGTTGATGAAAATGGTAATGTTACTGCAGTTGAAGTAGGTACAACTACGATTACAGCTACTATACCAAATGGTAAAAAGGCTGTAGCTACTGTAACTGTTGAAATTAATAAAGATGAATTAAATAAAGAAATTGTAGAGTCAGAGAAGATTATTAATGAAGAGGGTTCATCAGATAAATACTCTAAAGCTACTTGGGAAAGATTTAAGAAAGCTTATGATGCTGCATTAGCATTAGGAGAAGACTTAACACAAAAAGAAGTTAATGAAGCTAAGGAAAACTTAAAAGCAGCAAGAGAAACTTTAGCTTTAAAGACAAATAAAGAACAATTAGAAGCTAAATTAGAAGAAGCAAAAGCTTTAATATTAGAAGGAAATAAATATTCAAAAGCATCACTTAAGAAATTACAAGGTGAAATTGAAGAAGTAAATTCTATATTAGGTAATGAAGCTTCTACTGAAGAGGAATTTGCAGTTGCAAATAAAGCTCTTACAGATGCAATTGAAGGTTTAGTTGATATAACTGAAATATATAATGTATTAGGCAGTGCAAATAAGGTAATAGAATCTGAATATACTAAGAATTCTTATAATAACTTCTTAAATGCGAAACTTGAGCTTGAAGAGTTATTGTTAAAAGACGATGCAACGGCTGAAGCTTTAGAAACTGCTAAAGTAAATCTTCAAAATAAAATGAACCAATTAGTTGGGGTTGCAGATAAATCAAAATTAGAAAGTAAAGTTAATGAAGCAGAACAATTAGTTGAAGCTGATTATACTGTTGAAAGCTTTAAAGCATTTAAGGAAGCGCTTAATGCAGCTAATGAAATATTGATAGATGAAGAAGCAACTCAAGAGCAGGTTGATTCAGCTCTTACTATATTAGATGAGACTATAAGAGGATTAGATGAGGTTAATAAAGAAAATCCAAATGAACAAGAAAGAGTAGATAAGTCTGATTTAGAGGAGATAATAAATAAAGCTAATGGATTAAATAAGGAAAAATACACAAAAGCTACTTGGGATAAGCTGGTAGATGCTTTAAATAAGGCGAAGGAAGTATTAGGTGATGAGGAGGCTACGCAGGAAGAAGTAAACTCAGCTATAAAAAATGTGGATGATGCTATTAATGGACTGAAAGAAATGCAAAGTAATAATAACGGAAATAATAACAACAATGGAGGAAATAACAATAATAATAGCAACAATGGAGGAAATAACAATAATAGTGGAAATAATAATGGTAATAAATTACCTAGTACAGGAGGCACACCAGCTAGTGCAATAGTATTACTTGGAACATTAACTTCATTAGCAGGCGCTTATATGATAAGAAAAAGAAAAATAAAATAATTTAAAATAATAGATGGGTTATTATTATATAGCCTATCTATTATTTTGTAATAGTAATATAAGAATACATTGACATAAAAAAATATATAATTTATTATTAAAATATAATAAGTAATTTTTTTTATATTATGATATAATTATAATAAGATTAAGAGGTGACATTAATGAGTTCAATAATAGATAAAAACTCTAGGACGCCCCTATACTTACAACTTATGGATATATTAATAGATATGATAGAAAATAAGTGGTCTGAAAATGAACAAATACTTTCTGAAAGAGAAATTTGTGAAATTTATGATGTGAGTAGAACAACTGTAAGACAGGCTATGGATGAACTTGAGAAAGAAGGATATATATATAAAATACATGGTAAGGGCACATTTGTATCTTCTAAAAGAGTGAATCAAGATTTAATTTCTTTTTATTCTTTTACTGAAGAAATGAAGAAGTTAGGAAAAGTTCCGAGTTCAGAAGTTACAGGCTTTGAAATAGTTCAGGCAGGTGAAAAAATAGGCGAGATATTTAATATAGATAATGAAGAACTATTATATAAGATATCTAGAGTTAGAAAAGCTGATGGATTGCCGATGATGTATGAAATTACTTATCTTCCTTTTAATAGATTTAAAGGATTGTTAAGGGAACAATTAGAGGAAAAGCCAATGTATGAGGTTTTAACTAAGGAGTTTGAAACCAAAATAACATTCGCTGAAGAGTATTTTATGCCTATTCTAACTAATAAATTGGAAAGTGTATATTTGGATATTAAAGAAGGATTGCCTAGTTTAAAAATAGAGAGATTCACTTATGAAAATTCAAATATAATGGAATATACAGTAAGTGTAGCTAGGGGAGACAAATTTAAGTATAAAGTAAAGTTAAATAATAATTAAAATAAAAAAATTTTTTTTGAGACAACTGGTAATGATGACATTAACAGATGCAGGAGGTATTAAAATGTTTTTTGGAATGGATAATGAAAAACTTAAGGAATTGGGGGCAACTTATACTGCTACAGAAATAAGACAACAGCCTAAATTATGGGGAGAAACATACAATATAATAAAGGAAAATGAAGAGAAAATTAAAAACTTTTTAAGTAGAAGATTAAAAGATAATACTAGAATAATTTTAACTGGAGCAGGAACGTCAGATTACGTTGGAGATACAATTTATCTATATTTAGCAAAAAAGCTGAACTTAAGAGTAGAAGCTATTGCCACAACTGATTTAGTATCAAATCCTTACGAATTTATCGAAGAAAACGTGCCAACAATTTTAGTTTCATATGCAAGATCAGGAAATAGTCCTGAAAGTGTTGGTGCTTTTGATTTATTTAAAGAGAATGTAAAAGACATATCACAACTGGTAATTACATGTAATTCTGAAGGAGAACTTGCTAAGAAGGCTTCTATAAGTGATAGTGATCTTTGCATATTAATGCCAGAAGATTCAAATGATAAGAGTTTTGCTATGACTAGTTCCTTTAGTTGTATGTTATTAGCATCATTATTGATTTTTGATATTGATAATTTAGAAGAAAATAAAAAGTATTTAGATACAGTGATTAATCAAGGTAATTTAATTTTAGATAATAACTGGAAAGATATAAAAGAATTAGTTGATTTAAATGCATCAAGAGTAGTTTATTTAGGCTCAGGTATTTTAAAAGGATTATGCCAAGAAATGGCTTTAAAAAATCTAGAACTAACTAGTGGTAAAGTAATTACAGTTTGTGAATCAGTATTAGGATTTAGACATGGTCCAAAATCAATAATTAATGACGATACATTAGTAATATTTATGAATTCTAATAATAAATATACTAACCTTTATGATATGGACCTTATAAGAGAAATAAATGGTGATACAGGAAATCATAAACTAGCTGTAATAAGTTATGAAAAGAATGAAGAATTAAATAGTGTATGTGATAAGTATATAGAAATAGATGGACAAACAATTCCTGAAGTTTATACAGTATTTAATTATATGCTATTTGGACAAATGTTTGGATTATTTAGTTCACTTAAATTAGGAATTTCACCTGATAATCCAAGACCTGATGGAACTGTTAATAGAGTTGTTAAGGGTGTAGTAATTCATAAGTATAATAAATAGATTTTTTATTGAATGGAGTATTCTTATTTTAAGAGTGTTAGTGGAAGTTTCCTTATGTAGATTAGGTGCGGCTTTAGAGCAGTTAGTTAGATTTGCAACTGATTTATATAAAGATGTAATAAAGACTTTTGTTATAAAAATAAAAATTGAAGATAAAATTGATGAAGAACATGCAATACAAAGATTATATTAAGGGGAGTTGAAGCAAATTATGAAAATATTATCAACAAGAGAAATGTTAAAAAAAGCGCAAAGAGAAGGATATGCTGTACCAGCATTTAATATTCATAACTTAGAAACTTTACAAGTAGTTGTAGATACAGCAGCTGAATTGAAATCACCAGTTATCTTAGCAGGAACACCTTCAACAATACTTTACGCAGGTGGAGAATATATAGTGTCTATGGCTGAAGTAGCAGCAAAAAAATACAATATTCCAATAGCTATACACCTAGATCATTTTGAAGATATTGAGGAAATAAAGCATTATGTAGATTTAGGATTTAAATCAACAATGATAGATGCATCTCATTCAGATTATGAATCTAATATAAAGACTGTTAAAGAGGTAGTTGAATATGCTCATAAGTTTGATGCTACTGTAGAAGCTGAGCTTGGAAGGTTAGGAGGTCAAGAAGATGACCTAGTAGTAGATGAAAAGGATGCTATGTACACTAATCCAGAGCAAGCAAAGGATTTCGTTGAAAGAACAGGAATAGATTCACTAGCAATTGCTATAGGAACAGCACATGGATTATATAAAGGTGAAGCAAAGCTTGATTTTGATAGATTAAAGGAAATAAGAGATATTGTAGATGTTCCATTAGTTTTACATGGAGCATCAGATGTACCAGATGAGTTAGTGAAGAAAGCAATTTCTCTTGGAATATGTAAGGTAAATGTAGCTACAGATTTGAAGATACCATTTTCTGATGCAGTAAAGAAATTCTTTAATGATCATCCAGATGCTAATGATCCTAGAAAATATATGACACCTGGAAAAGAAGCTATGAAAAATATAGTTGCTCATAAAATAATGGTTTGTGGAAGCAATGGAAAAGCTTAATTAAATCACGTTTTAGATAAAATACAATAATGAGTTTGAGAGAAAATAATATTAAAGCACTTGCTAGAATATTATTTTCTTTCATATATAATTTGTTTTTAAAAGAGATTTTTTATATATAAAAGAGTTTAAGAGGTGAGAGAAATGATACATCCAATGGAAGATATAGTTAAAAGATATAAAAATGGTGAAAATGTAGGTATATTCTCTGTATGTTGTTCTAATCAATATGTAATTGAATCAGCTATGCAAAAGCTTTTAAATAAGAATATACCACTTTTAGTGGAAGCAACTGCAAATCAAGTTGATCAATTTGGTGGATATACAGGAATGAAACCAAAAGACTATGTAGAGTATATTTATAAAATAGCTGATAACGTAGGATTTCCAAAAGAAAGAATAATTTTAGGGGGAGATCATTTAGGGCCATTAACATGGAGAACAATAAACCCAAGAGAAGCCATGGAGAATGCGAAAAATCTGATAAGAGAATATGTTTTAGCAGGATTTACTAAAATTCATATAGATACAAGTATGCCATTAAATGGTGATATTGAAAATGGAATATTTGATGATAGCTTAATAGCTAATAGAGCATCTGTATTATGTAAAGTTGCAGAAGAAGCATATTTAGAGGTTAAAGAAAAAGATGATGAAGCCGTGCATCCAGTTTATATTATAGGTAGTGAAGTTCCTATACCTGGTGGGGCTCAAGTAGAAGAGGAAGAAGCAGGTCCTAAAGTAACTAGTGTAGAAGGATTTAAAAATACAGTAGAAACATTTAGAAAAGCATTTGAAAGCTTTGGAGTAGAGGATGCTTGGCAATATGTAATAGGTGTAGTAGTACAGCCAGGGGTTGAATTTAGTAGTGATTATGTTTGGGAATATAATAGAGAAGAAGCGAAAGATTTAATAGATGAATTAAAAAATTATCCTCAATTAATATTTGAAGCGCATTCAACAGATTATCAAACACCAAAAGCTTTAAAACAGATGGTAGAGGACGGATTTATAATCTTAAAAGTTGGTCCAGCTTTAACATTTGGATTTAGGGAAGGTATATTTGCATTAAATCATATGGAAAACGAACTATTAAAATATGATGAAAATATAGAATTATCTAATTTTATAGAAGTATTAGACTTTAGTATGGTAAAAAACCCTAAGGATTGGGAACATCATTATTCAGGAACTGGTGAAAAGATAAAGTTAGAAAGAAAATATAGTTTGTCTGATAGAGCAAGATATTATATGCCTAAAGATGAAGTGAATTTTGCATTAGAGAAACTTATGAGCAATTTAGAGGGGATTGAAATTCCTATGACAATTATAAGCCAATTTATGCATGAACAATACAAGAAGGTTAGAGAAGGATTATTAAAACCTATAGCTAAAGAGTTATTGAAAGATAGAATTGGTGAGTATTTAGATGATTATATATATGCTGTTGAAAATGTAGAGGAAAAGATATTACAAATTAATTAAAAGATAAAGTGGACATGCGGAAAGTGTGTCCTTATTCTTTGAAAACTAATTTTCTGAATATTTAGAATTTAATAAACTGGCACAAATTAACTGGTATAATAATAATGGGGATTATTGGTTTAATTTTATTAAATAGGAGGATTTTGGTATGTTTCAATTTGAGACTCAGTTAAAGAAACTTAAGCATGAGGTGCTAACAGAAGTTGCCAAGTTAGCTAAAGATGGTAACTTAACCACAGAATCAATAGAAAAGATTCCTTATGAAATTATTAAGGGTGATAAAGCTATGTATAGATGCTGTGTGTATAAGGAAAGAGCTATTGTTTTAGAAAGAGCAAAGCTAGCAGCTGGATATCTAGCTAATGGAGATAATATAGATGATGAATTTGTTGATATCAAAGAAGATGATCAAATAATATATGTTATTGAAGCAGCATGTGATAGATGTCCAATAAATAAGTATAGTGTTACAGATTCTTGTAGGAATTGCTTGGCTCATAAATGCCATGAAGCTTGTAATTTTGGTGCAATAACTTATGTTGCTGGACGAGCATACATAAACCAAGAACTTTGCAAGGAATGTGGAATGTGTAAAAAAGCATGTCCTTACGATGCAATTGCAGAGGTTATGAGACCTTGTAAAAGAGTATGTCCAACAGGTGCTTTAGATATAAACCAAGATGACAGAAGAGCAATGATTAAGGAAGAAACATGTGTTAATTGTGGAAGCTGTATGAGTGCATGTCCTTTCGGAGCAATTTCAGATAAGAGCTTAATTGTTCCTATAGCAAAGAGACTTGCAAGAGGAAGAAAGATGTATGCTGTAGTAGCACCTGCTATAACTGGCCAATTTGGAGCAAAAACTCCGTATGGAAAAATTAAAAATGCAATTAAGAAATTAGGTTTTGAAGATATGATTGAAGCAGCATGTGGAGCAGATGCTGTAACTGTTCATGAGAGTGGAGAGTTTCTAGAGAGATTGGAAAATGGACAAAACTATATGACAAATTCTTGTTGTCCAGGTTTCTTAAGTTATGTAGAGAAAATGTTCCCATCAGAAGTTGAAAAGGTATCAGGGACGGTTTCTCCGATGATAGCAACAGCAAGATTTATAAAGCATAACGATCCAGATGCAAAGGTTGTATTTATTGGACCATGTACTGCTAAGAAGAGTGAAGCTGTTAGAGAGTCTATAAAGGATGCAGTAGATTATGTTATAACATTTGAAGAGTTACTAGCATTATTTGATGCTTTTGAAGTAGATGTAGATACTTGCAATGAAGATGTAGTTGATGATGCTTCTATATATGGAAGAGGATTTGGAGCACATGGAGGATTAACAGCAGCTATAGAAAATTATATAAGAAGTCAAGGATTAGAAGTAAACTTTAATCCTGTAAAAGTATCAGGTGGAATAGAAATAAAGAAAACAATGACTATGGCTAAAATAGGTAAATTACAAGGGAACTTTATTGAAGGTATGATGTGTGAAGGTGGATGTATAAATGGGGCTGGAGCGCTAGTAACTCCATTTAAGGCAAAAGGTGTCTTCAACAAGATAAATGCTCAAGCTACAAAGAAAGCTGTAATAGATAATGAAGAACTTGAAGAATATAAGAATGTGAACTTAGAAAGATAGTAGGATTTTGCAAAGCAAAATAGTGAAGAAGTGAAAGAATGAAAAAGTGAAAGAGTTTATGAGGTTTTGCTCTGCAAAACTTAAATTTATTGGGGGTATGAGTATTTTATTCAAAAATCCCTTAAGAATTTTTAACCTTAATTTTTTCATTATTTCATTTCTTAATTGTTTAATTTGTAATAAATTGCTTCGCAATTTACAGTTATTAATCTACTAGTTGGTGTTAAGGTGCAGAGTATAAATAAGAAAATAAAAGGAACTTTTACAAAGGAAATTGATTTTAGAATTTTAGTAAATATAATTTTATATTCTGTAATAATCATAATGCCATTCATAGTTGTAAACGTATCATACCCTAGATATGTAATGGGGAAGGTAATCTTTCTTTATATAATTGGTATAATATCTATTATAATATTGATTAGATTAAGGGTAACAGAATTTGTTTTTGAGCATAAGATGTCATTAGTGTTTCTGTTAACTATGTTAATACCAAGTATATTATCTCCACAAAAATATGTAGCTTTCATTGGGAATATTCAAAGAAATGAAGGCTTCATAATGTATTGTATTTACATTTTACTTTTTATACTATCTTCTAAATATATTATTATAAATAAAAAGCTTTTAGATTTAGTATTAATTTCTTCATGTATTATGAGTGGATATGGAGTGCTACAGTTTTACGGGTTTGATCCTATACAAATTTGGATGTTTGGTTATATACCAGTAAGTGATTCAGTTGGAATGATAGGAAATAGAAATTTTTTTTCATCATATTTATGTATATTTCTATTTATAAGCATGGCAATTTATATTTTTAATGGTGGAAAAAGATATTTAATATATTCAATTATATTATTTACATCATTAATTTGTACATTAACTCGTAGTGGGTGGTTAGCCTTTTTAATTTATTCAATAATTGGGCTGATATTTATAATAAATGATAAAAATAGATTGAAAAAATCAGGTGTTGTATTTATATTATTTTTAAGTATTTTTATATTTTTAAATTTAACTACTAATGGTAAGGTTCTTGGACGTGCAAGTAATACCATTGTAATTGATGAAAAAGGCATAACAAAGGTTGAAGACAGTGGTAGAATTGAAATATTAAATATTTCATGGAGTGCGTTTAAAGATAATCCATTTATAGGGTGGGGCCCTGATACATTAAAGTATAGATTAGATTTACAGTATAGTGAAAATCATCAAGAATATATAAATAAACATGGCGTTTATATTGATAAGTCGCATAATGAATTTTTAGAATATGCAGTTAGCAATGGAATATTTAATTTAATATCATATGTATTATTAATTGGAGTAATAATATACAAGCTAATTAAAAATATTAGAAGTAATTTATCGAAGATACTATTATTAACATTAGTAGGATATTTAATTCAAGCATTTTTTAATATTAGTGTAATAATGGTAGCACCAATTTTTTGGATATTTTTAGGCTTTTGTGTCAAAGAAAAAGAAGGTAAAATTCAACAAAATATAATATAAATAAACATAAGTATAAAATGAAGAAAATAAATAAAAGCGTGAGAAAATGGAAAATAATTAATGAAAAGTGGTAATATTTATAATATATAAGGTAATAATATATTAGGTAACATTTGAAAATTACAGAACAAAAGATTATCATAAAATTATTAGCACTTAATGATGATGAGTGCTAATATAAAAGGGTAATTAAATTTATAGATATAAATAGGAGGGATTTTTTATGAACATTAAGCCACTAGCAGATAGGGTAGTAATAAAAAAATTAGAAGCAGAAGAAACAACTAAAAGTGGAATAGTTTTAACAGGAACTGCAAAGGAAAGACCACAAGAAGCAGAAGTTGTAGCTGTTGGACCAGGAGCTATAGTTGATGGAAATAGAATAGCAATGGAAGTTAGAGTTGGAGATAAAGTACTTTATTCAAAATATGCAGGTACAGAAGTTAAGGTTGAGGGTGAAGAATATACTATTTTAAAACAAGATGATATTTTAGCAATAGTTGAATAAGGGAGGAAAGAATTATGGCAAAAATGATTAAATTTAGTGAAGATGCAAGAAGAGCAATGCAAGTTGGTGTTGACACATTAGCAGATACAGTTAAAGTTACATTAGGACCAAAAGGAAGAAATGTAGTTTTAGATAAAAAGTTTGGATCACCACTTATTACTAATGATGGTGTTACTATAGCAAGAGAAATTGAATTAGAAGATCCATATGAAAATATGGGAGCACAATTAGTTAAAGAAGTTGCAACTAAGACTAATGATGTTGCAGGGGATGGTACTACTACAGCAACACTTTTAGCGCAAGCAATTATAAGAGAGGGCCTAAAGAATGTTACTGCTGGAGCAAATCCAATACTAATTAGAAATGGTATTAAGATGGCTGTAGATAAGGCTGTTGAAGAAATAAAGAAGATTTCTAAACCAGTTAACGGTAAAGAAGATATAGCTAGAGTTGCAGCTAATTCAGCAGGAGATCAAGAAGTAGGTAAGTTAATATCTGATGCTATGGAAAAGGTAGGTAACGAAGGCGTTATAACTATTGAAGAATCAAAATCAATGGGAACTGAATTAGATGTAGTTGAAGGTATGCAATTTGATAGAGGATATGTATCAGCTTATATGGTAACTGATACAGAAAAAATGGAAGCTGTTTTAGATAGTCCATTAATTCTTATAGCAGATAAAAAGATTACAAATATTCAAGAATTACTTCCAATACTTGAACAAATAGTTCAACAAGGGAAGAAATTACTTATTATAGCTGAAGATGTTGAAGGCGATGCTATGACTACATTAGTAGTAAACAAGTTAAGAGGAACTTTCACATGCGTAGCTGTAAAGGCTCCAGGATTTGGAGATAGAAGAAAGGAAATGCTTCAAGATATAGCAGTATTAACAGGTGGTACAGTAATATCAGAAGAACTTGGAATAGATATAAAAGAAGTAACTTTAGATATGCTTGGACAATGTGATAGCATTAAGGTCACAAAAGAAACTACTACAATAGTTAATGGAAAAGGAAATAGTGAAGCTATTAAGGAAAGAGTATCACAAATAAGAGCTCAAATTGAAGAAACTACTTCAGAATTTGATAAAGAGAAATTAACTGAAAGATTAGCTAAGTTAGCTGGTGGAGTTGCAGTAATTAAAGTTGGTGCTGCAACAGAAACAGAATTAAAAGAAAAAAAATTAAGAATTGAAGATGCTTTAGCAGCTACAAAAGCAGCTGTTGAAGAAGGTATAGTACCTGGTGGTGGATCTGCTTATGTTAATATAATTAACGAAGTAGCAACAGTAACTTCAGATGTTGCAGATACTCAAGTTGGTATTAATATAATTGTAAGATCATTAGAAGAACCAATGAGACAAATAGCAACTAACGCAGGAGTTGAAGGTTCTGTCATTATTGAACGTGTTAAGAATTGTGAGCCAGGAGTAGGTTATGATGCATTAAATGAGACTTATACTGATATGATTAAAGCTGGTATAGTAGATCCAACTAAGGTTACAAGATCAGCACTTCAAAATGCTGCATCAGTAGCATCAACATTCTTAACAACAGAAGCTGCAGTTGTTGAAATTCCTCAAAAAGAAGCTCCAATGCCAGGAGCACCAGGAATGGGAATGGACGGAATGTATTAATAAATTTTAAATTTAGGAACTTAGAAATTCTAAGTTCCTTTTTTATGTTTAAGAAAGTATAAAGTTTAAAATTTTGAATTTAATTAAAGAAGGATTTAAGATATAATAAAGATTAATAATATAAACCTTTGTATTGATTTTAAGTGCATTACAATATTATAATTTAGAATGTATAATAAGCAAAAAGAAGAGTGAATAGAAGACTTTGGAGGTATATATGGAGAGGAATTTTAATAGAAGGAAAAAAAATAAGTTTACTATATTTGATTTAATTGCAGTAGTAATGATAATAGGAATAGTAGGAGCTGTATTAGTATCTAGTTTTAAAAAGTATTCTATTGATTCAAAGAAGATAGAAGTAAAATCTATTGTTAGGGAATTTATTATAGCGGTGGAAACAGCTAAAATTAGTGATAAAGTTGAATTTTCTAATACAGAATCTATAAAGACTATGGAAGCTGATAATGGAGATAAAATATCTTCAATAAATAAGTATATAAAGGATTTGGAAGATTTAAATAAAATAAAAGAGATAACTATAGAGGAAGCAAATCAAATTGTAAATAATGAATTGGACTTTGAATTAAATAAAGAAGGACAAATTTTAAGAGTAGTTAAAGATAGGTAAAGTAAAACTAAAATTATATAGAATATAGGAATATCGGATATTAAAGTTTAATATTATACTTTTATCCGATTTTTTTGTTGTATAATTTCAAATAAATATATTTTTTTGATTAAAAAATACAATTAATGGATAATTATTAAAATAAGACAAGTATTTAGCTAGTTACATCTTATTTAATAAGTAAGAAATTATCTAATAACAGACATTTTAATTAACAGATTTTAATTAAAACACTTATATGTAAAAATCATGAAGGAAAATGTTTATACTATATAGAATTAATACCGTAGTTTATAACTTTGAGGAGGTTATTATGGAAATTTTAATATTAATAATAGGGTTGTGTATAGGAAGTTTTTTAAATGTATGCATCTATAGAATACCTAGGGAAGAATCAATTGCTTTTCCACCATCGCATTGCACAAATTGTGGATATGAACTAAAAGCAATAGACCTTATTCCAATAGTAAGTTATTCATTTTTAAGAGGAAAATGTAGAAAGTGTGGGACAAAGATATCTATAAGATATCCGTTGGTTGAACTACTAAATGGAGTCTTATATTTATTAATATTTTTAAAGTTTGGATTAAGTTTAAACTTTATATTTTATAGTCTTTTAACTTCTTTATTAATTGTTATATCTTATATAGATTTAGAGTGTAAATATATATATTCATCTACGACCATTTTAGGAGTAATACTTGCTACTATCTATATATTAATAGGATTATACACTAAAGATACAAGCATAGTTAATAATATTCTAGGTGGAGCTATAGGATATGGAATTATATATCTAATAGTAGTAATTACAAAAGGAATGGGACAGGGTGACGCAGAAATTGCAGGTGTTTGTGGATTGTTTATAGGAGTTGAAGGAATTTTAGTTTGCCTATTTATAGCTGTGGTTTTAGGAGGATTAGTAGCAGCAATAATATTGTTATTTAAAATAAAAGGAAGAAAATCAGAAATTGCTTTTGGACCATATATAGCTATTGGCGCGATTGTGTATATTTTTATAGGAAAGGAACTATTGTCGTTATATCTAAATTTTTTACTATAAAATGTGAATTAAATTCAAATTTATATTATGATTGCAAAAGAATTATGGCTATATTAATATTAAAATAAGTAGAATAAATGGTCAAAAAAGGAAAATTTTTAACAAATAGAATTAAAGTTAAAATTAAACATAGGAGGGGAGTTTATGGCTATAGTTCAAAAGAAAAGGCTTGGAGATATCTTGGTAATGGCAGAAAAAATAACTCCTTTTCAACTTCAAAATGCATTAAAAACACAAAAGCTTTTAGGTAAAAAATTAGGAGAAGTTCTAATTGAAAGTGGAATTGTTTCAGAAGAAGATATTATAGATGCTATAGAAACTCAAACTGGAATAAAAAAAATAGATTTAAATAATGTTAATTTTGATAAAAAGGCCATTAAAATAGTACCTCAAAATCTTTGTAGTAAATATAATTTAATAGCATTTGGATTTGAAGAAGAAAAAATAATGGTTGCGCTTGCAGATCCATTAAATATTTTTGCAATAGATGATATTTCTATATCAACAGGTTTAAGCGTTAAGACATTTATTGCACCTAAAAAAGACATTCATAAGTTTGTTCAAATAAATTACAGTAGTGAAGAAGTTAACAAAGCAGCAGAAGAACTCCTAAAGGAAGCTTTAGAATCAAAAAGTATATCTTTAGATGTTGAAGAAATTGATGATGTAAAAAACGCTCCAGTTGTAAAAATGATAGAACACTTATTTAGGAACTCAGTTGAAATGAGAGCGTCAGATATACATATAGAACCATATGAAAAAGAAATAAGAATAAGATATAGAATTGATGGGGAGCTTACAACTGTAAATACCCTTGGTATAGAAAGTTTAGCACCATTAATAACTAGAATAAAAATACTTGCAAATTTAAATATAGCTGAAAAAAGAGTACCTCAAGATGGAAGAATTATAACTAAAGTTGGGAATACTGATGTAGACCTCAGAGTATCTATTTTACCAACTGTAAATGGTGAAAAGGTAGTTGTAAGAATTCTAAATAGAGATAATTATAAATTAGGAAAAGAGAGGCTTGGATTAAGTAAGGATAATCTAAAAAAACTAGACAATATAGTATCTAGCCCTCATGGAATAGTACTTGTTACTGGTCCTACAGGAAGTGGAAAATCAACAACTCTTTATACGATTTTAAGTGAACTTAATTCTAATAATGTAAATATAGTTACAATAGAAGATCCTGTTGAGTACACTCTAAATGGTATTAATCAAGTTAATGTAAATATTAAGGCTGGATTAACCTTTGCAAGTGGACTTAGAAGTATTTTAAGGCAAGATACATACTATCCTTAATAAATGGCTATTTTAAAGGATTTATAGAATTTCGTCAAAAATTTCGTCAAAAATTATTTTGAAAAAATTTTAGCTATAGTTCTACTTGCATTTTCCATCA
>NZ_JAGHFX010000039.1 GCF_017888565.1 Clostridium sp.
AAATTTAAAGTATGGCGATGAATATGGATTTATAGATTATTACGAATTACAGAAAATAAGAAGGAAAAATAGGAGGTGTAAAGATGAATAAAGTAATACTTATCGGAAGATTAACAAAGGATCCAGAACTTAATTTTGCAGCAGGAACTGGAACAGCAGTAACTAGATTTTCTTTAGCAGTAACAAGACCTTTTAAAAAGGATGAAACAGATTTTATTAATTGTATAGTATTTAATAAGAGAGCTGAAGCAATAGCACAATATCTTACAAAGGGCAGACAACTAGCAGTAACAGGAAGTATAAGAACAGGCTCATATGATACTAAAGATGGAACTAAGAGATATACAACTGATATAGTAGTAGATTCATTTGAGTTTATAGGACAAGGCAACAACAATAATCAATATAATATATCAAGCAATAATTTCAATAAAGATGATAATTTCTATGATGATATTATGCTGATTGAGGATAATGGAACAATGCCATTTTAATAAACAAGTTGATATACTTCTCTTTAGATATTAACATATAATTATTAAGAATTAAGTTGAAGGAGAAAGTATGGTTAATAGTTTTTTTAAGATTATAGAGAAAATGACATATGGGGAAATAAGTAACGATATTGATGAATCTAATTATATTAATTTTAAGAAAGAAGAAGCTAAAGCATGGGGGAAAAAAAGTTATAGTAAATGGGCTAATGAATATATGGAGAATATGGAGGAAACCAAAAAGATAGTAGAGAAATTTTCTACTTCTTATGCAGCTATAGAAATGTATTGTGGGTATGCTCATAGGGATATAAATTCTTATCTAAGATTTAAACAAAAGGAAACTATCTATTTGGATTTAGTTTCAGTGTTATCAGTTATAATTTGTATGGCACCTAGAATACCAGATAATATTGTTGTTTATAGGGCAGTATCAGAAAAATTTATTTATGAATTAATAGACAATAATAAATCATTAGGGATTCCAACACAAGAAAAGGGTTTTATGAGTACGAGCCTAACAATGGATATGTTTAATAAAAGTAAGTTTAATGATAGTAATGAGTTTAAAAATACGAAGAATATTTTAAAAATATATGTTAATTCAGGAGCAAAAGGAATTTACGTTGAGGATATATCAAAAAGGTCAGAGCTTGAGATTATCTTACCACCAAATTGCTTTTTAAAAATGATAAAAAAACCTTATTATGAAAATGATAAGGAAATATATGAATGTAAATTAATCTATTTTTAAATAAAATTTTATAGTAGGAGGGAGCCTTTGGATAAAGAGCTATTTAGAAAGACAGAAGGAAAGTTATATAGATATTATGAGAGTAAAAAGAAAATATATAGAATTAAAGAAGATATAACTTGGTTAGAAAGAGATATAAGAACAATAGAATATGATATAAGACATTCTAATGTAACTATAGACTATTATCAAAATGGAACTGGAATACAAGAAAGAGTTCAATCATCATCAACTGGGACAGGTTATGCAGAAGCTGAAATGTGTAAGTTAATAGAAAGGCTAGAAAAAGAACATTTAGAAAAAACTAAGAAGATATTAAAGTATAAATCTAAGATAAGAGATATGGAAAGATATATAGAATACATGAATAGGAATATAGATTTGTTAAGCGAAGAAGATAAGAGATTTTTAGAACTTAAGTATGGAGATAAAAAGAATATATTACAAATATCAATGAAGTTAAATATGGCACAAGCTACAGCATATAGAAAAAGAGAAGAACTAGTAGAAGTAATAGCAGAGTATGAGAATACATTCCTAAGATGATAAAAAAATGATAAAAGGTTGAGAAAAAAATATATATTATATGATTTATACTCATATTATGGAAAACTAGGACAGGGTTTTTCATTGTGGATTGTCCTCCGATATTTATAGCACCTACCTTGAGAAGGTAGGTGTAACATGGAGATATAGTTCAATGGTAGAACAATAGGCTGTTAACCTATAAGTGTAAGTTCAATTCTTACTATCTCTTTCACTCTCATAAATTCTCAATACCCTTTTTAGAAAGCACTTGTTAAAATATTTATTTAATAGGTGCTTTTTTGAAGGATTTTATAGTTATATGTAGAATTGTAAAATAAAGGGGGATGAGAAGTGGATAAAAGATATCAAGTTTTTATTAGTTCAACATTTGCTGATTTAGAAGAAGAGCGTAAAGAAGTTATGGAAGCTATATTAAGTTTAGATTGTTTTCCAGCTGGAATGGAAATGTTTCCAGCTGCTGATATAGAGCAATTTGAATATATTAAAACTATTATAGATCAAAGTGATTATTACATTCTAGTAATAGCAGGAAGATATGGCTCATTATCAGATGATGGGAAAAGCTTCACAGAAAAAGAATATGAATATGCAAGGGAAAAGGGGATACCAGTTTTGGTATTTGCAAAGAAAGATATTGAAAATATACCTGCTTCACAAACTGATAATAATCCAGAACTTAAAGAAAAATTACTGAAATTTAGAGAGAATGCTATGAAGAATAGATTAGCAAAATTTTGGGATGAAAAAATGGAGCTTAAATATAGAGTTCATGACAGTTTATCAAAAGCATTTAGAATGAACCCAAGAGATGGATGGATAAAAGGTAATACTCCAACTAATAGTGAAACATTAATTGAATTAGAGAAATTAAGAAAAGAAAAAAATGAATTAAAAGATAGAGTGGAATATTTGGAATCTCAGTTAGAAGAAAAAAATGAAATTAAAGATATTGCACAGGGAGATGATAAGATAGCAATAAATTATATATATGATTGCTATGATTATGATGAAGAAAATGAAAAAGGGCAAGTAAGTATTACATGGAATCAATTGTTTATGATGATAGCACCTGAATTTGAATTGCCTAAAACCATAAATGCTGCAATGAATATTATAAAGGAGTCAATAAATAGATTAGTAGATGGAAGATATGATTCCATAGAAATTAATAAAGATGATTTTAATGTTATTAAATATCAATTTGATGCATTGGATTTAATAAAGATAATAATTGCCAAAAGTAATGAAGGCATGGTTCTTACAGATAGAGGTAGAAGTGCATTAAGAAATATGATAATAAAGAAAAAAGAACTTGGATAATGAGTTCTTTTTTCTTTCTATGTAAAAGGAGGTGGCATTAATGGCCAAACTAACAGATAAACAAATGATATTTGTAAATGAATACTTGCTAGACCTTAATGCTACTAGAGCATATAAGAAGGCTTATCCTAATGTAAAGAAAGATAGCGTTGCAGCTTCAGCAGCAGTTAGAATGTTAAGAAATGTTAAGGTTAAAAATTATATTGATGAACAACTTAAGAAAATAGAAGATGAAAGCATAGCAGATGCAACAGAAGTTATGAAATACCTTACAGCAGTAATGAGAAATGAACTCACAGAAGAAGTTGTAGTTGTAGAGGGTGAAGGAGAAGGATGTTCATCAGCAAGAATAGTTAAGAAAGATATATCAGCTAAAGATAGAAATAAAGCTGCAGAGCTACTGGGTAAGAGATATAGATTGTTTGTGGAAAAAGTCGAAGCAGATGTTAATGCAAATATAAATTCTACAGCTAAGCTAGATTCTATCTTAGAACAATTAGGAGAAGATGAATAATTTCGTATAATCATAATTTAACGAAATTAACATAAACAACGTAGTTAAGCCATTTGCTAATTACAAAATTAGTAGATTTAGTTTATTATAACTAAACTTTAAATTATAAAAGCATTATTTCGTATAAGGTAATGCGAAATTAAACAAATTGGAGGTGATTCCTAGTGTCAGATGAATATAAATTATCTCCTAAATACAAAGACTTTTTGAAACATAATGCACCGGTAGAGTTTTTAGAAGGTACAACAGCAGCAGGGAAAACTACAGTAGGAATTACTAAATTCATGTTAAATGTTGCTAAGTCTAAAAAGAAAATGCACGTTATAGCAGCTAAAACTACTGGGGTAGCTGAAAAGAATATAATTCAAAAAGAATATGGAATTAAAGATGTATTTGGAGAGTTAGTCCAATATAATGGTAACGGAGATAAGGATAATAAAATACCTCATATTAGATATAATACATCTAATGGAGAAAAGATAATTTATGTATTAGGATATGACAACGTAGATAAGTGGAAAATGGCTTTAGGTTCTCAATTTGGTTGTGTATTAATAGATGAAATTAACACAGCGAGTATTGAGTTTGTTAGAGAAATATGTACTAGAAATGATTATCTCATGGCTACTCTTAATCCAGATGATCCTAACTTACCAATCTATAGTGAGTTTATAAATTGCAGTAGACCATTAGAAAAATACAGAAAAGATGTACCTAATGAGATATTAGAACAATTAAATAGTGAAGAAAAGAAGAACTGGACATACTGGTTCTTTTCTTTTTATGATAATGCATCTTTAAGTGAGGAAGATATAGAGAAAAAGAAGTTATCAGCTCCTAAAGGCACTAAGCTTTATAAGAATAAAATACTAGGACTTAGGGGAAGGGCAACAGGTTTAATCTTTGCTAACTTTGAAAGAAAGAATAATGTTAAGTCTAAGGAAGATGTTAAGAAACAAATTCAAGATAAGAAATTAAAGTTTGTTCAGTTTACAGCAGGATTAGATACATCATATTCACAAGAAAGTCCAGATACTATTGCGATGACATTCTTAGGTATTACAGATAAAAAAGAAATAGTAGTATTAGATGAAGAAGTGCATAACAATAAAGATTTATCAATACCATTAGCTCCTAGTGATATAGCTCCTAGGTTCTTTTTATTTTTAGAAAAGAATAGAAAGGAATGGGGATTTGCAAGAGATGTATTTGTAGATAGTGCAGACCAAGCAACAATAATGGAGCTTAAGAAATTTAAAAGAACTAATACTTGTTTATATAACTTTATTAATTCATATAAGAAAGTAACAATTATAGATAGAATACATTTCATGTTAGGTTGGATTAATACAAATGGAAAGATATTTTATTATGTACTGGACCATTGTATTAACCATATAAGAGAATTAGAAAGCTATTCATGGAAAGAAGACAAGTATGAACCAGAAGATAGTAATGACCATACAATTAACTCTAGTCAATATGCGTGGATACCTTTTAGAAAGATGATAGGAGATTACAAGGAGGAATAAGAGTGGGGTGGTTTAAAAATATGATGACAAAAGCGGTATCAAAATTATTGAATGTTCAACCAGCTATGCAAAATCAAATAACTATACAAGAAGCTTATACTCACGAAACTAACTTAATAAAAAATAAGTTATGGTACAGAGGTGAAGCTTATGAACTAGAACAATTCTTTAAAAATATTAGTAGTGATCCAGTTAATAAAGCGAGATTCTGGAGTGCAGTACCATCAGAGAATTTAAGCATAAGGAAAATACATAGTGGTATGCCTGCTATGATAGCTGATAGGCTTAGTGATATTGTTGTAGCTGATATAGATAGTATTGAAGTTACTGGAGAAGATGTCAATAAAGTATGGGAAGAAATAAGAAAAGATAATAAGTTTGATGATGATATAGGAGATGTTCTTACAAAAGTATTAGTTTCTGGAGATGGAGCATTTAAATTATCTATAGATACTGAAATATCTAAATACCCTATTATTGAATTTTTTGAAGCTGATAGAGTTGAATATGTAGTCAAGAGAGGAAGATTACAAGAAGTTAAGTTCTTTACTTACTACAATAAGGATAATAAGAGATATAAGCTTATTGAGAGTTATGGGAAAGGATATGTAAGATATACTCTAGTAGATGATAGAGATAATGAAGTACCTTTAAATATTTTGGAAGAAACAGCAGAATTAGAAGAAGTAACTTATGATAGTGACTTTATAATGGCAGTTCCATTGATGTTCTTTAAATCTCCTAAGTGGGAAGGTAGGGGGAAAAGTATCTTTGATAGTAAGTCAGATGCTTTTGATGCATTAGACGAAGTTATTAGCCAATGGATAGATGCAATAAGAGATGGAAGAGTACAAAAGTATATTCCAGAGGACTTAATTCCTAAGAATCCAGATACAGGTCAATTAATGAAGCCTAATAGCTTTGATAATAAGTTTATTAAAATAGGATCTAGTCTTTCAGAAGATAGCAAGAACGAAATAGATATGAAGCAAGCTGATATTAATTATTTAGCTTATGTAGAAAGTTATGCTAATACAATAGATATGTGCTTACAAGGTATTATAAGTCCTTCTACATTAGGCATAGACCTTAAGAAAACAGATAATGCAGAAGCACAAAGAGAAAAAGAAAAGACCACTTTATATACTAGAAATAAGATAGTTGATACCTTAACAGAAGTAATACCACATTTGGTGGAAATAATATTAAAAACTAATGATGTACTTAATAAGAAAACTCCAGGAGAATATGAAGTATCAATTACTTTTGGGGAATATGCATCACCTAGTTTTGATACAGTGGTAGAGATAGTAGGTAAAGCTAAATCTTATGGAATAATGTCTATAGAAAAAGTAGTTGATGAACTTTATGGGGATACAATGGCAGATGAAGAAAAAGCAGAAGAAGTACAAAGAATAAAAGAACAAAATGGAATGATTCAAGTAGAAGAACCTAAAGCGGTTGATGATGAAGATTATAATAATTTAGATGATCCAGAGGATGTGGATTAAGATGGTCAAGAAGAATAAGCCTAGTAAATTAGGAGAAATACTTAAGAATATAACTAAGCAATCTATTAAGGATAATGCAGCCAAAGAAAGAGAGAAGTCTTATGATATTAGAAAGATATTCGAGCAGATGGAGCTTGATTTAATTTCTAGTATGCGTAGGGCTTTTTATTTTCATCAAAACGAGCAAGAGAAGGAAGGTTTCGAGTGGGAACAATGGCAGTTATCTAAATTAAGAGCTATGGAACAATATAGAGCCAGAAATAAAAAGATAGTAGGTAAATATAATAAGCCTATTCAAGAAGCGATAGACAGAGAGCTACAAGGTAATTTCAGCAAAGGCGAAAATGTAGTGGCTAGGTTTATAGATAAAGTAAAACAAGTACTTAGATGGAGAAATAAAGAGTATCAATCAATAGAATTTCCAGATGATATTGATACTTCTACATTAAAAGGTCATATAGCTAAAGCGTTAGGTAGTCCAGGAGCTATACCGCACGAAAAAAAATTCTTTGGAGTTAATGAAAAGAAACTAGAAGCACTAATTAAAACAGTTAATAATGATTTAAATAAAGCTCAATATTCAGTTCTTAGAAAGATGGATGATGTATATAGACAAACTATATTTAAATCCCATATGTACTTACAGAATGGAGCTAAGACATTAAATCAAGCTATAGGCATGGCAACTAAAGACTTCTTAGATAAAGGAATAAATAGTATAGAGTATAAGAATGGAGCTAGAGTAAACATAGCAAGTTATGCAGAGATGTGTTTAAGAACAGCATCACATAGAGCAACATTATTAGGGGAAGGTAAGAAAAGGGATGAATACGGAATACATTTAATAGTTGTTTCAGCTCATGGAAATACCTGCAAGATGTGTGAACCATGGCAAGGAGAAATATTAATAGATGATATATTTAGTCATCCTAGCAAAGAATATATAGATAAACATAAAGTAAAATATAAGTTATTAAGTGAAGCTATAGAAAAGGGACTATTACACCCTAACTGTAGACATACATTAACTACTTATTTTCCTGGTATAACTACATTACCAGTAGTACCAGATGGTAAAAAAGCTATAAAGGTATATGAAGCAGAACAAAAGCAAAGAACTTTAGAAAGGCAAATAAGAAAGTGGAAAAGGATTGAAGCTGGTTCAGTTGATGAAGAAAATAAAATAAAAGCAGCAAACAATGTTAGAGCATTACAAAACAAATTAAAGTAGCACATAAAAGAGAATAATGAGCTAAGAATAAATAGTAATAGGACAGAAGTAAAAGAATTTAATCCTATAGATCATAAAGAATATTTGAAAAAGTATGATGAAAGAGTTAAGATAAAGAGAGATGGAGCAAATAGAGCAGAAGAATTTTCTAAGTATTGGGAAGAAGCAAGTCTTGGAGAAACTATTAATAAATTTACTCCGGATTATGAAGTTATAGAGAAACTAAATAAAGGGAAGATTTTATATAAAAGTGATATATCTAATATTCAAATAGTATATGATGCTAATGGAAATTATTTTAGGATAGAGGATTTAACTTTAAAGGGTAAAAGAAGATACTTAGATATTAATGGTAATAATGTTTCTAATAAAATAGAGAATGGTAAGCAAAAGGGAAGAAGTAAAGAAGAGTATGAAGCTTTAACACATTTTAAAAATAAGGATGGTGAGAATTGATGGATAGAGTACGTTGTATGTCAGTACCATTAAATAAAAAAGGTATTGAAGAATTGGAGTACGGGGTAGAAGAATCTAATAATATTAAAGTGATCCACTTAAGTAATTCAGAATTTGAAGAATTATATCAAGATGGCGGAGTATTTGATAGAATAAATGAAAAGTATGATTTGATGATAGATGATTTTGAATCAGAAAGAATACCTAAAGAAAAAATACAATATTGCTTAAATATATTAGATGATAAATATGCTGAGTTTAAAGAAGCATTAAATTTAGCAAAAGAATATGATACATTTTTAGATTTAGATTTCTAGAAAGCACTTACTAAGTTAAATAGTAGGTGCTTTTATTATAGTTTTTTAATCTATAATAGAATGATATAATTTTCTTGAGGTGAGGGAGTTATGAAAAGAAAAATATTTATTGAAGGCGAAGATCCAAATGAAAGAGCATATATAGGATGGCAAGATGAGGCACTATCTTTACAAGGAGTGAAGAAGGGATACAAAAATTCAGCAAATGTTCTTGTTGATAGAGTGATAGAACAAGGTAATAAAGGTAGAATCGATATTCTTGATACATATATATTTCCAATAGTATTTTTATATAGGCATTCTATAGAGATAAGTTTAAAGCATATTTATTTTAGAGTTTGTGGAAAGTTACCTTCTGGAGGTCATGATTTATTAACTATATGGGATAAAATTGATAAGGATATATTTAATTATTTTAATAATACTAGTTTAATTAATAAAGTTGAAAAAAATGAAATAAAAAAATTACTTAAGGAATTGCAAGCAGATGATACTCATTGTGAAATATGGAGATATTTGATTAGTAAAGAGGGACGATTATATTTTAGTGAATGGGATTTTATAGATTATAGGAATTTAAAAAATACATTGAATTGGTTGTATGAAGAGTTAGAAGGAATATATTACTATTTAGATGATATGTTACTAGCTTAATTAAATTAAAAGCACTTACGCATGTAGGTGCTTTTATTATGCCCAAAACTTGCTTAAGGCTTTAAACTGTGCATGGAATTAACAGCCGACAGGCTATAAATGGAGGTATTTATGTTTTTATCAAATTGTAATCTTAGAAAGAGATTAGGAATGAGTAGACTTATGGAAGCTGATAATGGGGCAGGTAGTGGAGCGGATACCGGTAATGAAGAAACTAGTGAAACTAAAACAGATACAAAAGAAACTACTCAAGAAGAAAAGACTTTTACACAAGCTGATGTTGATAAGTTAATTCAAGAGAGAATAGCCAGAGAAAAGAAAAATCAACTTTCTAAAGAGGAATTAAAGGCTTATAACGAGTGGAAGGAAAGTCAAAAGACAGAAGAAGAAAAGAAAAATGAAGCTTTAACTAATGCTGAAAAAGCTAGAATAGCAGCAGAGGAAAAAGCAACAGCACTTGAAGCAAAAGTAACTTGTTTATCTAAGGGAGTTATAGCAACTTCTGTAGATGATGTAGTTATACTAGCAAAAGCAATGGTTACAGATGAATTAAACATTGAACAAGCTATTGATAAGGTGCTAGAAAAATATCCAAGCTTTAAGGGAGAACAGCAACAACAGGAAGATAATAAAGGCTTTAAGGTTGGTGCTGGAGTAGAGCAAACAAAAGGTAATACAAAAGATGCATTAGCATCAATATTCGGAAATAAATAATAAGAAATGGAGATGATTTTTAATGGCAGTATATAGTTATGCTGAACAATTTGAAAGAGAATTACAACAAAAATATGCGAGGGAATTAACATCTTATGCATTAGAGCAATTTAATCCACAAGTTAAGTTTATCAATGCGCAAACAATTAAATTACCTAAAATTACAGTTAGTGGTTACAAGGATCATAATAGAAGTTCAATGGGATTTAATACTGGAACTATCGCTAATGATTGGGAGCCAAAGAAACTAACTCATGATAGAGATATAGAATTTGCTTTAGATCCAATGGATATTGATGAAACTAATCTTACATTAGAAATGGCAAATATCCAAAATGTATTTGAAACAGAACAAGCAATTCCAGAAAGAGATTCTTATAGATACTCTAAGTTATATGCAGAAGCTAAAACTTATGCAGCAGATGGAGCTGTTATTGATAATACAGCATTAACTACAGCTAATGTTCTAGATTGGTTTGATACTCAAATGGAAAAGATGGATGATAATAGTGTACCAAGCGAGGGAAGAATATTATATGTAACACCAGCTATAAATAAATTACTTAAAAATGCAGAAGGATTAACAAGAAATACTGATGTTAACAGTAATAATGGAAGAGTAGACAGAAGAGTTTATTCATTAGATGATGTTACTATAGTAAAAGTGCCTAGTGCTAGATTTAAAACTAAGTATGATTTTACTAATGGATGCATTCCTGCAACAGATGCAAAACAAATTAATATAATCCTTATACACCCATCATGTCAAGTAACTAGAAATAAATACTCATTCATCAAGGTATTTACACCTGGTACTGATTCAAGAACAGCGGATAAGTATGTATTCCAAAATAGAAACTATGGAGATACATTCTTAATCCAAAATAAAGCTTGTGGTATTGCTATCAATGCAGAAGCAGAAAGTTAGGAGGGGATAATATGAAGGCAACCAGAGGGAATAAAGTCTACACGATAGATGAAACTCAAAAGTCTATGTATCAAGCACAAGGCTATGATATTACAGAAGATGATGGAACTGTAATAGAATATGGAGCTGGCAAGACAGTATCATATGAAGAATACAAAGCTTTAGAAGAAAAGATAGCAAAGCTTACTAATGAAAATAAAAAGTTTAAAGAAGATATTAAGGAATTAAAGAAGGGTGCTAATTAGTATCCTTCTTTTAGTTTAAGGATGTGATTAAATGTCTTATGTAGACAGCACATATTATAAGGATACCTTTGGAGGAACTATTCTTCCAGAGGTTTCTATAAATCAAAAATTGGAAAGAGCATCAGATCAGATTGATATACTCACTTATAGCAGAATTAATGCAAAAGGATTTAATAATCTTACTGATTTTCAAAAGGATAAAGTTAAGAAAGCTATATGTATTCATGCAGAGTTTATAGAACAGTATGGAAGTTATATAGATATGCCCTTAAGTGGTTTTAGTGCAGGAAGTACATCAGTTAGTTTTAATGCTAATAAGGTGAATGGAATAACTACTACACAAGAAGTGTTAAATTATCTCAAACAAACTGGATTAACTTGTAGGAGGTTATAGTATGGGATTAAAATTACCTTTTCCAAAGTGGTTAGCAAATACACCTATAGAAGTATGGTTTGAAGGAACTAATACAGATGGAGATTATGAGGAAAAGAAACTCTTTGAAGGTAAGTGTATTTATACAGATAAATCTAAACAAGTACTTAATGCTGAAAGACAATTAATTACTCTTAGTGGTAAAGTTGTTATAGAAGGAGCTATTTATAATGGACCATTTGAAGGTTATGTAATAGTAAATGGAGTAAAGAAAAAGATTTATTCTATTGAAAGGCCATTGAATCCAGATGGAACAGTATTTAGTACGGAGCTTAGTTTACAGTAATGGGTGTAAGAGTAAATATAGAGCTTAATAACGCTAAGATTAACATACTTATTGAAGCACATAGAAAAGCTTTAGAAATGACAACAGAAGCTGTATTAAGTGATATAAGAACTAGTGCTGTAGTTCCTAAAGATACTGGAGAACTTGAAAGAAGTGGGTTTGTAGATTTATCTGAAATAAAGAACTCTATAGCAAGGATAGTGTTTGATACTCCATATGCAAGGCGCTTATATTGGCATCCAGAATATAATTTCAGACAAGATAAAAACGCTAATGCACAAGGAAAGTGGATGGAAGCTTACTTAACAGGAGATAAGCAGAAATTCATTATAGACACTTATTCTATGTTCTTTAAGCAACTTAGTAAGGGGTTGATACATTAATGTTATTAAGTGAGATAAGAGAATATTTAAAAGAAAAGATAGAATGTCCACAATGGTACTTAAATAAAATGGGAGGAACTAAAGAAGAAAGTATAACAATATACAATTCAATAGGTCCAGCACCTAGAATGGCTTTAGGAGGTTTAGAAAATACAAGCTATACCACTAAATCTATTTCTATTTTAGTACATTGGGGAAAAGACAGTAACAAAGCTGAATTAAAAGCACAAGAAGTATATAATGCTTTCTTTGGTCAAGATGGAACAATAGGAGGAAAAAGAGTTATTCAATTTAAGATGAAAACAGATTCTCCTATTTATGTTGGAACTGACTCAGAGGGCATTATTGAATATGTAATAGAAACAATAATTTATCATGAAAGGTAGGTAATAAAATTATGGCATTTAGTGGAGTATTTCCAGTATATAATTTAAAGTTCAAAATAGGAACTAAGGGGAAAGCAAGTACAGCACCAGCAGATATGGCTGTTATTGCAGATATGGAAACATTCTCTATTAGTATAGATGGAACAGTAGAAGAATGGACACCTATGGATACAGCAGGATGGGCAAGAAGTTTAATGACAGGTAAAAAGTTTAGTATAGGATTAAATGGTAAGAGAAATGTAGGTGATCCAGGTAATGACTATGTGGCAGCAGTTGCGTGGAAAGATGGATTAGATTGTAGTACAAAGGGAGAAATAGAATTCCCAGATGGTGCTAAGTTAGTATTTAACTGTGTTATTAATGTTAAAAATATTGGTGGAGCTGATTCTACAAATGTTGCACCGCTTGAATTTGAATTACAAGGTGATGGAAAGCCAACATATACACCTGGTGCAAGTGCGCCAAGTGGTTCATAGGAGGAATGATATAGATGGCAAGAGTATATGATATTATAAGTAGATTAGAAAATGGTAATCAAAAACCAGTAGTAAAACTTGATGCAGAGCATGAATTTAAAATTAATAATAGTAAGGCAGCAGCATTTAGAATAATGGCTATAGCAGAAGATGAAAATATAAAAGATAGTGATAGGATAGAGGATATAATAAAGGTAGCTTTAGGAAAAGAAGCCTTTGATTATATCGAAGGATTGGAATTGAGTATGCCTAGTTACAATACAATAGTAAACACAATTATGGCAGCTATAGCAGATGTAGAATTAGAGGAAATAGAAAAGGAATCACAAAAGGCAAAGAAAACGCCCAGAAAATAAATGGTATGATCTATTTGATGATTTTGACTTGATAGAAGCTTCTTTTACTACACAATATGGAATTAGATTAAGGAATGAACCGGATATGACATGGAGTGAGTTTTCAACATTATTAAAGGGAATAATGCCGGAAACTCCTTTAGGTCAAGTTGTTTCGATAAGAAGTGAAGAAGATAAGGAAATGATTAAGAACTTCACTCCAGAGCAACATAAAATTCGTAACGATTGGAGAAAGAGAAATAATTTAATTAGAGATATGTCAAATGAAGAAAAAGAAGAAGAAATTAAAAAGGTACAAGAAATATTTGCAAAGGCTTTTGGATAGTATATACTGAAATTAACATAAATGTTAATGGAGGGGTATATATGAATAAAATAGAACTTAAAATAATGTTTCGTACTTATATAGTAGAAGGAGAAAATTTAATTATTAAGTCAGAAGTAGGTTCTATTACAACAATAAATTTAAAAGATGTATTAGGGGTAACTATAAGAGAACCTAGATTTTTAAATGCTGGATACCTACATTTTACAACGCATATGAATGAACATGATAAATTTAATTGTGGTAAAATTGAAAGTGATGATATATTCAGTATTGCATTAACCAAGAAATATTATCCTAAGGCGATAGAGCTAAAAGCTTATATAGATAATTTCAAACAAAAAGTTATTATAGAGAATGATATATCGTCAATGAGTATTGCAGATGAGTTAAATAAATTTAAAAAATTATTAGATGATGGCATAATAAATCAAGATGAATTTAATAAACAAAAAAATAAATTATTAAGTTAATCAGTTAATAAAAGCACTTAGATTAAAAATCTAGGTGCTTTTATTTTACAGGAAAGGAGAGCGTTATGAGCGATAGTGTAGGTAAAATCAGTCTAGACCTTGAAGTTAAATCAGATTTAGGAAAGCAGATAAGTTCTATAAGTGGAATTATAGCCAAGAATTTAAAAGCATCATTAAACAATGGTACTAAGTCAATGTTTGATGAGATGAAGAAGAGTTCAAATAATAGTATTAAAACATTAGATTCTAGTATTAAGTCTACATTAAGTAAGATGAGAACTAATCTTAAGGCAACTATGAAATCAGTATTTGAATCAATTAAAAACACTAAATTACCACCAATTAAGTTTTCTAAACAAGAATTGATGAAGCCTAATGTAGTGAATATACCTAAAGCAAATAGTTTGAGAGGACCACCTAGAAGTAAAGGTATAGATAAGGAAGTTTTAACAACTCAAATTGATAGCACTGCAAGAGATTTAGATATTGTGAATGCTAGAATAGAGCAACAAAGACAGAAGTTACAAACATTAAAAGAATCATTTAATAATACATTTAATGTTTCAACTAAAAATAAAATACAAGAGCAAATATTAAAAACAGAAGCAAGTATAAGTAGTTTAATAGCTAAATCTGATAAGCTAGGATTTAAATTAGCTGATTTAGACACACGATTAGCAAGTGTTGGTACTAATAATCTTGCGAGAGATATTGGGAGGGTTGGACAACAAGCTAATGTAACTTTAGGTAAAACTACCAAGTTATCTAATGCATTTAATATTTTAGGATTTGGAGCTAAAAAAACATCAAATACTGTAGGCGGAATGAATGGTCAGTTAAAAATGATTATAAGATCAATGATAACATGGGGAATGATATTTCCATTAGTTATTAGAGGAATAACAGCTATGGCTACATCATTAGGACAATCATTAATGACTAATCAACAATTTGCAACTTCATTAGCACAAATAAAGACTAATTTAATGGTTGCATTTACACCGATTTATAATGCTATATTGCCAGCTATTAATGCTTTAATGAGTGCATTAGCAACATTAACAACATATATAGCTAGTTTTGTAAGTGCCTTATTCGGGAAGACATATCAACAAAGTGTTCAAGCAACTCAAGGGCTTATAGATGCAAAGTCAGCTATGGGGGCTTATGGAGAAAGTGCAAAGAAAGCTGGTAAAGATGCCAAAGATGCATTAGGCTTAGCGGGATTTGATGAAATAAATGCCTTGAATTCCCAAAAAGATAGTGGAGATAGTGGCGGAGATATACCAACATTAGTGGCACCTCCACTTGATGTATCTCCAGTAGATAGAGCTATGAGTGAACTTGCTGAAAAGGTTAAAAAAGTATTTGCAACTATATTTCAACCTTTTAAAAATGCTTGGGCCAAAGATGGTGCTAGTGTAATATCAGAAATAAAAAAATCTATTGATGCCACAAAAAATACCTTCAAGAACTTATACAAAGTTTTAGAAAGTCCTCCAGTACAACTATTTATAGAAAATATAACTAGAATAGGCTTATCTTTAATTAAATTAGCATCAAGTATTTATAGAGAGTTTATATTACCAGTGCTAAATTGGTTTATAGGTCTTTTACCAAAAGCAGCCGAGGGATTTAATCCTATTTTAGATGCAGTAAGAAGATTTATAGATTATTTGTCTTCTAATGGAGAGCTGATAAGGTGGATTATAAGTTTAATTTTTGGTATTGTTGCAGGATTTAAGACGTTACTAATATTAGTAGAAGTGGTCGAATGGATAGTAAAAGTAAAAGAAGTTTTTGCAGGACTATGGGCTTTATTAATGGCGAATCCTATAATTTTAATAATAGCTGGTATAATAGCGTTGATAGTAGCATTTACATCTTTATATGCAAGTAGTGAAACATTTAGAAATAAGGTAAATGAAATAGCAGGAGCAATAAAAGAGTTCTTAGCACCAGCATTTGAATTTTTAAAAGAGAAAGCATTACAAGTATGGAATGACGCTTTAGTACCTTTTGGAAAGTTTTTATTAGATTTATGGAAAACTGTATTAGAACCATTAACAAAAATAATTGGTGATGTTTTAGTAATGGCTTTTAAGGCTGTTATGGATATTGTAAAAAGTTTATGGGAAAATGTTTTAAAGCCATTAGTGAACTTTATAGTAGATACATTTATAAAGGCTATACAAGGTATAATTGATATTTACAATGCATGGAAGCCAGCAGTGCAAATTATTATAGATATACTAATATTCTTATGGAACAATGTATTAAAGCCATTAGTAAGCTTTATAATTAATGTATTCTTAGATAGCTTTAGAAATACATTTAAGACTATTGGAAGTTTAATAGATAATCTTAAGAGAATATTAGGCGGAATAATAGATTTTGTAGCAGGAGTATTTACAGGAGATTGGTCTAGAGCATGGAATGGAGTAAAAAATATATTCGGTGGAATAATGGGAGGATTAGGAGCATTAATTAAATCGCCATTAAATGCTGTAATATCTCTGGTGAATAGTGCTATAGGAGGAATAAATAGTATATCTGTAGATATTCCAGATTGGGTTCCAAAGTTTGGAGGTTCCCATTTTGGACTAAGTATTCCTAAAATACCAATGCTTGCAAAAGGAGGATTAATAGATTCACCTACATTGGCAATGATAGGGGAAACCCACAAGAAGGAAGCAGTTGTACCATTAGAAGGTGATACTAAGGCATTAAGTTTAATAGCAGATAAGCTTATGGAAAGATTAGGAGGAATGAATATATCTAATTCTAATAATAGCTTTGGTGATGGAGATTTAATCCTACAAATAGATGGAAGTGTAATAGGTAAAGTAGCACTTAAGCAATTAAGAAAAATGCAAAGGCAAGGCAATATAACAATAATACCAGTATAAAGGAGTGGTAATATTGATAAGAATTAACGGAGTAGATATTGCTACTCCCAAAGTTTTTGAACCAACAATAAGTGATTTAGATGGAGAATCTAATAGAAATGCAAATGGAGAACTTATAAGGGATAGAATAGCAGTTAAAAGAAAATTAAATTTAGAGTGGGGACCATTATCCCAAAGTGAAATAGCTCCGATATTAAATGCAGTATCTGGAGTTTTTTTTACGGTTACTTTTCCAGATCCTCAATCTGGAATGATAACTAAAACAATGTATGTAGGAGATAGAACAGCTCCTGCATATTCTTTTATTAATGGAGAAGTTAAATGGCAAGGTCTAAAAATGAATTTTATAGAGAAGTAGGAGGAATAGTTAATGAAAATAAGTAATGAGAAGTTAGTAAATAGCATAGGTATTTTAAGTAAATTAACACAAATGGAGTTACCTATCAAACTTAGTTATGCATTATCTAAAAATATAACAAAGATAGATAGAGAATTAGCTGTATATAACAAGGAAAGGCAAAAGCTAATAGAGAAGTATGGAGAGAAAGACGAAGAAGGAAAATTAAAAACTAAGGAAGATGGAACTATTAATATAACTGACATAGATAATTTCAATAGTGATCTAAAAGAAATCCTTGAAATAGAAACGGAAGTAGATATACATGTTATAGACTTAGACAAAGTTAATGCAGATATAAATATTACTCCTGGAGAACTTATAATAGTAGATTATATGTTTAAATAGGTCCTTCTAAAATCTAAGAAAGGAGGGAGAATTATTTATACAACAAGTACAGTTTATAAGACAGCAATAAAAGAAGCAGCAAGAAGTTTTGAATGTAAGGTTACAATATTAGATAAGGTCTATAAAAATGAAGATATAGTAGATATTATAATAGATGGGAATATACAACCATCTGATGGCTTTATGATAGGTGCTACAACTAGCCAATCACTTGATTTAACTCTACTTAATAAAGGGGATATGGTTTATGGTACTAGCACTATAAAAGTAGAAATAGGCTTAAAAATGGGTAATAAAATAGAGTATATTCCTATGGGGATATACAACATAGATGATATAGAAAAAACTGATTATACAATTAAAATAACTGCTTATGATAACATGATGAAGTTCGAAAGAAACTTTACAACTACTTTAGGTGATACATTAACATTACAACAAGTAGCAAGTGAATTAACAAGAATAACAGGAGTACAATTTACAGGAAACCTTCCAGCTTATACAGTAAAAAAGTTGGAGGGTTTTTCTTGTAGAGAAGTCCTTGGATATGTAGCTAGTTTATGTGGAGGAAATGCAATAATAACTAGGGAAGGTAAGTTTGCTATAATTACACCTAAAAATATTAATTATGATATAGGAACATCCAATTATTTTGATTATAAAAGAGAAGAAACTAAATATAAGATAGGGAAAATATCTTGCCAATCTGGAGAAGAGATTCTAAGTAAAGGTTCTATAGGAGTTGATTCTATGGAACTTCAATTTGAGAATCCTTGGGTTAATAATACTATTCTTACAGATATTTATACTAAGTTAAATGGATTTGAATATCTAGGGTACTCAATGAAATGGCAAGGTGATCCAAGCATAGATGTGGGGGATATAGTAGCTATAACTGATAAAAAGGGAGTAGTAAGAAAACATCCTATACTATCTCAAAAGTTTATCTATACAGGTGGATTAACTTCTGAAATATCTGCAAAAGGAGAAAATAAAAATAAAAATGAATTCTCTAGTAGTGGACCATCTGCTAAAAAAGTAGAAAGAGTTGTAATGGAATTAGTTCTTATAAATAGAGCTTTAATTGATGTAGCTTATATAGGAGATTTAACAGCAGGAAATATAAAGTTTGATACAGCAAGTGGTACTATAATGGATTTACAAACATTACTTTCTAATTTTGTAACTGGAGAAAACGGACAGTTTTTAAACCTTACATCTAGCAATGTTGTTATTGCAAATGCGGTAATAAAAGATGCTATGATAGAGAATGTTAGTTTAAATAAACTTAAGGCAGGAACTATTGATACAAATAAAATTACTTTATCTAGTGCAGATGGTGGATTAAGTATTGTAGGTCCTACTATGCAATTTAAAGATAAATCTAATAAAGTAAGATTACAATTAGGACAAGATACAGCAGGAGACTTTAATTTTATTTTGAGAGGTACAGATGGTACTACAACACTTATAGATCATACTGGAATCAAAGAAAAAGCTATTGCAGATAAATTAATTAAATCTAATATGGTAGCAGATAATGCAATAGGAGAGCAACAGATTAATTATTCTAGTTTAGTAACTGGATTAAATAAAGATACTAATACTAGCCTAATACAAGCTAGTAAAGTAGCAATAGATCTTACTGGACAAAGTTTAGAGGTAGCTTTTAATAGTCTTAAGAGCAATGTAGATAATATGGAGATAGGAGGAAGGAATCTACAAGGAAACGCTGACTTTAGCAAACCTTTAAGTGGAACATGGAGATATGCTACACAAAATATGAGTATTAGTGAAGATGTTCTTTGTGACAGCTATAAATCAGTAAAAATACTTAGGACAAATGCAACTACAACAGGAAATGTAATCTATCTTTATACAGGGGCAAATGTTGTTAAAGCTAAATATGGTGATGAATTTACAATGTCATTTGAATACTTTATTCCTGAAAAAGTAACACAAGAAATAGATGGAACTTTCCAAGCTGGGGTATGGTTCTATAAAGACGGTAATGCTGGTGCTGGAAGTACAAGAAAAAACTTAGAAAATGAGATTGTTAAAGGTAAATGGATTAAAGTTGTAGT
>NZ_JAGHFX010000040.1 GCF_017888565.1 Clostridium sp.
ATTATCTTCATTTGGTGTTGGTTTTGTTGTTTCATTTCCTCCATTTGCTGGTGGATTAGTTGTTCCATTTCCTCCATTTGCTGGTGGTTTCACAACATCTTTATCTGGAGTTGGCTCAGGAATAGTTTCAGTATTCCTATCATTATATTCTTCTGGTTTTATATTATATATAGAATTATATCTTGCTTCTTCTGCATTATAAGCTGCTGCCACATTTTCAACAGCTAATAAATCAAACTCATCTGGGGTAGGTAGCTTATTATTAAAAATAAAATCATGTAATACTTTAGAGTTTTGTTCAAAATCTATTAATAAGCACCATCCTCTGTCTTTATATAAATTATCTCTTGCAATAAGCTCTGTTTGTGGTATTTGTAATTGTTCAAAGTCTAAACTTGGTAACTTATAAATTGTATAAGCTAAATTTAATGCTTCTGGTATATCTATGTTAGTCTTAACATGCTCTGACAAAGTATTAGCTATGCTTACATATTTTAAAGGATTTACTTCCTTTAATTTTTTAGCAACTTCATGTAATACTTTGCTTTGTCTTTCTCCTCTTTCAAAATTTCCATTTCCAACATACCTTATTCTTGCATAAGATAAAGCTTGTTGTCCATTTACCTTTTGAAGTCCTGTTTCAGTAATTGGCGGAGAGTTTACGCCTGTTGATTCACCTATGTATTTATTTACTTCATCTATTTCATAATCTTTTATATCTACTTCAATTCCACCAATTTCATCTATTATAGCTTCAAATCCCCAAAAGTTTACTATAATATATTTATCTAAATGCAAATCAAAGTTCTGTTCGATAGTATCCATTAGTAAGGCTGCTCCACCTTCAGCACCTTTAAGCTTGCCCTTATCATCTTCTTCTGAGCTTCCAAAAGCAAAGGCAGCATTTATTTTATTTTCTCCATATTCAGGTATATCAACTAATGTATCTCTCATTATTGAAGTTAACTTAACTTTTTTATTGTTATTATCTAATGTAGCTATAATAATTGAGTCTGACCTCGCTGGCTCATCTAAGGTTCTACCATCAGTTCCTATTAATAAAACATTAGTAATTCCATCTACCTCATTATAATTAACTTCTTTCTTACTTTCTGGTTTGTATTCAACATAAATTTTACTTCTAATATGATTATAGTACCCCCAAACTGTTGCTATAATTATTGCTAATACGCTTATGACAGATATTAATATAATTTTCTTATTATTTTTTTTCTTCCTTTTAGAACTTTTTCTTTTCACTGAATCATTTTCACTCATCCTAATTCCTCCCTCTACTTTATTATTATATAACCAAGTCCATTATTTTTACAACAATATCCATTATATTATACTAAATTTATTTGTCATCTTTGTTACAAATAAATAACAAACTATATTATTCTTCATATTTATATTTTTTAAATTATATATCTACATTATTTCTACTAAAATACTTTTATATTCACCCATTTTTATTGATTAATTAAACACCTATTCTGCCCATATATAAATTATTTGCTATATTACAAAATTTACTATTAATATTGAATATCTAAAAAACACTATATTTTTCTATTTTTAATGTTTAAATTTATACTCATCTGTTAATAATAGGAACAAGGGGTGATAAATATGGATAATTTAAATAATAATTCAAACTTGAAATCCACAAAAAAGAATATTAGTAAAAAACAAAAAGCCGCTATGCTAGTTTCATTTATTTCATTATTAGCAATTTGCTTTTGCTTAAGTTACTTTATAACTGATTATATAACTAATCCAAATAGAGATATAACTAATGTAGATACTCAAAATGAAGCTGTATATAGCGAGAATAATAAATATTTAGATGATAATATCTATATAATGCTAAAAACAAATGATAATATAGATATGGCTGAAAATCTAATTAATTTAAAAAACAAATTAAAATTAAGCGAAAATCTTACTAAAGAAGATTTAAGTGAAGAACTATCAACACAAGGATATATTCTTTCTGAATGGGATACTAATAAATTAGTTTACACAAGAGATTACGCTACAAATACAAGTAAATTTGAATCTAATAAATACTATTTAGGTGAAGAAAATGGTTTTATAAGCTTATTCAAAACAGATTCTGATGGTAATATAATTGAGTCCGAAAAGAAAGTTTACTCCGACTCTAAACCATTATCAAATTTGCCAGAAATAGATCAAGACTACATTAAAGAACATAAATTTTCTTTTGATACAAGAGAAGAAGCACTACAAAAGTTAAGTGAAATGATATCATAATAAAGAACTTTATTAACAAAAAGGAGCACATGCTCCTTTTTTAGCTTTATAAATAAGGAATAACAAATTTTAATAAGGGAATAAATAAATTATAAACTAATTTATTTAGTAAACACTATTATTAATTTATATTCTACAATTTATTTATTCTACTTAGTAATAGTAGAAGAGATTTCAGGGCCTCAACAATTGTATATTAGCTAAATCATATGTAAACATATAGAATGAATATCAAATTAAAATATATACTTAGAAAATAGTTATGCAATTCTAAATAAATTGTTAGAGATAGCAGAAATTACTTCATCATCGCATACATATAATTTTATATAGGTCAAAATAGAATTTATAATTTTTTTCTTTCTATTTTGATTTTTTTTCACATTTTAAGACAAAAAAGTATAATTATAATATGTATTTAGTTAATATTTTCATAATATATTTAAAAATTGTGTAATTGTAATAATTTTTTCACATTTTTTTATTTACATATCGATTTGAAGCTATTAATATATATTTATTGCCCTAAAAAATTATTCCAAATCGGAGGTTTGTTTTATGAATATTAGTATTATTGATATGCCTATATTCTACGGATGTGATAATCCTGGAGTTGAAAATGGGCCAAAAATTTTAAGAGAGAACAACCTTCTAGATATCTTTAATAAAAGCCACCAAGTCTGTGATATGGGCGAAGTTCATGTAAAAAATGTTTCTTCAAATGATAAATACGCAGCTAACGCAAAAATGAAGTATTTAGATGAAGTTGTGAGATCAAATGTTGGACTAGCTGATAAAGTTTATGAGTCATTAAGTAAATCATATCTTCCTTTAGTTATAGGTGGAGATCATTCACTTGCTATAGGTAGTGTTGCTGGCTCCAGTAAATTTTTTGATGAAGATCTTGCAGTAGTTTGGGTGGATGCTCATGGTGATATAAATACACACGAGACTTCCCCATCTGGAAACATTCACGGAATGCCTTTAGCTAGTTCAATGGGAATAGGCCATGAAATTTTGACTACCCTTTATTCTTCTAGCAAAAAGGTTAAACCTGAAAATGTATTTTTATTAGGTTGCAGAGACTTAGATTTAGGTGAACTTGAATTAATCAAGGAATATAATCTTAACGTATGGACCATGAAAGATATTAAAACTAAGGGCATAGAAATTGTATTAAAAGAACTTTTAGAAGCTTTTAAAATGAAAAATGTAAAAAACATTCATTTTAGCTTTGATATTGATAGTCTAGACCCTTCTTATGTTCCAGGAACAGGAACTCCAGTAGAAGATGGATTAACCTTTTCAGAAGGAAAAAAAGTAATTGAAACTATAATTAACACTTCATTAGTTAGAGTTATGGATTTTGTAGAATTTAATCCAGCCTTAGATGATAATAAAAAGACATTAGAAACTTGTCTTGAATTATTAAAGGTTATCTCTAAAGCTTTTGAAGGAAAATAAATAAGAAAGATAACTAATAGATTTCTATTAGTTATTTTTTTATTATTAAGCTGGTCATATAGTTCAATAATTATGTTTTAGGACTTTTTTTAAATTTATGTTATTATATAATAAGAAACTTAATCTTAGGAGGATAAAATGAAATTACTATTTTTTGATACAGAAACAACTAGCATAAAGCCAGGTAATATATGTCAATTAAGTTATATAGTTATAGATGCTTCAGTTAAACCGCAAAAAACTACTGGAAAAAACTTCTTCTTTACAGTAGATAGTATGGATGAAGGTGCTGAGGCTATTCATGGATTTTCACTTGAAAAATTATATGACCTTTCAGAAGGTAAAGAATTTTTAGATTGTGTCCATGAGTTTATGCCCGATTTCTTCGATGCAGACTTTATAATAGGACATAACGTTCAATTCGATATAAAATTTTTAAAACATGAATTACAACAACTTTGGGAAGCTGGGCTTATAGATACAACTTGGGAGCCTAAAAATACATTTTGTACTATGGCATATTATAAGTCTCCTTGTAACTTACCAAGTCCATCTGGAAATATAAAAAATCCTAAGCTTGCAGAAGTTATAGATTTTCTTCAAATTTCTGAAGATCAAATAACAAATAAGGCAAATGAATTATTTGAAGGTAGTGGAAACTACCATGATGCTAGATTTGATACAGCTGCTACTTATTTAACAGTTATTCAAGGTATGAAAAAAGGATTAATTCCTGCAGGATATTTTTCAAATCTATTAAAAAAATAATTTTTTAATAATAAATCCCTAGAATAGCCTCTAGGGATTTATTATTGCTTAAAATAGATTTTAAAACTCACTAAAAAACTTTTCTTTAAGTAATTTACACTTTTCTTTATCCATAGCTGGAGTTCCATCTAACCTATATTTTAATCCTAATGTTTCATATTTATTTACACCTAATAAATGATATGGCAATAATTCTACCTTTTCAACATTTTCTAATGAATTAATAAACTCTTTAAGTTCTTGCATGTACTCTTCACTATCTGTCTTTCCTGGTACAACTACTTGTCTTATCCAAAGCTTAGTACCTGACTTTTTGCATGCATCTAAAAATTTATTTGTTTCATCTATTTTAAAACCTGTCATATCCTTATATCCAGCTTCTGATAAATGCTTGACATCATATAATACTAAATCAGTATATTTTAAAATTTCATCATATTCTCCAAACCCTACACCTGATGTATCTAAACACGTATGTATTCCTTCCGTCTTACATTCCTTAAGAACTTCTAATAAAAACTCTGGTTGTCTTAATGGGTCTCCACCTGAAAAAGTAACTCCTCCACCTGAAGTAGTAAAATAGCTTTTAAACCTTTTTATTTTTTTAACTAGTTCTTCTGAAGTATACTCATCACCTTCATTTTCACTCCATGTATCTGGGTTGTGACAATAAAGACATCTTAATTTGCAACCTTGAAAAAATACTACTACTCTAATACCTGGTCCATCAACTAGCCCCATACTTTCGATTGAATGAATTCTACCTTTTAGCATATTTATCTTCTCCTCTTTTGGACAATTAACAACAACTTATATTCTCCTATTCATTATAAGTTCTACATAAGAAATTGTCTATTAAAGTTCCCTATTAAATACATTTGCATTTAAGTAATGATTTCCTTGAGTAAAATATCCATTTAAATATCTACTAGTAAAATATATACATATATCTAACAGGTATATCTCATATAATTCTATATATTTTGTTAGATTTCATAAATAGTTCTCTTTATTACTTAATTACTTGGCTCCAAGTTCTTTATATAACTTCTTGCTTATGTCTTCACCTACTAATTTCTTAACAATTTCTATACAGAGCTCTATAATTCCAATCATATTTGAAGCAAACATTAATTTTCCATTATCAACAAATGATCTCTTAACTTCAATTGCCCCTTCTATTTTCCATTTAGATTCAGGAATTGCAACTCCATTTATATCATTAAACTTATCAAGAAAGTAAATTCCATTTGAAAAAGTAGTTATATAGTCACACTCATTATATCTTTCTCTTATATAATTCATCAGAATATTATCATTAGTAGCTATGGATGCCCCCATTCCCCCTGGAATTATAACTATGTTTGGATTAAATATATCTATACTTACTATTTTATCAATTGTTATATCTATATTATTTGATTTAATTTTTGCTTTACTTGATACTGAATGTATTTTAAAGTAATCATCCTCTAAAATTTCATTTATCTTTGCAAATATACTAAATGCAATTGAATATTCCGCTATATCCATATCATCATACGCTAAAACAGCAATCTTTTTCTTATTATTTGTTTTACAATTTAAAAAGTTATTCTTAGTTAATTTATATGTGTATTGCTTTCTAAAATTATTTATCTCTTCAAATCCAACTTTCTTTAATAAAGATTTAGCCTCATTCAATTTTACTGTATCTATTATAGCTTCTCCCCCGAACTCTAAAAAATAATACTCCAATAATAACCTTAAGGCCTCTTCTCCATATCCCATTCTTCTATATTCATGATGTATTTTTATATTTATTCTAGCTACCTTAGTTGCAGAATTGTATCCATGAAAACTCACTTCTCCAATAGCCTTATCATCAAGTGTGTATACCAAGCAATAAAAATTTTTCCCATCTGTAGGTTGTATCATTTTCTTATAAAACATTTCCCATTTTTCTCTTGGAAATGAATATGCCGCACCAACCTCTCCCATATTCTCTTTGTTTCCCCATAATTCTTTAACAAAGGATAGTTCCTCATAGCTAGGTTTCCTTATATAAGCTATCTTTCCATTTCTTCTATATAAACTTAACTTTTCATTCATTATATCACCTATAAATATTTACTCTATTTTTCCAGTCAATATATAGATTACTATCTCATAAAATTAATGTTTAATCAAGTTATATGAAAAGAATATAATAACTAAGTAATTTAAATTTAATTTTTTTTTAATAATACTAATTCAATTCATCACAGGTAATAATTTGAAAATATAGGTTTTCACTATACTTTTTAATAATTTGATAATTTCAGAAAATTTAAATCACCTGAAATTTATTTAGTATTACTAAACTTTTAGTGTTGTTTTATTAAACTAAATTGCATACCAATCTAGCGTACTTTAATAGAATCAATGCTTTCAAGATAAAATTTTCATATAAATTTTTATAAGTTTTTTAGAAAAAATATTGATTTATATCAAATTAAAATATATAATATCTATTGTTTGTTTAGTAATTTTAAACTTAAGGTTTAGTATTATAAAATTTATTAAAGTAGAGGTGTAGTTGTGGAAATCGGAGAAAAGATACGTAGATTACGTATTGAAAAGCAATTAACTCAAGAAGAACTTGCCAATAGATGCGAACTATCTAAAGGATTCATATCTCAAGTAGAAAATGATTTAACTTCTCCATCAATAGCAACATTAATAGATATTCTAGAAATACTTGGAACTAATCTTACAGAGTTCTTTAGTGATGCTAGTGAGGAAAAGGTTGCATATACATATGAAGATATGTTTGAAACTGAAAATGAAGATTTAAAGTATAAGCTAATGTGGCTTATACCAAATGCTCAAAAAAATGAAATGGAACCAATCATGATAACTTTAGAACCAGGTGGGCAATATATAGAAGAAGAACCTCATGAAGGTGAAGAATTTGGTTTTGTTTTATCTGGAACTATACTATTACATTTAGGTAAAAAGAAGTTCAAGGTTAAAAAGGGAGAAAGCTTCTATTTTAAGCCTAGATCTAATCACTATATTTCAAACGGAGGAAAAACACAAGCCAAAGTTATTTGGGTAAGTACTCCACCATCATTTTAATTCAATAGAAAGAGGTGTTTATTTTGAAACAAAATATAATTGAAATAAAAGGTATTTCTAAAACCTTTAAAGATAATTGTGTTTTAGACAACCTTTCATTAAACATTAAAAAGAATGAATTTTTAACATTACTTGGCCCTAGTGGATGTGGAAAAACAACAACATTAAAAATAATTGCTGGATTTGAAGATGCAGATAAAGGTGAAGTTTTATTTAATGGAACTGATATCTCAACTTTACCTCCATATAAAAGGCAAGTAAACACCGTATTCCAAAAATATGCTTTATTTCCTCATATGAATGTATATGAAAATGTTGCATTTGGATTGAAAATAAAAAAAACTCCTAAAAATGAAATAGATTCAAAAGTTAAAGAAATGCTTAAGTTAGTTTCTTTAGAAGGCTTTGAAAAAAGAAGTGTTGATTCCTTAAGTGGTGGTCAACAACAAAGAGTTGCAATTGCAAGAGCTTTAATTAATGAACCTGAAGTTCTTCTTTTAGATGAACCTCTTGGGGCACTTGATTTAAAACTTAGAAAAGAAATGCAAATTGAACTTAAAAGAATACAACAAAGACTTGGAATTACATTTATATTTGTAACTCATGACCAAGAAGAAGCTTTAACTATGTCTGATACTATCATAGTTATGAACAAAGGTAAAATTCAGCAAATGGGTTCTCCCGAAGACATATATAATGAACCAGCTAATGCTTTTGTTGCTGACTTTATAGGTGAAAGTAACATTTTAGACGGTACTATGTTAGAAGATTTTAAAGTAGAATTCTGTAATAAAACTTTCGAATGTGTTGACAAAGGATTTAAGCAAAACGAATTAATTGATGTAGTTATAAGACCAGAAGATATAAAAATTGTATCTCCTCATAAAGGAATGATAAAAGGAACTGTTAAATCAATAATTTTTAAAGGTGTTCATTATGAAATAGAAGTTGAAGAAGGAAGTAATACATGGATAATCCATAATACTAAATTTGCAGAAGTAAATTCTGTTATAGGATTAGATATTTATCCAGAAGATATTCATATTATGAGAAAGGTTTCAAATAATGAGTAAGGCAAAGAAAGCTAATAGAAACATTGCTGCATCTCCTTTTATAATCTGGAGTGCCCTATTTATTGTAATTCCTTTATTAATAGTTCTATTCTTCGGCTTTACTGTAACAACACCTGAGGGAGACTATGCATTCTCCTTAGAAAACTTTACAAGACTACTTCAACCTCAATATATAAAGGTTTTTGGACGAAGCTTATGGCTTGCTTTATTATCTACAATATGGTGCTTAGTTTTAGGATATCCTGTTGCATATATTATATCTAAAATGAAACCTTCTAAAGGTAACATTTTAATAATGCTTTTTATAGTACCTATGTGGATGAACTTCTTACTTAGAACTTATGCTTGGTTACCTATATTAGGCAAAAACGGATTTATAAATAATATTCTTGGATATTTCGGAGTTGGTCCTTTTACTTTCTTATATAATGATGGTGCTGTAATACTTGGTATGATTTATAACTTTTTACCATTCATGGTACTACCAATCTATACTGTATTAACAAAAATGGATAAAGACTTATTAAATGCAGCTGCTGATTTAGGTGCAAATAGAAGTGAAATATTTAGAAAAATAGTACTTCCATTAAGTATGCCAGGAGTAGTTTCAGGAATAACTATGGTATTTATGCCTGCTGTTTCTACATTTGTAATATCTAGATTACTTGGTGGCGGACAATATATGCTTTTAGGTAACTTAATTGAACAACAATTTACTATGATGGGTGATTGGAACTTTGGTTCATCTATCTCAATATTTATGATGATAATAATATTAATTTCTATGGCTATAATGAGTAAATTTGATAATTCTGATGCTAAAGAAGGAGGCGGTCAATTATGGTAAAGAAACTAGAAAATTTTATTAAAAAGTTTTATTTATTATTAGTATTTATCTTTTTATATACACCTATAGTTGCCTTAATAGTATTCTCCTTCAATGATTCTAAGACTATGGGAAAATGGTCAGGCTTTACATTTAAATGGTATGGTGAGCTTTTTAAGAACGAAAGAATTATGCAAGCTTTATTCTTTACAGTTATTATAGCTGTTATTTCTTCTATAGTAGCTACAATAATTGGTACTTTAGCAGCAATTGGAATAAATAAAATGAAAGGTCCTAAAAAAGCCCTTTTATTAAATATAAATTATCTGCCTGTATTAAATCCTGATATAGTAACTGGTATTGCCTTAATGAGTTTATTTATATTCATTAGACCACTTACAAAATTAGATTTTGGATTTACTACAATGTTACTAGCTCATATTACATTTAATATTCCTTATGTGATATTAGCAGTTTTACCAAAGCTTAGACAATTACCTGAAAATATTGAAGAAGCTGCATTAGATTTAGGAGCTACACCGTCTTATACATTAAGAAAAATAATATTACCTCAAATTAAACCTGGTATCTTTGCTGGTATGCTAATGGCATTTACAATGTCTATTGATGATTTTGTTATTAGTTTTTTCACAGCTGGCCCAGGAGTTACAAACCTTTCTATAGAAATTTTTGCTATGGCAAGAAGAGGTATTAAACCTGAAATTAATGCCCTTTCTACTTTAATGTTTGTAACTGTTCTAACTCTTCTATTAATTGCTAATAGAAAAGAATTTACATCAAGAGGTGATAAAATTGAAGAAGCTTAAGAAGTCTATTGCTATTTTATCTTCATTATTTTTAATATCCTCATCTTTTGTAGGATGTTCTAAAAATGAAGATAGCTCTAAAAGTACAAGGACCCTCAATGTATTTAACTATGGGGATTATATAAATGAGGATTTAATTTCAAAGTTCGAAGAAGAAACAGGTATAGATGTAATCTATGATACCTATGAATCTAATGAAATCATGTATCAAAAAGTTAAAAATAGTCCCGGTACATATGATTTAATTTTTCCTTCTGATTATATGGTGGAAAAAATGATTAACGAAGATATGTTAGAAAAAATAGATTTTAATAACATCCCAAACTATAAAAATATTGGTGAAGACTTCAAAAATCTTCCTTATGATCCTAAGAATGAATATTCTGTTCCTTATATGTGGGGAACAATAGGTATAATATATGATGCTGATAAAGTTGATGATCCTGTAGATAGCTGGGATATTTTATGGAACCCTAAATATAAAGGTGAAATATTTATGTTTGATTCAATAAGAGACACCCTTGCGATTTCCTTAGTTAAACTTGGTTATTCATTAAATTCAGTTGATAAAGACGAATTAGACGAAGCTGCTAAAGAATTAATAAAACAAAAACCATTAGTTCAATCATATGTTATGGATGAAGTTAAAGATAAGATGATTAATGGTGAAGCAACATTTGCTACTGTTTATTCTGGAGATGCTATATTTATTCAAGAAGAAGCTCCTGATTTAAACCTTCAATATGTTGTTCCAAAAGAAGGTTCTAATAAATGGTTTGACGTTATGGTTATACCAAAAGGAGCTAAACACAAATCTGAAGCTGAAGAGTTTATAAACTTCTTATCAGAACCTGAAAATGCTAAAGAAAATGTTGAATATATAGGCTATGCAACACCTAATACAGCAGCTTATGAATTATTAGATGAAGAAACTCAAGAAGATGAAACTGTTTATCCTCCTGATGAAGTTCTTGATAAATGCGAAATATTTACAGACTTAGGAAACAAAATAAAACTATATGATGATGCATGGCTAAAAGTAAAAATAGATTAGAGTAAATACCATCACAATATTAAAATTGAATTATACGATTAATGTAAACTTTGCTAATAGCAGGCTTCAAACAATAAAAATTATGGTAGTGTTTCAATATAATCACTACCATAATTTTTTATTTTATATTCTAAATTAAGTGATGTCTTAACCACCTTTTCTTAATTTATAAATTTGAATCTCCAAACCATAATTTAATTTCTCTTTTAGCACTTTCAGTACTATCAGAGGCATGAACACAATTTTCCCTATTATTGGATGCATATAATCTTCTTATGGTACCCTCTTTAGCTTCTTCCGGATTTGTATTACCATTAATTTCTCTTATCTTCTCAATTGCATTTTCTCCTTCTAAAATTAATGCACATAAGGGCCCTTTAGTTATAAACATTATTAATGGTTCAAAAAAGCTTTTACCAATATGTTCTTCATAATGCTTACATGCAAACCCCTTAGATATCGTTTGCATTTTTAGTGCAACTACTTTAAGATTATTTTCTTCATATTTACTAATTATATTTCCTATTAAGTTTTTTTCTACAGCATCTGGCTTTATAAGTACTAATGACTTTTCCATAATACTCCCCCTCTTTTTAAAATCCTCATCTAAATTATACCATTTTTCATATAAATTATTAATCCTTTCTTCATAATAATCTTGTATTTATGATATAATTTTTATAATTATTCTAATAAAGGAGTGATATTATGATCAGATATTATATTATTGTTGAAGGCAGAGTTCAAGGTGTAGGTTTTAGATATTTTTGTCAAATGAATGCAATTAACCTTAACTTAACAGGATGGGTTCGTAATATGGATAATGGTATGGTTGAAATGGAAGTTCAAGGTTATGAAAAAATATTATTAAAATTTATTAGTATAATAAGTAAAGGAAATTATTTTATAAAAATAGATTCCGTATCAAAAAAAGAAATTAATTTAGTTCAATCAGAAACTAAATTTAAAATAAAATAGGTGCTGTCGCTCAATTAAAAATGTAAAATTTAGAATGTAGAATGAATGTAAAAACTACTAAAAGTAGTTTTAAATAATATAAATTTAAGTCTTTCATACCTAAATGCCCACGAAATTTTAAGTTTCACATTCTATATTTTACATTAAATAGCTTTATAAAATAATCTCTATTTTATTTTCTTTGTACCTTAGTATCATATAACATTAAATTATTTTCCTGAATAACTCTTATTAACTTATCTCCATAAATTAGATTTCCTTCTTCATCTTTTGCAGTGCTATAACCTGCATTTTCTAAAGCTTGTGCTTGATCTTTATAACTTTTAGCTTCAAATAATCCATTTGCAGAATACCTTTTATTTTCCCATAGAAATTTACCATGATCTCTTATTGATGATTTTATATCTTTATAGGATCTAAATGCTCCAACAATAACATCATCATAATTTTCCTTAGTTTGAAGATCAATACTATCTCCACTCCATCTTTCATCAGCCTTTATGCCAAAAAGATTATTATACTCTGATGACAATGTAGACTCACCCCATCCTGATTCTAAAATTGCTTGAGCAATAGTTATTGAAGGCAGTATTCCATAACTTTTATAGTTATCAAAAGCAATTTCTGATATCTCATTTATAAATTCAAGCTTAGAATTATCCTTTGCTAATTCTCTATGGATATAGTTATTTTTTAATCCCTCCAGATATTTATTAGCCGTTTCTTCTTCTTCACTATTTAGCTTTAAGGATTTAGCTACTACTTTAAAGCTACTTAATCCAATAACATTTCCGTTATCATCCTTTTTATAAAATGAATTTATTATTTTACTTATAACATCATTGTCTATATCAAAACTCCCATTATTTATTGATCCATTTATTGCAGCTACCTCTTGCCAATTTAATTGAAATCCTCCAACACTTGCCTCATCACATATATCTATATACTTAGTTATGTTTTCATTTGAAAGTAACATCTCTTCACTATCATTATTAATAAATTTAGAGGTTATAAATACTAATGTGCTTATAAACGTAATAATAAAAATTATTGTCAACAGTGTCTTCTTTATACTACCCTTAATATAATTTTCCTTATAATCACCAATACCTTTATACGTTCCTTTATACTCCAAAAACTCACCTCCAAAATATATTTCACTATAAATATATACATATATTATAAATAATATTTTATTTATATAAAGTTTATTATGAAAATTTAATTAATATTTAAGAAATAAATCTTATGTATTGTTTAATTTATGCTATTTTACTTAAATAAGCATATTAATCCTTTAAAATGCTATCAATTTTATTTATGTAAATTATTAATTAAAACATATATATTTAAATATATAAAGTTACATTTTTTATATAAAAAGGTGGACTTTTCCACCTTAAACTGTCATTTTTTCCTCAGCTTCTAAATTACCTTTTACTCCTAAATCATTAAAGAATATTTCAGTCTCTGAAATTATCACATGTCTAAGTCCTATTAATCCAATTAGATTTGGAAATGCCATAAGTCCATTTACTATATCTGCTATAATAAATATCATCTCTAATGGTAAGAAAGGTCCTATTGCTACTAAGGCTATAAATATAATTTTATAAGGTTTTATTCCTCTTACTCCAAATAAATATTCTATACATCTTTCACCATAATAATTCCATCCTAATATAGTTGTAAATGCAAAAAACATTAATCCTATGTTAACTATATATTTCCCTAATAAAGCTATTGGTAAACCATTTTCAAATGCTGCTGTAGTTAATGCTGCCCCTTCTAAATTACCATTAAAGCTTCCTGTAACAACTATAACTATCCCAGTCATTGTACAAATTATAATTGTATCAATAAATGTCCCTGTCATAGAAATTAATCCTTGTTTAACAGGGGATTTTGTTTTTGCTGCCGCAGCTGCTATAGGAGCACTACCAAGTCCTGCTTCATTTGAAAATACTCCTCTCCCAATCCCTCTTTGCATAGCAATAGAAATTGTTATTCCTACTGCTCCACCTAAAGCCGCCTCAGGATTAAATGCACTTCTTATTATTAAACTAATAGCTGATGGTATTTTCGTAAAGTTACATACTAAAACCAATATAACCCCTACTATATATAGTATAGCCATAAAAGGAACAACTTTTTCTGATACACTTGAAATTCTTTTTATTCCTCCTAAAGTAACTAAAGCAACTAGTATAGTAACTACTATAGCTGTAACTACTAATGGAATATTAAATCCTATTTTAGCTGCATCGGCAATAGACTTTACTTACCCAAATGTTCCTATTCCAAGCAGAGCAACCCCTACTCCAAATATTGCAAATAATTTAGCTAACCAATTTAATCCTAGCCCATTTTTTATATAATACATTGGTCCACCAGACATTTGCCCATTCTCGTCTACTTCTCTGTACTTTATAGCAAGTAATCCTTCAGCATATTTAGTAGCCATACCAAAAAATGCTGCTATCCACATCCAAAATAATGCTCCCGGCCCTCCAGCTTTAATTGCAGTTGCAACCCCAACTATATTACCAGTACCTATAGTTGCAGATAAAGCAGTACATAACGCTCCATAACTAGTAACATCCCCCTTTGCATCTTCATCATTATCTTCCTCTTTTGAAAATATATATTTTAGTGCTAAAGGTAATTTAAATATTTGCAGTAGTTTTAATCTCCACGTCAAATATACTCCTGTACCAACTAATAGTATTAACAATGGTGGCCCCCATATTATACTGTCAATAGTACTTAAAATTGATTGAATTTGATTTAACATAAAAAAATCCCCCTTAAATTAAAATTTACGGAGGAGAATAGATAGGTAAACAAGCCCTAATAAAATAATAAAACTTTATAGACCTATCTTATCCCCTGTCCTTTTACCTGAGAGTTTCAATAATTTAAAACTTAAATTATCTTGCTCCTTCGGTGCTCATCTCTGAGTCTCTCCAGAGGTTCGTCCAATAGCGGTCCTAATACCTGAAAGATTTACTTCTTCGGTGGATTTACTTAAAAATCTCTCTCCCACTATCTTCAACCGAACGTTATTAAATTATAACGTAATTATATACGCTTATATTAAAAATTTCAACTACTTTTTATTTTAATCATAAAAGATACATATAATAAATTCTAATTTTATATTTATTAACATTTAATACTTTAATAATTCTTTACCTATTATGACATATATAATTTAATAAATTAGTATTTTTTGAATAATTTATTTCATTAATTATATTTTTTGCAAGATTCCTTGATTTTTTATTATGGGGATATATACTATTAGTAGGAATTAATAGTACATTTGAAAAGGAGTACCCATAATGGATGTAACACTAACAAAGGATAACTTATTAAATCTTTATGGTAAAATAAGTCCTTTCGAATTTAAAGATAAATTAATAGAATTAGCTAACCTTAATAAGGAAAAATTTAATGGAAATATTTTAGATGCTGGCAGAGGTAATCCTAACTGGACTTCCTCAACTCCTAGACAAGCATTTTTCACACTTGGACAATTTGCAGTTTTGGAATGTCAAAGAAATTTATGTATGAATAATTTAGCTGGTATTGTTAGTAAAAGTGGAATTTATGAAAGATTTTTAGATTACTATAATAAAAATACTAATTTACCTGGCATTCATTTATTAAAACAAATAATAAGTTATTGTATTGATGAACTTAATTTTAATCCAGATGATTTTCTATTTGAAATTACTGATGGAATTATTGGTGATAACTATCCAGTTCCAGATAGAATGCTTATACACATAGAAAAAATAGTTAACAAATACTTACTAAAGGAATTATGTGGTGATACTAAATTTGATAACAAATTTGATGTTTTTGCTGTAGAAGGTGGCACTGCTGCAATGTGTTATATTTTTGATTCTTTAACATCAAACAAGCTATTAAATAAAGGTGATAAAATTGCTTTAATGACACCTATTTTTACCCCTTATCTAGAAATTCCTCACTTACCTAACTATGATTTTGACGTAGTAAGAATTCATGCAAATGAATTGGATGAAAATAATAATCCAACTTGGCAATATTCAATTGAGGAACTAGAAAAACTTAAAGATACTAACATAAAAGCATTATTTATTGTTAATCCAAATAATCCAGCTTCAATAGCATTAAGTGATGAATGTAAAAATAACTTAGTTAATATAGTTAAAAATTACAATCCAGATTTAATGATAATAACTGATGATGTTTATTGTACTTTTATAGAAAATTTTAAATCTATAATTGCACATTTACCATACAATACATTAGGAGTGTACTCTTTGTCAAAATACTTTGGTGTTACCGGCTGGAGACTTGGTACAATATTATTAAATAAAAACAATGTATTTAATAATCTTTTATTAGATCTTTCACCTGAGGATAAAATTGAAATAAATAAAAGATATAAACATATGTCATCCAATCCTAGTAATATAAAATTTATTGATAGATTGGTTGCAGATAGTAGACAAGTTGCTCTTAATCATACTGCTGGTTTATCAACTCCACAGCAAGTCCAAATGGCTTTATTCTGCGCATTTGCTCTTGTTGATTCTAATAATGAATATAAAAACCTTACTATTGAAATATGTAAAAAGCGTAAAGCTTTATTATTTGAAGGTATGGAGTTAGATATTATAGATAATCCTAATGATGCTTCTTATTATACTGAATTAAATATAATTGATTGGGCAAGAAGCAAATTTAATGAAGATTTTGCGAGCTATATATTAACTAATTATACACCATTTGATATACTATATGATTTAGCTAAAAATTACTCTGTAATCTTATTAAATGGAGATGGATTTGCTTCTTCTGAATGGTCTCTAAGAGTTTCACTAGCTAATCTAAATGAAAATTGCTACTATATCATTGGTAAAGTTTTAAGAAAAATTCTTAATGATTTACTTAAAGAATGGCTAGAAAATCAATGGTCAGAAGAAAAAGCCGAGAATCTATAAAACTATTTAATACTTTCATATTCAAAAACCATACAAAAAAAGGTCGAGTTTATGCTCGATCTTTTGTAGTTTGTAATATATTAAAGTTGTTTATTATCATAGCCTTCGATAAAAATATTATCTGAATCTTACTTTTATGATACATATTTTATTGGAAATCATTTTTGTTAAAAAAATATTTATAGACAGTTGTAGTAGCTAATAAAATTGATGCGATAGTTAAGAACACATTAGAAATAACAGTTATTTCTCTATATGTGCAAAGAATTATTATTTGTATTACAAAAAAAATTATCGCTAACTTATATCCTAATTTTTCTATTTTCTTTTTAGTTACCATATAACTCCTCCCATTTAAATATAAATAGAGAATAATTTAATACTCTTGCGAAATGCTTATTTAATATTATAATAACACAATTTTCAAATATATTCCATTTAATTTCTCTGATTTATTTACATTAAAAAATCACATTAAAGTTCACAACATTAATAAATTTATTAACGCTGCGAACTTGTTTTTAATTTACATGTGTTTTTTATAAAAAATAGCATTAAAACTAGTTAAATAGTTGCTTTAGAACTATTTGAATTTTAATGCTAAATTTAATGTGATTTTAAATTTTCAACCCAAAATTTGAGCTCGCTAAAATAATCTAATATCTAATTTTCTAATTTCTATAAAGTCTATTTATAGCACTAAATACTGCTTTTATTGATGCTATAGTTATATTACTATCTACTCCTACTCCAATAGTAACCTTAGAATTATCTACTCTCTTCATTTCAACGTAAGCAGCTGCTTTAGCTTCTGAACCTTCTCCTAAAGAATGTTCAGCATAATCTAATATTGTAGTTTCAATTAAATTACTTTTAATTAATGCTTTTTTCAATGAATCTATCGGTCCATTTCCTTCTGCTATAACGCTCTTTTCTTCTCCATTAAATAAGAAAGTAACGTTTATTTTAGTATTTTGATATTCATTATTTAAACTATCACTATCTTCTATCTTAAACTTTAATAATTTAAATGGTCCTACAACCTCTAAATACTCCTCTTTAAATTTCTCCATAATTACCTTTGGTGATATTTCTCCACACTTTTCTGTTATATTTTGTATTATATCACCAAACTCTTTATGCATACTCTTAGGCATTTTATATCCAAAATGACTTTCTAAAACGAAGGCTACTCCACCTTTTCCTGATTGACTATTTATTCTTACTAATGCTTCATATTCTCTTCCTAAATCACTAGGATCTATAGGTAAATATGGAACTTCCCAAATATCATTATTTCTTTCTATATACTTTTTCATGCCTTTATTTATTGCATCTTGATGAGAACCTGAAAACGCAGTAAATACTAGTTCTCCTGCATAGGGATGCCTTATATGAACAGGTATTTTGCAACACTTCTCATATACATCTATTATTTTATTTATATTATCTAATTGAAGCTTAGGATCTATTCCATGAGAAAACATATTATATGCTAAATTTAATATATCTACATTTCCTGTTCTTTCTCCATTTCCAAACAAAGTTCCTTCAATTCTATCTGCTCCTGCTAACATTGCAAGCTCTGCAGTAGCAACACCAGTGCCCCTATCATTATGTGGATGTACACTTAAAATTATTCTAGTTCTATCACTAAAGTTTCTACTCATCCATTCTATTTGATCTGCAAATACATTAGGTGTATCCATTTCTACTGTAGATGGAAGATTTATTATTACTTTATTATCATTACTAGCTCCCCAAGTGTCTAAAACAGCTTCACATACTTCAAGTGCATAATCAACTTCTGTTCCTGTAAAACTCTCTGGTGAGTATTCTAAATATAATTTTCCCTTAAAAGACTTAGCATACTCTTTAACTAGTTTTATTCCTTCTACAGCTATAGATTTTATTTCTTCTTTACTCATATTAAATACAACATCTCTTTGTAGAATAGATGTAGAATTATATATATGAACTATTGCTTCTTTTACTCCTTCTAAGGCTTCAAAAGTCTTTTCTATTAAATGTGGTCTAGCTTGTGTTAATACTTGAACCTTTACCCCTTCAGGAATCAATTTATTTTCTACTAATGTTCTTAAAAAATCAAATTCTATTTTCGAAGCTGATGGAAATCCTACTTCTATTTCTTTAAATCCTAATTCTATTAAAAGATTAAACATCTTTATTTTTTCTTCTACTGTCATAGGATTAATTAATGCTTGATTTCCATCCCTTAGATCAACACTACACCATATAGGTGCTTTATTAATTTCATTATCTGGCCATGCTCTTTCCCTTAGCTTAATTGTTTGAAATCTTTTATACTTCTTATAATTCATTTAAATGCCCCCTTATTTATATAGAAATTTAAAAAACCGCATAAACCTACTCCTAATTGGAGCGATTTACGCGGTACCATCCAAGTTTTAACTTAATTGAAATAACGGCATATTTCTGCCGACAAAACCTACTTCCCCATTCGGCCTTGTAGCTCCTGAGCGAGTTCAAAAGCGATAATATGTGGGCTCTCACCATCTCCCTACTCTCTTTAATATCTCTTACTTTTTACTACTCTCATTCTAAGCTTTTCAATATTGAGTTAATTAGTAATATACTATAATTAAAACCTTTTGTCAAATATTTCTAAATAATTTATTAATCTTATAATTCAACTCTTCCTCTTATTTCACCATTATAAAAGGCTTTAATATTATTAATTACTTCTTCAAATAATCTCACTCTTGCTTCTACACTTGCCCAAGCAATATGTGGTGTTACAACTAAATTTTCTTTATTTCTTATAGATATTAATGGGTTATCTTCTTTAATAGGCTCTACTTCAAATACATCTAAAGCAGCACCAGCAATAAGTTCTTCATCTAATGCTTTTGCTAAATCTGCTTCAACTACTATTGGCCCTCTCCCCATATTAACTAATATAGATGACTTTTTCATATTTTTAAGAGCTTCATAGTTAATTAAGCCTTGTGTATCTTTATTTAATGGAGCATGAATAGAAACTATATCAGACTTATCTAATAATTCCTCAAAGCTTACTCTCTTATATTCACTATTTGAATTTTTTCCTGAAGTAGAATAATAAATTACATTAACTCCAAATACTTCTGCTATTTTAGCCACTCTTTTTCCTATTGCTCCAAAGCCTATAATTCCCCAGGTTTTACCTTCTAACTCATAAAAAGGCTTACTTACATTAGTAAAAAGACCTGATTTTGCATAATCCCCAGATTTAACATAATTATCATAATAAGATAATTTATCATATAAAGATAATACTGTTGCAAATGTATGTTGAGCTACTGTATTAGTTGAATATCCAGCAACATTTGTTACTGCAATATTATTCTTCTTTGCATATACTATATCAATATTATTAAAGCCTGTAGCAGTTTCACATATAAGTTCTAAATTTTTAGCTTCTTTTAAATTATTTTCATTTAATACTACTTTATTAGTTAAAACTATATTAGCATCTTTTATTCTTTCTACTACCTCTTCTGGTTTTGTAGTATCATAATAAGCTAATTCCCCAAATTCTCTTAATTTATCAAAGTCTAGTTCTCCTAAAGTTTTTCCATCTAAAATTACTATTTTCTTCATTTTACCCTCCTAGTTATAATAAATTTAAAATATCTATTGGTTTATCTATAAAATAATCTGGCTCAGATTCTTTTAATTTATCCATTCCTATAAAAGTATAACTCACTGCACAAGTCTTACATCCTGCTGATTTTCCACAATATATATCATAATGACTATCTCCAACCATAATAGCTTCATTTGGTTCTATTCCTAATTCACTACATGCTTTAAGTGCTGGGTCTGGATTTGGTTTATGAAGTTCTGTTGATTCTGGGGTTATAATTATATCCATAAAATCATATATTCCTGCTATCTTCATTCCTCTTATAGCAAGCTCAGCTCTTTTAGATGTTACTATACCTATTTTAATTTTCTTTTCTTTAAGGCTAGTTAAAAGCTCTTTAACTCCATCAAAAGCAAAGCACATAGTATCATGTATTGCCTCATTATATTCTCTATAATAGGCTACTAAATCTGCAACATCTTCTTCTTTAGCATGCTTTTTAAATGGATCTCCTAATGGTCTTCCAAAAAAGTCTACTATTTCTTCTCTTTTTAATTCCATTCCTAGTTTATCTTTAAAAGTTTTATCAAATGAATTATAAATTAATTCGTTTGTATCTAATAATGTTCCATCTAAATCAAATAATACTGCCTTAATCATATTTCTCCTCCTGAAAGTAAAATTTTCGTCATATGCTAATAAACTTTATACTAATGATAACATATAACAGATGCTTGTACAAAATTAACTCCATGAAATTAAACCCAAATAGATAATATGTAAATTTTCTTATTTCCCCATTTCTATTCACATTTATATACGCCTTCATATTCCCAGTTGAAATAGAAAACTATAAAAGACTAATCTTTTTACAGTTTACTAAGAAATAAATAAAAGATACCCACATTAAGGTATCTCTATACTTTATAATTATATATTAAATAAGCTTAGTTGCTCATTACTATATCCATTTTTGTAACCATCAATTATATCATTCATTTTATAAAGCAACCCAAATCTTTCACATTCATTCTTAAATGTTTTATATAAAGTTCTAGCATTAGGACTATTACACATATAGTCATTACCAAAACTTTTCATATATTTTTCTTTTATCTTAGGAAAAGATTTATCTATCATATCAAAAAAGTGGTCTCTTTGATTAGATCTTAAAGTAACACCAAATGCAGGATATATAAATTTAGCCCCCTTTTCTTTTGCTAGTCTTACAATACTAACTATATTTTCTTCTATATCATTAATAAATGGCAAAATAGGCATTAGTAAAATTCCCGTATAAATATCATTCTCAGATAATCTTTTTACTGCTTCAAACCTCTTAGATGTAACTACAACATTTGCTTCAATCTTTCTACACAAATCATCTTCTGCTGTTGTAATTGTAATTTTACAAAGTACTGGTGAATGTTTTTTAATTCTTGTTAAAATATCAATATCTCTTATAATTAAATCACTTTTTGTTGCAATTGCTACTCCAAATCCAGTGTTATCAATAATTTCTAATGCACTGCGTGTTAAAGAAAGCCTCTTCTCAAAGGGATTATAAGGATCACTCATGGCACCAGTTCCAACAATACCCTTTTTTCTTTTAGATTTTAATTCTCTTCTTATTATTTCTAAAGAATTTTCTTTAGCCCTAACACTTTCAAAATTATTTATACCATAGCACTCACTTCTACTATCACAATATATACATCCATGATTACAACCCTTATAAATATTCATATTATAATTAATCCCAAACCAATTATTACTTTCTCTATATCCAGATATAATACTTTTTGCGACTATATAATCCATATATATCTCTCCTAAATAATCCCCTTTTCAATAATAAATTTATTAAACTTGCTTTCTGATAATATTTCATTTGTTATAAATTCTCCATTATAAAATAAACTATAAGTTGTAAAAGGACATGGAGAATTTTGTGCTTGCTCTTTAGTTTGAAACTTAATTATCTTTATATCTATTCCTTTTTCGTTCGAAATCTTCCTTATTAAATTAACATATTTGCTTGTATGAGGACATTGATCAGAATAATATATTATTAGTCCATTTTCATTACTTCTTCCACGCTTTGCATAGTTTTTTAATTTAGGCACGTTATATTCATCTGAAAATGGTAAATATAATAACTCATAGTAAGGATCAGCAGTATCACATACTTTAAAACCTTTGTATTTTAGATATTCTGGATCTGATAAAAATGGCATTTTCCTTTTTGATGAAAGAGCTATAATCCCTTTCTTTCCTTTACTCTTCGAATTATCAATACATTCATTTAATAATCTATTAGCATACCCTTTTCCCTTAAACTTTCCAGATACCCAAAAACAATTTATAAACATATAATTATTACCTTCAATAGGTACCCATGCATTTTCTATTGGAATATATTCAATAAATGCTTTCCCTCTCACATTTATTTTATTAAATATTAACCCATCATTAAATCTTTCTTTTAACCATTCCTTTTTTAAATAAACTCCACAATCACCTTTTTTATCTGATAAAGAACAACAAATATGTTCACAATTAATATTGTTATAATTTAATGTTATAACTTCCTCCATTACTCCCTCCTAACCGGGTGTCTTATAACAGTTTTCATCTTTTCTTTATTAACCCTTCTAGGATCTGACAAATATATTTCATGGTGCCCCCTTACACTTCCCTTTTCATAAACACTTCCTATATCATTAATCAAGTTATTTTCTAATATAAATTTGTCGATTTTTTCAATAGTTACGTGTTCTTTATCAAATGGTCCTATATGCATACATTGAACACATAATCCTTCATCAAATACTTCTAATCTTGCTTTAGATACATCAATATGAGGCTTTTTCTTTTTAAGTTCATCACAAGCAAAATCGAATATTTCCTTTGTTACAAATTCAGGTTGGCGTATCATAGAAGTCCAAATATATTTATTCTTTTTGCTAAAATCCATATCATCATCTTCTAACCACCATAGACCTTCAAGAGGTGGTACAACATAATCAAAATAGTCCTCTATTTCATTTCTTATCTTTTTATTCATCTTTATTGTATAAGACAAAGCATATAATAACTCAACAGCAGCCTGATATTCTCCATCTTTATCATTTGGATTTCCTTTTCCATCTACCATTATAAATGTCATTGCAGGTACTGTTATTTCCATAGGTTGTGTTTTGGGTAAATATAAGTCTTTAAACTCTTTTTTATAATCTAATTTATCCATTATAACTCTCCCTTTATTTTCATCGTAAACTTAAGCAAAAAATTTTCTCAAAAATTTTATAATATACTTTCTAAGTATTCTTTAAATCCCATTGATAGGCTAATTTTGTTTTCTAAACCACTTTCACCTTTGCTTAATAAATTTTCAACAATCATGGCACCCATTTGTCCTGCTGCCCCTAAAATTATATTCATGATTTACCTCCAATTATATAAATAATCTATAGATTAGAAGTTAGAAATAAACTTCTATAATTAATAACTATAGCTATATTATATAAATATTAATATGACACCACTATGTCATATTAATATTTTTTTAGAGCATACATCAGTTTCTTTTTTATTTCATCTCTTATATTCAAAGGTTCAAGAACTTCTATATATTCTCCAAAAGACATTAGATATCCAAATAGCCAATCCCCTGATGGAAAATCTAAATTGACTATAAAATCACCATTATCATCTAAAGAATAATTATGGAACTCATCATATATTCTAAATGCTAGCTTCTTATCTATCCTTAATTTAAGGTGTATTAATTCATTATAATATCCCGTATCTTCTTCTGAAAATATTTTATTAGGAACCGTTCTATTAAAATTTTCTAAAATTATATTTATATTACTCATTCTTGTAAGCTTAAAAAATCTATTATCCTCTCTTTCTCTACAGTAAGCATACAAGTACCATCCCTGCCCTTTAAAAACTAGTTTTAATGGTTCAACAATTCTCTCTAATAATTTTCCATTTGAATTAAAATACTCAAAGGATATTAAATTTTTATTTATTATAGAATTCTTTATAGTTGTAAATTTTTCTCCTAAAGTATTATTTTTATCCCAATTTGAAAAATCAACTTCAATCCAGTTTTCATTATCTCCTCCTAAAAATGAACTTAGTTTAGATGATACTCCATTAAATTCACTTTTATTAACAGCATTAAGACCTTGCATAGCTGCTAGTATTTCCTTCTTTTCTTCTTGTGATAAAATTGCTTTATTTAATATAAAATCTGATAAAAGGCTTATCCCGCCACCTTTTCCTTTAGTCATATAAATTGGAACTCCAGACTGCGATAAATCTTCTATATCTCTATAAATAGTTCTTTGGGACACTTCAAAATGTTCAGCTAATTCCTTTGCTGTGACATTCTTTTTATCTAGTAAAATATATATTATTTCAAATAGCCTATTTCCTTTCATATTCTTCACCCAAACTTAATTTATTAATAATAAAAAAGACTACACTCTATAATCACTTAGTAGAAATGTAGTCTAGAAACGTCACTTTTTATTTCTCTTATATTAAATATTGTCCTATATAACAAATAATATAATCAAATTTATATAGTAAACTCTTTACTTTTATATAATACTTATGAATTACTGTTAGATTTTACAACAGGTATCCAAATTAATTTGTCTTAGCGAACCCATAAATATGACCTACTTTCATAAAAAAGTATATCAAGAAAGGAATATCTATACCCGTTAATTCCTGTACGGCTTTAGTCGTATTTAAATATTTATTTTGTTTGGTGCAGATGGCGGGACTTGAACCCGCACGAGGACTTCCCCGTCACCCCCTCAAGATGATGCGTCTGCCATTCCGCCACATCTGCACAATATATTTATATTGTAATTTATATAATAAAACTTTTCAATCATTTATTAAATTATTAAACTAATAAAACTATTATATAATAGTTTAACTATATAAATATAACAACCATGTATAATGAAGTATTAACTTCCTTTTCATACATGGTTGTTTATTTATAAAACATCGTAAATAAATTTATAGTAATATTATTTATTTTTTAGTTCCTGCTAATGCCCTACTAATCCACTTTCATTTAGTTTATCAATAAACTTTTTGCTAATCTTATTTATAGGTCCCTTTAAAAACAATCCTACTATTATAGCTATTACTCCATAAATTAATATCATGGTTATATCTCTAATTAAATTTGATTTTACTATTCCTGCTACAGCTTCTCTCATAGCTGAAATTGAATATGTAAAAGGTAAAAATGGATTTACTTTTTTAAAGAAACTAGGCATTACTTCAACAGGGAAAGTTCCTCCAGCACCTGCAACTTGTATAACTAATAATATAACAGCTATTGCCTTACCTACATTCCCAAATATAGAAACTAGAGTATAAACTATTAGTATAAATACTAAGCTACTTAAAACGCTTATTCCTATAAATAACCACTTATTTAATACGTAACATTTTAATAAATATATATCACCTAAACTTAATATTAAAGATTGACATATTCCTATAAAGGCAAATGTTAAAAACTTTCCAAAATATTTTTCATAAGGCTTAAAATTTACTTCTTCATTAAACCCATGAGGATTTGTTGTTAATAAAGAGACTAAAATTAAAGCTCCTACCCATAAAGCAAGTGTTGAGTAAAATGGAGACATTGCTGAACCATAATTAGGAATAGAAAATAAAATTTCTTCTTTTATTTCTACTGGGCTACCTAAAAAGTCACTTATTGCCTGCCAATCATTCTTTAATAAACTTAATATTTTATTTATTTCTTCCTCATTATTTATAGATGATAATTTTGAGGATATATTAGCTAAACTTGATTTTATAGTTGGCATTTCGTCTTTAAGCTTTCCTATATCTTCTCTTCCTACTTTAAGACCTTGATCTAACTTTTCTAATAAACTTGCTATATCTGGAATAGAACTTGTTGCATCTCCGACTAATTTAATACTATTATCAGCAATTGTATTCATTTGATCAATTGCTTTATTGATAGCAGGAATATATTGTAAATCATAATTGTTTAAAATATTAGTAATTATATTTTTATTACTTGTTACTAAATCCTTAATTTGTTGAAGTTTATCTTTATTAATTGGCTCATTATTAGTTACTAAATTTTGCATGTCGTTTATAATGCTATTAATTGATTGTAATTTTGATATTGCTAAATTTAAATCATTAATTACAGTTTTTAAGTTATCATTAAACTTTGATAGTGGCTCTAAAACTTTTATTATATTACTAATCTTTCCATTAACTTCAGTAATATGTAAGCTTATATTATCAAGTCCTTTTATTATTGCATCCTTATCAATATTAATGTTTATCAAGCCATCAATAGCATCTTCTACTCCACTAAGAGCATTGTTTATAAATTTCAAATCATCCCTTATTACTGGAGCAACTTCTTTTAGACCATCCTTAGACTTTTCTAAGGCATTTTTAGTATCTGCTAATAAATCATTGCTAGTATTTAATGTATCTTGCAATAAAGGTAAATTATCTTTTACTTTATTAACTAAATCATCAGCCTTAGCACTACTATCATATGCTTGGTTTATTATATTCTCTATTTCTGGCATTCTGCTATTAATACTTATGACACCATTTATTAATCTTAATATTTTATCTCTTGATCCTTCAAGGCTAACTCCAGCTTCATTTAATATTTTAAAGATAATTCCATCTACAGTTTCAATTATATTAGTATCAACTTGAGATTTTATTGTAGTTACACCTTTATCAGTTATCTTAGGTGCAATAGCATTACTTTTTTGATTTACCTTGTATATTAAAGTAGGCCTTTTTATTTCCTTACCCATTATAGATAATGTTTCTTCTGTAAAATTTTCAGGTATTACTATAGTTGCATAATACCTTCCTTTTTCTACGCCTTGATTGCCCTCTTCTTCGCTAACAAAATTCCATCCGAGACTACTATTTTCTTTAAGTTTATTTACTAATTCATCCCCTACGTTTAAGGTTTTATCATTAAGACTACCACCTTTATCTTTATTTACTATAGCTACTTTTATTCCTCCTGTATTTCCATACGGATCCCAACTAGCTCTAATATTAAACCATGCATACAATGATGGTAATATCATAAGACCAACAATAATTATTAATGCAACCCAATTAGTTGCTATGCTTTTTATATCTCTTGAAAATATTCTAAATATATTCTTCATTTGTAACCCTCCAACAATATCATCTGAGCTAGTTCTATTTTTCTCATATTGCATTTAAATTATTATATGAGTATAAATAAATATTTTCTTATTTAGTTAAATTATCATTAGATAGTAATACATAAACAAAATTATTATCTTATTAACTAATATAAAATCAAATAATATTATGAATTTATAAATAAAAATATATTTCAAGATTTATCTATTAAATTTTCTTCTAAATGCTAGTAAAGCATTTAAATTATCATAAGAATATACATCTTCTGTTTGTTCATTACCAAAGGATCCATATATATTGCTTTTTTCATTTATTACTTGAAAACTTTTCATTTTATTAATTGCCATGCTATAAAGTTCATCATCATTTATGACCTTTGCTATTTGAGCTATATTTGCATAAATTGATGTAGATTCAATTCTACTTTCATCCATAGTATTTATATTGTACGATGTAGATATATATCCAATATACTTCAGCCTTTCTTTAAGCCAAGTTACGCTTTTACTTATATCTTCATTAACCTCAGCCTTATTAAGAATAACTAAAACAGATAGTAAAGTATCAATATTTTCGTCATTATCAAAGCCTTCTATATTTCCATCATAATACTTTCTGTATAAAGGTAATTCATCACTAATATATCCATTATTAATAATTTCAAGTGATTTAGTATATACATCATTCCATTTATCATCGAATAAAGAGAATAATTTTAATGCATATAAATCCAAATAACATAATGTAGTTACATTACTTTTACCATACCCATCATGAAAATCTATTAATCTATTTCCTTGAATTAAATTTTTATAGATTCCATTTGATATTTTTATTCCATAATACCTATATCTTAAATTATCAAATTCTTCTGCCCCTGTTATTAAAGCTCTTGCTATTCTTAAATCATCTATAGTTGCAGAAACCTCTGAGTTTTTATTATTTTCTATCCTCCAGCTGATAAGCCCATTTTTTAAAAGCATATTTTCCTTTATGTATTTAAATGAATCATTAAACTTCTCTTGATCATTTTTATATAAATAATAGTTTAACATCAATCCTTGAGATTCTGATAAAATATCATGTCCTTTTGTTAAATCTCCTTCAGTAGATATATTATTGTAATTAGTATATATCCCACCATATTCATCCATTAATTTCTCATTTATAAACTTACTTAATATTTCTTCTTCTTTAGTTACTTCTTCTATTGAAACAACTGAATTAATTTCAATATTTTTTATATATTTAAACAAATATATATAACTTAAATAAATACAGCTTATTACAAATAATAATAGTACTACTATAGTAATAATTAGTTTATTAGTTTTTCTCATGTCTTTTTCTCCTTATAATTGTTATTCTTACTAGTTCTTTTTATCAGATTTTAAAGTCTTTAATGTTTTATATATATTATCCAATTCAGAATCGGATAAAGAATCTAAATTATCTATTTTGTACTTAATGAAATCTATAGTTTCAGTTTTAAAATCTTTTTTCCTCTTCTTTTTTCCATCATTATTTATTATATAAGCAGCTATAGTACTTGTCGTTATCCCTATAAACCCTATACCAAAAACCATCAAAAAAATTGCAACCACTCTCCCTAAGTTGGTAGTAAGTAAAACATCACCATATCCAACTGTAGTAAAAGTAACAAAACTCCACCATATTGCATCAGCAAAACTCATATTTTCTAATAATGAAATAAGTACTGCTCCTAATACTATTATAATAGTTGTCAAAACTAGCATATAATTAAATTTATTTAATCTTACTGCTTCTCTTATTTTATTTTTAAAATTAATTACCAAAACTATCAATAATACAAATTTTAATAGCTTTAATAATAACCTTATATCTAATACTACTCCTATATTTAAAGCATAAATTAATTTGCCTACCCCAATTATAGGTATAGCAGAAATTAAATCTATTAGATTTTTAACTAAAAATTTAATTTTATTTCTAGATAAAATTAATCTTAATATATAATCTATAAAAAATATACAGCAAATTATTAAATTTATATAGTAAAAGGTTTCTATTACACTAATTGGAAGTTTATACATAAGATCTAATATTATCATTATTGCACTCATTAGCGATAGTAAACCAATAAATATATCATAAGCTAACCTCTTTTTCATATAAATACCTCTACCACAGTTATCTACTTATATTTTATATAGTAACTCTATGAAAAATGATATTTACCAAAAATATAACTAAAAAAATTAAGTAAGCTTACTATACTCCGATTTATTTTTTCTTATAATACATTTCTTTATATAAAAAAAGTTTAGTCTCAGAAATCTATTTAATATAAAATTTATTCAATTTCAAATTAGCTTTATTGATTTTAAAAAGTTAATTTCTTATTTTTATAAAGGTGCTCACGAAATGGTCTTACCCCCATTATGTAGACAGTCAATAAAAGGTCGTGTACAATCTACATAATGGGGTGATTTTTTATGTCAATAAAGCACAAAGCTTATAGTGCAGAATTTAAAATAAATG
>NZ_JAGHFX010000041.1 GCF_017888565.1 Clostridium sp.
AAAAGCACAATTCAGTATACATTTTTTAACTTTAAATTATGTCATGATTACAGATGAAGATTCAGATAAAGTGTGGGTTCATACAGGAACTAATGATTTACTTCAAGCATATTGGAAAGTAGCTTGTATGATAGCAAAGGAGGAAATTAAATGATAAAGGTTAATAATATAGTTAAATTTAAGACTAATGTTAATCCAATAGGGGATTTTGGAAAAGTTAGAGAAATATTTGAGATTAAAGAAAGTAGTGAAAAAGAAAGAATAGGAGAACTTTTATATAGAATAGATCCATTAGAAAATAATACAGGTTTTAGTTACGATGATATAGAAAGAAAAGATATATTAGAGATTTATTCAAAGGAGGAAAATGAGGAGAATGCTAATGAATAAAGAGCTATTGTTAAAAGAACTTGAAATAGCAAAAGCTGATAAGGAAAAGGACAAGGAGTATATAAATAGACTTAATAGTACCAAAGATAAAGTTAAATATTTAAGGATAGTGAAATGTTATACACAAAAAGAAACAGCTAGGATAATAGGTATTACAGAAAGGCAAGTTAAGAGAATTGAGAAGGAGTTCAAATAATCTAAAAATGTCCCCTAAATGTCCCTTAAATGTCCTTAAAATGTCATCTAGTCAAAAATATTAATTGAATATATAATAAATATAAAATAGGAATCGGAAATAATATAATATTTAGAGGAAAATTACTGATATAAAAAAAATGTCCATTTTGTATGGGTTGGGGCAAACTATATATTTTTTTAGGAGGGAATAGGCTTGAATAAGGAATTAGTTAAACATTTATATATGAATGGATTAAATGCAAGAGAAATTGCTGAACAATTAGAAGTTAACAAATGTGCAGTAAATAAATGTATTCAAAGAAATTTTAAAGAATTAAAGCCTATTCACCTAAAAAATAGAAAACATCTTAAATTTTATGAAAATGAAGTTAAGAAAATTACTCAGTATGAAAGTAAAAAATACATGAATGATAAAACTTTTATAATGAAAAATAGATCTATTTATAGAACTGAATTAGACGGAGATATAGTATTAAAAAAAGATATAGGGTGTGCAATTCCTTGGGATGTACCAAGAAGATTGTCAAATGAGTTTAAGAGTTGTTAGAAATAACAGCTCTTTTAATTTGTTAAAAAAAGGAGAGGAAAGAGTTGAATATTGCTGAAATATTAAAAGTTAATCAACCAAACGATTATAAAAAGATTAAATCAATAGCAAATAAGAAAAAAAGAAAAAGGAAAAATAAAAGAAATGAAAGTTTAACAGAATCTGAAATTATAAGTCTAATGTATCATTCTTCTTACAAAAGAAGTACAAGGGGAGCTATTAAGCAGGTGAGATAATGTTAGATGAAGAAAAGAAAAGAAGCTGGGAAAAGGGGACTGCTAATCCTATACCAGATGATAAATATGAAAGGTTCAAAGAAAAGCTAGTTGAAATGAGTAAGGAATATCCTGAGAGAAATTTAATGTTATTTTTACTAGCTAGAGCAACTGGATACAGAATGCAAGATTTAGTTGTATTAACAATCGGAGAAATAAAAGATGCATTAGATAGAGGATACTTTGAGATTCAGGAAGAGAAACAATATAAGCAATGGAAAAGTGGAGTATCTAAAAATCCTAATAGAAAGAAGCCTAAAAAAAGAATTACAGATATAGGGCCATCATTAGAAAAGCATTTAAAGAAATATATATCAAAAAAGAAAAGAGCAGATTTTGCATTTCCTAGTAGGAAGGGAAAAGGGAATGAAGCTATAACTCAAAAGTCATTCTCAGATGTATTAAGGGAAACTGGGAAAGCTATAGGATTAGAACATATAACAGGGCATAGTCCAAGAAAGACTTACGCAACTAAAATATATAAAGAAACTGGTGGAAATATAGAAGCTGTAAGAATTGCTTTAGGTCATAAGAGCATAGAAGAAACAAAAAGATATTTAGGATTGAAGGAGCAGATGGCAAAAGATGCTGCAAGAATTGCTGATTCAGGAATATAAGATTAAATTACTGATTAGATGTTAAATCAGTAAAAAAATAATTGGTACTTATTTAAGTAATAAAATAAAAATTTCTACTAATATATGCAGCATAAAAATAATATCCGTAATCCTACCCTATATTACCGATTCATATGTGAAGTGTAAAAGTGGGTGAAAGTTAGTATTTTCAATGGGTTAAAAGAATTTTATCAAAAGATTAAAAAATATAACATTAAAAATTATACCAAACTCAAATAAGGTTCAACTCAACTAACTAAGTCTTAATATAGTAATTTCAATGTTTACAAAGAAAAAATTAGACAAGTAATTTTGTCTAAAGTGTAAAAATAGACTACATTACAAATTAACACTACTCAAAATATGATGAAAGTGTAAAGATAGAATTTAAATCATAATTATTTAACAAATGTTAAGTGAAGTTATAGAATTTAAATTAACAAAATGTTATAATATATTTATAGAATTTATGAAGGGATGTAATTTTATGAATATAGCATATATAAGAGTTAGTACAGTTGAGCAAAATTTAGATAGACAAAAATTGGGATTAGAAAAATATAATATAGAGAAATGGTTTGAAGAAAAAGTATCTGCAAAGGATACAAATAGACCAGCTTTAAAAGCTATGTTAGATTTTGCTAGAGAAGGAGATAAAATTTATATATGGGATTTTTCTAGATTAGCAAGATCTACTAAAGATTTATTAGAATTAGTTGAAATCATGAAGAATAAAAAAATAGATTTAATAAGCATTAAGGAAAATCTTAATACAACTACTCCTACAGGAAAATTAATGCTTACTATGATAGGTGCTATAAATGAGTTTGAAAGAACTAATCTTTTAGAAAGACAAAGAGAAGGAATTGCAATAGCAAAGAATAAAGGGAAATACAAAGGACGAAAGAAGAAAGAGATAGATGATAATTTTATTGAATTATATGATAAGTGGAAGAGCAGAGAAATTACAGCAAGCCATTTTGCTAATGAAATGGGAATGAGTAGGGTTACATTATATAAAAGAATAGATGAATATGAAAAAAAATAAAGATGTTTAAAACATCTTTTTTTATTTGGAGGAAATATGAGTAAGAAGGAGAAGAGAGAAAAGGCTTTTGAATTGTATAAACAAAGATTTAGTATTAAAGAAATCGCTGAAAAATTAAATGAAAAAACTCAAAACATCTATTCTTGGAAAAGGAGAGATGAATGGGATAAAAAAATAAAAGGTGGAGCCCCACTTGGAAATAAAAATGCAATAGGAAATAAAGGTGGAGCACCAGAAGGAAATTTAAATGGACTTAAGCATGGAAATTATTGTTCAGCTGATAAGTTCCTAGACAAAGGATTTTTAAGAAAATATATACCAACAGTAACTAGAAATATTATACAAGGATTGGTTGAAGAAGGTGTTAGTGCTTTAGATATGCTTTGGGATAATATAATGCTTTGTTATACAGCAATAATTAGATCTCAAAAAATAATGTATGTTAAAAGTCAAGGAGATATAACTAAGGAAGTTAGAAAGCAGAAAACAAGGAGCAAAACAAGAGACACTGAAAAAACTAGTACAGAAGAAAATGAGGAAGAAATTGAGTATGAAATTCAATTTGCTTGGGATAAGCAAGAAAGATTTATAAAAGCTCAAGCATCAGCTATGAAAACTTTAAATAGTTTAATAAAGGATTATGAGGATATGCTTCATAAGAATTGGGATTTAGCAACAGAAGAGCAGAAGTTAAGAATTAAAATGTTAAAATCAAAAATTAATGATGATGAATCTATTATTGAAGATGATGGCTTTATAGATGCATTAGAAGGGAAAGTTGATGAAGTATGGGAAGATTAAAATCAGCAATATTTAAATTTCAGCCATTTTCAAAAAAACAATTAAAGGTTTTAACATGGTGGATGAATAAATCACCAGTAAGCGATATGGATGGAATAATTGCAGATGGAGCTATAAGAAGTGGAAAGACGTTATCTATGTCACTATCGTATGTTATATGGGCCATGACTAATTTTAATCAACAGAATTTTGGTATGTGTGGTAAAACTATAGGTTCATTTAGACGTAATGTATTGTTTTGGTTAAAGTTAATGCTTAAATCTAGGGGATATAAGGTAGTAGATCATAGAGCTGATAATTTAATTGAAATTAGTAAAGGTAATACAACTAATTTCTTTTATATTTTTGGTGGTAAGGGTGAAAGATCACAAGATTTAATACAAGGTATTACATTAGCAGGATGTTTCTTTGATGAAGTTGCTTTAATGCCTGAATCATTTGTAAATCAAGCTACTGGGCGTTGTTCAGTTGATGGTTCTAAGTTTTGGTTTAACTGTAATCCAGATGGACCATATCATTGGTTTAAAGTTAACTGGATAGATAAACAAGTTGAAAAGAAGATATTATATCTACACTTTACTATGGATGATAATTTAAGCTTATCTGAAAAGATAAAGGCAAGATATAGAGCAATGTATTCTGGAGTGTTCTATCAAAGGTATATAAAAGGCCTTTGGGTAGTAGCTGAAGGTGTTATATATGATATGTTTGATAAAACTAAGCATATACTAGAGACTATTACTGACTTGATTACAGACACCTACTATGTTAGTTGTGATTATGGAACACAGAACGCTACTGTATTTTTGTTATGGTGTAAAAATAGAGAAGGCAAGTGGATATGTGTAAAAGAATATTACTATAGTGGCCGTGATGAAGTAAATCAAAAGACAAATACTCAATATGCAGATGATTTAAAAAAGTTTTTGGGAAATATAAAACCAAAAGCAATTATTATAGATCCAAGTGCTGCTTCATTTATTGCAGAACTTAAAAAGAGAGGATATAAAATTAAAAAAGCTAAGAATGATGTTATAGATGGAATAAGATTTGTTGCTAGCTTATTAAATAAAGAGGAAATTGCTTTTTCAAAGGAATGCAAAAACACTATATTAGAGTTTAACTCTTATATATGGGATGTTAAAGCTTCTGAAAAGGGAGAGGATAAGCCTATAAAACAGCATGATCATGCTATGGATGCAGTTAGATATTTTTGTTATACAATTATATTTAAAAGAAGTGGTGTATCAATATTTAAATAAAGAGGTGATAAAGTGTTTAATAACTCGGTTAATCTATTAACACAAGAAGAAATGATAAAAATTTATATAGATGAGTTTAATATATCAAAAGAGCGTGAATTAATGCTTAAAGGTGAGAAATACTATAAAGTAGAGAATGACATATTAGAAAGAAAAATGATAAGGTATGAGGATGAAAATCCAGTAGAAGATAAAACTAAGCCTAATAATAGACTTGCTCATGGATTCATGAAAAACTTAGTTGATGATAAAGTGAATTATCTATTAACTAAATCATATACTATGAAGTGTAAAAATGAAGAATACCTTACAAAGATTAAAGCTTTATTAGGTAAGAGATTTGAGAAAATGTTATCCAAATTAGGAATTGAGACAAGTAATAAAGGTATTTCATGGTTACATGTATATATTAACTCTAATGGTGAGTTTAAGCTTATGAAAGTTCCTAGTGAACAAGTGATTCCATTATGGATAGATAATGATCATGAAGAGTTACAAGCATTAATAAGATATTATGATGTCGAAACTTACACAGGTAAAAAAAGAGAAATTATAACTAAAGTAGAATATTGGACGAATGAAAGTGCTACTTATTATGTACTTGAAGATGGAAAGCTAATATTAGATTCAGAAATGTATTTAGAAGATGAGAATTTCAATGGACATTTTAAAATAAACAATGAAAATGGTGGATGGAGCAAAGTGCCTTTTATCCCTTTTAAGAATAATGACTTTGAATTACCAGATGTACAGTTTATAAAAACGCTTATAGATAATTATGATTCAACCAGATCTGATATAAGCAATCAATTAGAAGAAATTAAAAATATAATATATGCTTTAAAGGGATATGGGGGAGAAAATCTATCTGAATTTGTGAGAGATTTAGCTTATTATAGAGCAATCAAACTTGAAGATGATTCAGAGGTAGATACAATAGAAAGTACAATTAATATAGATGCAGCTAAAGCACATTATGAAGCACTTAAGAAAGATATATTTGACTTTGGGCAAGGTGTAGACAAGAATAGTGATAAATTAGGTAATAGTCCTAGTGGAATAGCTTTGAAATTTATATATAGTGGATTAGATTTAAAATGTAATGCTCTTGAAGAATGGTTTAAATGGTCATTTCAAGAGTTAATTTATTTTGTAAATAAATATTTAGAAATAACTAAGGAAAGCTATTCAGATGAAGAAGTAGAGATTATATTTAATAGAGATATTGCTATAAATGAAAGTCAAGCCATAGCAGATGCACAAAATAGTAAAGGTATTATTTCTAATAAAACTATAGTTGCTAATCATCCTTGGGTAACTAATTTAGATGAAGAATTAAAGCAAATAGAAAAAGAGAACTCAACACCAGAAGAAGATATGCTTCCTAACCAAGTAGGTGGGGAAGATGAATAATCAAAAGTACTGGGAAGAAAGGCAAGCTTTAAATTATTCTAATAATGAAAAAAGTATAATAGCTTTTCATAAAGAATTAGTAAGTAGTTTTGAGAAAGCTAAGAAAGAGATTCAGAAAGTAATAAATGAATTTTATATAAGGTATGCTGACAACAATGGAATGTCTTATAGTAAGGCTCAAGAACTATTACCAAAAGAAGAAATAGGGGAATTAAAGGATTATATAGCACAAGTATATGCTAATATGGGAACTAAAGATATTAATGTTATAAATAAATCTATAAGAGCTAGGGTAACAAGATATGAAGCACTACAAAAGCAAATAGAAGCTATAATTGATGTTCTATATGAAGTAGACTATAAAGAGAATGGAATAGAGAATTTTAAGGAGATTTACAAAAATTCTTATTATAATACATTGTATAATATAGATATTTTTAATGGGTTCCATACTGAATTTTCTATTTTAGATATAAGAGATATAGAAACTCTTATAGAGTATCCTTTTAATGGTTCTAATTATTCAAATAGACTTTGGAAACAAAAAGATCATATGCTTACTAAACTAAAAGAAAATATAACTATAATGTTAGTTCAAGGAAGGCACCCTAAGACACTTTCAAGTGATTTTGCTAAGATATTTAAAACTAAAGAATATGAGGCGTATAGATTACTTCATACAGAAAGCTCCTTTATAATAGAACAAGGGACATTTAAAGCATATAAAGAAGATGGAATTGAAGAGTATCAAATATTAGCAACTCTTGATACTAAAACATCTGACATATGTAGAGAGCAGGATAACAAGGTATATAAAACAGATGACTATGTTACTGGAAGTACAGCTCCACCATTTCATCATTTCTGCAGAACTACAACAGCACCTTATTATGGTGAATATGAAGGAACTAGAAAAGCAAGAGATCCAGTAACTAATAAATCTTATGATGTACCATCAAGTATTAGTTATAATGAGTGGTATGACAAATATATAAAGGATAATCCAGAAGCATTAATTGAAGAAAAGAAATGGAAGAATAGAAATACAGATAAGAAACAGTATAAAAAATATAAAGAAGTTTTAGGAAAAGAAGCTCCTAAATCATTGAAAGCATTCCAAAAATTGAAGTATAATAATAGTAATGAATGGAATCTTATTAAGGACTATGTAAAATCTAGAGAAAACAATATGATATCTGCATTTACTCCATATAGCCAGTATAAAGAGTATAAGGAAATAATTAATTCAGATATAGTAGGATTAACAACCAGTAATGGAATCAAAATAACTGGCCAAAGCAAACACTTTATAGAAAGAGTATTTGGAACTAATGAAGATCCAAAAACAAATAGACCTAGAAGTGGTGTTGAAATTAATGATATTAAGGATGCACTATTAAATGGTTCAGTTAGAATCAGAAAAAGTGATCCTAATAGTATAAAATTTATAACAGATAAATGCATGGTTTCAGTAAATCCTAATACAGGAGTTTTAATTCAAACTAATCCATAAGGAAAGGAAACAGATATTATGAAATTTAAACTAAAAAAGAGTTTGTTTGATTTATTAATTAATGTGCCAGAAGTTGAACAGTATATAGTTAATAAAGTTGATGATGATGATTGTATTAATTTCAATATAGATACAAAAGACATTAGAGAGGTACAGCTATTAATAAATGATGAAATAGTATTAAATGGTATGGATAATCAAGATATTGTTAATAGTTTAGGATTAAAGTTATATAAATTATATGATGAAATATTATATCAAAAAGATAACCAGTAAAAAGCATTTACTAACTTAAATAGTAGGTGCTTTTATTATGCTTAAAATTAAGGCAGAGAATATAAGTTTAGTAGTAAAAAGATACTATTTCGTAGTAAGTATAGCGAAATAGTATCGTTTTTTACAAAAGTTTATAATAACTAAACTAAAAACATAAAATTTTATGTTTTAGAAATGACTTAAATAGGTGGTTTTAAGTCATTTCGTCAAACTTTTGTTTAGCGAAATTATTTTAATTTAAGGAGTGATAAAAATGAATATACCTCAAAAAATAAGAATTGGGAGTGTAGACTATGAAGTTCAATTAACTAGTGATAACCTTGTGTGCCAAGGTAAAGAATGTTACGGATTTATAGACTATGATCATCATACCATTAAAATAAATGAAAGATTACAAGATGAGCAAGGACAAGAACAAACTTTTTTACATGAAATGTTACACGGAATCATAAGAGAACGTAATTTAACCGTAGAGAATGAGGAGTTAGTCGTAGAAGAAATAGCATTAGGTTTACATCAAATAATTAGAGATAATATAGAAATATTTAAAGAGAATTAGGAGGAATGAAAAATAATGAATAAAATATTATTAATGTATGATGGGAAAGAAATTATATAAACTACTGAACAAGATATAGAAGATGTTGTAGGCTTTTTAAACTTAAATATAGATTCAGATACAGGCTTTGTATTAATAAAAAGTATTGAAGGAAAGATAGGATTAAAACCAAGGTTAGTAACCTTAATTAAGGATGTAACTAATGAAGAAATTTTAATATAAGTAAAAATTTAAAATGTAATATAAATGTTGATGCTGAAAAAATAGCAATACGTTTAAAAGATATATTAAGAGAAGAAGTTAGCGGAATTGAAGCTTTAGGAAACTAAGGCCTTTTATTATGCCCTAAGTAAGGCATTAAACTGCTTTAATTTTAATATTTAAAGGAGGAAAATATGGAAAGAAATTTTTTAGAAGATTTAGGTCTTACTAAAGAACAAGTTGATAGTGTTATTGATGAGAATGTCAAGGACATTGAAACTGAAAAAGAAAAGGCAACTGCAACTTCTACGGAGTTAGAAGATGTAAAAAAGCAGTTGAAAGAAGCTAACTCTACTATAACAGAGTTAAAGAAAAATAATGCTGACAATGAAGCGTTACAAGCTAAAGTTAAAGAATATGAAGATGCTATTAAAACTCAAAAAGAAGAGTATGATGCTAAAGTAAGAAATTTAACATTAGATAGTGCCATAGAAAAGGCTTTAAGCAATGCTGGAGCAAAGCACATTGATTTATTATCTACAAAGATAGATAGAGAAAAACTAAAAATAGAGGCAGATGGAAAAGTGACAGGACTTGATGAACAAATATCTGCTTATAAAGAAAGTTATAAGGATTTGTTTACTCCTAAGATTGAAGGAAGAGATCCTAATAATAATGGTGGAGGTAAGCCACCTGTTAATAATCCATGGTCTAAGGAACATTTCAATTTAACTCAGCAGGCAAAAATTCTAAGAGAAAACCCAGATCTTGCCAATCAATTAAAAAATAGTATTTAAGAAAGAAGGTAGATTATATGACAACAAGAATTCAAGATGTAGTAGTTCCAGAGGTATTTAATCCTTATGTTATTCAAAGAACAGCAGAATTATCAAAATTGGTGAGAAGTGGTATAGTAGTACCAAATCCGGAATTAGATAAGCTAGCATTAGCTGGTGGTAAGCTTATAAATATGCCATATTGGGATGATTTAAATGGTGATGATGAAGTGCTATCAGATGATGGAGCATTAACACCAGATAAAATTACAGCAAAAAGAGATGTGGCTGTATTATTAATGAGAGGTAAAGCTTGGTCAGTTAATGATTTAGCAAGAGCTTTATCAGGAGATGATCCAATGAAAGCAATTGGAGATTTAGTTGCTGAATATTGGGTAAGAATGGAGCAAAAAACATTATTCAAAACATTAGAAGGTGCATTTAAAGGTACCAACTCTAATACCAATGTACATGATATATCAGCATTAGAGGCTAATAATAAATTTACTGGAACTACATTTATTGATGCAAAAACTAAGTTAGGTGATGCAGCTGATAAGTTAACAGCTATTGCAGTACATTCAGCAGTATTTGCAGAATTAGAAAAACAAAACTTAATAGAATACATTCCAAATTCACAAGGAATAGTTGAATTTCCTAGTTATTTAGGAAAAGCTGTTATAGTTGATGATGGATGTCCTAAAGAAGGAGATGTTTATACTACTTACTTATTTGGTCAAGGAGCTGTAGGTAGAGGAGAAGGGGCTGCACCAGTACCAACTGAAACTGATAGAGATTCATTAGCTGGTGATGATATTTTAATTAATCGTAGACACTTTATCTTACATCCAAGAGGAATTAAGTTTAAAAATGCTTCTGTAGCAGGAGATTCACCAACAAATGCGGAATTAGCTGAAGCTGCTAACTGGGAAAGAGTTTATGAGTCTAAGAATATTAGAATAGTTCAATTCAAACATAAGATCTAGGAGGTACTGTATGAGTGTAACTGCTTTTCAAAGAAGAAGAAGAGAACTTAAAGCCAAAGAAAAACAGCTCGGAGAAGATAATTCATTAGAGGAAAAAGAAGATTTAAAGTCATTAAAAAATGATGAATTAAAGAAGCTACTAGATGAAAAAGGAATTGAATATGATTCTAAAGCTAAAAAAGAAGAACTTATAAAATTATTAGAGGGTGCTGAATAGTCAGCACCTTTTTTAAAAGGAGCTGATTATATGGAAGATAAAGATTTACTTGATAAAGTTAAAGTAAATCTAAAAATAGAAGATGAAAGCAAAGATTTAATAATATCTGATATGATTCAAGATGTTAAAAATTATTGTAATTTAAAGAAGCTGCCAAGTGATTTAGAGCCTTTCATAAGAAGGAAGGTTAAAGCTATTATCAACTATGAAAATGAAAATGGAGATAGCACTATATTTGATATAAAAAGTATAAAAGAGGGAGATACATCTATTACTTATAATGTAGATGAAAAAAGTTCGAAAGATAATATTTATGGATTATCTGATAAGGATAAATCAACATTAAGATTATTTAGGAGAACTAGGAAATGAATCCTTTAGCAAGATTATGGAAAGATAAAATGAATATTTACAGATATGTTGATGAAGTTATTGAGGGAATTACTAAAAACAAAGAAAAGTTAATAGCTGAAAATATCAAATGTAAGTATTCAAAAGGTGGATTATCAAATATAGGAGAAGATGAAGTACCCTCATTACAAAATAGCTATACTATTTTTTGTGGCCTTGATGTTGATATTATGGAAGGTGATAAAATTATTGTAACTCAAAGTAATGGTAAAAAGATTACTTTAAGAGTAGGGGAAGGATTCCCATATAGTAAACATCAAGAGTTTAAAGTAAAAAGAGATGATAAAGCTTGAATATTAATAAGAAATATAATGAAAAAGCTATTAAGCAATTTAGAAAAGAGCTTATGGCCATGTTAGGTGATATAGAAGATATAGACACTAAGATATTAAATAAATCTGTAAATATAGGACTTAAAGATGTTAAATATAATACTCCTGTTGGAATATATTCTAATCAAGTTAATTTTACAACTAAGGATGGTAAAGAAGTTAGTTTTACTACAAAAGATATCAAGCAAGGTGGCTTTTTAAGGAGACTTTGGAAAGCTACTAGAATAAATAAAAGTAAGAAAGGTGTAAGTAAAACTATTTATAACAATGCAGATTACGCTGCTCATGTAAATTATGGACATAGAGTTGTAAATAAGTTAGGAGAGACTGTTGGTTGGGTTAAAGGAAAGTTTATGCTAGAAAAGGCAATAAAGAGGGTGGATGAAGAAATGGTTAAGTCATTTAAAGAAGAAATTAAAAGGATAAATAAAAAATATGATAAATAATATTAAACAATGTATAGCAGAGAAGTTATTAAATATTTATCCAGATATAACTATATATGATGAAGATATATCACAGAATTTTAAAACACCATCCTTTTTAATAACCTTAACAGATCAAGAGTATAGTAAAAGAATAAACAATAAATTTAATGGAGAAGTATCTTTTGATATTTCTTTTTTTAGTGAAAAAAATAAGTTTGAAATTAAAAATGATTGTTTAAAAATTCAGCAAGATCTATTTAGAAACTTTGATTTAATCACTAGATATAGAGTTTTAGATAAACAATCAACTATTGTTGATAATGTACTTCATTTTACTTTTAAGATTAAGTATTCAGAAATTAGAGGAATAGAAGAAGTAAAGATGAAAGTAGCAGATTTAAATACAAATATAAAGGAGTGATAATAGATGGGTGGAACTTGGACAAATCAAGACAAGATACTTCCTGGAGCGTATATTAACTTTAAGACTAATAGCCCTTTAAGTATTACACCAAAAGAAAGAGGTATTGTACTAATACTACAAAAACTTTCAGTAGGTAAAGCTCATGATATATATGAGATTACAGCTACAACTGATAATTATCCAGAAGGTATTAAAGCAAATGAGAAGATAGTTGTTAATGAAGCTTTAAAGGGAGCAAGCAAAGTTTTACTTTATAATTTAGGGAATGAAGAGGAAATAACAGAGGTTTTAACAGCTGCTTTAAGTAAATTAAGAACAGTTGACTTCAATGTTATAGCTTATCCTAATGCAAGTGAACAAGATAAAGGTACAATTAAGACTTGGATAACAAGTATGAGAGATGAAGAAGGGATAAAAATACAGGGTGTATTCGCTAATTTAAAAGCAGATTATGAAGCTATAATAAATGTAGTTCAAGGAGTTACACTTTCGGATGGGACTGAATTAACTGTTGAACAAGTTACTGCATATGTAGCAGGAATTACTGCAGGTGCAGCTATAAACAAATCTAACACTGGATTAAAATATGAAGGTGCTATAGATGTAACACCTCGTATGACTAAAACAGAAATGGAAACTGCTATAAAAGAAGGTAAGTATATTTTTAAAGTAGATTCAGCTCAGAATGTTACAACTCTTTATGATATAAACAGTTTAACTACAGTGGGTGAAAATAAAAATAATTCCTTCAAGAAAAATAGGACCATAAGAACTTTAGATGGTATTAATAATGATACAGTTAATATCTTTGAAAGTAATTATATAGGAAATACAAATAATAATGCAGATGGAAGAAGTCTTTTAAGAGCAGCATATATTGAGTATTTTAATTTAATACAAAATTTAAATGCTATACAAAATTTCACTGCTGAAGATGTTGAAGTATTAGAAGGTAAAGATAAGGAAGCAGTAGTTATTAATTGTAATATTCAAACTGTAGATAGTGTTGAGAAAATGTATATTACAATTAATTTATCTTAGTAAAGGAGGGATATAATGTCTGGTAATTATACTAGATTAGCTGATACTATTAGCTCTAAAGAAGGTAAGGCTTATATAAATATTAATGGCAGTAATAGAGAATTATTTGAAATAGTATCATTAAAGGCTCAATTAGATTTAAACGTACAAAATAAAAGAATGATGGGGCATAGGATGATGCAACATAAAGTTATAGGAGCAGAAGGTACAGGCTCTATGACAATGTATTTTATGAATAGTGATATGCTTAGATTAGCATTAGACTATATCAAAAATGGTAAATATGGAGGTTTAAAGCTTCAAGTTAAAAATGAAGACGAGCAATCAACAGTTGGAACACAAGAAGTATTGTTATTAAATGTATTGTTAAAAACAATTCCTGTTGCAGTGCTTGATGCTGATAGTGACGATCCAGTAACTATAGATACTGATTTTACATTTGATGATATTGAAGGTTTAAATTACTTTGATTTACCTGAAAATTATAGATAAAAATGATTATAAGATTATTAATTTTAGAAGGACTATTTTTAGTCCTTCTTTTAAATTTATTAAATATGTTAGGAGAAGATAATATGAGTTCATTAAACGCATTTTTAAATCCAGTAAAGGTAGAAAATAAGAAGGTTATTATTTCTAATAGGTTTATAGAAAATGGAGAGCCAGTTCCTTTTGAAATTAAACCAATAACTCAAGAAGAAAATAAGCAGCTTATTAGTAAATTTACTAAAAAAGAAAAGAAGAATGGTCAAATTATTGAGTCATTCAATAGAGCTGGATACTTAACAGCAATGGCAGTAACTTCTGTAGTGTTCCCAGACTTAAGTAATGCAGAACTTCAAAAAGCTTATGGAGTATTGGGAGAAGATAAATTAATACAAAAGATGTTGTATATGGGTGAATTTGCTACGCTATTGGAGGAAGTTCAAACTTTAAGTGGAATTGATGTAGATATTAATGAAGATATTGAAGAAGCAAAAAACTAATTAAGCAAGGTGATGCTGAATTCAATTTAGCTCACTTTGCACTTCAAAAGCTCAAGATTCTACCATCTCAATTGAATAATATGTCTCAAAGAGAAAAGGCTTTTATATATGCAAGTATTCAAGTAAGGGTAGAAACTGAAAAAAGAGAAGCAGATAAAATTAAAGCTAAAGGGGGTAGATAATATTGGCTACTCTAAAGGCTATGTTTAGATTATTTGATGGATATTCTACTACAGTAGATAAGATAGTAAGAAAAACAGATCAAGCAACTAATAAAATACTAGGTGCCAGTGGAGCAACAGATAAATTCAATGATAAATTAAAGAAAGCAGGAGCAGGTTCTTCATTCTTTAGTTCTGGATTAGGAAAGATTGTAGGCGTAGCAGCTACAGCGACAACAGCCTTAAAATCTATGAGTATTACAGATGAGTTTGTTAATACAAATGCAAGAATAGCATTAATTAATGATGGGCTTCAAACACAAGCAGAATTGCAAGAGAAGATATTTAAATCTGCGAGTAGAGCAAAAGGTGCATATACAGATATGGCAGGAGCTATAACTAGAATGGGATTATTGGCTGGTGAATCATTTGGCAGTAATGATGAACTTATTGCATTTACAGAGTTAGTTCAAAAGAGCTTTAAAGTTGGTGGAGCTAGTCAATCAGAACAATCAGCAGCAATGTTACAATTGAGTCAAGCTATGGCAGCAGGAAAATTACAGGGTGATGAATTTAGGTCTATTATGGAGAATGCTCCAATGATAGCACAAGCAATAGCAGACTACACTGGGAAAAGTAAAGGTGAACTTAAGGAAATGGGTTCTGAAGGGACTATAACGGCTGATATAATTAAAAATTCTATGTTTGCCATGTCAGATGAAATTAACTCTAAATTTGCTACTATGCCAGTTACATTCGGGGATATATGGAACAAAATAAAAAATGGTGGACTTAAAGCATTTAATAGTGTTATGACAAAGACTAGTGAACTTATAAATACAAGTCAATTTCAATCATTTGTTGATAATATGGTGAATGGATTTTATATTATTGCTGGAGCTGCTAATATTGCACTAGATATAATTAGTGGGATAGGGAGCTTCATATCTTCAAATTGGGGAATTATAGAACCAATATTATGGGGAGTTATAGCTGCTTTAATAGTGTATAATGCAATGTCTGGAATAGCTTATTTTAAAACACTACAACAAATAGGAGCTAAAATGGCTAAGGTTGCTGTAGATTGGTTAGAGTATGCAGCTATCTTTGCTTTAACAGTAGCTCAACAAGGGTTGAATGCAGCATTAGCAGCGTGTCCGATAACATGGATAATAATAGCTGTAATAGCGTTGATAGTGTTGTTTTATGCTGCAATAGGAGTAATAAATAAATTAGCAGGAACTAGTATAAGTGCAACTGGAATAATTGCAGGTGTATTTATGGCGTGTTTAGCTTTTATAGGAAATTTGTTTGTAACGTTAATCAATTTAATTATTGATATTATAGGTGTAGTATGGGATTTCATAGCTACATTCGCTGAATTTTTTGCTAATGTTTTCGTTGATCCTATAGGTTCTATAATAAGATTATTTGCAGGGTTAGCCGATACTGTTTTAGGAATTTTAGAAGGAATAGCTTCGGCTATAGATACGATATTCGGTAGTAATTTAGCAAATGCAGTAAGTGGATGGAGAGATTCATTACAAGTAAAGGTTGATGATTTAGTTGGTGAACCTAAAATTAAAATTGAAAGAATGGATACTAGCCAATATAAATTAGATAGATTTAATTATGGAGATGCCTATAATGCAGGATATAATTGGGGAGCTAATTTATCAGACAAATTTAATTTAGGATCATTATTAAATGGACTTGGAGATAATGGGATAAATGGTGCATTAGGCAGCGATTTTGGTACAAGTTCAAATCCTTTAGCAGTTGAGGGAACTGGAAAAGATGGAGCTGTAGATGTAGATATGGCGGATGAAGATTTACAATATCTAAGAGATATAGCTGAAAGAGAATATATAAATAAATTTTCAACAGCTACTTTAGCTCCTAATATTCAAATAACTTTTGGAGATGTACACGAAGAAGCTGATGCAGATAAAGTAGCAGGAAGAATTAAAAAGATACTTCAAGAGGAAATTGCTACTGCAAGTGAGGGGGAATACTAGTGAGTTATTCAATATTTTTTGATTATAATAATACAACATATAGAATTCCTGTTAATCCAGAAGAAGTTAAAACAGAGAATAATCTATCTATTGAAAAATATAATATATTGAATTTAGGTCAAGTTGCTATTGCAAACTATAAAGAATTAAATAAATATAGCTTTGAAACAGAATTCCCCTATAAGGTTGCTAGCTATGTAAATTACAAAAACAACTTTAAAAACTCTGATTTTTGGGTAAGTTTATTTGAAGGTTGGATGAAAAATAAAACTGTAGTTAGATTTATAGCTTCAAATGGAATAGGCAAGGATATAAATACTCTTGTACTAATTTCTAGTTTAGGAATAACAGAAAAAGCAGGAGAGGAAGGAGATAAGTATATCTCCTTCGAGTTATTAGAGTATAGAAAATTTGATAAAAAAGTTGCTACTGTTAAAGATTTAGGTGGAAATAAAGCAACAAGTAATCAATCATTTAATGGAAATTCTAATCCTAAAGCTACAAATAGAACATATACAGTGGTTAGTGGTGATACTTTATGGGGAATAGCTACTAGGTATTATGGTAATGGAGCTCAATATCCTAAGATATACAATGCTAATAGAAATATAATTAGTAATCCTAATCTTATTTATCCAGGACAAAGGTTGGTGATTCCATGATAGAGTTTTTAGTGGAAGTTGATAGTAAGGTATATGAAATAAGTGAGTTAGTAACTAAAGTAAGTTATACAGATAAATTAAATGATGGCTGCTCTAAGTTAGAGTTTTCTTATTTAAATAAGGATTTAATAATTAAAAATGGTAGTACAGTGAGATTTAAATATAATAATACTAATATATTTTTTGGATATGTATTTAAAGTTGGTCAGAGTAGTTCTGATGAAATAGCTGTTACAGCCTATGATCAATTAAGGTACTGTAAGGCTAAAGACACTATAATAGTTAGCAACTCTACTTTAGGAGCTTTAACTAAGAAGATGTGTAATTATTTCGGACTTAGAATAGGAAATATAGATGGGGTTAGTTTTATATTACCTAATTCAATCCAAGATGATAAAACATGGGTAGATATTATATATACAGCTATATCAGATACTTTGATGTCTATAGGAAGAAAATTCTCATTGAGAGATGAATTCGGATATATAGCATTAAGAGATTTAGAAGATTTAAAATTAAATTTAATATTAGGTGATGAAAGTCTAGTATATGATTATGAGTATGAGAAATCTATAGATGATGAATTCTATAACCTTATTAAGTTGGTAAGTGATAATGAGAGTACTGGGAAAAGAGATGTTTATATAGTTAAAGATAGTAAGTCTATTAATAAATATGGATTAATGCAGTACTTTGAAGTATTAGATAAAAACTATAATAATAGTCAGGCTAAGTCAATGGCTGATAACCTACTGAAACTTTATAATAGGGAAGCAGAAACATTAAACATAAAATGTATAGGTGATACATCAGTAAGAGCAGGAAGTAGTTTTATTGCTAAATTTAAGGATATATCTTTAGATAAAAGATTAATAGTCAAAACAGCAACTCATAGCTTTTTACCACATCATACAATGGATTTGGAGGTTATGATATGATAAGTGAAATTAAAAGAATTATAGAAAATTATTTAAACAATATTAAATTATGTTGCATGGTAATAGGAACTGTAACAGGGAATGGTATAAAACTTACAGATAAGTTAACCATTCCTTTAAATTTTGTAACAGGGAATTTAAAAAGCACTCTTTCTCCAGGACAAAAAATAAGACTTTTAAGAAATCTTGGAGGACAAGAGTTTTATATTTTAGAGGTAATAGAATGATACCTAAGAGTAACTTAAATGATAGTTTAGAGCTTGTAGATGAGATTGAAACTAGTAAAACATATAAAATATTAATAGGAGATTCTAAAGGCTATATAGAGGGAATAGAGGCTTTAAAACAAGCTGTTTATAAAGTTCTAAGTACTGAAAGATATGAGTATCCTATTTATAGTTTTAATTATGGAATAGATATAGAAAGTCTTATAGGAAAAGATTATGACTATGTAAGAATAGAGCTTAAGAGAAGAATAGAAGAGTGCTTACTTGAAGATGAAAGAATAAATGCAGTTAATAATTTTTCATTTGAGAGGGAGGAAGATGTATTAAAATGCACATTTGAAGTTGAAAGTATATATGGGAATATTATTTTAAATAAGGAGGTAGAATTTTAATGTTTGAGAATATGACATATGAAAAAATCTTAAATGATATGCTCTCCAGAGTTACAAGTGATGTTGATAAAAGAGAAGGAAGTATCATTTATGATGCCCTAGCTCCTTGTGCATATAAATTAGCTGAAAGCTATTTTTTATTAAATAATTTTATAGATCTTGTTTTGGTTGATACTGCAGCAGGTGAATACCTAGATAGAGCAGTACTCACACAAGGAATAAATAGAAAAAAAGCAACTTATTCTATCAGAAAAGTAGAAACTAATATAGAAATTGATATTGGTACTAGATGGGGAATAGAAGATGTCTATTATACAGTAACAGAACGTATAACAGATACAAGTTACAAAGCTATTTGTAATATATATGGAACTATAGGAAATCTCTATAGTGGAGTTTTAGAAAATATAGATAATATAAGTGGTGTTACAGCTAACCTTACAGATATTTTAGAAGCTGGAGTTAACGAAGAATCAGATGAAGATTTAAGAAATAGATTTTATAACAAGGTAAGGTATCCAAGTACAAGTGGGAATATATATGATTATAAAAAATGGGCTTTAGAAGTAACAGGGGTTGGAGATGCTAAGATATATCCTTTATGGAATGGGAATGGAACTGTCAAAGTTGTTATTATAGATTCTACCAAGGAAATTGCAAATGGAGAGCTTATAAATAAGGTTAGAAAGTATATAGAAGAAAATAGACCTATAGGAGCTACTGTTACAGTTAAGAGTGCTATAGAAAAAGATGTTACCATCAATGTAACTATAGTTATAGATAGTAAAAAATATATATTGAATACTGTTAAAGAAAAGTTAGAAGAAAATTTAAAAAATTATCTTAAGGAGATAGCATTTAAGAATAATTATGTAAGTTATGCAAGTATAGGTAATATAATTTTTAATACAGAAGGTGTTATAGATTATAGTAATTTATTATTAAATAACTCTAATAAAAATATAACCTTAGAGGAAGAAGAAATACCAACACTTAAATTATTAGATGTGGAGGTGTAGTATGTATCCAGATAGTATAGATAAGTTTACAGAAAAACTGAATAAAATAGAAAATAACACTTATGTAATAGAGGAAGAAGTAACATTAAAAGATGGTGTTTATGAAGGATATTTAGAACATGATAATGTTAGTGTAAGCTCTATTAATGTTTATTCTGGGAAAAAGTTAACTGGTGAAAAGATAGATAATTTTATATTATCTACTCCAAGTAAAACTCCATGGAAAAATATTATTAAGATAATGGCTGCAGATTATAAAGTTTTGTATATAACTTATGAAACACAAGGAGATACAGTTGAAGCAGATGATATAAATACTCTACAAGAAAGTATAGTTAATACTCAAAAGGAAGTAGATAGGTACAAGGATGAAAATGATACAGAAATTAATAAACTTAAAGAAAAGACAAAAGAACTAGAAGATATTAAAGCTGATAAGACCTATGTAGATACAGAGTTAAACAAAAAATATAACAAGAGTGAGGTTTATACTAGGAGTGAAACTGATAGTAGAATACAAGCAGTTGTAGCAGCAGCTCCTGAAGCTTTAGATACTTTGAAGGAAATTGCAGATTCATTAAATAATGATGCAGATTTTGCAGGAACTATGACAAAAGAACTTAGCAAAAAAGTTGACAAAGTTGAAGGTAAACAGTTAAGTACAGAAGATTATACAACTAAAGAAAAAAGCAAACTAGCTGGAATACAAGAAGGGGCTAATAATTATACTCATCCATCTACTCATACAGCTTCAATGATTATCGAGGATTCTAGTCGTAGATTTATTACAGATACTGAAAGAACTAACTGGAACGATTCTAATAGTAAAAAACATACTCATTCTAATAAATCTATATTAGATACTATAACTCAAATTCTTATGGATAAATGGAATAGTGCAGTAACTCATATTACAGATGCTATAAAACATATAACAAGTGAGGAAAGAGATTTATGGAATACTGTAAGCAATAAAGTCGATAAAGTAACAGGTAAAGGATTATCAACTAATGACTTTACATCAACTTATAAATCAAAATTAGATAATTTAAGTAAAAATGATGTAGGATTAGGGAATTTAACAAATGATTCTCAAGTGAAGAGAAGTGAAATGGGAGTAGCAAGTGGAGTAGCTACATTAGATAGTAAAGGTGTTAATGTCCAAGCTCCTAAAGCTCATACACATGATGATAGATATTATACTGAAACAGAAGCTAATAATAAATTTGTAACTAAAGCTGAATTAGGTGATGCAGGATATGGAGATATGACTAAATCTGTTTATGATAGTAACAATAATGGAATTGTAGATAAAGCAGAGTCAGTTGAATGGAATGGTGTATTAAATAAGCCTTCTACATTTACTCCATCTACTCATAAGCATACTAAAGCTCAAATTTCAGATTTTCCTACTAAGTTATCTCAATTTTCTAATGATAATGAGTACATGCTTAATTTAAAAAATCAAACTAATACTACAATAGTAAATAGTAATATATATAAAGTCCCATATCAATGTACTGTATCAGGAACAACAGCAACAGATATGGGATTAACTAGTGGATGGTGGCATATTCATTTTTTTGCACATCAAGATGGTAATGGTTATGGATGTCAAGTGGCATATCCGTTAAATCAATCTTCAGAAGTTCCTAGATACAGGACATCTCAAGGTACTGCTTGGGATTCATGGAGAAAGATAAGAGTAGCAGGTGCTGCTATGACATGGAATGATTTGAAAGGAGTTTAATGATATGTATGGTAATAATAAATATGGAACTATAGAATATTCAAGAGATTCAAGTTCTAATAATATAGATGAAAAATATAAAGTAGATCTTATGAAATACCTCCCATACTATTATCAAACGTCTGAGATAATGAAATCTATTCAAAATTCTAACTCTATTGAAGTTGGGAATTTGAGATATAGTATTGATGATTCTATAAATCAATTTTTTGTAGAATCTGCAACTTGGGGATTAAATAGACTAGAAGGAATATTTAATATACAAACAGATATTAATAAATCTTATGAGGAAAGAAGAGAAATATTAAAAGCTAAATTAAGAGGTAGTGGTACAGTAACTAAGGAAATGATTAAAAATGTAGCACAAGCCTTTAGTGGGGGAGAAGTAGAAGTAATAGAAGATAATCCTAATTATAATTTTACAATTAAGTTTATAGGTATAAAGGGTATCCCGAAGAATATGCAAGGTTTAATAGATGCAATAGAAGATATTAAACCAGCACATTTAGGATACTCTTTTTCTTATACTTATACTACATGGGATTTATTAAAGAGTAATTTAACTTGGAATAAAGCTAATATTAAAACTTGGAATGAATTAAAAACTTATGAATAGGAGGAAAAGATATGCTGTTAACACCTAATTATAAATTAAAAAAGCCAGAGGGAACAGATGTAGTTGATATTGATGATATTAATGAAAATGCTGATATTATAGATTCTAAATTAAAAGAATTAAATGATAATAAGGCTCCTAAAAATTTAGCAACAACTTCAGCAAATGGATTAATGTCGAAGACAGATAAAGCAAAATTGGATGGGGTAGCAAATGGAGCAAATGCATATGTGCATCCCAATAATCATCCGGCAACAATAATAACAGAAGATGCAACACATAGATTCGTAACAGATACTGAGAAAAATACTTGGAATGGTAAGGCTGGCACAAGCGTTGCAACAGCTTCAGCAAATGGATTGATGTCAAAAACTGATAAAAGTAAACTAGATGGAATAGCAGTAGGGGCAAATAATTATACGCATCCAGGCTCTCATCCTGCAACCATGATAACAGAAGATGCTACTCATAGATTTGCAACAGATACAGAAAAAAGCAATTGGAATGGTAAAGCAAGTACAGCAGTTGCGACAACTTCAGCAAATGGTTTAATGTCCAAAACAGATAAAAGTAAACTAGATGGAATAGCAGCAGGAGCGAACAACTATGTGCATCCAACTAAACATCCAGCAAGTATTATTACTCAAGATGCAAATAATCGTTTTGTTACAGATTCAGAAAAAAGTAAATGGAATGGTTTATTTAACACTACTAAAAGTAATCTTGCATTAGCAGGGTCTTTGGTTGCTGCTACAGGATATTTAAATTCCATACACCTATCAAAAGATGGTATAGTAACAATAAATTTTGGACTTAGATATCATACTGCAAACTCAAATGGATTAGTAACTGGTCAAACACTATTTACTCTTCCAAGTAACTTAAGACCTAAGCAAGGAGTTATTATACCAGCACTTGCAGTTAGAGTTGGGGGATTACCTAATGCAATAGGATATCTATATATTAGAGAAACTGGTGTTGTAACATTTGCATTAGTTGGAGACTTAACTGCGTATAGTCAAGTCTGTGGATGTGTTACTTTTTCAATTAATTAAGGAGGGGAATTTAAATGTTTATAGTAAATCCAATGGAAAATGGAGAGTTCTTTTTATCAGATACAAATGAAGGATTTGAAGTAAGTAAGGAGCTTACAGAAGAAGTTTATAATCAATTAGAAACTAATAGAAGTCAAGGTAAGGTGTATAAATTAAAAAATATTAATGGTACAACCTTTGAAGAAATATTTGAGGAGTATAAACCAGAAATAAAAATAGAAGAAGAAATTGGATTAGAGGAAATTGTATTAGATCTTGAGTATAGAATGAGTAAATTTGAATTAGGGGTGTAGGTATATGACATATAAATTATGTTTAAAAATCATAAATAAAGGAACATACGGAACTAAGGAAGAAATGAAAGAAAAGCTAGATGTATTCCTATTAAATAATAGAATAAATGAAGAAGAATATAATGAATTAATCAAACTATTAGATAGTAAATAATTGAATTTAAAAGTACCAGCTAGGAAAGCAGTACGTAAAGTCTAGCTGGTAAAAAGAATATAAATCTTTTTTAGATTTTATTTAATAAAAATAATATGTTGAAATTGATTTAAAAAACTATAGATATGAATTTTTTGCCAAAATCAGATAAAGATATAAATCCTTTTTGTAAATTAACATAAGGTAAATCACTTCTGAGTTTTGAGAAGTATTCTTTATCTATGGATGATTCTATTTCAGTATAAAGTTGAGGTGGATTTAAATAAGAGTCATCATTAATAATAATTAATTTTAATCTTTCTAGATTATCAAGAGAAATTAAATAACTTTCTATTAGAGATAAATCAGTATAGCAGTTAGGGTGTAATACAGTTCGCCAAACATCTATATGATTAAAATCATTTTCGCTAGCTTGTAAACTAAGTTTTAATTTTGGAATTGGATCTTTTTGTGCATAAAATAAATTTTTTAATAGTTTGGCATCAAGTGGAGATAGTTGTTTTATAATTTCAACAAATGAAGGATGTACATTGTCTTTAGTATCAACATTCATAGATTTTGAAAGTAGATTAGCATAAAGATTTCTTAATTGCTCATTATCTTTAGAATAAGAAATTGCTTGAATTGCAGGAACTGCAACATATGGTTCTGGTGGAACAATTTTTTTAGGATCAAGATTCTCTAATTTATAAGCTAAGAGTTTTTCAGTTTCAGCCATATTATATTCCTTATGAGCAATCCATTGTCTAAGCGGAACTAGTGCTGCATTAATTGTTTTAGGAATTAATCCTAATGTTTTACTAGTTTCTTTGGCTGGTTCTTGAATGGCATCTTCATATAGTTTGGGAGCTACTTCCAACAACTTCCCAGATGAATCTATAAAAGTATTAAGTCCATTAGTAATTTTAATCACAACCTTTCTAATAAATTTAGTGGACATTGAAATTATATAATATGAAATATATAGGAAACAAGGAGGAAATTATGAAAATTCTAATTTTATGTAAAAATAAAGAGAAAGTTAAGATGATTGAAAAATGTAGTGGTGAGGATTTAGTAATTATGGCATCTGCTATTTTGAAGGAGTCTATATCTAAGTTAGTAAAAGAAAAGAAAGTAAATAAAGAAGAGATAGTGGAAGTTATTAAAGAGTTATTAGGTGAAAAAGTATTCACGAATAACGATAAAAATATACAATAATGTCAATTAGAGATTAGAGAAATCTAGTCTCTTTTTATATAAAAACTTAAAGAAAGAAGGTAAAAGAAATGGAAAATGTATTAAGTTATATTAAGTATGGAGTGGCTATAGTAGGTACATGGCTAACCTGGTTATTTGGTACATGGGATATTGCTATAGGAATATTAGTGCTTTTTATAGTATTGGACTATATTACTGGCGTTATTAAAGGCTATATAAATAAAGAGTTATCTAGTGATATAGGCTTGAAAGGAATAGCGAGAAAAGCTGTTATTTTTATTGTTCTAATTGTTGCAGTAGCTTTAGACAGACTTATGAATACTGGAACTTGGGTTTTCAGAACATTAGTATGTTATTTCTATATAGCCAACGAAGGTATTAGTTTATTAGAAAATTGTGCAGCATTAGAGCTTAAAGTACCTGATAAACTTAAAGATGCTTTAGCACAATTAAAAGATGGAGAAAAGAAAGAAATCAAGGAGCAAGAGTAATCTTGCTTCTTTTAATTTATAAAAAGTTTTAAATATGAAAGGTGGAATTTAAAATGTCATTAATTAAAAATTTAATACCAGAAAGTCAATATTCAACTAAGTGTCCTTATTCAATGACACCGAAAGGAATCTGTATTCATAATACAGCAAATGATGCTCCAGCTATAAACGAAAGAAATTATATGGCTAGAGCAGATAATCAAAATGAAGTATCATTTCATATTGCAATAGATGATAAGGAAGCTATACAATGTATTCCATTCAATAGAAATGCTTGGCATGCAGGAGATGGGGGAAGCGGAGAAGGAAATAGAAATTATATATCTATAGAAATTTGTTATTCAAAATCTGGTGGAGATAGGTTTATAAAAGCAGAAAAGAGAGCAGCTAAAGAAGTAGCAGCATTATTAAAACAATATAGTTGGACTATTAATAATGTAAAGAAGCATCAAGACTTTAGTAATAAGTATTGTCCTCATAGAACTTTGGATATGGGGTGGCAAAGATTTTTAAATATGATCCAAGCTGAATTAAATTCTTTGAATATAACAATTGAATCCATTTTCCCATTACCTTTAAAAATGAAATCTGATGCTATGAGTTATGATGGAGAAGTTAAGATATTCAATAAGGGTGACTTACTAACAGCAGATGCAGAAAACCAATGGGCTTATGCTATTGAGTTAGGTGGTAAAAGATGTTGGGT
>NZ_JAGHFX010000042.1 GCF_017888565.1 Clostridium sp.
ATTTAAGTCTGATACACGACCTTGACTACTATATAAAGTTTTAAATGGTCCATTAGGTTCTCCATAATTTCCTTGCAACCATTCTTCTGAGCCATCACCATTCCCTCCAGGTCTTCCAGGCCATGCTCTTGTGTTGGGATTTTGATTTTCTGTAGCATTAGCTTTAATTGAAAAAGGAATCATTGTAGTAAGCATAGTTAATGTTAGAGTTAAAGCAATTTTTTTGAATAAGTCTTTCATATTATCATCTCCTTCAAAATAAATATAGTTAAATTTTACTATGGAAATAATTACATAAAAAGTCTGTAAATTGCAATTATTTTTTGGTATAATAGATATTGTGCTTAAAAATCATATTAAAAATTTTATTTATTTAGTGAATAAACTATAATAATTAGATAATAAAAAAGTGTTCCTCGGGAACACTTTTTTATTTTTTACATATACATCAAAAGTCATCATAAGATATAAAATCTTGAGGTGTATTGGAGAACTCATAAATGCAATAAATTACTCCAATAATTGTCGGGATGAGCAATAGTGATAATAAAATAAATCTCATAAATGAATCCTCCTTTGGAAGTAAATAAAAGTATTGAAATCTATGATTAAATTTTATCATGGTAAACATTTATATAATAGTCTATAATTTTACAATTTTTTTGGTATAATAGATATTGTGGTTAAAAATTATATTAAAACTTTTTATTTATTAGGTTGATTAATGAAAATAAAATTAAAAGAAGTCCTATTAAGGACTTCTTACCTTTTTAGCATTTATTAGGCTAATAATCTAAAGTCAATCCAATCACCAAACATATTACTTATATCGGCTATAGCTTCATTAATAGAATTATATTTCCAACTTCTTTCATTTTTAAAATTTATATACCACCAATTACCTTTATAATATTCAACTTCAATAAATACAAGTTCATTTTTAATAGAATTTCTTGCTCTAAATTCACAAATTTTTTTTCTCATAATATTACCTTCCTTAATCTCTCCAATGTTTTTTCTTATATTCATGAAGTCCTTCAAAAGTCATTGTTTCATTTACTTTATCGCAATATTCTTTGTAAGTTATAATTACATATATACTCATTTCTATTCTCCTTTACTTTAGGCAAACAATGAGTTATAATCTTATTGTGAGTAAGGGTGTAACTTCATTGTTATGCCTTTTTTTTATTTATTTGATAAATTACTTCTGTCAGTATTTTCACCTATAAAACAAATACCTTTATATATCCAATTACTATTTTCTTTATTGAATGTTATATAGATACCTTTATATTTATTAGTTTTATCATCTAAAATATGGTCATAAGCTTCTCCACCTTGTAATGTATAGCTAGTATCTATTTTAGGAGGTAAAACATTTCTAAAGTGTTCTATTATCTCATTATCAACAATATCATTAATATTTAAATATTCTGTTATCTCTCCTTTCCAATCTTTATATGTTTTTATTTTTTTCAAATTAAATATTTCATGAATGGCTTTTTCAAAGAGATTAAACACTTTAATAAGTAATGGACTATCTAATTCTAAATCGTCCCAACTTCCATATTTAACAGTATCACCACCAAGCATAGTTATTGTTTTATCTTCCCATAAAATAAATTCTAGCGTTGTTTGTGAATCATATAAAACCGCCCCCTTTCCACTTTGACTATCATAGGCAACTATTGACAGTAAATTATTAACTTCTTGAACCTTTTTTCTCAATTCTAAAAATTCTAAACTCATAATAAAATCAATCCTTTCATTTTATAATTTACACTCTCGGTTAAATCCCCTCGTGTTGTTGTTTTTTTGTTGAGCCTAAGACTACATATTGGAGTGAGTTGTAAAGGAAAATGAAGTAAAAAATTTTGGCTGCTAACTGCAGATCTAGTTGGCCGACAAAAATTTTTATGGAATGGCTTTACTACTTGAACGGAAATATGATAGGCTGGTGCATCAAAAAAACAAGATAAAAAAAGAAGTCCCTAAAGGACTTCTTACCTATTTGGATGCACTCCATCGGGACCCGATTATAGCAAAAAGAAGCTTAGATATTCTTTGCTTTAGATTGGTCGCTCGGATATATGGAACAAGATAAAGTAATAGAATATCTTAGCTTATTGCAGCGTTATAATTGGGTGATGGGATTAGTGCCAGGAGTTAAAAAAAATATATTATTATGTACTATTGAACTAAAAATATTAAAGCTTGTCTAATTTAAATTTTCAGAATCTATTGCAACTAAATCTGAAATATCATCATCAAATAAATTATTAAAGATTTCTTTAAAAGGACTATCCAATTCTTTTAATTCATCAATATTAAAATTATCTTTGGCTATATATTCGATAGTTGAATATTCTTTATCACTAAAATTTTTAGATAACATTAATACAATTCTAGCAGAGTTTGAACGTACTCTAGTGTTACAACTTAAACAAGTATTAGGAACTAAATCAGATTTTTCATCAGGAACAAAACCTAAAGCTCCACGAACATTTCCAGCTAAAACTTCAGTAAGCAATCTAGGAGAACAATCTTCAAAATAATGTCCTATCATTCTAACAGAATTTTTAAATTCCATCAAAGTAGGTAGAACAGCAAGTTTAAGTTCTGTAGTACCATCAGTTCTAGGTTCAAAATCATTAATAGATAATTTTTTAGTTGTTGCTTTTGTGTAAAAATGTTTAGAAGAAAGATGGGTATTAACACCAACAAGGTGTAAAAATTGTTTTTTCTCAAATTTTAATTCCCAAAAGTTATAAGGTTCATTTCTATTTTTAGAAACTATAAGAAAATTTTTGTTAACTAAATTTTTCTTATAAAGATTAGCAGATTTAATTATAGTTTTTAAAACATCATCTTTATTTAGTTTTGCCATATATCCCCCTGTATAAAAAATGGAGTATCTGTACTAAGTACATATACTCCAAATTAACTGATTTTTCTGTTGTCTGCCAACGGCGTGCAATTAAATCACGCAAATCTTTTAGGTTTTTCTGTTGCCTACCAACGACGTGCAATTAAATCACGTAAATCTTTCAGATTATTATGGTGTCAGTACACCCAAAAATCTATTTATATTATTATTATAGCATTACTATAATTATAGTCAACAAAATGCTTAAATTTCTTTATAAAAAATATAAACAAATTGTCCAATTTTTTTCAAGAAAAATTATAAATAAAATGATTAAATTTTTTCAAGAAAATTTAATCAAAATACATAAGAAATTTTTAAAAAAAGATTAATCAAAATAGAGAAAATTTTTTTGAAAAATTTTCTCTAAAAATTAATAGGCATAGTTATCTATGCCTATTAATTTTTTTAAGCTATTGCCCATATCCCACGTTCTATATTTTTAAATAAATTAGGATTAATTTGAAGAGTTTGTCTTACTTTAGCTTTCCAATTTTGATTATTAGATGTCTTTTTATAACCTTCTAATTTTTTATAGATATTTTCTAAATTAGATTTTCCACCTAAACTTTCCATTACAGAAGCTACAAGGTCTTTCCAAGTTATATTTAAGCTATCCCTTAAATCCATTTTTCCTTGTTTAGTAATCATATAATCTAAAATTAAAGGTTCATCTTTTCTAAGTATCAAACAATATTCATGTGCTATTCTAATGAAGTTTTCATTTAAATATTTTCTATTATCACTCATACAATTAAATTGCTCTTTTATAACTATTTGCTCTACAGTACCTAGTTTATTCATATCAAGGAGCATTGAGTAAAGTCTTTTATTCTTCTTAATATCTGCCATTAATATAGCCATTCTTCCACCAACTTTTAAACTAGCATATTGTTTTGCCAGACAATAATTAATAGCTTTTATAAACTCTTGATAATCTTTAATGTGTGATAAATCATTTTTTAAAGGGGTATCTCCATACATATGACCACTATATTTGATAATATCCCAATAAGGTGGATGCCAATATATGAAATTATTTCTTTCTTTAATATCATTTTCTATTAAGTCAAATTTAGATTGTTCACCTTGTAAGCCATTTAAGTCATAACAATTAGTTACTATATTTAATTCTTTACCAACATCAGCAGTTGTAAAACTTCCACTCATATAATCACTTATTTCATCAAACTTATAAACTGAATGTAAATCTATTAATAATTTTCCTGTAGCATTTCCCCTATATTTATTATTTCCGTACTCTCCCCTATTTGGATAAGAAACTATACTTTTCATTTTCACATCTCCTTTACTTATTATTTATAAAAGGTGTTCCCGAAGAACACCTTTTGATTAGTATTCTTCAGGAAGTAAGATAGTGATTAATAAACTTTTTATTGAATAATCATACTCACTCATAATCCAAATTTTATGTTCATTTATCATATAAACTCCCATAAATCTATCTTCATACTTTGAATTAGGATTTTTTAATAATTCATTTTGAAATTCTTTATCTTCATTACATAAAATTCCCCAATCATCAGAATGGAATTTTAATAAAGCTGACATCAAATCTTTATCTTTAAATTCTCCACTTTCAATTAAATAATTAACTCCATTTGTCATAACTACTCTTAACTTCATAGATAGCACCATTCCTTTCATGTTGTTGTTTTTTTGTTGAGCCTAGGACTACATATAGAAGTGAGTTGTAAAGGAAAATGAAGTAAAAATTTTTGGCTGCTATTCCTGGTAAGGATCATGGCCGACAAAAAATTTTATGGAATGGCTTTACAACTTGAATGGAGATATGATAGGCTGGTGCATCAAAAAAACAAGATAAAAAAAGAAGTCCTTTGGGGACTTCTTCCTATTTGGATGCACTTCATCGGGACCCGATTATAGCAAAAAGAAGCTTAGATATTCTTTGCTTTAGATTGGTCGCTCGGATAGATGGAACGAGATAAAGTAATAGAATATCTTAGCTTATTGCAGCGTTATAATTGGGTGATGGGATTAGTGCCTGGAAAAATAAAATACTTTTAAAATAAAAATATTTATTGTTTAATTTATTAATCTTTATACTTATTAACTTTATAAGTTTTTAATTAACTTATAGCCTTCAATAGTAAAACCATTTTTTTTATAAAAATAGATTAAGCGGTCTTTATGGTCAAAATCTACACGAGATAAGCTACCTTTTAATTTTGTAATACCATATTTCCTAGCAGTATTCTCCATAAGTTCTAAAGCTTTACTACCAAGACCTTGTGAATGATTATTGGGTTGCATATCTATTATGTAAATATAATCATTATTTAACTTATAATGAAATATTCCTTCTTTTCCATCTTTAGAAAATGCAGTTATTGTTCCATGATTATCAAAAGAATTTTTACTATCTAATATATTTACTAGAATTATTTCATTACCAAGTTTATCTATCATTTCTTCTTGGGAAATATCAACATTAGACAACCTATAAGAATATTTAAAATATTCTACATTATAAAGCAAATTATCAATATCTTTATATTTCATATAAATTTGAATATCTTCTTGTAATTCGAGGTTTTTTGAAATAAAGTTTTCTTCTAAAGAAGAAAACTTTATTTCATCAACATAGTGATAAATTCTCCAAGTTAAATCTTTTTGATAAATCCATATTTTAGGACCAGCAGATTTGATATCATATATATCATTAAAACTTATTCTGTAAGCATCTCCTTTTCTTTCAAGTTCTAGTGTAATACTATTAGATACTCCATTAATTTTATAAGATTTTAGAATATAACTATATTCCATAGTACCAATCATGTCTTTATTAATTGCTAAGTTTATTTCTTGTTCAAGTGAACAATATAAAATTTTATCTAACCATTTAAAATCATTTTCTAAATTTATTTGGCTATCATGTTTATTATTTTTAAAATCATCAATAGCAATATCTTGTGTTACATAAGTGTTATCTATAATTTTCTTGTTATTAACATTATCCTTTATTATATTAATTATATCTTTTATCATTAATATCAACTCCCTTTTATTTAATAGTATATTATAATATTTCAATTTGAAGTTAAAGTGTTCCCCAGGAACACTTTTACTCTATTTTATTTCATCTTTCAAAGTTCTAAGAATTGAAGTAGCCATCATAGTTTTGTCAAGTTGTTCTAATATATCATCAGTTATAACAATTTTATTATCTTTCATTTTTCTATGTTGTTTAAGGATAG
>NZ_JAGHFX010000007.1 GCF_017888565.1 Clostridium sp.
ATTTTAAATTCTGCACTATAAGCTTTGTGCTTTATTGACATAAAAAATCACCCCATTATGTAGATTGTACACGACCTTTTATTGACTGTCTACATAATGGGGGTAAGACCATTTCGTGAGCCCCTTTTAAACCATTGATTTTACTTACTTAAAGATGTTTTTAAACTTAAATAGAAATTTTATTTATTATTTATATATGCGAAAAAATGTAAGCGCGAATTAGAATTTCATTTTTTATTAGCTAATATTAAAACTTATTTTGATACAGATCCTTTATTATTAATAACAATATATAAATAAGTTACTAGAACAATAACGGTATTTATATACTATAAATTACTTAGATATTTTTAAAGTATTAAATCATCATAGTAACTTATATATTTAAATACTTTTAGTAGAATAAAGATAGACATATATGAGATAATTTTAGTAAAATAATTTGTATAAAAGATGCAAATATATTAATAAGAGGATTTAAGTTTATGAAAACAAAGAGTATAACTTTAAAGTTATGTTTACTTTTAAATTTATTTATAGTAATTGTTTCTGTAGTTATAGGAACATGGTCAATAAAGGATACAAATAAGATAGTTCAAGTTGAAATGGGGAAAATGAACAGTGAAATTTTAGAAGAAGTCTCAGATAATATTTCTATATTAGTATCAAATATTGAGGAGATTGGAAATAACATTGTTGAGGATAATAAATTAGTAAGTGCTTTATCTATTAGATCAGATGAAGTAATTGAAAATACAGATGATGTTATTGAATCAAGTAAATATGTAGAGGGGTTATTAAACGAACAAGTATGGAAATACGGAAAGTATAATATGAAGCCTGAGCTTTATGTAATTTCTGAAAATGATTTAAATTTTAGTGAATATTCTAAAAATAAATATACTATGGACTCAATAAAAAATGAGCTTTGGTATAACAAAATAATTGAAGCTAATGGAAATACTGTTCTTATCAGTACATTTGAAGACGAAGAAGGTATAGGTCCTTATAAATGTATATTCAGAATGGGAAGAGCAATAAAGGACTTAATTACAGATGAAACATTAGGAGTGCTTATCATGGATGTAAGTGAGAAAATGCTTTATGATAGGTATAATAAAATTATTAAGGATGGTAGGAATATATATATTATAGATATAAAAGGAAATATAATATCAAGTAAAGATAAACGTTTAATAGGGAAAAATTATTATAAAGAATTAGATTACGGAAGTTATATAGAAACAGAGGAGTGGTATTCAATATTTGAAAGAGATAATGTAGAATTTATGAGCATGGTATCTACATTAGATAGATATGGATGGTCAATAATTGAAGAAATCCCCCTACATATAGTTAGACAACCTATAAAGCAAATAACACAAAAGTTTTTACTTACTTTAATTTTAGTAATAATTATTTCATTTATAGTTATTTATAAGATTTCTGTTTGGGTTACTGAACCTGTTATAAATATAAAAAATACAATAGAAAAAGTAATGGGAGGAAATTTAAAAGTTAAAGTTAAGGTTGATAGGAATGATGAAATAGGTATGTTAGAGGGATCTTTTAATGATATGGTTAAATGGTTAGATGATTCCATAGAAGAAATAAAGGAAAAGGAGAAGCAAAAACGTATAGCAGAGTTGAGTTTTTTGCAAGCACAAATTAATCCTCATTTTCTATATAATACTTTAAGTGGAGTTAGGTTTTTAGTTTCAATGAATAGAAATGATGATGCAGAAGAAATGTTATATAAATTTTCTAAATTGTTAAGAAATATATTGCCTAGGGCTAGTGAACTCATTTCATTAGAGGATGAAATAGAAATAATTAAGGCTTATATAGAGCTTCAGCAAATTAGGTATCCTAATGGCTTTAAAGTAGACATAAGAATAGATCAAAATATAAAAAATATAATGGTTCCAGCGCTAATATTACAACCAATAGTTGAAAATGCTATTTTTTATAGTATGGAGAGTGAAAATAGTAAAGGTGAAATAAAAATAAGAGGTTATATTAACGATGGATATATAATTATAGAAATAAGCGATAATGGTAAGGGGATGAGTAGCGTTCAAATAAATAATGTTTTTAAGAATAAAGAATCTATAAATAGAGTAGGATTGATTAATGTTCACGAAAGAATACAATTAAATTATGGAAAGGATTATGGTATTGAGATAGAAAGCCAAGAAGGGAATGGGACAAGAGTAATATTTAAATTACCCAAATAAGGAGGATAAACTATGTTAAATATACTAGTTGTAGAGGATGAAGGACCAATAAGAGACTGGATTGGATATACTATAAAAAATATTTCAGATGATTTCAATATAATAGGCAGTGTAAGTAATGGAAAAGAAGCTTATGATATTGCTGTGAAAGATACACCAGATGTTATTATAACAGATATAAAGATGCCGGTTATGGATGGAATAGAATTATCTAAAAGGATAAAAGAAGTGATACCAGAAGTGTATATAATAATACTAACAAATTTTGCAGAATTTTCTTATGCTAAGGAAGCTATAAGTTGTGGAGTTTATGAGTATTTAATAAAATCTGATATTAGGCCTAAGGAACTTAGTGAAATACTATATAAGATAAATGAAAGAATAAAATCTAGGGTCAAGATTAGGGATGGAGAGAAATTAGATAAACAGAATACTATTAAGGCTAAAGTAAATTCAAGATCTATAGAGAAAGCTTTGAAGTATATAGATAGTAATTATAAAAATCATATTTCTCTTATGGATGTGTCTAAGCATATATATCTATCACATGAATATTTTTCAAGGCTTTTTAAAGAAGAAGTAGGAGAAAATTAAAATGGAACCTATAAGATGGACACTTATAAAAGAGAGTCTATCTATATAGGTTCTTTTTTTGTACAATAAAGTTATGAGGTGATTTAATATGAGTAAAATAAGGTTCTCAAATAATGAAATAG
>NZ_JAGHFX010000002.1 GCF_017888565.1 Clostridium sp.
ACATCACCTGCATTTTGAGTTACAAAATACACTCCTGCATTCATAGCACGTCCTGCTCTAACTAATTTATTAGATAAAGTTTTTCCTTGTGCTACATTAAGAAATGTCCAAGCTTCATCTAAATCTACTATTTTAAAAATACTTCTATCTGAATGAATAAAATCTAATGCAAAAGTACTAATTACTATCAACATAGCTACTGAAAGACTTTCCATTGTTGTATATTCTTCAAAAGAAGTATCTTTATCTGGCAAAACAAGATCTGTAACTTGTATTATATTCATTTGTTTTTCTAGATTAATTGAACCTTTAATATTTCCATCTGAGAAAAGTAATTGTGCAAAATCATAGTCTGTAAAACTTTCAATATGATCTGCAATGTTATTTGATATTTGAGAATTATCTTTCCTTAATTCATCTATTACTTTTAAAAGTCCTCTACATTTACTCAGAGTAACATTTCTTATTGCTTTTCTAAGTATAGGAAACTTCTCTCCATCTCTACTACTTATTCCTGTAAGAAAAGTTAGTATATCAATAGCTAAACTTTCACTATCTTTTACTTCTTTCATAATTACATATGGATCTAACATTCCTTTATTTTCTATATCACTTGTTAAATTAACAATATTTATTTCATTAGCTATTTCTGGTAAATTTTCTTTCCATTTACCACGTTCAGCTTTTGGATCTACCAAAACAGCTTGTCCTCCAAACAATACTGAATAGTAAACAAGTAAGTTATTAGCAAATGATTTCCCCCCTCCTAAAGATCCAATGAATGCTGCTGCCAATGCATTAGTTACAGAACCTTTCACTCCTTGGCTTGCAAGATATGGTTTCAGATATACATTTCTTCCTGTATCTAAACTATATCCAATATATATCCCTTCATTTTCTCCAAGTTGTTGAGTTGCCCCAAATCCTAATCCTGCTAGAAAATCACTAGTTACATATTGAATATAATCATTTATATATCTTTTACTTGAAGGTATAAATTCATTATGAAATCCTATCATATCTCCCATTGGACGTACTAACTTTACATTTAAATCATCATAAAAATCTTTAACTTCATCACAACGGCGTTTTAATTCATCAATGCTATCTGCTGATACCCTAATTACATAACTTAACTTATACATTGATTCTTTTGTTTGATCTAAATTATTTTCAAGCTCATTTACAGCATCTAATGCTTCTACCACATTTGTTCCTGTTTCATTTCCTGCCTGCCAAGCATGATTATCTAAATCTCTTAATTCTTTTTTCTTATTTCTAACTGTAGTTAAAGCCTTTTTATTTGTTACAATTTCAACATTCATACTAGTATCAATAGGAAATGTAAACTGCTGTTGCTGATAATAAAATATCTCACTAGATGGAAAGTCCATTTCGCCACTAATACTTTCAATAGTAAAATAAGCTACAAAACTTTCTGAATCCTCATGTGTAATTTTTAGGTATCTTTGCTTCTCTTCTATAAGACACCTAGTTGGCTTTATAAGGTCATATTTCTTTACTAATGTTTCTCTTTTAAGTTTCTTTATAGGTAAGTGATATTGATAGTCTTCAAAAGCTGTACCTTTCTTTCCATAATTATGTTCAATTAAATATCCAAAATCATTTTTATCTAACCTTCTAACTTTGAATCTTCTTGAAATTTTATTTTCTAATAACTTTTCCATTTTTGAAAATCTCATAATCTCATCATTATTTATACTGACAAAGTCTCCCATCAATTTATTATTAACATCATATATAAAATCTGATAGATTAGCTAATATTGACTTTTTTATATTCTTTATATTCATGTCTTCTTCTGTAACTAAAAGCTTAAATCCAATAAAAAAGCGATAATCAATTTGATTATCGCCAATCATAGAAACAAGTGCTTCTGTTTGCTCATCTATTTTTTCGTAAGCAATTTCTTTTAATTTCCCTGTAATATTTTTCTTTGACCTTTCTTGTGTAGCTCTTATAGAACTTTCAGTTGCTATTTGAAGTGCATGAATTTTTCCATTTCTATTTTGTGCTATTAATTGCCTAAAACTATCATGTACAATAAATTTTTGTTCTGCTGATAAGAATGAATAGTTATATGGTATTAATTCATAATATGCAAAACATTCTCCATCCTTATTAAATACAAGATTGTTCTCTATATATTTTATCGGGAACATATAATTCACTCCTTACTATAGTTATGTTTTCATCAATAGTTTCATTTTTAAATTTAATTCTTTTTCCTGCATATGTTATTTTAGGTCTAAATGCGTATAAGATTATTGACTTTAAAAATCCATATGGTTTCTTTCCATCAAAAGTCTTTTGAGACATAAACCAAGTTATAAAAACTGGTATTCCAAGATACTTCAAAAATACTCCTTCTATCATAGATAATGGAGGTAACTTACCAAATAATATGATTATAAATAGTGTTAATATAAACCATGTAATTTGTGTAAAAGTAATTGGAAATGGAAGTTGAAAATCATTTATTGCATATATAACTTTCTCTACATTCCAAATACCTGTATATGACTTAATTTTTTTCAAATACACCCCTCCTTACTAATTTTAAAATTAAAAGACAGTTAGTATAATTCTAACTGTCTTCTATAAAAACTATTAAACTTTAATTAGCATACTCAAATACTCCATGATTAGTAACTACAAAACTATAATTAATCTCTAAATCACGAGCATATGCTTCATAGTTAATATAGTTTCTCACGTTTTCAGGTATTTCTCCCAACATATTACAATCATCTATAAGATAATATGCAACATCAGACATGTCACTACATCCTGGATAATAAATAATATCATCCTTATGTTCATATAATTCTTCAAAGCTAGAGAAAAAAAGCTTTTTGAATATCACTAATAGCTTCACCAATATCTGTAGATGCTAATTCTTCAGCCATAGAACATAAACGATTAATCTCTTCTATTGAAGTATACTCACTGATTTCAAAAGGTAACTCCCAATCATGTATTGCATATTCTTCATATTTACTATTTAATCCTATACGTTCCTTCAAATCATCCCAATCAATCGGTGGTGTAAACCACTCTCCAACTAATTCACCTTCATTGTATTTTCCTAAGTTTGCAATATATACTCTCATTTCTTCCATACTACTATCTCACATCCTTTTATTAAATTTCAATATAAAAAGCAGTAGATAAAAATCTACTGCTTTTTAATAGAAAAGGCATTCTTATTTAAGCTTAATTTACGAAAAATCCAATAACCAATAAGACACCCGATATACTCATAATAAAACTAAGTAATATAAATAAAATTTCAAATCTATTTTTATTTTTTCTATAGGACTTTATATAAGTACTAAAATAAGTAATACCTATTATAGTCATAATTATAGCACTTATAAAATCACTAAATTGATTTTTAAAAATAAATTTAAGCACAAGCCAAATAACTATTAGAATTGTCACTATTAATGATATAAAATTTTTATATCTCTTCCATTCCATATTATTCCTCCCCAATTTACTTATTTACTGAAATTTTACTTACTACATACTAGTTTATAAAATATTATCTAATCTTAAAATTTATAAAAATATTATATCATATTGATTAATATTTCTAAGCTCCTATAATTTTATTAAACAACTTAAGTAATATGTCTTTAACTCCTGCTGCATTAAATACAAGTCCTACTGCAATTAATGCAACTACTAAAAATCCTATAAGTTTTGAAAATTCTCTCTTAAATCCAAGATATACACCTATTATAACTATAGCCATTAATACTAATGACTGTGCATTCGCTAAAAACCAATTATATAAATTTTGTCCAAAATTCATATTTCTTCTCCTCCTCACCTATAATTTTTTATTTCATCTGCTATCTACAATCAGATTGTATTTACTTTATTCACAAATAATATCCTCAACATTTACTGAATTTTGATGAATTATTTTTTTATGACGATCTGTTAATTCTGCATGTCTTATTAAATCTTCAATTAATGTTGTATTATTCAAGCCATCTAATCTTTTAATCATTTTTAAAGTTGGTGCAACCTGTCTTGATAGCCAGTTTAAAGTTTTATAAATATTGTATGGTTCTGGACTTGTTGTTAATTTTAATTTTTCTCTACCTTCACCTATAAAGTAGTTCCAATGTTCATTAATCTTCCATTCACTCCTATTTTTATCTTTATTTTTATCTACAAAACGTATATATCTATTTATAATTGAAAATGCTGTTTTTTCAGCATCTCTATTAGCTAATAAATCAACTGCCGCATAATATGCTCTTTCATTTTTCAATCTTATTTCAAATCTATTTTTTATTTTTGCTTCATCAATAGGTATATCTAGTTTTATATATTGTTCATAATCTTTTTCATAAATACAAAAGTAAACTTCACTTTTTAATGATCCAATATATAAGGTATTTCCCATACCAATCTTTTCATTTTTTCTTACTAATTCTCCTGATCTATAAGATTTGAAACTACGAAATACTGAAATACATTCTTCATTATTACACTTATCAGTCAGTTCTTTTATATCTAATATTCCTACCATATCGTTAATCGCTAGGTCTAATCTCTTCATAACCCCTCCATCTATTAACGCATCTAATAGGAAGTCATACCAACTTCTATGCTGAGCTAGTAAAAAATTTTCAAATTGTCTGCATCCTTGCCCTTTTAACTCTATTAAAACTCCTTTCTCTATATCTTGAGATACTAGTACAAATATATTGCCTATAACATAATGTTCTGAATAAGAATAAAATCCATAATCTTCATGTATCATATATTCAATCTTCAACTTCAATATATCATTAACAACATGTTTTACATCTGTTGTTGGAAATCTTATTCTTATATAATCAATCATCATTGTAAGTGGTGAATCAGGATTCAATCTTTTCATAGACTCTATTAATTTTTCTTTTATTTCATTTTTAACTATTATTTTTCCATTTTCAATTTTATTTAGATACTCTCTTGTGATTCCAACTGATGTAGCTAATTTATTCTGAGAAACTCCATATTCTATTCTTTTTTCTTTTAAATCTAGAACCCATTTTTCTATGTTCAATTTAAATCTCTCCAATCAAAAAGGTATGTGAAATAATTTCAATTTTTTTCACATACCTCTAATTTTATAAAACTATTTATTTTCAATAGTTCCATGTATTTATTTAATTATTTTTAGTCTATTTGTGCCCCCCTGTTAGATTCCGGGGGCTAATAAATATTGGTATGGCAAAGCCATACCAATAGCAGGCTAGTTCAAACAATCGTCTTTCGCTTCGCACGCCGATTGTTCTACCTGCCTGCTCTTAATGATTTTATCTATTTCTTTCAAAAAGTCATGTCCTTTGGGTACTAATGGGGTATAAAATTCACTTATAACATTTGTACCTACATCCACATATCCTCTCCCTTTAATTTGTTTTAAGAAAAATTCCTTATTTGCTTCACCAAACATCATATTATATCCAAGTTCAGACATCCTCCCAAGTGCTACCCTAAAATTAAACTGATCCCTAATACCATCTCCAAGATATTTCGCATCCGGACGTTGACAAGCTAATATAAGAAAAAATCCTGCCTGTCTCCCAAGCATTACTATTTGCTTTAGTTTATTTAAAACAGTAGCATTTTCTTTAGTTCCTAACATTTCCATAAAAGCAACATACTCATCAAATATTAAAAAATTAGCCGGCAATCCAAGATAAGCATAGTTTTCTCCTGTCTTATAATTATCCATAGTTTTCATAACTTCACTACGTTTCATCATTTCATCATAGAAGCTATTTATGCACGAAATCATATCTTCTTTTCTATAATAAACATTTGGCATAACTGTTTTTAAATCAGCAAGATCTGCATTTTTAGGATCTAAAACATATAATATAGAATCTGTCCTTAACAATGCTTCTATAATTGTAAGTATAAAATATGTTTTCCCTCCTCCCGTTCCACCTGCAATTAACATATGTGGTAATTTATCAAACTCCCAATATACAGACTTCATAAGTTTTAAACTCCCATTGCTAACTTTAACTTCATCAATGGATATTCTATTTGCAATGGTATCATATAATAAAACATACTCAATATAAGAATCTTTTAGCTCTTTAGAAATTAGCTCACAATATAAGCCAGATTCTAACTTCTTTTCTAAATTTAATAACTGCTCCTGATACTTTCCTAAAGTTATTTCAACTTTAATATAAATTAATCCATCCTTTAATTCGTAATACATCTTAGGAAAGTATACTATTTTTTCTTTCTGCTTATTAGAATTTAAATCTTTAAAAAATCCACTATCTTTAATAGACTCAGATTCATACCATTTATTTTCTAATATCATTCTTGCTAATTTTTGACGATGAATTAATTTTTTAAATCTATCATATTGATAGTGATAATATAAAAAAGCGACTAATAGACAAATACTAATCGCTAATATTATTGTTAATATGTTATAAGTTGTGAGTGAAAATGATAATCCATTCTCTGAAAACAAGTTTATATTTTTCCAGTTTATTTCTGCAATCTGTTTCACATTAAGAACTATCAATAATGTAATAAATATAATTGACAATATACTTATTGAAAAATGAAAAACCAGTGATTTATCACTGGCTCTTATCCTATTCCCTTTATATTTATAAAATTTCATTTTTTATCCTTTCTTTTTATATTAACCTACTTTTTCTTATGAATATCTTTTTGCAAATCTCCACCTAATTGTTCCTGTCTATTTTTCAATACTATATCATCAGCTTTAATATACCAATCTACATCAGTACCATTAAAATTAGCTGTAGCTACTGTATCTGCAACTGGATTAATGATATCTACTTCTGCATTATAATCAAATTCTTTTAAAGGTATTGATGCAGGAATACTAACTTGTATCATTCTTCCTTGCCCCCTACTCTTTAAATCATAAGTACGTTCTTTAATCTCATTTGATGGTGTCCCATCATCATTTTGAACACGTACTTCTCTTCTCAATGCTGAAAACTTTAACATTCCAAATGTTTTTTCTTTATCTATAACTATTCCATTTGCTAATCTCATAATCCTATCCTCCTTAGGCCTTTACTATATCATCTGCTAATAAAATATAATTTGTAAAACCACGAGTTCCTATTTTATATCCTTCTGCTATAATTTTAGGGTTTATTAACTTTACCCTTTCTTCAACTTCAAAGGATTTTTCACCTGCATTAGCTGGTAGAACAACAACTATATCATCTGCTCTCTGTATATCAGAGTAAAGATTATATGATCTAGACATAACTGTCATTTTACCGTTTATTCTTTTTTGTTCAACATCGCCTTCTCCTGCATATTCTAAATTTCCAAATGTCTTCTCCATGTTAGGAATAATATGTTTTAATTTCATAATCATTTACCTCTCTTTTCTAAAATTATATGATTCTTTAAATTAATACTTTTAAGTGTCGGGGATCTAATAAACACTACTTTATAATTCATGATACCTCCAATATTCATAAAAATTTGTATAAAAAAACAGATACTTATTTATATCTGACATTTACATACTTCTATTTATCTTTTTTACGTCTCATTTTTAATAATAATGTTCCTGATGCTAACATTCCTATTCCATATAAAATAACACTATTGTCATCTCCTGTTTTAGGTATAGAAACTTTCTCAAATTTCTTATTAGTCATTTTGCAAGTTACAACTTCACCATTTTCCTTTATTTCAAATTTCATTGGTGTTTCATCAATTTGATAGCCTTTAGGTGCTTCATACTCTTGGAAGTAATATATTCCCTTAGGTAAATTATTAAAATAAAATACACCTTTATTATCTGTTTTACCTTCTATTAAAATATTTTTATCTTCATTTAATACTCTAATTCCTGTATTAGGTAAAGCTTCCCCTGTTACTAAGTCAGTCTTGATTAACTTAGCTCCTCCTTTGATTAATTCATTTTTAATCTCCAGCAAAATTTTATCTTCACTATTATTTTTTTCTGAAATTAAATTATTGCTATCATCAAAAGCCTTTATTCCTTTTTTTGTTGATTCAATACGTATGACTTTATTAGATAATATATACTTATCATTAGATGTTTCTTTTTCTTTTAAATAAAATGTTCCTACCGGTATATTATTAAATTCGCCTATTGAGTCTTTTCCTATTGTTACTTCTTGTATTATATCTCCTTTTTTATCTTCTAATATAAACTTAGCCCCTTGCCCTAATTCAGTAAATTCAAAGCTAAATCCATTTCTTTTATTCTGTATAGCTTTTTCATTAATCTTTTTTATTTTAAAGCTATTTAATTGAAGTTTATTTAATATTGGTTTTATATTTTCATTCTTATCTCCAAAGTCTACACCATCTGCATAAATATTAATTTTTACTTCCTTATCATTATTGTTTGAGTTAAATTCAAAATCATATTCTTTCTCATTTAAAATATGATTTTCTCCTGAATCTATTTCTTTTAAATAATATTTACCTTCTGGTAGTTTTATATTTAATTCAGCAACTCCATCTTTAACATCTTTAATTCCTACCATTGAATTTTCTGGAATCTTAATATTATTAGATATTTCTTTTTCTTCTCTAATGAATATTCCAAATATTTTACCATTACCTTTAACGTCTTTTATTATAGGTTTATTATCTTTCCATCCTTCAATTTTTTCTTCATTTTTGAATATATTAACTAATAAAGATTGAAAATCATTATTTGCTGTAATACTAGTTTTAGTCAATTCAACTAACTGTCCTGAATAACTTAATTCAAAATCTATTGGATCTGAGGATATTATGTATCCATTTGGAGCACTCTTTTCAATAGCTTGATATTTTCCTAGATACAATTCTGATGATTTCCATTTTCCTTTTTCATCAGTTGTAAGGGTTTCTATAACGTCACCTTTCTTAAAGCGTATAGTTCCATCATTTGTAATAATATCTTCTTTTGCTATAATGTCATAGGTTACATTTTCTAAAGGTTTATATTCATATATTATCTCATGTAATTTTCCATACTTAGTTTCTTCTATTTTTATATCTTTAGGTACTTGTCCTTTCTTTGTAAATTCAACAATACCTTTTTGTGATGTATTCTCAAATCTTATTTCAATAACCCCATTTGATGAACCATCTACTTTAAAATGTATAGGACCTTTTGCTAATACATAACCATCCGGAGCTTTAACTTCTGTTAATTCATATTCTCCGTATGACAATACTTCTGGTGTTATTAAATATCCTTCATCATTTGTATAGAACGTATCAGTTTTTCCATCTTCATTATTTTTAGACATTGTTATAAAATCTCCAGTTTGTAAGCTTTTTATTTTAAATTCAGCTCCCTTTACTGGTATTATCTTCTTAGTTTCTGAATCTATCTTTACAACTTTCAATTTTTCTTCAATTACTTTATTCTGTATTGCATAATGATGTGTTTCATTTTGTTTTTTAACTATTACTTTAAAATCTTTTGCTGCAATATATCCTTCTGGTGTTTTAGTTTCTTTTACTGTATAAGTATCGTAAGGTAATCCTTCAAATTTTAAATATCCTTTCTCATCTGTATATCCTGTTTTAACTAACTTCCCTGTTGTGTCACTAAATACAGAAAACTCTACATCCTTTAAAGGTTTTATTTCTTTATTTTTTGTTTTAAAAATATTTTTTATTTTTTCTTTCCAATCATATTCTCCAAACTTTATTAAGTCAAATCCCCCTGTAATTACTTTCTCTTTTACTAGTGTTTCTTTTATAGCTGTTTCTACATTTTCACCTGCGTAACTTATTTCAAAATAATGTTTAGTAGTATCTAATAAATATCCTTCTGGAGCTTTCTTTTCAATCCAATAATACTTGTCAAGATATAAATTTTCTACTTTTGCTTTTCCAGCTTTAATCGTTACTGTTTCAACTAACTCATCATTATTTGATTTTCTTAATTCATAAACTGCACCATCAAGTTTTGCACTTCCTTGAGGTATTGATCCCGTTTTTTCATCTTCTTTAATTAATATTGCTTTTCCTTTTTGTTCTGTATCTTTATGACTAATAGCTGTTGATGTTACTTCTACAGTTTGTCCATCATATTTTAATTCAAATGGTATTTTTTCTTTATTTATTAAATATCCCTCTGGAGCCTTTTCTTCAAGTGCATAATACTTTCCAAGCTTTATCTTTTCTGATGTTGCCTTCCCGAATTTATCTGTGGTTATATTAGTTATCTTTTCGTCATTTTCATTATAGATTCCATAAATTGCTCCTTCTAATTTATAACTATCATTAGGCATTTCTACTCCAAAATCTTTTCCACTCTTACTAAGTATTACTTTACCTAACTGTTCTTTATTTCCTAATGTAACTTCTATAGTTTTATTTGCTTCAATAACAACTTTTTTAATTTCACCTTTATTAAAATATCCATTTGGTGCTGTCACTTCTGATATTGTTACAGTTGTTCCTTCTGGTATATCTTCTATATTCGCAATTCCATTAGAATCCGTTATAATTTCTTTACTCTTACCATCATACTCAAATCTAAGTTTTGCATTTGCTAATGCCTTTCCTGTGTCTTCATCAATCTTTTTTACTTTAATATTTCCTAACTTTATTACATTTATATTTAAATTTGCACTCATTGAACTTTCCATATGAAATTCTGCTAAGCTTTGATAGTTAGGCTTACGATAGACTATTGATGTCCCAACCTCATTTTCAGGAATTTTTCTATAGCTAATAACTCCAGAAGTGGATTTTTCATTTGCTGTAATTTTCAAAGTATTTTCTTCAAGTACTATATTTGTTCCCGTATTATTTGATTCTAGTTTCATTTCTCTAATAATGCCATTCTTATCTTTTAACTCAATTGTTTCTCCACTTTTAACTGCAACTTTTTCATTATTCCATGAAGGTAATATATTATGCTTATTTACCTTTTCAAGTATTTCAGCTTTTCTTTTATGATAATTGGGAAGTGTTGTAGATATAAATTTATCTCCTAACTCCTCCCATATAATTATTTGAGTTAATGCATAGTCATATTTTGATTTATTTGTATCTGTATATCCATAGTAAGCTATCTTAGATAATATATCTTTCTTTGAATTTATATACTCCTCTGATATATATCCGCCTCCACTTGCTGTTTTAATTCCTGGTTCTACACAAAATACAACTTTATTATCCATTTTCATACGATAAATATTATGATTAATTTTTCTTCCTGTAATTGGACTAATACCTAAATAATTAAATCCTGTATGTTCACTCATATCCAGCTCACTAGCATAAACTGAAACCGATGATGTAAGTATAGTAGTAATTATAGTTACAAAAACCATAATAAAACTTAAAATTCTTTTAGATGCTTTTAACTTTTTCTTCATTAACTATCATCCTTTCTTAAATATATTTTTATATAAAAAAATAGACATCGAATATATAAATTCAATATCTATTTCTATTGTTAATAACTAGTTTATTAATTTTTATATTTAGATTATATGTCTATACATGCACTTAAAATATATAATTTCAAAACTTACTTTAAACATATTCACATATAATCTAATAATAAACTATATTATTTAACTAAAAGTAGTTTTTTAAAATTATTAAAAATTAACTTATTAATATCGGCTTCATCTATTGTAGATGCTAACATAGAATATATATCTATTAATCCTTCTGGCTCATATTTTTTTCCATTAATTTTACTGAATGGTCCATCACTTTCTATTAATAATCTTGTCTTTGGAATTTTCTTTATTATTTCAAGTGTTTTTCTATTCTTAAGCATGTTCATATTAATTGAAAAATAACAACCTAAATCAATTAATTTTTCAGCATATTTAATATCTCCTGTATACCAATGAATAATTACTTTTTTGTTCCCATTTTTCTTTATAGTTGTAAAAATTTCTTCTTCTGCTTTATTACAATGTATATTCAATAATTTATTACTTTTTGCAGCTATACTTGATATATAATCAAATATTTCCAATTGCTTTTTTCTATTAATCGAATTTACATTTTTAAAATCTAGTCCGACTTCTCCAATATACTCTGTTTTTACAATATTTCGATTAAATGATTTTTTTGAAAATGGTATATCATTAATTATTTTAGGATTATATCCAATAGCAAATTTCACATATTTACTTGAACCATATATATTCATACACGTTTCAAAAACTTCCGGTTGATTAGTCACACATAAAACATATATTTTTTTATTATTAAAATAATTATATATCTCATTATGATTTTTATAAAAATCTAAATGGAAATGAGTATCTATTAAATTATACATCTTTCTTAATTCCTATATATTCTATCAATTTGGAATCATTCTTATTTGATACATCTAAAATCATTTCTTTTAATTCTTCAAGTGAGTTCTTACATACTCTATCAAATTCTTTAATCTCCTCAAAAGTAAGATTACCCATTTTCATTAATTCTTTTTTATAATAATCCTTGTCTTTATTATTTTCATAAACATGTAAGAATTTAAGTAAAGCAACCAAGTCTTTAGCTCTACCATTATATGGATTCCCAAATTTCTTTATCATAGAAGTAGATAGTTTATAATTTTCATCATATTCTTCAATATATTTAGTATCATCAAACCCAATTTTATATAGAGATGCTCTTCTAATCATACATGGATAGCAATAACCACAATTAATCGGAGGTGTGGCACCAGCCATTCTTCCATGTGTTGGATGCGAACATGATAGAGTTAATTTTACACATTCTTTAAAAATTTTATTATTTTTAAACTCATCTACAATTTCACCTTTTGTATTATATTTATAAAAATTAGTAATAGGGATATCAATATCTAACAATGTCAATATTTCATTTAATCTTTTCAATGCCCATACATGTGTTGTACGAGTACTACATGAGCCTAAACGACTTTTTGTTAACGGCAAATTAATCCCTATAAATCCATTTTCGGGAATGTAAACTCCTTCTTTAGGATTAATAATTGATGCAACTGCAATTGCTACTGCCATAAATAAAAAAGATCTACTTCTACTTGTATCTTCAGAAAATTTATTCAAAAATTCTTTTGATACATTCATTGGTCTCTTTGGATTTGCAGAAAATACATAAATGTTTTTATTTAATTTAGGATATCCTCTATCCACACGTCTGTAAATATCATTAACCCTCTTTTTTAACAATTTATGCTCCATGCATGTTACAAAAAAGACCTTTTTATTATTTTCAAGCAATCTTAAAGCCCCGCAAAATGAATCTAATCCACCAGAGAAAAGACTAACACAATCAAAATCTCTATTTTTAATCATTTCATTGGTATTTTCATATTTTTTTGTGCTAAACTTTCCATTTTTATATCTTTTATTAGTAAATCTAAAATCTATTTTCCATTCATCTCCAGTAAGAAAATCAAGAAATTCTTGTAGCTTTTTTTTACTTGCATTCCATTTTTCTAATTCAATTACAGGAATATTAATTTCAAAATTTCTTGTCCAATTATCACTATATTTATATTCTTCTTCATACTTTCCTGATATTTTTTTTCTAGGAACTTTTCTATCTACTGCAAATACTGATAATGCAATAACTAACAAATCTTCATAAATAGCATCTATGCTTTGTATATTAAATCTTCGCCAGATATCCTCAAAATTCGTATTCAAGTTCCCTTTTCTATCTAGCATATTAAAAACAATAGCTTCTGAATATTCCTCAGCTAAATTTTCAACTTCTTCCTTATTAATCCAAATCTTCAATGCTATTCACCTCCATTTGTTTTAGTATATTAAATGTATCATTAATTATCCTTGATACATATTCTTTTCCAGATTTAGCTGTAAAGTCTAATTCAAGAACATTTTTAATAACTTGATCCACATATATTTTTTCTTTCACTATCTGTTCTACATCCCTAATTATATCATCATATTTACTCAAATCATCCATATGCTCAATTATCTTTTCTGCAAAACACTCCTCAAATCCTTTAACAACAAATTCTACTAAAAAAGTCATTAAAATTTCTTGCGAATTAATTTTCTCTAAATCCTTCAACTCATATATATGTAATTTATCTAGCGTATCTCCCAAACTATTTCTAACTATTTGATTATCTGGTGTATTAGCATTACTTGCAAAGTAGTTTAAA
>NZ_JAGHFX010000043.1 GCF_017888565.1 Clostridium sp.
AGGCTTGAAATTAATTCATGTGCAATTTTCAGAGAACACTCTGAAATCTGGTGATGATGGCGTAGAGGAAACACTCCTTTCCATTCCGAACAGGAAAGTTAAGCTCTACAGCGTCGATGGTACTGCATGGGAGACTGTGTGGGAGAGTAGAACATTGCCAGGTTATTTTTTTATGGGGGTATAGCTCAGTTGGGAGAGCACTTGCCTTGCACGCAAGGGGTCAAGGGTTCGAATCCCTTTACCTCCACCAAAGCTACGAATTATTTCGTAGCTTTTTTTGTTTATAATAAAATTATATATAATTGATAATAAAAATATATAATGTTATTATTTCTATATAGAGTAAAGTTTATAAAAATGGCAAGGTGATTAAAATGGCTTTGTATAGAATAAAACAATTTGTATGGGGATTTACTTCATTATTTAAGGAAGTAGATTATGATTATATAAATAAATTCTTAAATGAGGATGAGATAAAAATATTTAATAAATTAAAGCATAGTGATAAGCATCATTGTATAAGAGTTTGTAAGGATTCAATAAAAATGCAAAAAGATCTAGACCTGGATTTAGATATAGATAAGTTAGGTAAAGCAGCACTTTTACATGATGTTGGTAAAAGTAAAAAGCATTTAAGTTTGATTGAGAAATCTTTAGTTGTATTATTAGATAAAGCAACTAAGGGAAAAATAAAAAGGTATAATAGCATAAAGCAAATAGATATATATTATAATCATCCTAAAATAGGATTAGAAATGCTTAAAAAGTTTGATTATGATAAAGAATTTTTGCAGGTTGTTAGGTATCATCATAATAAAGATAAAATCAAAGATAATGAAATACTTAATATAATAAGTAAATGTGATGATAAAAATTAGTAAAGAGGTGGATTTATGGGGTCTATAGAAAGAAGAGAAGAAATTATGAGAATGCTAGTGGAAAGTAGTAGAGCAATTAAGGGAACTGAGCTTGCTTCTTTATTTAGTGTTACTAGACAGATAATAGTTAAAGACATTGCTATATTAAGGGCTGCTGGTAAGAATATTATAGCTACTCCTGATGGATATATTTATAATAAAGATATTAATAAAGCAAAAGCTATTATTGCTGTTAATCATGATAGTAGTAAGACTATTGAGGAATTAGAAATAGTAGTTAAATATGGTGGAATAATAGAAGATGTTATTATTGATCATCCTCTTTATGGTGAGATAAGGGGTAATTTAATGATAAGAAATTTAAATGATTTATATAATTTTCAAAATGAGTTCAATAGAAAAAATGCAAAACCACTTTCAAATTTAACGAATGGAATTCATCTTCATACAATCGCTGCAGATAGTGATGAAGAAATTGAGGCTATAAAGAGAGAATTATTAGAAAAAGGATTTTTATTGTAGACTATGGGAGGATATGATTTATGGATTATGATATTCTTATATTAGGCGGAGGAATAATAGGTTGCTCAGTTGCTTATGAGCTATCAAAATATAATTTTAATATAGCTCTAATAGAAAGAGATTATGATATAGCAGATGATATATCATTTGTAAATACATCAATAGTATATGATGGATCTGAAACATCAGATGATGTGATGGCAGGACTTGAGTATATAGGAAACTCAATTATGCTTGATACTTGTGAGAAATTTAAGGTTCCATTTAAGAAAATTGGAGCTTTAAGAGTAGTTAGCGATGAAAATGGAGTTAAAAAGCTGGAGGAAATGTATGAGAGGGCAAAAAGAAGAGGTATAGATGGTGTATATTTAATAGATGATAAAGATGTATATGATATTGAACCTAATATAAACCCTAATATAAAAAAAGGCTTATATTCAGAAAACATAGGAATAGTTGCACCTTATGACTTAGCAATTGCCTATGCTGAAGTGGCAGCAGATAATGGTGTTATTTTTAGGTTAGAAGAAGAAGTTTTAAATATACAAAACTTAGCTAAGGGGTTTAGAGTAACAACTAATAAAAATAAGTTTACCTGCAAAGTTGTAATAAATACAATTCCTCATGAGATATATATAAGGAAAAATGGAAAGGTAGAGGATAAAGAATTAGAACGTGAAGAAGAACACTTCAAGAACATGAGTTATTTATTAGTCGATGATAATTATAAAAGTAAATTAAATAAAATCGTAATAGAAACTTTCGATAAAAATACATTCGTGCTAAGCACACCAACAACTACAACAGGTTCATTAATAGGTATAAAGAGCACCGAAAAAACTAGCTTAGAGGACAACTTAATATATGCTAATAGTTTATTGAATAATTTAGAAAAAAATAATATAAATAATTTGTTTAGAGAAAGTTATAATAAGGATTCTATGTTAATAGATGATAGCGAAATAGATAAGGGATATATAAGAGTTACAGGTACTCATTATGGAAAGATTACAATAGCACCAGCAATTGCTAAAATGCTTTGTGATACAATTGCTAATAATTTAAATTGCACATTAAAAAAGAACTTCATAGATAAAAGAAGGGAAGTTTATAAGTTTAGAGAGCTTGGTAAAAAAGAAGCTAATGAAATTATTTCACTAGATAATAGATATGGGAAGATTATATGTATATGCAATAATATATCAGAAGGTGAAATAGTAGATTGTATAAGAAGGCCATTAGGTGCAAGAACTGTAGAAGGTGTTAAAAGAAGAACTGGATCAGGATTTGGAAGTTGTCATGGGTCTTATTGCTATGAAAAGATTGTAAATATACTTGCAAGGGAATTAGATAAAAAAATTACTGATATAGTTGATGATTCTAAAGATTCTAAGGTAATTTCAAGTAGAATAAAGGAGTTTGGAGATGTCTAGCTTAGAAAATAAAAGTGATAATAAAGATATATTTACATCAATAGTTAGAGTAAAGGGAAATGATAAGTATAGAGTTGTTCCAGTTAAATCTAATAAAGAAGTAGATAAGGAAATTTGGATTGAGCTATCCAAGGTGTTAGCCAGAATATATGTTAGTGTTCCAATTGAATCAGGAGATTTAATATGTAAAAATATACTTAATACTGGAATTGATATTGTTTGTACAAGAGACATATGTGATGAATAATTAGAATATAAAGGTAGAATAATATATATAAATAACTTAGTAAAATATTGACATATATATTTTTTTATAATATATTAAAAATAATGAAATAAAACTGTTGAAAAGGCTAGTAATAACAATATTTATTTTAAGAGAGTCGATGGATGGTGTAAATCGATAGTAAAATGTTATGAATCCACCTTGGAGGGACTGTGATGAGCAGTACGGATTAAACCGTTAAATTTATTTAAGAGAGTAGCATATTTTTGCTATTAATTAGGGTGGCAACGCGGAACCTTTCGTCCCTTATTTGGGGGAAAGGTTCTTTTTTATTGAAAAAAATTAATAGATATAAATTATTAGGAGGTATACATAATGTTAGATTTAAAATTTGTAAGAGAAAATCCAGAGGTAGTTAAGAAAAATATAAAAAATAAGTTTCAAGATAGTAAACTTCCACTAGTAGATGAGGTAATAGAATTAGATAAAAAGCTTAGAGAAGCTAAACAACAAGCTGAGTCTTTAAGAGCTGATAGAAATAAATTCTCAAAGCAAATTGGTGCTTTAATGGCTCAAGGTAAAAGAGAAGAAGCAGAAGAAATGAAAAAGAAGGTAACTGAAAATTCAGAGCGTCTATCTGAGTTAGAAGTTAAGGAAGCTGAATTATCTGATAGAGTTAATAATATAATGATGACTCTACCAAATATAATTCATCCAAGTGTTCCAATTGGAAAAGATGATAGCGAAAATGTAGAAGTTGAACGTTTTGGAGAACCAAGAGTTCCAGAATTTGAAGTTCCATATCATACAGATATAATGGAAAAGTTAAGTGGATTAGATTTAGATAGCGCTAGAAAGGTAGCAGGAAGTGGATTCTATTATTTAATGGGTAATATTGCAAGGCTTCACTCAGCAATAATTTCATATGCTAGAGATTTTATGATAGATCGTGGATTTACTTATTGTATTCCTCCATACATGATTCGTAGTGAAGTTGTAACAGGTGTTATGAGCTTTGCTGAAATGGATGCTATGATGTATAAAATTGAAGGTGAGGATTTATATCTAATTGGAACAAGTGAACATTCTATGATAGGTAAGTATATCGATACTATACTACCTGAAGATTCATTACCACATACTTTAACAAGTTATTCTCCTTGCTTTAGAAAAGAAAAGGGAGCTCATGGAATAGAAGAAAGAGGAGTATATAGAATTCATCAATTTGAAAAACAAGAGATGATAGTTGTATGTAAACCGGAGGAAAGTATGGATTGGTATGAAAAATTATGGGTAAATACTGTAGATTTATTCCGTTCTTTAGATATACCAGTTAGAACTTTAGAATGTTGTTCAGGAGATTTAGCAGATCTTAAAGTTAAGTCAGTAGACGTTGAAGCTTGGTCACCAAGACAAAAGAAATATTTTGAAGTAGGAAGTTGTTCAAATTTAGGAGATGCACAAGCTCGTCGTTTAAAGATTCGTGTAAATTCTAAAGATGGAAAATATTTTGCTCATACATTGAACAATACAGTTGTTGCACCACCAAGAATGTTAATAGCATTTTTAGAAAACAACTTAAATGAGGATGGTTCAGTAAATATTCCAACTGCGCTTCAACCTTACATGGGAAATATGAAAGTAATTAAGTAGTTTTAATTTTAAAGACTAAATCTGCACTGTTAGATTTAGTCTTCATTTATTATTATAAAGACTAAATTAAGTTATAATAGAATATATTATCTTTTTATAATATATTTAAGCTTTATAAATTTAGAGAATAAATAAATTGCTATTAGGCTATTTATAGTGATTTTAGTAGATAATTAAGGGATAAAAGTTTATTTTTTATTAGATTTATTATTTAGTTTAAAAATATATAAATTTATAATTGACAACAAGGAAAGTCATTGCTATAATAATATTTGTCGTCAGACGAAGTATGGAGAGATGGTCGAGCTGGCTTAAGGCACCGGTCTTGAAAACCGGCGTACCTTTGCGGGTACCGTGGGTTCAAATCCCACTCTCTCCGCCAAAAATGCATCTAAGTTTTCTTAGATGCATTTTAAAATTTAATATATGCAACATTCAAATATGATATTGTTTTATAATTATTTACTATAAATAAAAATAATAAAAAATTTAAAATAATAATTGACAATATGTAGAGTGGTTGTTATAATAATACTTGTCGCAAGACGGAATATGGAGAGATGGTCGAGCTGGCTTAAGGCACCGGTCTTGAAAACCGGCGTACCTTTGCGGGTACCGTGGGTTCAAATCCCACTCTCTCCGCCATAAAACTTCAATAGAAGGCACATGGAGAAATACTCAAGTGGCTGAAGAGGCGCCCCTGCTAAGGGCGTAGGTCGGGCAACTGGCGCCCGGGTTCAAATCCCGGTTTCTCCGCCAAAGCATCTAACAAAGGTTAGGTGCTTTTTTTATTTCTATAAAAATGTAAAGTTATTAAACTTTAAAAAAGGATTTGCATAATATTTTTAGTTAAATAATAATTGGAACTCAGATTTATTTTATAATATATTTTATATGTAAAATATATTATAATTTTGTTAAGTACTTTTTAGGGGAATATAAGATGAAAGTTACAATTAAAGATGTAAATAGGGAAGCAAATGTTGCAACATCAACAGTTTCTAGGGTATTGTCTAATATCCATAAAATAAGTAATAAAACAAAAGAAAAAGTAAATTAGGCAATAAAGAAGTTAAATTATACTCCAAATATAATTGTAAGGGGACTTGCGAATAATAGAACAAGAATTCTAGCAGTAATACTTCAAAAGGAAGCTTAGGATATACTTTCAAGTGCATTTTTTCTTCAGGCGATGAAGGGATAGATTAAAAGGTTATAAGCAAGCATTAATTGATAATGGAATAGAAATAAAAGGTAGTTTAACATATGAAGTAGAAGAATTTACACAGATTAATGGAATTTATGCAACGAAACTAATTATAAATAAATTAGAGGAAAAAAATAATAATAAGAATTCATATATAATAGAGACTAAGCTAATAGAAAGAGAGTCAATAAGAAAGGTTTAATTTGAAAAGTATGTGCAATCTATTGCTCATACTTTAAGTAACAAATGAAAATAAACATAATTTTAAATAATTAGAAATTTTGAAAAAAATCAGCAATCAAATTATTGTAAACAATTTCCGAAGGTGATATACTATGTCTATCATAATAAGGAAATAAAATTGAATTTATATCTAGGGGGATTGAAATGGAAAAGAAATATGTAGTTGGTGTTGATTTAGGTGGAACTAAGATATATACTGCTCTAGTTGACTTAGAAGGTTCAATAGTAAGAGAAATTACTGTAAAAACAGAGGCTCACAAGGGTGAAAGTATAGTTTTAGAAAAATTATTAAAAACAATAGATGACGTATTAGAGGGAATCAATATAAATGAAGTTAAAGCAATAGGGATAGGGTCTCCAGGACCATTAGATGTAGAAAAAGGATTAATAGTATATACTCCTAATTTACCATTTAAGAATTTTAATATAGTTCAACCTATTAAAGATAGATATAAATTAGATACTTACTTAGATAATGATGCAAATGTAGCAACATTAAGTGAATTTATGTTTGGAGCAGGTAAAGGAAGCAAGAATATGGTTTTCATTACTGTAAGCACAGGAATAGGTGGAGGAGCCATAATAAATGGAGGGCTATTCAGAGGTAGTACATCAAATGCACTAGAAGTTGGACATACTACTGTTATGAAAGGTGGTCCCTAGATGCGGATGTGGTAACACAGGGTGTGCAGAGGCTGTTGCATCAGGAACTGCCATAATGAAAAGAGCAAAAGAGGCAGTGGAAAGCAAGGTAGAAACTGCATTAAAGAGCTATAATCAAGTAACAGCTAAGGAAGTATTTTTAGAGGCGGAAAAAGGAGATAAGGTTTCACAAGATATATTAAATGATGCGTTATCTTACTTAGGAATAACTGTTGCGAATCTAGCAAATACATTTGATCCTGATAAGATTGTTATTGGTGGTGGCGTAAGTGAAGCTGGAAGAATTGTATTTGATAAAATAGAAAATGAAATGGAAAGAAGATGTCTAAAGACAATTTATAATAACTGCAAAGTTGAAAAAGCTGTATTAGGCGGTAAAGCTGGAGTTTTAGGTGCGGCAGCATTAGCTATTTTAGAAGGCCAATAGAATGATGTGTATAAAAGTATCTGTGTACGTATTTTAAAATCTCTAAGGCAAGCAATTGCGAAATTAAAATAGCAATCACATAAATTATATAACTATTGAATAAATTGGATTTATTATATAAAGGTTATATAAATTACATTTAGTTAAGTTGAATAAAATATTTAGCAGAAGTAATAAAAGAAAGTCAATATGACGTTATAGAACTTCAAGAGGTAAGTGGAATTATAGAAAAAAGCATAGTTAGAGAAAAGACTTTTGTAAAAGTATAAAAATAATTAAAGCTGCTATAACTATAGATAATAAAAAGATTAGATATAATATTTACTAATACAAATGTTAATGTAAAAAAATCAAATGTAATATTTAATGATATATTTAAAAGTATTATTTCTGATCATTATGGAGTAGAAGTAGATATAGATATTATGGATTAGAAGAAAAGAGCTCAATATTAAAAATTGAGTTCTTTTTTAATTGTTCTCTTTTTTGCTTTTATAAATAGTTTTATAATTAAAGTGTACAAAAACTAAAAATATGGTATAAACTTTACTTAGGGAGATGGCAGTATGATATATGGAGAAAATATATATTTAAGAGATCCAGTAAGAGAAGATATAGATATTTTATATGACACTTGTGCAGATAAGGATGTACTTAAGTATAATGGTTTATCTACAGGGATTATGACTAAGGAATATATAAGAAGTCAGTTTCATCACTTTACAAAGCCAAATAAAAAGGAATTAGTTATAGTAACAAAAGACAGTAATCTAATAGGATATGTTTATTATAAAGAAAATAGTTATACAAGAGATGTATATTCAATCGGTATAACTATTGGCAAAGGATACTGGGGGAACGGCTATGGTAAAGATTCAATAAGAACATTATGTAACTATTTGTTTAATAATAGAAAGGCTCATAAGGTAGAATTAGAAGTTGTAAAGGAAAATGTTAGAGCTATAAATTGTTATAAGAAATGTGGTTTTAAAGAAGAAGGAATAAGAAGAAGTAAATATTATATTTGTGGTAAATATTTAGATACTATAGTTATGGGGGTACTTAGAGAAGAATTTATTTAATACAAAGGGGAATAATTTAAGATAAAGTACTTTTAGGAGTGTGTTTATGGGAATAAGATTTATATTTGGAAGGGCAGGTACAGGAAAAAGTAGATTTTGCCTTGAACAAATAAAAAGAAAAATAGAAAATTATGATAATCAAAATAAACTAGTTTTAATAGTTCCTGAGCAATATACTTTTGATACAGAAAAGAAATTTCTTGATATAGTAACAGAAAAGGGGTTATTAAGAGGAGAAGTATTAAGCTTTAAGAGAATGGCTCATAAAGTATCAGAAGAATGTGGTGGACGAACAGAACTTAGAATAAGTGATTCAGGAAGAAATATGCTTATTTATAAGCTATTAAAAGATAAAGGCGAAGAATTACAATACTTTAATAGAATGGCTAAACAACAAGGATTCTCATCAATAGTATCCAAAATAATAACAGAATTTAAAAAATATAATATTTCCGGGGAAATATTAAGTTCAAAGGAAGAAGAAATAAATGATGAAGAACTTAAGAAAAAAATGAGTGACTTAAAATTGATTTTTAATAACTTTAATGATGTTCTTCATAAAAAATTTATTGACTCTGATGATGAGTTAACCTTTTTAGCTAAAAGATTAAAAGATTGCAATATTTATGATGATGCAGAAATATGGATAGATGAATTTACTACTTTTACACCTCAACAATTAGAGGTTATAAAAGTGCTTGCCAAGAAAGCAAAGGTTGTAAATATAACTTTATGTAGTGATTCTTTAAGTAGAGGCGCTGATATAGATTATACAGATATATTTGATGCTATAAAAAATACTGAGAACTCCATATTAAGAATTATGAAAGAAGGAAATATATCATACTTAGAACCAATTGATTTAAATAAGAGACATTCATATAGGTTTTTAAATAGTGAAGATTTACAGCATTTAGAACGCCATTTCTTTACATATCCATTTAAAGAGTATAAAGGAAAAGCTAATAATGTAAGAATATATAAGGCAAATAATAGTTATGATGAAGTTGAAGTTGTAGCCAAAGATATCTTAAGAATGGTCAGAGATAATGATTATAGATTTAAGGATATAGCTGTAGTATGTAGAAATATAGGTGAGTATGAGAAAATATCTACAGTTATTTTTAACGAATATAATATTCCATTTTTCATAGATAAAAAAAGAGAGATACTTAATAATCCATTAGTTGTAGTTATCATTTCATCTTTAGAAATATTAGCAAACAATTGGTCTTATGAAAGCGTATTTAAATACTTAAAGAGCGGATTAGTAAATGTTGAGAGAGATTATATTGATATATTAGAAAATTATATATTAGCTAATGGAATAAAGGGATATAAGTGGACTAAAGATCTTTATGATAAGGATAATATTCCTGAAGAGGAAAATAAAATTATTGAGATTATGGAAGAAATACGATCTCCTTTAATGAAGCTACATAATAAAATAAAGGGAAAGAATAAAGTAAGAGATTTTGCAACAAATCTATATGAATTTTTAAATGAACTAAATGTATTTAAAACGCTAGAAGTATGGTTAGAAGAGTTTAATTCATTAGGACTTCAGGATAAGATAAAGGAATATATACAAGTTCCTGAGATGGTAATAGAAATTTTAGATCAAGTTGTAGAAGTTTTAGGAGATGAAGTTTTAGATATAAAGGAATTTACTAAAATACTTATATCAGGATTTGAGGAAAAAGAGATAGGTGTAATTCCCATGTCCTTGGATCAAGTAAATATAGGAGATATATCAAGAGTTAAAGGTAGAGAAGTAAAAGCTTTATATTTAATAGGAGTAAATGATGGTGTGTTACCAGCTGCAAATAAAGAAGAAGGAATTATAAGTGATAGAGAAAGAGAGTTGTTAAGAAATATAGGAATAAGATTAGCTTCAGATACTAAAAGCAGAGCTTTTGAAGAACAATTTATTGTTTATACAGCATTAACTATTCCTTCAGAATATTTAATGGTAACTTTCCCCATGGCAGATTTTGAAGGTAAGTCACTAAGACCATCTATAATTATTCCAAGGCTTAAAAAGGTTTTGCCAAATGTAGTAGAGGAAAGTGAAATTTATAATATAAGAGATAGAAGAGATAAGTTTAATAAAATAACAGCTCCAACGCCAACATTTAATGAACTTATTTCAGCACTAAGAATGGAATTTGAAAAGGAAAAGGTAGATGAATACTGGGCACAAGCCTTTAAATGGTTTGAAAATAATGATGAGTTTAAAAATAAATCAAATAGAATGTTTAAGGGATTAACATATACTAATTTGGTTGAAAAAATTCCTAGAGAAAAGATAAAGAGATTATATCAATCAGAAAATAAAAAACTTATATTTAATGTATCTAGAATAGAAAAGTATGCTCAATGTCCTTTTTCTTATTATGTGCAATATGGGTTAAAGGCAAGGGATAGAAAAATATATGAATTTTCTGCTCCAGATCTAGGATCATTTATGCACAATGTACTAGATGATTTTACAAATACAGTTAAAAATGAAAAAATAGCATGGTCTGATTTAAATAGAGAAAGATGTAAGGTAATAGTTAATGAACTAGTTGATAAGAGATTAGAGAATGATTCTAACTCAATATTAAATAGTACGAAGAAGTATAAGTACTTTGCAGATAGATTCAAAAGAACTATAACTAAATCTGTTATGGTAATATCAGAACAAATGAGAAAAGGTAAGTTTGAGGTATTTAAGAATGAGTTTGCTTTTGGAGGATTTAGTGATGGGGAGCCAATAAAGATAGATTTACCATCAAATGAAACAGTATATTTAGTTGGAAGAGTAGATAGAATTGATACTTTGGATCTAGATGGAAACACATATATAAAGATAGTTGACTATAAATCAGGAGCTAAAAAGTTCAACTTAACAGAGGTTTATTATGGGCTTCAAATACAATTGTTGGTTTATTTAGATGCTCTTATAAAAAACTCAAAATATATATTGCAAAAGCAAGCAATACCAGGTGCTATATTATATTTTAGAATTGATGATCCAATAATAAAGTCTAAAAAGCAACTTACTGAAGAAGAAATAAAAGATAATATATTAAAAGAATTAAAAATGAGTGGATTGCTTCTTAAAGATATAAATGTTGTTAAGGCTATGGATAACGATATGGATTCATACTCATTAATAATACCAGCCGCAATAAAGAAGGATGGTAATTTTACATCAAGTAGCTCAGTAATAACAGAGGAACAATTTGACACATTAAGAAAGTATGTTAATGATAAGATGTCTGAAATATGTGAGGAAATGTTAAGTGGAGAAATAAAAATAGAGCCTTGTAAAAATAATAACACTGCATATTGTAGTTACTGTGATTACTCATCAATATGTCAGTTTGATACATCAATAGAAAATAATAAGTATAGAGTGGTTTTAAAGAAGAGTAATGATGAAGCGTGGAAATTAATAAAAAATGAAGTAGAGAAGGGAGGTAACAACTAATTATGAGTAATACAAAATGGACAGAGGATCAGCTTAAAGCAATAACTACTAGGGGATGTAACTTACTTGTAGCTGCTGCAGCTGGTTCAGGAAAGACGGCAGTATTAGTAGAAAGAATTATAAGAATAATAACTAATGAAAATAATCCAGTAGATATAGATAGATTATTAGTTGTTACATTCACATCTGCAGCTGCTGCTGAGATGAGAGAAAGAATAGCGGCTGCAATATCAAAGGCTTTAGAAGTAAATCCTAATTCAAAAGTACTTCAAAGGCAATTAACACTTTTAAGTAGAGCTAATATAACTACCATGCACTCATTTTGCTTAGATGTTATAAAAAATTATTATCATGTTATAGATTTAGATCCTACATTTAGAATTTCTGATGAAACAGAAAATACATTATTAAAATTAGAAGTTATAAATGATATGTTTGAAGATTACTATGAAAATGAAGATATATATTTTAGAAATCTAATAGAAGCATATAGTGGATCAAGGGATGATCAAAGGTTAAAAGATATAATACTTGATTTATATAGATTTTCAATGAGCGGACCTTGGCCTGAAAAATGGTTAATTAATAATGCAGAAAGATTTAATATAGAAAGTTTAGATGAATTAAATGAAACTATATGGATAGATATATTAAAGCAAACTATAGGGATTGAAGTAGCTGGATATATTAAAATGTTAAAAAAGGCTATATGTATAATAAAAGATACTGAAGGCTTGGAGCCATATGAAGCAACATTCCTAGATGATTTAGATATGTTTATAAAGGTTGAAGAATCATTAAATTTAGGAATAGAGGAACTATATGCTTCTATTAATAATATAAGCTTTTCTAGGCTGAAATCAGTTAAAAAGGATAAAGTTTCAGATGAAGAAAGCTTAGAAATTGTTAAGAGTATAAGAGATAGTATTAAAAAGAAAACATCAAAATTAATTGAAGATAGTTTTTCAATGACAGTAGAAGATGCTTTAAATGGAATCAAAAATTCATATCCATATATGAAAATGATAAGTCAGTTGACATTAGAGTTTATAAACAGATTTAAAGAGAAGAAGAGAGAAAGAAATCTTCTAGATTTTAATGATTTAGAGCATTTATGTTTAAAAATACTTATAGAAAATGATGAAGAAGACAATATACAACCATCTAGTGTTGCAAAAAGCTTTAGAGAGTATTTTGATGAAGTTTTAGTAGATGAATATCAAGATTCTAATAATGTTCAAGAAGCAATAATAGATTTAGTTTCTAGAAAAAAATTAGAAAATCCAAATGTTTTTATGGTTGGAGATGTTAAGCAAAGTATTTATAGATTTAGGCAAGCAAAGCCTGAGTTATTTTTAGATAAATATAATAAGTATCCACTAGAAGATGGTGATATAAATAGGAAGATACAACTATATAAAAACTTTAGAAGTAGAGAAGAAGTAATTAGTGGAGTAAATTATATATTTAAAGAAGTAATGTCTAAGACAGTAGGTGAGCTTGAATATAATGATGATGAAGCTCTTAATCTTGGAGCTAACTACAAAGAAAATAATGATGAAAACACAATGATAGCAGGACCAATAGAACTTCATATTCTTGATAAGTCAGGAGAGTATATTACTGAAGTAGAAGAATATGATGGTGATGGTTTAGTAGAAGAGGAAGAAGATATTGATTCGATAGGACTAGAAGCAAGAATAGTTGCTAGGAGAATAAAGGAATTATTAAATCCAGATCCTAAAACAGGTAAAGTATTTAAAGTATTAGATAAGGAAACTGGAGAATATAGACCTTTAAAATATAAGGATATAGTTATATTATTAAGAGCAACTAGAAACTGGTCTGAGGTATTTTTAGAAGAGATTGGCTCAGAAGGGATACCTGTTTATGCTGATACAGGAACAGGATATTTTGAAACTATAGAAATAAGAACAACGATGTCTTTATTAAAGGTTATAGATAACCCAATGCAAGATGTTCCTATGATTTCTGTATTAAGATCACCTTTAGTAAGCTTTAGTGCAGAAGAGCTTGGAGATATTAGATTATTAGATAAGGAAAAATATTTCTATGAAATAATAAAAGGTGTTTCTGATGACATATATGAAGTAAATGAAGAACTTAAAAATAAATGTAAAATATTTATAAATAATTTAGGAAAGTGGAGAAATAAATCTATTTACACTCCAATAGATGAATTCATTTGGTATCTTTATATGGATACAGCTTATTATGGTTATGTTGGAGCTATGCCAAATGGTAAGCTAAGACAGGCCAATTTAAAGATATTATTCCAAAGAGCAAAGCAGTTTGAGCAAACTAGTTTTAAGGGGTTATTTAACTTTATTAATTTTATTAATAAGCTTAGAAATTCATCAGGGGATATGGGAAGTGCAAAAATACTTGGTGAAAATGAAGATGTTGTTAGAATAATGAGTATTCATAAAAGTAAGGGGTTAGAGTTTCCGGTAGTATTTACATGTGGTTTTGGTAAGCAATTTAACTTAATGGATTTAAATAAATCTATTTTATATCATGATGACCTTGGATTAGGACCAGATTATGTTGATTTAGAAAGAAGAAACTCTTATAGTACATTAGCTAAAGAAGCAATAAAGAAAAAAATATTATTTGAGACTCTTTCAGAAGAAATGAGAATACTATATGTTGCATTTACAAGGGCAAAAGAAAAACTGATTATTACAGGGGCAACAAGAAACTTAGAAAAATCAATATCAAGATGGGTTTCAGCAGCAGCTTTAGATTATGATATTGTTCCCGAATCAGAAGTATTAAAGGGAAAGAGTTATTTAGATTGGATTGGAATGGCTATATGTAAGCATAGGGATGGAGAAGAGCTCAGAAGATATGTTGGAGCAAATAATAGCTCAATAATTAATGACTTCTCAACATGGAAGACAAAAATGTGGACTAAAAGTTTATTGTCTGTGGAAAAAAATGAAGTAGCTGTGGATGAAAATGAAGAAACAGATTTGTTTATTAATTCAGATGTGAATCATATAGATAAAGAAATTGAAAGAAGATTAAATTATAAATATAAATATGATTTAGCAGGTAAATTGCCTAGTAATGTTTCGGTTTCTGATTTGAAAAGATCTCTTTATAATAACGAAAATGATGATGTTATTACAGTAAATATTTTTAGTGATAAAGAAGTATTAAAACCAAAGTTTTTACAAGAGAAAAAGGGATTATCGGCATCAGAAAGAGGCACTATAGCACACTTTATAATGCAAAAATTAGACTTAAATAAAGTTAATACAAAAGAAGAAATAGAGACTCAAATATACTCTATGAAAGATAAAAATTTACTTACTGAAGAAGAAATAAAAGCTGTACAAAAGATTAGTTTTATAAGTTTCTTTAAGAGTAATTTGGGAAAAAGGCTTTTAGGTGCATTTAATACAGGGAAATTAGTTAAACGAGAATTACCTTTTTATACCGAAATAAGTAGCTTAAATATTGATAGCACTTTAGCAGAAGATGTATATGGAAATGAAAAGGTAAGATTACAAGGGATAATAGACTGTATATTTGAAGAGGAAGATAAAATTGTCTTATTAGACTATAAAACTGATTACGTTGAGCATGGAAAAGAAAATGAAGTTTTAGATAAATATAGAATACAAATTAAATATTATAAAGATGCGGTAGAAAAAATCACAGGGAAAGAAGTGAAGGAATGTTATCTTTATTTATTTGGGTTAAATAAAGAAGAAAAAATGAATTTATAGATTAATTCTCTAAGGAATATAAAAAGTGGATTTAAAATAAATCCACTTTTTATATTATAAGATATATTTTATATGTTTTTAAGTATTTATATTTAGAGTTTAATTTTATTAAAAATTATGTGTTAGTTCAGTAGTTAGCCTTATGAAAAATAAGACTAACTACTATATTAAATATAGAGAGAGTAGTAATCAAGATTAAAAAAAGAGAAAGGTAGCTTTATAAGTTACTTATAAAATCCTTAGATAATGTTAATAATGATTCTTTATTATTTAAATCAGGATTTTCTAAGACCTTATCCAATAAAAAGTTTAAGATATCTCCTATTAGTTTTCCAGGCTTCAAATTAAATGATTTTATTAATGTCTCACCACTTATATTAAGATTCTTAATTTCAAGTGGTTCATTATTATTTATTATTTCTGATACTAGATTATCCATATAATCAACTTTAGCTAAAAATATTTTAGGGTTATCTAGTGAATTAATATCAGCTCTTTGTAAATCAAATAAAAGATGTATATTTTTTTGTCCAATAGTATTTAATAATTTTTTTACTTCAAATTTAGTTGGAAGATGGTTAACATTCAAAACTAAATGATGTTCTATTAATTTACAAACTATATTTATAGTATTATTATCAAATCTTAATTTAGATAATATTTTTCTAGTCATTAATGACCCTTCAATATTATGATTAGGAAAGTAATAGAATCCATTTTCATTACTAGTAAGAGTATTTAATTTCCCCACATCATGGAATAATGCAGATAACCTTAGTAATAAGTTATTATGCGTATTATCAATTACATTAAGAGTATGCTTAAATACATTGTTATTATGATTATTACATTTTGGAGTGAAGTTAACTAAGTTATTTATTTCAGGAAGTATTATACCTAATAGACCAGTGTCCATTAATAAACTCAATCCCTTAGATGGATTATCAGAAATTAATATCTTACAAAGCTCATCTCGTATTCTTTCAAAACTTATATTAGTAATTAATTTATGATTATTCAATATTGCATTACAAGTTTCTTCCTCTATATCGAAGTTTAATTGACAACTAAATCTAACGGCACGGAGCATTCTAAGCGCATCTTCTTTAAATCTTTTATCAGCATCTCCAACACAACGAATAACCTTATTTTTAATATCAGAAAGTCCATTAAAGTAATCAATAATTCCGATTGATTTGTTATAAGCTAAGGCATTTATAGTGAAGTCTCTTCTAGAAAGATCTTCTTTTATATCAGTAACAAAATTGACTGATGATGGGCGTCTATTATCTAAATAGTTTCCTTCAGTTCTATAAGTTGTAACTTCATATGAATTATTGTTGATAAGCACAGTCACTGTACCGTGTTTTATACCAGTTGGAATTGTCTTTTCAAAAAGAGATAATGTATCTTCTGGTTTTGCAGAGGTAGTAATATCATAGTCTTTAGGTAAATTATTTAGAATAGAATCTCTAACGCAACCGCCAACCATAAATGCTTCAAAATTATTTTTATAAAAAGTATCTATAATAAATTTAACTTCATTTGGAATATATATATTCATTAGTATCCTACCTTTAAAATCAATAATCTTATTATAAATATAATATCATATAATTAATAAATAAATTCATTATATAAATAATAAAGAGGATCTGTATCAAAATTGTAATTGCTACTTTATTTTTAGATTTCCTAAGCAAAAGGCACCAAATAAGATGAACTATTCTTATTTGATGCTCTTGTTTGTTATTATATAATATTTAATTTGGGGGTAGAACAATCTAATATTTTTAGGGGAAGCTATTTAGAGACAGTTACATTTTTGATATATATTAATTTATTATAATCTTAGTATCATTTGCAATATTATCGTATAACCATTTAGCATCTTCTACTTTTAATCTTATACAGCCATGAGATGCAGGAGTACCAAGAGTATCATCTAAAACAACAGTTTGAGTTTCATCAAATGGAATAGAGTGAAATAAGTAATCACCCATAAATTGAACCCAGTACTTACCTCCTTGACCAAACTCATCTGAGAAGAACCACTCACCCCTATTAGTAACTGAAAATATTCCTTTAGGGGTTTCTTTACCAGGAAGACCGGTAGAAGAAGGAAATTCTTTAACTAAGTTCCAATTATTAGTTGATCCTTCATAAACATAAGTTTTTTGTTCTTCTAAATTTAAGTAAACAAAATAATTTGTTTTACTATTGATAGATAGAGTGTTTACATTATCAAGTGTTATTGCTTGAAGAATTGCATTAGAAGTATATTCAGAATCGTCTCCTTGGTACTCTTCACGAAACATCTCTATAGAGCTAATTTTATTGTTTATTTCAGTTATATCAGTTTTAGTTAATAATTTTGAATCATATTCAGATAAAAAATTTATTGCTTTAGTATAATATTTATTTGCAACTAATTCATCAGCTGATTCAAGTAAGTAATCTTTGTAATTTGTCTTACATTTCTCTATGTATTCTTGAGCTAGTTCATAATCATTAGCTAAAGAACTAGGAATTAGACTAAAATATTTCATTGCTCTTGAATAATCTTTTGAGTTAAAGGCTGAAATACCTAAGTTTAAGTAATTATCAGTATCTGCTGAAATATCATTAGAATCATCATTTGAATCATCAGTTGTAGAAGACATTTCATTAGTAGAATTACCTTCAGTAGTTGAAACTATACTATTACTATCTTTATAGTCTAATGCAGAAATCAATTTATCTAAAGATGAATTTAATACATTATAGCTTTTAATTTCATTTAGTACACTTAATGCTTGATTGGTGGTAATCTCATTTTTAGATAAAGAAATACATATTTTATCAACTATATCTGTAAAGTAATCATTTAAATCAGAATTAAGTTGTTTTTCCTTTAAAGATAAAATTTTATTACTTAAAGTAGTTTTTGCATCTGAAAACTCACAATTATTAAAGGCTTTATAAAAGCTAGAAGTCACCTTACTATATTGAGAGCTCAAGTAAATATTTGCTCCAAATCCTAATAAAATAAATAGAATCATAGAAGACAGAATCATAAAGATTGAAATTTTATTTTGGGGTTTGGATTTATTATTATACATTTTTATACCTCCTTACAACTTATACTATTAATCATTAACAAAAAGCCTAAAATCTAATCTTAAAAATTAATCTTTATAAAAATAAGAGTTGTTTATAAAAGTGAATACATATGATAGAATATTTATTAAGCATTAAATTCCATATAATTGGAGGTAATTATGAAGGATAATATAGGCTTTATGGATAAAGTCAAAATTAGTATTTATGAGGTAGGAAGATACAAAGAATTATTAAAGTTACGATTTTCTCATGCATTAGTATATTCTATATTATTAAGCGTATTAGTTGGATGTATATCGGGAATTATGAAGTTTGCTAGTATAACTACAATGCAAAATTCTATAAAACAAATAATGGCGAGTGATGAATTTGAGTTCGAAATGAAGGATGGAATATTAGATTTTAAAAATTCTCCTATTAAAAGAGAAGCAGGGAAGTTTCTTGTTTTAATTAATACGGATATATCACTTGAAGAAGTTGATACTATAAGAAAGATAGTAATTCATAAGGAGGTTTCTTTATCTATACTAAAAGATGGAATATCGTATAGGGCTAATGATGAAGTGCGTTCATTTAAATATAGTGATTTACCAGTGTTATTTAGCGATATGGATAATGAAACTATTTTAAGAGCAACCAATATTATGGGAATATTTAAATACAGTATATTTATATTTAATATTTTATATACTTATTTAGTTCTTTTATTCAATTCATTTATGCTATCCTTAGTAGGAGTAATTCTAAGTAAAATGAATAATATTAACATAAATTATGAAGGGGTTTTTAAATTATGTATATATGCAATGACACTACCAACATTAATTAATTTAATTTATCCACTAGGATCAATTAGTATATTAATTTCAGGTGTTTATTTAATACTTGCAATGAATAAAATAAGAAGTAATACGATTTAATTTTAAAATAATAAAATCTTATCAAATAAATTTAATCTATTTGTTAGGATTTTTATTAAATATAAGTAATTTTTTTATAGATAATAATAGTTGTAGAATATCAATTCTACTTATAGTTTAGAATAATTATGATTGTGTATAAATTATCTAAGATAATGTTTTATCCAATATTTTGGAAAATAAAATCAAAAGACCTTGTTGGAAAAATATGCATATGGTAAACTATTTATATAACATTCAAACAAAGTCTAAGACTGTTATGAAAGGAATTATTATCATGATTAATAATGAATTTATAGGGAAATTAGATAATAAAATGGATATCAGTGAAATTATATTAAATGGAAATTTTAATTTTACAAATGAAGAGTCAATAAATATCATAACAGGATTAATAGATAAAAATAGTAAACAAGAAAATTTTTTGCTTAATATTTCTCATGATTTAAGAGGACATTTAAATGTAATATTAAGTATTATGCAATGTATAGATTATGGGAGCATATCTATTAATGATAAAAAAGCAATAGAATATATGAAAATAGTAAAAAGAAATAGTCTAAAGATGTTAAAGTTAGTAAATAATTTAATTGATACAACAAAGCTAGAAAACAACTATTATATTTTACATAAAAAAAATATAGATATTATATCTATGATAGAAGGAACTATAAGTTGTATAGATAAATATGCAAAGCAAAAGAATATACAGCTTATATTTGATACAAATGAAGAGGAATGCATAATGGCAGTAGATCCAGATGTTATTGATAGAATTATAATGAATTTAATATCAAATTCTATTAAATTTTCATATACTAATACAAATGTGTATATAAATATAATGGTTGTGGGAGATAAAATTACTATATCTATAAGGGATGAGGGGCCAGGAATATCAAGGAAATATCAAGAAAAGGTTTTTAATAGGTTCTATCAAGTATCTAATAAAAAAGATAGAGAAAATTCAGGAAGTGGAATAGGATTGGATTTAGTAAATTATTTAGTGAAATCTATGGATGGAAGTATTGAATTGAAAAGTGAAGAGGGAAATGGGTGTGAGTTTATAATAACGCTACCAATAACAATTGTAGAGGAACAAGATGATTTTTGCATAAGAGATGAAAGTAATAAAATACAAATGCTAGAAGTAGAATTTTCAGATATATATAATAATTGATAATGCATAATATTTTATAAAAATTAGTTGCTTGATTTATTTAAGTAGTTATGATAATATAAATATTGTTAAAATTTATATGCGGTGGTAGCTCAGTTGGATAGAGTAGCTGGCTACGAACCAGTTGGTCGGGGGTTCGAATCCTCTCCGCCGTACCATAAAAGCCTTGTAAGCACTAAGTTTACAGGGTTTTTTATTTTGAAAAAATGAGTCGTTTTTAACATTTTGCCCCTCTTTTTGCCCCTTATAGGTTTTTAAAATAGAAATTATTTAGTTTATTTAATACCAACTTTACTATATAAATCATTTAATTTACTTATAGCATTTCCTTTTAAAGAATCTAATACATGAGTATATGTGTCTAAAGTTATAGATATATTACTATGGCCTAATAACTCCTGGACAGTTTTAGGTTCTTCACCTAATTCAAAAAGTCTAGTAGCATATGTATGCCTCAAGTCATGGAACTTTCTTGTTGGTATATTATTATCTTTTAATATCTTCTTAAATTTCTTTAATACATTACCACTATCTAAATACTTACCAAAATTATTAGAAAAGACTAGATTATTATCCTCATATAGATTAGAAACTTTTAATTTTAAAGCCTTTTGGTTTAATCTATGACGATTTAGTTTATCTATTAAGTGATAAGGGATAGGAACAACTCTAATACCTTTTTTAGTTTTAGGTGATTGAATTATATTTTCATATTCTCCAGTATCAGTATTTTTAACTCTTTTAAATGTTTTATTAACATATATAACCTTATTTTTTAAATCTATATCATTCCATGTAAGGGCAAATAATTCTCCTTGTCTTAATCCAGTATCCAAAGCAGTTATAAATAACATTTCTAAATCATTGCCTTTTATAGCCTCTATAAACTTTAGTTGTTCATCTAGGGTAAAAGGTATTACATCATTAGATTTGCCTATATTTTGAGGTGTTTTAGGCAATACAATAGCCTTAGAGAAGTCTTTTAATATTCTATTGCTAATATTAGCGTATCTAATACATGGAGCTATAAGCTTATTAAGATTAGTTATAACAGAGATACTTTTACCATTAGAAACTAAATCATTATAATAGTTTTGTATATGAGAGGGTTCAAGATCCTTAAGTTTTATATTATATATAGGGCTATTTTCTATATAATTTCTGTATATACCGTCATATCTTTCTTTAGTTGCTGCTTTCTTATCAGCCATATGAGTATTATAAAGCCAGTCTTTAAAGAAAGCTCCAAATAAAGCTCTATTATCAGTAATATTATTATTAAGCTCATTCTTTAAATCTTTGATTTTTTCCTCAAGTTCTTTTACTGTACTTCCATATATATCTTTTGGATTCTTTAAGTTCTTATGTCTTAGTCTATAAAAGTAATATTCTTTACCATTTTTAATTTTCTTTTTATAGATAGTTTTAGCCATTAAACACAGCTCCTTTCTATATACTATTTATAAAGATTCAGTTAGAGTTATCGTCAAAAATGACAAAAACCTAAAATCAAGATTTTCGTTGTTTAGAACTAATATAGTTATCATAAAAATAAACATAGTAACTACATTTAGATGTCATTTAAGGTAATATCTAAAACGGTGAATATTAACTACCTAAATTTTAAGGTAGTTAATCCTAATGTAGTTACCTTTGAATTTTAAATAGTATCTACATAGCCACGTCAATTTTGGCTTCGCTCCTAAAGTCAGTCGATTTAATTGACTGAGATTTTAGGTATTATAAAAAAGTAATGAAATAACTATAATTGGTATCAATATAATTAATAGAAATTAATAATAATTACCCGAAGGAAAATTTCCCTTGGGGTAATATATATTTAGCAATGCTATATAAGTTATTTAGCAAGTAATCGGTCATCCCATGTAAAAGAGCAATTAAATGGGGAGCATACCTCTTTATCTAAATTACTAATTATTTCATCTGTTATCCTGTCTTCAAGATCATTTAAGAAAGAAACAGGCAAAGAATTGAATGTATTAATTAATAACGAATTTTCTCTTATTAAATCTTCATCATTATCATTAGATTCTTCATCAAAAAGAGTAACATAAATTTCTAAATCAGATATTTTTTCATCTAAAAAATAAACATAACAATCCCCTGTTAACTCGCATCTAAAAGTTCTAGAGTTTTTGGTTATTTCAATATCAATAAATAACATATCATCATAATCAATTCTAGCACTAACTATTTTAATATCTATAGGGATGTGTGAAATTAGTAGTTCAGGACCTACTTTCAGATAATTACATAGAGTATTTATTGTATCAAATTGAATCCCTTGAGCTTTATTGCTACTTAGTGATGTCAAAGTAGTTCTTGATATTCCGGTATCCTTAGATACTTTTGTTATTCTAAGATTTCTTTCTGCTAAAAGGATAGATAAATTGCATCTAATCATAAAATCACCTCTTGTACAAATTGTACAATTGATTGAACAAAATTGCAATTATTTTTAAAAAAAGTATTGCAAAATATATTTTTTTAAAATATAATGCAAATATAAATGTTCAATATATTGGACAAAATATTAAAAAACAGAACGAAAAATGTTGTTTAAGGGCAAAATGAATATATTATTATTCAAACTAAACTAATTCTGATTTTAATATTAAAATCAACTTAATAGGGAGGTGATAAGATGTTAGCATTAAAAATTGCTAGAGTAAAAAAGGGGTGGACACAAGAGCAACTTGCTAAAGAATCAGGTGTTGGAAGAGTTACTATTTCAAATATAGAAAGAAAAGGAATAGAAAATATTCCGGTATATACTCTGAGAAAAATTGCAAAGGCACTTGATACAACAGTACAAGAGTTATTCTTTAGTGAAGAAGAATAAGAAAAAGCAAATTTGAATTTTAAAAACATATCTAAAACTCTTTGGAAAAATATTTACGAAAAATAAATCATATCTAAATTGACATTACAGAGTAAGACATAAGTAAAGTGCAACACTTTAAATTAATAAATAATGGAGGATAGGAAAATGGAAAACTTAGAACAATTAACACTTAATCAAATAGTAGGAGTGTTAAAGGAACTTACAGGAAGGTTAGAGGAAATAAAAGAAGCTCCAAAAGATGAAAAGTTAGTATTATTACCTAATGAAGCTATGAAGCTTTTAGGAGTAGGACGTAACACAATGTATGAGGATTTATTAAAGCGAGATGACTTCCCTAAATTTAGGATAAATTCGAAGTTCTTTATTCCTAAAAAAGAATTAGAAATATGGGTAAACTCTCAATGTAAGAAAAGTTAATGAGAAATTTATGAGTTCATTATTAGAAAGATTTAAGAAGATCTATGAAGAATGTACAAGCTATAAAGTATCTTGGAGTAAAATAGATGAAAATAATAATTTAACTGTAGGAATAGTTAATGCAGCAGGAGAAGAACAGTTTTATTTAAAGGTTAGGGAATACCCTAATGGAGAAATTTATTGGTTTTAGGAGGATTAATATGGATATAAAGATATTTAGAGCATATGTGAAGTTATGTAAAGAATGGGATAAAGAAATTTCTTGGCAAGGTTTAAATAATTTTAGACTAGCTTTTAAGTAGGTGATATGAATGGCAAGACCAATAAAAGAAGGAATGGACTATTTTCCACATGATACAGATGCATCAAGTGATGAAAAGATAGAGTTATTAACGGGAATCTATGGAAATGACGGATATGCATTTTATTTTATAATGTTAGAGCGAATTTATAGGAATAAGGATTTTTGTATAGATGTTTCTGACGCAGAAACTAAAGAAGAAATGTTCCAAATATTAAGTAAAAAAACAAGATTATCATTAGAAGAATTTAATAAGATTTTAAAAACATCATTTAAGTATGGATTATTTGATAAAAAATTGTATGAGGAAAAAGGAATTATAACAAGTGATGGTATTCAAAAAAGAGCTGGTACAGTAGTTGCAAAAAGAATTGCAATGCAGAATAGGTATAAAAAGAAGATTTCTGACGCAGAAACTAAGGAAGGAATTAAGACAGAAACACAACAAAGTAAAGAAAAGGAAAGTAAAGAAAAGGAAAGTAAAGTAAAGAAAATAAAAGAAGAGAAAATAATAGATGAATTGGGTGGTAGTTGTAGTAGTGATTTTAATATTTATCAATATATGCAACAAAGAGGGTTTATAGTTATAAGTCCTATAATGGCAGAACAGGTAAAAACTGATATAGAACTTTATTCATTAGAGGAAGTAAAACAGGCTATTGATATAGCTGACAATAATGGAAAGCATACATATAGTTATGTTAAAGGAATATTGGAGAAAAGAAGAGCAGGGGTTAAAGCTGAAAATGATGAACTTTTAGAAATAAAACGAAGAATGGAAAGAGGAGAAGATCCTTTTTAAAGGGGTGATATTTTAAATGACTAAGCATGAATTTATGGAGTATCTTGATTACTTAAAAAAGGTGTTTCCTAGAGCACCGGTACCTAAAGATAAAGATGTTATAGCAGTTTGGTATAAGGGATTTGAAAATACAAGAATAGAAATAGCAAGAGAAATGGCAATGATGTATTTACAAGAAGAACAAGGAGGATTCAACTATTCGAAGTTATTACAGTATAAAAGTAAGGCTATGGCTGGGAAGGCTCAAATAGAAGAGAACAGACCAATATATGATTGTAAACTGTGTAATGGTAGTGGAGTTGTAATAGTAGAAAACTTTAAAAAAGAACATATATATCAATATGCTTATAGATGTAGATGTAGGAATGCACAGTATTATATGAGTTATCCAGAGATTACAGAGGAAGTGGTTAAAGATAAAAGATTAATAGATGGAGTATTCAAAATCGTAAAAGCCAGCTAATAAATAATGTGTAGATGGAAGGAGATAGATTTATGTTAAAAAGTGAATTGGAAACTGTAGAGAGTAACTTTAATGAATTAAGACTCTTAGTTGGAAAGTTATTTTTAGATGATAAGTTCATGGATCTAGTTGATTTACTTAAATTAATTTCTAAAAATAAATTAATACTTGATAATTTACAATTAATTTGTGACGGGGTTAAGAATGGTAATATTAACAAAGTCCTTGACTTAACATATGAATTATTAAATGCTGCAGGGAAAGAAGAATTTAAGGATATAGCTGAAAAATATGGATTATAAAAAATATACTAGGAGGGGTTTAAAAATGAATAAAGATAATTTAAGAAAAGTAAAGTGGGTTGTAGACATTGAGTATCATTATGGCAATAAAAAGCTAACAAAAGAACAAGGTAATATTTATACTGGTACAGTATTTTTAATTGATGATGATTATGAGGAAACTTCAATTAAAGAAATTGGAAAAGATAATTTCAACAAAATAAAGCCAGTAGAAATATATGAATATGGGTATTTTCATCAATGGATTGTTGAGAATTATGGTAATTCCTATGAAGGATTTTCAACATATGTATATGCATTAATTGAAACAGAGAAGGGGGATGTTTGTAAACTTAGTTATGATGGATTCACTTTTATTGATTAAAAGAAAGAAAAGTAAAAAGAAAAAAGCTTATAGATACTACCAATACCTATAAGCAAGGAGCTATCCATAGGATAACACACAGTCTAGCAACTTAAGTGTATCCTATAAGCTCCTAAAAATCAATGGAATTAGGAGGAATTTAGAAATGATTAGGTTATCAGAAAAAAGAAAAAGTGAAGTAACAAATACAAGAATATTTAAATATAAAGGTGTAGTTCATATAGTAACAGAGATGAAAGAAGATATTAAAGGCTTTACTGGTTGCTATCAGAAGAAATATGGGGTTAAGTGTTGTCTTATAAATTCTAATTTAGATCCAATAGAAAAGAGAAGAACATTACATAATTTAATAAAAGAAAAGCATTTAACTAGGTGGTAGGCTATGGTAAAGATACAAATTAGATATGAGAATGAAATAGAAAAGCTTAAGATATTAGAGGTTTTATCTAAAGGAATTAAGATAAATAAGATAAGTAAACCTAGTAAGACAGGTAGATATTATAGGGTTTATGTAGATATAGAGTAGGTACTAGAGAATAAATCAAAGCAACTACAAAGAAGGTGATATAAAATGTATTGTGTGATACAAGAAGTAGAACTTAAGAAAGAAAATACTCATGGTGAGTATAAAGAGTTAGAGGCATATTATACATCATGGGTAATAGATGGAGTTGAAGGTGGAACATATGGATATAGATATACTGGAGATAGATTTAAAAGACCTATTAAGAAGACTTATAAGATAAGTATTCATAAGAGCTATAGAGAAGATGGTAAAGTAAAAAAGAAACAGTGGGTTATATGTACTATGGGATATTACGATATCATTAGCTTTGGTTCATGGATAGGTGATTATTGCAATATAAATTCAAAATGTGAATCAATCGGATTAACGGAAGATGAACTTTGTGAACTTGTATATAAAAAGCTTGATCCATTAGTCAAGAAGATAGAAGAAGAGTATCAGCAGACGGAAGAATATAAAACTTATGAGAAACATAGAAAAATAATAGATAAATATTTAGAAGATAAAGCAGCATTTGAGAAAATATATGGTAGTAACTCTTATGATAAGTGCTATGATGTGTTTGGAACTCTTAGAAATAGTGAAATGTTAGAGAATATTAAAATACAATATGAAGCAGCTAAAGAATATCAGCGTAGTTATTATGAAAACTTTAGGAGTAACTACAGTAATTATAATTCATATAGTAGTTATCAGAGTAATAAAGGAAGTACCTACAATGAAGAAGATAAAAACAAGTATAAAAAACTATATAGAGCCTTAGCAAAAGAATTTCACCCAGATAGAGCTAAAGATGATGGGGAAATGATGAAGTTAGTTAATCAATTAAAAGATGAATGGGGTATTTAGTAGTTATCTAATAAATTTATTCGGTAACTACGCTTAAAGCCTTTGTATGACTGGATTTAGAACAGATTTTATGATAAAATAAATATAAAGAGAAACATAAAAAGAACAAGTAAATAATTTAGTACCACATTAAAAAATGTAAGGCCATGATGCCACGGGAAAATATATCAGTTTAAGAGCTGAATATTATCTCGTGGCTTTTTATTTTGCAATAAAGGAGTTGTTAGTATGGAAGCTAGTGCTAAATTAGCAAGGCGAGAGTATATGCGACAATGGAGAGCTAGAAATAAGGATAAAGTAAAAGCTAACCAAGAGAGATACTGGGAAAATAAAGCTAAAAAATTAAAGAGTGAAGGAGAAAGAAAATAATGAAGTTTTTAAAAGAATTGGATAATGAAATTGACAAGGCACAAAATACAAGTGAGGTTGTATCTAAACTAGAGAAATGTAAATCTGATATGGATAATTGTAATGATCAAATTCTAAAATTAGAAGAAGAATTTAAGAAGAGCTTAGACAGTACTATTCCAGAAAAGATAAATGAATTAAGACATAATATAGATAAGCTAGAAACAGAGGTTAAATTATTAAATCAAATGCTTAATACAGATGTAATTATATATCCCAAGATAGATATAATTAAGGGATTAGATGAAGAATATAAGAGCTCTTCATTAGATAAATTAAAAGAGGAAATTATTAATTCTCAAAGACAATATTTAGAAGGGCTTAAAGATTATACTATTAAAATTAGTGAAATGTTAAATATTAAAAAAGAAATAAATATGAGAAGTAATCATATAGATGAGGGGATATTATCAGAAGTTTTTGAATGGTTTGATAATAAAGGGAATGATTTGAAGTTAAATATAGAACCTATATCTTCACCAAATAATAATACAGGAAGAATAGAGAAAGAAGCTATACGAGAATTAGATATACAATTAGATAAACTAGGAAAATAGGGATTTTAATTAGGTTAGGAGGATAAGTGATATGAATTTATATCAACAAGTACAAGCTGAAATAAAGAGAGAAATGGAATTACGGGAAAGAGAAGAAAATTTAAAAAAGAAAGAGAAAGAAATAGAAGAGAAGATAAAGGCTGCAAGTGAAAATAATAAAAGTAATTATGTAAATTATAGTGAAATGAGTGACGCTGAATATTACGCAGCTACTTATAAAAAATAAAGTTTGCAACATAAGTAAATAGGTTTTATAGGTACTTAATATTTGTAAGTACCTTTTTTATAAATATATTTTATATAGAAATTAATAAATATAGTATTAAAAGGCTACTTTTTGCTTATTAAAAATATAGTTGAATCATTGATATTACAAGAGAAGAAAGGAGGGAGTACCCCATATGGAAAAAAAGATAAGATATAGATTAAATAATCCTAAAGAAATAAGAAAAGTTTTAGCCAAGGTTACCAATCAATTAGCAAATAATGAAATAGATCATAAAAGGGCGAATACGATAGCTTATTTATGTAATTGTATTTTGCAGAGTATAAGAACAGATGAATTAGAAAAGCAAATACAAGAACTGGAGGAGCTAGTAAATGATAAGTAATAAAAGAATATCAAAATTGAAAAAAGAAATTTATAAAATAAAAGGAGATCTTAAATATTCAAAGTTTCTAGTAAAAACTAGAGAGGGCCTATATTTATTTCAATTAAGAAAAAATACTGAAAATCATAAAGAATGTTATACACCAATAGATAATCCAAGAGATGGATTAGAAGTAGTTGAATGTAGTGATTATAGCATAGATGATATTTTAATTGTAGGGAATGGAGAGAGTGAGCCTACAGTATTAATAGATGACATTTTAGAAGATATTCCTAATGATGTGAAGGAAAGATTTAAAAATTCTTGTATTAAGAATCCGGATAATCCATACAAGGAATTAAGTACAGAAGATTTAAAAGCTTTAATAGATTTATAAACAAATAAACTTCGACTTAAAGAGGTGATTTAGAGTGAGTAATGAAGAATTAGTACAAATATATCAAAGTGGAGATAATAAAGCATTAGACGAGCTAATACAAGCAAATACTGGCATAATAAATAAAATATCAAATAAATATGATGGAATAAATAGAGAGTTAGAATTTGATGATTTATTTCAAAATGGAGTTTTAGGACTTATTGCAGCAGCTAAAAAGTATAAATTTGATATAGAGAATAAAGCTAAATTTATTACTTATTCAGTTTACTATATAGACAGGCATATACATAGGAGTGTAAATGGTGGTAGTAGTAAGGAGATAGGTAATAATAAGCTTTATAGCAGTTGTACAAGTCTTAATATTCCTATGGGGGAAGAAGGAGAAACAAGAGAATTAGGGGAGTTTATAGAAGATATAGACTATGGGTTTGAAAACATAGAAGAAAAGCTATTTCTAAAGAATTTAAGGAAAGAATTAGAGGAGCTTATGCAAACTCATAACACTTTAGAACAAAGAGAAATATTAAAGTTTAAATACGGTTGGAACACTACACCAATGAAATTAGACGATATAGGAGATATATTAGGCATTACAAGTAATAAAGTAAGGAATTTAGAGAGTGCAGCATTAAGAAAGCTAAGAAATAGTAGTTGGGCCATGAATCATATAAAAGAATTTGCAGAGCTTGGATATATAGATAAGTTTTATTTAGAGGTATTTAGAGATTGGGGAATAGAGGTATAGCATGGTTAAAGCTAAAGATATAATTAAAATAAAGAAAGAACATGAGAAGTATAAGAGGTTACAAGAAAATGAAACGGACTTTTTAAAGAAATTAAAGTATGGAATGATCTTTAGAGAATATGAAGATAAAATGATGGATATAGAGATTCAATTATTAAATATAGAGTTTGGAATATATAAAAGTCCTTAATTACATAAGAATGTATTCATAGATAAATACATCAATAAGATACCAGTTGAAAGGCTAGTTGATAAATATAGATTATCTAGGACAACTATATATAGAATTTCTAATAAAGCTAAGGAATTATTTGAGAGTAATAGATGGAAAATTTAAATATTAAAGAAGGTATTGATATACTATTTCGTAGTTTATATAGCGAAATAGTATTTTTATTTATTAAAGTTTAGCTAAAGTAAACCAAATCTTATATTTTTATTATTTATAAATGGCTTAAATAGGTGCTTTGAAACAATTTCGCTAAATAGTGATTATACGAAATATTATTGGAATAAGTTATCTAAAATAATATCATTTATATTTTATTAGTGGGTATTTATAGAGATATAGATGTATTTTATTGTATAATTATGGCATGGGAGGGGAGATAAAATGAATTATTCAGATTGGGTATTATCAATATATGATGAATATAGAAAAAAATTCCGAGAGAGTAAAGACAATAATTATAATTTTTTTTAAGAATTTAAGCATTTAGAAACAATATTAAAATTGAAATTAATATCTTTCATATTAGTAATGATTGTAGGGATAGCAATATATGTATGTGGAATGATATTAAAAAGGGTAGATATATATATATTAGGAATAATATTAGTAATAATTCCACCATCGATAGTGTATTATATGGATAAGTTATCTTTACAGTATTATAAGGAAAATAAAAATATTTTAGAGGAAATACTCGAAGTCGAAGGTTTAAATAATGAAATGGCTATTAAAGAGTTAATTAGAGAAACCGAAGGCTTTTTTTCTAGATTTAAGAGCTCTAGAATAGCTATGCTAATAAGAAGTATGTTATCTTTTATAACGGTTTTAGGACCAACATACATTTTAAGCAAGATAGATGATCAAACAATTATAAATATGCTTATAATAATGTTTATCATAATAATTTTTGGTAGTTTAATGTATTTTATAATAAGTAACATATCAGGTGGGAAAATAGCACGTAGAAGAGAATTTAATCAATTATTAAAAATAATTCTTTTTTATAAAAAAAATTCCACAAATGATATTGAATATGTGAAATCAGTTGAAGATATTGAGAAAATTAGTAAAAAAGAAATTAATTTAAAGTGATTTATATATTAGTAATATTTAATAAATATTTATAGTAGAATTATAATTGAAGGACGAGGGAATTTTTCACTCGTCTTTTAGTATTATATATACATACTATATAATAAGTCTAAGGAAGTATTTAAAAGTAATAAATCGAAAATTAAATTTATATTTTTTATTATCAAAAACAATAAAATTACATATATTATAATATAAATCTAAATTATTAAAAAATAACAAAATGATTTTGTTTACAAAATATAAAAATGTGCTAAAATAAAGATAAATAATAGTTTTCTATGTGACAAATGTATTTAATAGAGAGGTTGATGTATATGGCAACTAAGAGTATTTATAAAAATGTTAATCTAAAGAATAAAACACTTACAAGAGGATTAATATTAGCTTTAGAAAACGCCATGAATAAACAAGAAAAAGAAGTTCAAATAAGTAAATCAGTAAAAGAAATTAAGGGAAATGATTTAAAGAAAATATTTGGAGATAATTAATGACAGGGTTTAATATAATAGCTTTAAAAGAAATGATTGAACAATTAGGAGAGGAAAAAACTAAAGAAATTCTCTCCGATTTTTATTGTCCTAAAAATCCAGATGTTGAAAAATTTATTAGATATAAGGCTATTGAATTTGCAAAACAGAATATAGCTCCAACTCATTTAATTTTTTCATCATATAAAAACAAAGTGAGATTAATAGGATATTATACTCTAACAGTTAAAAGCTTTTATGTTTCAAAATCTAAGCTAAGTAAAAGCTTAGCAAAGAGAATATCAAAATTTGGAACATATGACGAGAATATTAAAGGATATCATATTTCAGCTCCTTTGATAGCTCAATTAGGAAAAAATTTTAATGATAATCTTAATGAATTAATTACTGGTGATGAATTATTAAAATTAGCTTGTGATAAAATAAAAAGTATTCAAGATGAAATAGGTGGGAAAGTTACATATTTAGAGTGTGAGGACAAGCCTAAACTTATAGAATTTTACGAATCAAATGGATTCGTCAATTTCGGTAAAAGAGAATTGGATAAAGATGAAAAAGACGATTTAAGTGGTCAATATCTTATTCAAATGCTTAAGTACTTAAGTTAATTTAATATATATAGATATTAAATTCTTTATAAAAATTTGCCCTTATTTTTGCCCCTTATAGTATAAAAATAAAAGGGGCAAATTAAAATAAATTAAAAAGAGAATATACGTAAAATAAGGAGTTTCAACGTATTTAAAATATATTAAAAATATATGAAACGACCCAGTTGGTCGGGGGTTCGAATCCTCTCCGCCGTACCATAAAAGCCTTGTAAATGCTAAGTTTACAAGGCTTTTTTATTTTGCAAAAGTGATTTTTTTTATATTTTTGACCATTATAAATTTTAAAAGGCAAAAATAAGTGAGATAATTAATATACAATTATTATATTACTAATTGTACATTAATATTAGAGAGTTATTTAAAGTAAAAGGTAAAATGAATAAGTTAAATTTAAAAAGCCAATAGAATATGCAAATAAAGTTCTACTCAAAGGCTGTTAAACTTAATAAAAATCTAGAAAAAATATAAAAGCAGAGATTTCCTAATGAAATTTCTCCTTTTATATTATAGGAATATAAGGTATATGAGTTTAGTTAGGATAAAAATGCTTCCTTTGGATAAATTAAAAACATATAAAGTAAAAAAAGAAGGATTAGAGATATGAATGTAGATATATTAATAAATCAATTAGATGAACATAATCAAGCTAATATATTAGCAACTAAAAAATTTAATCCAAAGGAAGTCTTGTTTATATATGATAAAGGTAACGAAACTCTAATGGATTCTGTAAAAAAATATTATCAAAATTATATTCCAAATGTGAAATTTAATAAGATTATTATTAATGAAGGCGAAATTTATAAATTAGTTAAAATAATAAATGAAAATAAAAATAGGAATATATTAGTTAACTTAACAGGTGGTAGTAGAATAAATTCATTGGCATTATTAAATGTAAGTAAAGATAATTTGTTGAATTCGATATATGTAGATATCAAAAATAAGTTTTTATATATTTTTGATAAGGATATTAAAGTTATTAAGGAAGAATATGAAGATATGCAATTAGATAATCTTATAAAAGCATCTGGAGGAGAACTTTTAAATGATGCAAGTGATCTTTGTGATAAGGATGATTTAATTTATTTAACTAAAAAGATATATGAAAATTTAGAATTATGGCATAAGTATAAGCAAAAGTTATATGATTCAAATATTTTCACACATGATTATCAGGATACTAAAAAGATTATTATAAAAACTGAATTTTTAGCGCAAGAGGAAAAGGATATATTAAACAAAATATTAAGTAAGTTAAAAGAAATTAATGGAATAGATTATAATAAGGATTCTAATAATAATATCTATGTTAATTTTAAAAATGAATATTTAAAATCATTTATATTTAAAAGTGGCACTTGGCTTGAGATGGCAACAAATATTATGATTAGTCAAATTAAAGAAATAGATGAAGTGAAAAGTGGAGTTATGTTCTTATGGAATGATAAGAGTAAGATAGTTAGAAATGAAGTTGATGTAGTTGCAGTAAAAGATTCAGTTCCTATTTGTATATCATGTAAAGATAGTGATAAATATAATGAAGATGCATTAAATGAATTAGATGTATATAGTAAGCAAATTGGAGGAGAAAAAGTATATAAAATTTTAGTTGCAACAAAAGAACCTGTGAAGGCAGCAGTTAAAGAAAGAGCAAAAGAAATGGGTATAAATCTTATAATTTTTAATGGCAATGAAGAAAAATTTAAATCTGAAATAAAAAATATAATTATAAAAAATTAAGTTTAAACTTAAAGTTCAATTAGATTTTCAAATTTTGAAATTGTTTTCTGAAAGATATAGCTATAATTAAGGTATAGAGATAATGAGTATTTAAAAGTTATGGAGGTTAAGTATATGGATAAAAAAGGTTTAAAGATAGTTACAATAGGTGGTGGATCAAGTTATACGCCTGAATTAGTAGAGGGATTAATTAAGAGATATGACGAAATGCCTGTAAGCGATTATTGGCTAGTAGATATTGAAGAAGGTAAAGAAAAATTAGAAATAGTTGGTGCATTAGCAAAAAGAATGGTAGAAAAAGCAGGAGTACCAATGAATATCCATTTAACTTTAGATAGAAGAGAAGCTTTAAAGGATGCAGATTTTGTAACAACACAACTAAGAGTAGGGTTATTACCTGCAAGAGTTAAAGATGAAAGAATTCCATTAAGCCATGGATTTTTAGGACAAGAAACTAATGGAGCTGGTGGATTATTTAAAGCACTAAGAACTGTACCAGTTATATTAGAAATAGCAAAGGATATAAGTGAATTATGTCCAGATGCATGGTTAATAAACTTTACAAATCCAGCTGGAATAGTTACTGAAGCTTTATTAAGATATGGAGTTCATAAAAAGGTAGTAGGAGTTTGTAATGTTCCTATTGGGTTACAATATTCATTTGCTGATATATTAGGTGTAAATAGTGATAGAGTAACAGTAGACTTTGCTGGATTAAACCATATGGTTTATGCAGAAAAAGTTTATTTAGATGGCAATGATGTTACAGCAGAAGTTATAAAAGAATTAACATCACCTGACTCAAAGACACAAACAATGGCAAATATAAAGGGATTCGATTGGGATGTTGCAACAATGAAGGCGTTTGGAATAATTCCTTGTCCTTATCATAGATATTATTATAAAACAAGAGATATGTTAAACAGTGAATTGGAAGAGTTCAAAAAAGGAAAAACTAGAGCAGAAGTAGTAATGGAAGTAGAAAAAAAATTATTTGAAATGTATAAAGATGTTAATCTAGAAGAAAAACCAGAAGAATTAGCTAAACGTGGTGGAGCTCACTATTCAGATGTTGCATGTAATGTTATAAATGGAATATATAATGATAAAAATACTATAATTGCTGTAAACACTAGAAATAATGGAACTTTAAAGCAGTTTGAAGATGATTCAGCTGTAGAAGTAAGTTGTTATGTAGGAAAGAATGGACCAGTTCCAGTAGAAACAGTTACTGACTTACCAGTATTTGCACAAGGTTTAGTTGGACAAATAAAATCATTTGAAAGACTAGCAGCAGAAGCAGCATACACAGGAGATTATAATATAGCATTATTAGCAATGGTAACTAATCCATTAATATCTGATGACATAAGAGGAAGAAAATTATTAAATGAAATGTTATTAGCTCATAAGAATTATCTACCTCAATTTAAAGATGTTATAGAAAAAATTGAAAGGGTAGAAAGAGCGGAATTTTAGAATAATTAAAAAATGAAAAAATGAAAAAGTGAAGTAACGAGAAATTAAGGAAATAACTCATCAATATGAGTTATGGAATAAAAAAGAACTCAATTTTTAAATTGAGTTCTTTTTGCTTACTGAAGCTAGCACAAAGTAGACTTTCCATAACTTTTTCCCTATTAATTATTTCTATACATGCTTCCGTATCTTACATAAATATATTCAATTAGATAACTCAAGTCATATCTATGGTTTTGAACATATTCATTTGAATCATTTCTAGGTGGTAGATAAATTATATAATCGCTTCTTTTTATATATTCAAGTTTATGTTGTTCGGTAATAACCACCACTGTAGCTGAGCTTTTCTCTATTTTTTCCCAAAGCCTTTCATGATATAGCGTAAATCTACCAGTAGGAGAAATAAGAATTGCTAAAGAGTTTTTATCCAAATCATCAGCTAGTCTTTCTTGTTCTTGAACATCATTTGCATGATAAATAAGTTTAGATATATTAGCTAGTTTACGTTGTAAGTCTTGAGCCATTAATTGTGAAAATTGTGTTCCGAATATGCATACATTATTGCTATTAAAAATAAGTTCTACTACTCTATCAATAACTTTTAGATCTATAAATGATTTAAGGGTTTCTATTTCATTTATGATTTCTAAAGACATATTACTTAATATATCTTCTCTTGAAAGATCATAATACATGGCTTTAGGTTTCATAAGACCTTCAGTATAATTCCCTATATTTATTTTTATGTTTTCTTTAAACTCTATAAAATTAGAATAGCCTAACTTATGACAGAATCTTGTTATTGCAGCTGGTGATGTAAAACAAATATCAGCTAGCTTGCTTATAGACATATTTGGAATAGATCGAATATTTCTAAGCATAGTTATTGCTATATTATAATTAATATCATTCTCTTTACTACTATTTAAAAATAATAGTAATCTATATATTAAATCCCCCATAAATTCTTACTCCTGTAATATATTCTAATTAAATAAAAAATTTTATATTAGTTAAGGTAATAATTTGTTTTATGTAGTTCTATAAATTATAAAAATTAATTAAGCAATTAATCTTACTAGATTTTTTTGCCTATTACTTCACCCATTAAGACTTTGCATTCAAATCCAAGTTCTGTTTGACTTATTATATCTTCATCAATTTTAATTGTATCCTTTTTAAATAAAAGAATTGTTGTTGAACCACCAAATTTAAAGTAGCCTTTTTCTTCTCCTTTTACAACCTTATTATCTGGAGTATATGTTTGTATAATTGTTCCAACACAAGTGGCACCAACTTCAATATGAATAATATCACCAAAGTTATCAGATTTAAATAAGCTCCATTCTCTTTTATTTTGACAATAAAGCTTAGGAATTCTTTCAAGGGCAACTGGATTAACAGAATAATAGTTACCATTTATGAAGTTACTTTGCATAGGAGTTCCATTATCAACAAAATGGAATCTATGATAGTCTGTAGGACAAAGCCTTAGAACTAAACATACTCCACCTTCATATTCCTTAGCTATATCATTATCAGCAATTAATTCAGATAAACTATAATGAATTCCTTTAACTTGAACTAATTTATCTACAGATATATTTTCATATGCAAATAACCTTCCATCTCCAGGAGAAATAAGAAGATTATTATCAACTGGAATTGGTCTAGCATCTTCTGTTAAAGCTCTAACAAAAAAATCGTTGAAGTTATTAAAGTCATCAATTGTGCTTGAACTTATATTCATATCTATATCAAAGTCTTTTATAAAGTTAGGTATTTTCTTCTTGCTTAATGAAGTATCGCAATAAGCTCCATAAAGTTTTGAAAATAATTTTTTCTTAACTAAAAGCTCAGTTAGGCTTTTTCCAACAGGTGAATCATAAGACCACCTTATATAATTTTCACCGGCAACTTTTTCTACTTCATAATTATTTGTTTTTCTATTATATACTTGTATCATATGGTACCTCATATAAATATATTTTATAGTATTATATTAACATAAAAACGCAATAAAAATTCTAAATTTGTTTAAATTCGCTTTACTTATTTTTTATTATAAAAGATAATTGTTGATAAGAACAAGTTTGGAGGGGATGGGTTTTGATAGAATATTTTGTTGAGTTGATAACTCCAGTTGCTATACACCTTTTGGAGTCAATGGGAATACTGATAATAATAGTTGGTGCAATTAAAGCCTTTTATAAGTTTATATTAAACATAATTACTAAAAATAATTATCCTATAAAAGTAGAATTCGCACAGTCATTAACACTTGCACTTGAATTTAAGTTAGGAGCAGAAATATTAAAAACAGTAATAGTAAGATCTTTAGATGAAATGTACATATTAGCAGCAATAATAATTTTAAGGGCTATACTAGCTTTTGTAATACATTGGGAAATGAAAGCAGATTCTCATGGAGAACAATAAATGTCGAAAAATTTACATTAAATAATATAAATTTAAAAAAAAATTTACAGTTTATTAAAAAGACATTTAAAGTAATGTCTTTTTATTTGCATTTTAACAAAAAGAGTTAAAAGAATACACTTTTAACTATAATTTTACATTGTTCATATGAATTTTTTGTCGTAAAATCATAAGTGGAGAAATAGAATAAAATAATAATGATTAAAAGATAGTAATTATTGTGAAAATGGTGTAAAATGAAATTGTTAATATTCTAACGAAATTAATTTAATTACCATTCGGTTATAGGGGGAGTTATAATGAAGAACATAACTATTAATGGAAATAAAATTCTAGTAAATGACAATAAGAACTTGATGAAAATAGCTAAAGAGAACGGAATAGATATTCCAGCTTTATGTTTTTTAGAGGATTGTAGCAATGTTGGACAATGTGGAGTATGTCTAGTTGAAGTTGAAGGTCAAGAAGACTTAGTGAAAGCATGTTGCCTTATTCCAGAGGATGGAATGGTTATTAATACTAATACAGAAAGAGTTCAAGAAGAAGTTAAAAGTACAGTTTCATCATTATTAGATAAACATGAATTCAAATGCGGACCATGTAAAAGAAGAGAAAACTGTGAATTTTTAAAGTTAGTAATAAAAACTAAAGCAAGAGCTTCTAAGCCTTTTGTTGTTGCAGATAAATCAGAATATTTAGATGATAGAAGTAAATCAATAGTTTTAGATAGAACAAAGTGTGTTACATGTGGAAGATGTGTAGCTGCATGTAAAACGAAAACAGGAACTGAATCAATAAAGTTTATAGAAGTGGATGGGCAAAAAATAGTTGGACCAGAAAACTTAAAATGTTTTGATGATACTAATTGTTTATTATGTGGACAATGTGTAGCTGCATGTCCAGTAGATGCATTATCAGAAAAATCGCATATGGATAGAGTAAAAGAAGCATTAGCAGATCAAGAGAAACATGTTATAGTAGCAATGGCACCATCAGTTAGAACTGCCATGGGAGAACTATTTAAGATGGGCTATGGGGTAGATGTTACAGGAAAAGTATATACAGCATTAAGAGAACTTGGCTTCGATAAGATTTTTGATATAAACTTTGGAGCTGACATGACAATTATGGAAGAAGCTACAGAATTAATTGAAAGAATTAAAACTGGTGGACCGTTCCCTATGTTTACATCTTGTTGTCCTGCATGGGTTAGACAAGTTGAAAATTACTATCCAAACTTTATAGAGCATTTATCAAGTGCTAAGTCACCACAACAAATATTTGGAACAGCTAGTAAAACTTATTACCCACAAGTTGCAGATGTAGATCCAAAGAATGTATTTACAGTAACAATAATGCCTTGTACTGCTAAGAAGTATGAAGCAGATAGACCAGAAATGGAAAATAACGGTATAAGAAATATAGATGCTGTAATAACAACTAGAGAATTAGCAAAAATGATTAAGGATGCAAAAATAGATTTTGCTAAACTTGAAGATAGTGAAGCAGATCCAGCAATGGGAGAATACACTGGGGCAGGTGCTATATTTGGAGCGACTGGTGGTGTTATGGAAGCTGCACTAAGAACAGCAAAAGATTTTGTTGAAGGTAAGGATTTAGAAAATATAGAGTATGAACAAGTAAGAGGTTTAGCTGGAATAAAAGAAGCTACAGTTGAAATAGGTGGAGAAAATTATAATGTTGCAGTTATAAACGGAGCTTCAAGTCTATTTGATTTTATGAAGAGTGGTAAAATTAACGATAAGAAATATCACTTTATAGAAGTAATGGCATGCCCAGGTGGATGTGTAAATGGAGGTGGACAACCTCACGTAAATGCATCAGATAGATTAAGTATGGATATTAGAAGCGTAAGAGCATCCGTATTATATAACCAAGATAAAAACTTAAAGAAGAGAAAATCACATGAAAATGGCGCTTTAAATAAGATGTATGAAACATTTATGGGGGAACCAGGACATGGAAAGGCTCATGAATTACTTCATATAAAATATAATAAATAAAGTAAGTTAAAATAAAAAAGCAAAATAACATTATATCAGTGTTATTTTGCTTTTTGTTTTTTCCTTGATATTCTTATATGTGTATATAATACTTTTATCATGCAACTATTTGGATATAATTTACATGTTGTATGAATGCATAGTTTAATTTTAAAATTTCATATCTTAAAAAATAAAGTTATATCTATATGTTATAATTTGAAAGGAGAAAGTATTAGGAGAGTGTATATAGATGAAATATTTAGCTTGTGATTTAGATGGAACTTTAGTACAGCATGATGAGATTATTAAAGAAGAAGATATAAATGCAATATTAAAACTTAAGGAAAAAGGACATAAATTTATAATATCAACAGGGAGAAGCTTAGAAGGGATATATAAAATATTTAATAAGTATCCAGAAATAAAGTATGATTATATAGTTGCATGCAATGGTTCCATAATAATTGATAATAACAGTAATGTAATTTATGATAATTATATAAGTAGTGAAGTTGCAGAAGAAGTATTTAGAGATTTTATGGATGAAGATGGCATTTGTGTTCATTTTGAATATGAAGGAAGTAACTATCTTATAGATCCAGAAGATTATAGTGGAATGGAACATTTAATGGAATATTTTAAAGGGGTAATATCAAAGGAAGATGTATTTTCAGAAAAAAGAAATTACTCAATTATAAGTTTATTTACAAAAAATATGGATATAGTTAGAGCTGAAGAAGCGAAAGAGTTATTAATAAAGAAGTATGGACATGCCTTGGAAGCCTTTAGAAATCAATATTTTGTTGATATAGCTCCTAAGGATTGCTCAAAAGGAAACGGACTAAAAAAATTATTAGAACTTAATAACTTAGATATAGAAAAGCTTTATGCAATTGGAGATTCATATAATGACTTATCTATGTTTAAATTAACTAACAATAGCTTCACATTTCATCATGCAGAAGAGCAACTAAAAGTTTATGCTAATAATCATGTTTCAAGTGTTAGTGAATGTATAGAAAGGATGATAAAGTAGTAACTACTTAATGTGATATTATAATATATCAAATTAAATTCAAAATTTTCAATATTGACAATAAGAGTAAATTATAATAGAATTATTTCAATTAAATAGTTTTGAGTAGTTATGTCGCCGGATATAATATTCGTATAACAAGCATTAGGAATTCATACCATTAGGCCTTTGGGTATGAACCACCTAATGTTTTTTTGTTTGTAGGAGGAGAGGTTTATAAAAATGGAATTAAGTAATAATATTCTAAAAAATTTTATAAAGTATGTATCTTTTAATGTTATTAGTATGATAGGGCTTTCATTCTATATATTAGCTGATACATTCTTTATAGCAAATGGAGTAGGAAGTATTGGACTAACAGCTCTTAATTTAGTTTTACCACTATGGAGTTTAATAAGTGGAATTGGGTTAATGATAGGTATTGGAGCTGGAATTAGTTATTCCATAAAAAGAGGGAATAATAATGAAAAAGGAGCAAATAGAGTATTTACCCATGCGATAGTAATTGGATTAATTGTAGGTATTATTATAACTATAATAGGATTATTATTTTCTTATGATATAGTAAGAGTTTTAGGAGCTGATGAAACTATAGCTCCTTTAGCTGGGGATTATTTAAAGACATTGTTATCATTTTCTACTGTATTTATTATAAATAATATTATGACAGCATTCATTAGAAATGATAATGAGCCTAATTTGGCTATGATTGCAATGATTTTAGGAAGCTTAAGTAATATAGTATTAGACTATATATTTATTTTTCCCTTTAAGCTTGGAATGTTTGGAGCTGCATTAGCTACAGGAACAACTCCTATATTAAGCTTATTTATATTATCATTACATTTTATTCGAAAGAAAAATAATTTTAAATTTATTAAATGTAAAATTAGTTTATCATATTTGAAAAATATAGTTTCATTGGGGATTCCATCGTTTATTACAGAGTTTTCTTCAGGAATAATTATATTATTATTTAACTTTACTATTTTAAGCATTTCAAACAATACAGGGGTAGCAGCATATGGAATAATAGCAAACCTAGCTTTAATAGTAATATCTATTTTTACTGGAATAGCACAAGGAATTCAACCTATTGTGAGTAAAAACTATGGAGAAGGAAAGATTGATAATATTAAGGCTATATTTAAATATGGATTAATTACATCAGTAGTATTAGGTGTTGGATGTTATCTTATTGGGTTTAACTTTTCAGAGGAAATAGTTAATTTATTTAATAGTGAAGGTGATAGTGCACTATTATCTATGGCTGTAGAAGGAGTTAAAATTTATTTTATAGCTTTTACAATAATGGGATTGAATATAGTAACAACATCATTTTTTGCATCAATTAATGAAGCAAAGGAATCTTTTATAATTTCTATTATGAGAGGCCTGATTGTAGTTATTCCATTGATACTATTATTACCTAGATTATTTGGAATGATAGGAGTTTGGATTACGATTCCCTTGGCTGAAGTTAGTACTTTATTAATTAGTATTGTGTTATATTTAAAATACTCACAAGGGTTTAAGGGAGAAAAATAAATATAGTATTAAGGGGGAGATTAGAGATGAATATAGAATTTAGAAAAATTGATAGAAGCAATTATAATGAATGTATAGAATTAAAAATTAGTGAAGAACAGAAAAAATTTGTTGCTTCCAATATATATTCTTTAGTACAAGCAGCCTATGAGCCTAATTTATATCCATTAGGTATTTATAAGGATAATAACATTGTGGGCTTTATTTTATATGATTTTGATGATGAACTTAATGGATGGTCAATGAGCAGATTTATGATAGATGTTAAGTATCAAAATAAAGGAATAGGAAAAGTAGCAGTACAGAAATTTTTAGAATTCTTTGTAGATAAATATGGTCATCAGAAGCTTTATACAAGTGCTGAGGTTGATAATATTATTGCAATAGATTTATATGAAAAAAATGGATTTGAGAAGAGAGAAGTATTTGAATATGAATTTTCAGGAGTAAAATACAGAGAAATTAGAATGATAAATAATCTATAAAAAATAAGGAGCTGTTTCAATCAGCCCCTTATTTTTATATAAATCTTTATTTAGTCTTACCTGAGAATTCTAAGTATTCATCATATGTCATAGCTCTATCTACTATTGATCCATCTTGTTTAATATCTATTATTCTATTTGCAATAGTTTGAATAAATTGATGGTCATGAGAAGCAAACATTATAACACTCTTATAATCTTTAAGTCCGTTATTAACAGCAGTTATTGATTCAAGGTCTAAGTGGTTTGTAGGTTGATCTAGCATTAATACATTAGCATTTGTAAGCATCATTCTAGATAACATACATCTAACCTTTTCTCCTCCTGATAATACGCTAGCCTTCTTTAATGCTTCTTCACCAGAGAATAACATTCTACCTAAGAATCCTCTTAAGTAAGATTCAGATTGTTCTTCAACAGTATTACCTGAGTATTGTCTTAACCAATCTACAAGGCTTAAATCACAGTCATCAAAGAATTCATTATTATCTTTAGGGAAGTAAGATTTTGTTATAGTTATTCCCCATTTAAATTCTCCACTGTCTGGTTCCATTTCACCGTTTATTATCTTAAATAAAGTTGTTATAGCAATATCATTGTCACCAATAAGTGCTATTTTATCATCTTTATTAATTCTAAAGCTAACATTATCTAAAACTTTAACTCCATCAATAGTCTTAGTTAATCCTTCAACTGTTAAAATTTCATTACCAACTTCTCTTTCAGGTTTGAATCCAACGAAAGGATATCTTCTGCTTGAAGGTTGAATATCATCTAAAGTTATTTTATCTAATAACTTCTTACGTGAAGTTGCTTGCTTAGATTTAGAAGCATTAGCACTAAATCTTGCAATAAAGTCTTGTAATTCTTTAATTTTTTCTTCCTTCTTCTTGTTTTGATCCTTAGACATTTGTAATGCTAATTGGCTTGATTCATACCAGAAGTCATAGTTACCAACATATAATTTGATTTTACCAAAGTCAACATCTGCCATTACAGTACATACTGTATTTAAGAAGTGTCTATCATGGGATACAACTATAACAGTTCCTTCGAATCTTAAAAGGAAGTCTTCTAACCAGTTAATTGATTGTATATCTAAGTGGTTTGTAGGCTCATCTAGAATTAAAATCCCAGGGTTACCGAATAAAGCTTGAGCTAAAAGAACTTTAACTTTTTCTCCACCTACAAGTTCTGACATTTTCTTATAGTGCATATCAGTTCCGATTCCTAAGCCTTGAAGTAATGAAGAAGCATCTGATTCAGCTTCCCAACCATTCATATCAGCAAATTCACCTTCTAATTCAGAAGCTCTTATACCATCTTCATCAGAAAAATCAGGCTTTGCATATAAAGCATCTTTTTCTTCCATTATTTCATATAATCTTTTATTACCCATTATTACTGTTTGTAAAACTTCGAATTCATCATACGCATAATGATCTTGTTTTAAAACAGACATTCTTGTATTTGGAGCAATAGAAACATCTCCTGTGTTTGGTTCAATTTCTCCAGACAGTATTTTTAAGAATGTACTTTTACCAGCACCGTTAGCACCGATAACACCATAACAGTTACCAGGAGTAAATTTTATATTTACATCTTCAAAAAGCTTACGGCCACCAAATCTTAAACTTACGTTTGATACAGTTATCACTAAAAACCGACCTCATTTCTAATTTTATTCATTTCGTTATTATATCATAAACTCAACATATTTTCATTTAAAGATAAAATAAATATTTAGAATATTTAATGGAAACATAGTAAATTATTTAAATTCCATGTCTAATAGGGGTTGACACCTAGAGATATTGGTGGTAGTATTTACTAAAATGTAGTTTGGGAGAATAAGAATGAGCAAAATAATTAACTTAGAAGAAATAAAAGTTAATATGAATTATTATTATAGCTATTATAGATAGGACTTGTATTTATGAAATAATTATAGATACAAGCCGTAAGCAAAAATTAGGTTTGTGTCTATGATGGTTATAAATATTAATTATGCTCAATATTATAGAGATAATTTAACCACATGGATAAATGCTATGTGGTATTTTTTATTCCTGTTTATTACCACATAGTAGAGACTATGTGGTTTTTTTATATATAAATTAAGGAGGAATGTAGGCTATGAAGAAAAGAGAACATTTTACAAGTAGGGCAGGATTTATAATATCTTGCATAGGAGCGGCTGTAGGGCTAGGTAACATTTGGATGTTTCCATATAGGCTAGGACAAAATGGAGGAGCGGTATTTTTAATACCATACTTTATATTTGTTTTACTACTTGGTTCTATTGGGCTTATTACAGAATTTACTTTTGGAAGATCGGCACAAGGAGGATCATTAACAGGAATAAAAGATGCATTTGATAAAAAAGACAAAAAGGGTGGAATATTAATAGGAGCAATACCAGCAGTAGGATTGGCAGGAGTTTTTATGTTTTATAACGTAGTTGTAGGCTGGATTATTAAATATTTTACTTTAAGTACAACAGGAGAAATAAATAAAATACAGATAGATAGCTTCTTCAATAATTTTGCAGGGAGTAAGGAAACTATATTATGGAATGCAATTGCTATAGTTATAGCTCTTATTATAGTAATTATAGGAATAACAAAGGGAATAGAGAAAGCAAATAAAATAATAATGCCATTACTTTTTATAATTTTTATATTATTAGCTTTTAGATCATTAACTTTACCAGGAGCTATGGAAGGAGTTAAATACTTATTAACACCTAAGTGGGAATACTTATTTAAAGTTAATACATGGGTAATGGCTCTTGGACAAGCATTTTTCACGGTATCATTAAATGGATGTGGTATGGTGGTGTATGGTAGTTATATAGAAAAGAATATGGATATACCAAGATCAGCAGTTAGTACAGCGATATTAGATACTATATCTGCATTATTAGCTTCATTTGTTATAATGCCAGCAGTATTTGCATTTGGATTAGATCCTATGTCAGGGCCACCATTGTTATTTATAACATTACCAACTATATTTAAATCAATGCCAGCAGGACAAATATTATCAATGCTATTTTTCTTAAGTGTAATATTTGCAGCGATAAGTTCATCAATAAATATGTTAGAGGGACCAGTAGAAGCTTTAATGTCTCAAACAAAATTAAGCAGAAAAAAAGCAACAATTTTAATATCAACTATATTATTTATACTTTCAATACCTCTAAATTTAGATATGAATTTATTTAATAAGTTTTCAGATTTTATAACAATAGTTATATCTCCACTTGGAGCTTTAATAGTACTTGTAGTTTTCTATTTTATGAGGGATAAAGAAGAAATTTTAACTGAAATAAATATGGGGGCAAGTAAGAAAGTTGGAAATAAATTTTTACTATTTGCTAAGTATGGGTTTACTACTATAACTGTATTAGTTATAGTACTTGGAATAGTTTATGGTGGTATATAGTGAATTATTAAATTATAAATCCTATAAATAAGATGATGTTTATTAAAATGGACCCTATATAGATTAGACACTTATAAAAGAGAGTCTATCTATATAGGGTCTTTTTTATTTCTAAATGTTGACAACAGATCTTAAAAGATATATAGTTAATTACATAAGTAATGAACCAATTAACTAAATCGACATATATTATATTAGAAAGTTAAAAGGAGGTAGCTATGAATTTAGATTTTTCTAGTGAAATACCTATATATATTCAAATAGCACAATCAATAGAAGATGGAATTTTAAATGGAATTTTTAATGAAGATGAAGTAATACCATCAACAACAGAAATATCTGTAAAGTTCAAAATTAATCCAGCAACTGTAGCTAAGGGCTTTAATTTATTAGTAGATGAAGGAATTATTTATAAAAGAAGAGGTGTTGGAATGTTTGTTTCAAGTGGTAGTAAGGAAAAGTTAATACAAAAGAGAAAAGATAAGTTTTATTCTAATTATATAGTTTCATTAATTGAAGAAGCTAAGAAGCTTAATATATCTACTGCAGATATTATAGAAATGATTAGAAAGGGGGAGTAGTTAATGTCATTAATAAAAATATCTAATTTAACCAAGTTATATGAAAAGAATAAAGTTCTAGATAATGTTTCATTAACAATAGAGGAAAATAAGATATATGGATTATTAGGAAGAAATGGGGCAGGGAAAACAACTTTGCTAAATATTATAACTAATAGAATATTCCCAACTGAAGGTAGAATTACAATAGATAATGAAGATGTTATAGAAAATAACAAGGCAACTGGTAAGGTTTATTTTATGACAGAACAAGATTTATATCCACCAAGTTTAAAAATTAAGGATTTATTTAAATGGACAAAAGAGTTTTATAAAAATTTTGATATGGACTATGCATTAAAATTAAGTAAAAAGTTTGGACTTAATGTTGATAAGAAGTTTAAAGAATTATCTACTGGATATTCATCAATATGTAAAATAATCATAACATTATCTTCAGGAGCTGAAATATTACTTTTTGATGAGCCAGTTTTAGGATTAGATGCAAATCATAGAGATATGTTTTATAAGGAGTTAGTTGCAAATTATATAGATAATCCAAAGACTATATTGCTTTCAACTCATATTATAGAAGAAGTTTCAGAGATTTTAGAAAAAGTAATAATAATTAAGGATGGAAAAGTTTTAGGGGATAGAGAAGTAGAAGGGCTACTAGAGGAGGCTTACTTGGTATCAGGAGCTGCTGATAAGGTTGATAATTATTTAGAAGGAAAGAAGTGTATTAATATAGAAATTATAGCTGGGTTTAAAGAAGCTACAATCATTGGAAAATTAACTGAAGTGAATAAAAAGGAAATAGGTGAATTAGGGCTAGAAATTTCAAAAGTTGAACTTCAAAAGTTATTTATTCATTTAACAGGAGAGGGGGAAGCTAAGTAATGAAATTAAGGTCTATAGTAAAATATAATATTAATAGCATAAAAAATTCGATAATAATTTATTATTCAATTTTTATTATTGTATGCGTGGCTTTGGGTTTACTTTCAAAAAATGGTAATGGATCTTCTTCAGGTCTAGAAATATCAACAGCAATATTTTTATTTATTGTAGGATTAAATTTATTTAAGGAGAATTTCTATTTTGCTAAAAGTAATAATGTACCTAGAAGAGATTTCTTATATGGAACAGTAATATCTATGATTCCAGTAGTTTTAGGTATGTCCATTATAGATATAATAATTAATCGCATTTACAATATTTTTATGAAATGCCCAACTATCTATGATATGCTTTATACTAATATAGGAAGTGGTGAATGGTATCATTCCATTGACTGGGTGCAAGGTAATAGCATTGGAATTTTATTGAACACATTAATATTTCAAGCTTCATTATATTTAGCAGTATTCTCTCTAGGATTTTTAATAACTATAATTTATTATAAATGTAATAAGTTTATGAAAGTAGTAGTATCAGTAGTTCCAGTGGCAATATTTACAGTATCAAATGTAATAGGAACAGCTTATCCTAATATTGTTAATAATATAAATAAATTTATGGAGATCATATTTGGATGGAATACTAAAAATTCATATGCTGCTGTATTAACATTTATAGTATCATTCATAATTTTTATAGGAATGTCTAGATTTCTAACTAGAAAAGCAATAATAAAACAAGAATAATATAAATAGGCTGCATCAGAAATAATATATTCAATCTGGTACAGCCTTAAATAATTTTAAAATACATAATTAGTCTATAATAAATATAAGAATACACATATGAAGTGACTTAAGCTTCCTAAGATAATAAATATATGGAATATTTCATGAAAACCAAACTTACCTAATTGAAGTTTTTTAGGCTTTATTCCATATATAACACCACCTACAGTGTAAAGAACACCTCCAAATACTAATAAAAACAAGCTTATAGGATTAAGTACTTGTGATAATGGTTTAATCATAAATATAGCAGCCCATCCTAGACCAATATAAAGAGATGTTTGTAACCATCTTGGGCAATTAAACCATAGCATTCTAAATAATATACCAGCTAAGGCTATAGAAGCTATAGTTGTAAAAAATACAGTTCCTTTTGAGCCACCAAGAGCAATTAAGCAAAATGGTGCATAAGAACCAGCTATCAAGATAAATATCATAGAATGATCTAACTTTCTAAGTCTAAATATTACTTTTTCACTTGTTATTACACCATGATAAGTTGCAGAAACACTATATAGTGAAATTAAGCTTATACCAAATATAACTACAGAAACAATTGCAACATTAGATGCATTATTAATTAATCCTTTTGCTAGCATTGCAATTAATGCAAATAGTGATAAAATTGCGCCAACCCAATGAGTTAAACTATTTATAGGTTCTCTTAAATATTTTTCCAAAAACAAACACCCCTTTACAAGTAGTTTTAAAAACTATGTACTGTTATTATTATATTAATGATATAGATTTAAAAAGTCAAAGTCTATAATATCTCAAATTTTTAGGAAAATTTATATATTTTATTAAAATCCTTGAAATATCTAAGTGATACTAGTATATTTAAATATAGATATATTAATAAGTAGTTTATAAAACTACATGGAGGTACATATGGATATTAATGAATTAAAAGAAAAATTTAGTGAGCTGAACTTAAAAAATCAACTAACATTAGATGAAATACCTGAAATAGATTTATATATGGATCAAGTAACTCAGCTTTTTGATAGTAAGTTTAATGAAACTAAAAGAAATGAAGATGATAAGGCATTAACTAAAACTATGGTTAATAACTATGCTAAGGGAAAACTTCTAATGTCTGTTAAAAATAAAAAATACAGTAAGGAACACTTACTTTTGATGAGTCTTATTTATAATTTAAAGGGAGCATTATCGATAAGTGATATAAAGAGTTCACTAAATAAAATAGTTATATCCCTAGAAAATGAAGAAGAGTATCCAATAAGAGACTTATATAAATTGTATTTAAAACAATATGGGGAAGATTTAAAAGATGTAGAAGACTCAATTGAAATAAAATATCATAACATTGAAAATATGATAGCTAAAGAAGAAAATTTAAGTTCTGATGAATTTGAAAAAAACTTTTTATTACTTAGTTCATTTATTAATATGAGTAATATGTATAGAAGAATGGGCGAAAAGTTAATAGATGATTATTTTAATAAATTATAAGAGGTAGTTTATGAGAGATTATAATATTTTAAAAGAAGAATTAAGGAAAATAGATGGTAAGGGATATAAAGCATATAAGGATTTGCAAGGAGAATATGATTTTAAGGATTATATTTTATGTATTGATTATGTTCAAGGAGATCCTTTTGCTTCTCCATCAAGAGTTAGAATTGTTATTGATAAGAAAATAGCTAATTTCCCGGAAAATTTATTAGATAAAAAGTATAAAAGAATTGCAGTTTCGGATTTTATAACTAGGCTATTTTATTCAAATATAAATAAATATAGTGAAAAGATATTTGGATCAGGAAAAAGTGGGTTAATTACAATAAGTAAGTGTCCTCAAGAAATATTGGAGCGAACTTCAATAATAATAAATAAAGATAACATAGAAGCAAGATTCTATGTTGGCTTTCCAGCTAGGGGTAGAAGTGTATTAGCTAAAGAACTAGAAAAGATATTATATAATATTGTTCCTAGTATAGTATAAAATACACTAGTATATAAAAATATTGATAAGAATAAACTTATTAATAGGGTAAAGCTAGTAGAAGATCAAGAGTACATTAGAGATAACCTTAAGAAAAATAATTTAATTGCTTTTGTAGCAAATGGATCTATGCTTCCAAGAGAAAGTGGAGTGTCGTCAAAACCACTAAAAGCTGCTAAAAAATTTGAGTCGCCTAAAAGCTTGGAGGTAGAATTTAATTTGCCTAATAGAGGCTCAATAAAAGGAATGGGAATAAAAGAAGGAGTAACTTTAATAGTAGGTGGTGGATATCATGGAAAATCTACTATTTTAAATTCATTAGAACTTGGAGTATATAACCACATCGAGGGTGATGGAAGAGAGTTTGTTATATCTGATAATACATCTGTGAAAGTTAGAGCAGAAGATGGAAGAAGTATTAAAAATACGGATATATCATTATTTATAGATAATTTGCCAAATGGAAAAGACACAATAAAGTTTACAACTGAAAATGCTAGTGGAAGTACATCTCAAGCAGCTAATATAATTGAAGCGATAGAAAGTGGTGCAAATTCGTTATTAATTGATGAAGATACATCTGCAACTAATTTTATGATTAGAGATGACTTAATGCAAAGATTAGTTTCAAAAGAAAAGGAGCCCATAACTCCATTTATAGAAATAGTTAAGCCGTTATATAATCAAAAAAATATTTCTACAATTTTAGTAATAGGAAGTTCTGGAGATTACTTTGATGTAGCAGATTGTGTTATCCAAATGGATAACTATGAAGCAAAAGACGTAACTAAAGAAGCAAAATCATTAATGAGAGGCGAAATAAATAAGAGAATTAAGAAAAAAGATATAAAGATAAATATAAATTTTGATAGAAAGGTACAAAAGGGAACCATAGAAAGCACCTATAAAGGTGTAAAAGTAAAAACTATGGGAGTAAGCTCAATTATTATAAATAAAGAAAATATAGATTTAAGATCTGTTGAACAAATAGTAGATAATGAGCAACTAAATTCAATTGGTGCTATTATGAAGTGGGCAGAAGACAATATGATGAAAAAGTCTTTACTATTTGAAGAAATGATTGATTATATATATGATGAAATAAATAAAAAAGGATTAATTTCTATAGACAAGATTTATGGTGGCTCCGGAAGTTTATCAATGCCAAGAAAGCAAGAAGTTATGGCTGCTTATAATAGATATAGAAAGCTTATATTATAAGAAAAATCATTAATATATAAATATTATTTATATATTCAGATAAGGATAAGCTATATAAAAATAAAATTTGATATTAGCATATAAAAAAGGGAGGTTTTAATTTAAAACTTCCCTTTTTATGCATATATAAATAATATATAAAAATTTATATTTAAGTTTAAAAACCACTTTAAGTAAGTAAAATCAATGGTTTAAAAGGAGCTCACGAAACGTGAGGTCCTTTATAAAAATAAGAGATTAACTTCTTCAAAATATTAAGACTTGCTTGAAATTGAATAAATTTTACAATTTCTTTAATAGTGACTTCATTTCTTCAACACCTTTACTTTGTGTAGTTACAATATTTTCAGCCAGCCTTCTAAGCTCAGGATCCTTTGTATACTTTAAAATATCTTTTGCCATACCAATAGCACCCTCATGGTGATATATCATTTCTTGAAGAAAATTAGCGTCAACATTATCAGTTATTTCAACACCTTGCATTTCCTTAAACATCTTATCCTTTATTTTATTATATTCTGCTAGATATTTTTCAGAGTCAGCTTTACTTGAAGGCTTCTCTTTTTCAAATTTGTCTTTTAGTTGTTGCATAATTGGAATTTGTGCTTCTTGAGAAGTAATAATATTTTCAGCAATTTTTTTTACTTCTGGGTTAGAACCATATTTAACGATTGCTTTTGCCATATTTATGCCACCTTCATGATGAGGTATCATTTCCAAAACAAAGTCTAAATTAACATTTCCAGTGTTAGGTGCAGCATTCATGGACTTCATCATATTATCAAATATAGTTGTATATTCTTCATTATATCCTTGCTTTTCTTTAAAAATAATAGAATTGTTAATATTAGCAGAGACATTTTGAAGTGGTGAAATAAAATTAATATTTGCAATTGATGTTGATATCAATAGCGATAAAAGTAATGTTTTCATATATACCCTCCTAAGATGTATTCATAGTTAGTATTTAATAAAAAAATGAATATATACTAACGAATAACATTAATAGTAAGGAGACTAAATAAATATTAAATTATCTATATGAAATTATTCCTTTAAAATTTCAATAATTTCTGTTAATCTAGAAATTTCGTAAGTAGGCTTAAATTTAGTTTTATTTTCAATTTTACATGTATTAAGCCAACATGTATCTATACCAAAATTTATTCCACCTTGAATATCTGATGTTAAGCTATCACCTACCATTAATATCTTACTTCTATCATTATAATTTAGATTATTTAAAGCAATTTGAAATATCTTAGGATTTGGTTTTGATACACTAACTTCTTCAGATATTATGATATCATCAAAATATTTAGCTATGCTAGATTTTCTTATTCTATTGCTTTGTACATCGGATAAACCATTAGTGATTATAGAAAGTCTATAATTTTTACTAAGTTTCTCTATAAGATTTAAGCTTTCCTTATATAAAATTGAAGAATGAGATAAGTGTTTTAAATATGATTTAGAGAACTCAAGTTCATCAAATTCTATATTTAATTCATGAGATAATCTTTTAAATCTTTCAACTTTTAATTTTTCTTGAGATATAAGACCGCATTCAAACTCTTTCCAAATAGCTGTATTTATATCAGAATAGATCTTTAAATGATAATCCTCTCTATAGTCTATATTAAATTCTAAGATTGCTTTTTCAAAAGCATATTTTTCAGATTTCCTAAAATCAAATAATGTTTCATCTGCATCAAATATTATAACGTCATATTTCATAAAGACCCCCCTAGTATATATATTTACATAATTATAAATATAGCATATAAATTTAATAAAGATTTAAAATATAAGTAATTAATGTAAATATATAATTTCAAAATTTACATTTCTTTATAATTAGATTACAATATTTATATTAATTAATACATGACATATGTCATGATAGGAGAAATTATGAGAAAAATATCAAATAGAAGACATTTAAAGTACTATATTGATAAGCATAATATAGAAGAAATATTAGATGAAGAGATTATAGAATATGCTCAGCTTCATTTTTATGAGAAGGAAGAATACATATTACAAGCAGAAAGTGATCTTGAATATTATTATTTACTTGTAGATGGCAAGATAAAGATATCTTATCTTTTTGAAAATGGAAAATCAATGTTTTTAAAGTTTTATAGTGATTTTGATACAATAGGAGATATAGAATTATTAAAGGATACTAAGATACTTTGTGATATTAATGCTATAGGTGATGCATATTTAATAGCAATACCCTCAGATATAATTAGAAAGAAGTTCCTAGGAAATATTAAATTTGTAAGGCATTTGGCAGATTCATTAAGTGAGAAGCTGTATGCAACTATTAATAATAGCTCATATAATTTTGTATATCCACTTATAAATAGATTAGCTACATATCTAGTTGAGCACTTAACAGATAAAAATTATATAATTTTAAATTCATCATTTCTTGAAATTTCACAGTTTTTAGGAACGACTTATAGGCATTTAAATAGAACATTTAAAGAGTTAGAAGCAAAATCAATTATAGAATGTGATAATAAGAAAATATTTATTTTAAATGAGAAAAATCTTAGAGATTTATCTAAAGGGATATTTATAAAATCACTATAATTATACAATACTTCAATGATTAATTAAGCCTTAATGAAATTATATTTAGATTAAAAATTTTGATATATAAATAGTTAATTGATATAATATCTTTAATTTGATTTATATGATATGAGAATTTTATATTTTAAATAAAAACCTAAAGCTAAAATGGATTAGGAGTGAAAATATGAAGGAATTAAAGGGGATAGAAGAAAAAATTTTAGATAGAGCATTATATCTCTTTGGAAAAAATGGATCAACCAATGTTTCAATTAGAGCAATAGTAAAAGAAGCTGAAGTAAATGTGAGTGCAATAAATTACTATTTTGGCAGCAAGGATAATATGCTGAGATATGTTAAGCAATTTTATATAGATAATATTACTCAAGCATATTTACCATTAGATAATGAAGAATTAAGCATTGAAGAGAGGCTTATTAGATGTGCTAATGAAATTATAGAATATTCATTAAGATATCCTGGTGTTCTTGTTATGAATAAAGAAGCTGCTGATTCAAAAGAGAAAGATGAGATGGATATAAAGATAATTGAAACTACAAGAGAAGCAAATAGAAAATTAGATAATATATTAAGAGAAGTTTTAAATTGTGAAGGTGAGGAAGTTAAATATAAAAGAGCTATATTTATTTCGTCTATTATATATCCATTTATGGGAGAAAATCATGAGTTTTTTGATAAAGAAATATCAAATAATATAGATTCAAGACTTAATTACATAAAATATATAATAAATATATTAAAAAGAAATAAGATATAAAAATATAGAAAGATATCTCATTAATAAAATGAGATATTTTTTTGTCAAAATTAAAACAAATTGTTTTAAATATATTGATTTAATTTTAACAAAATCATATAATGAAGGTGAGGGAAATGTTGAAAATTAAATTTTGGAGGTAGCGAAATGGCATTTAATAATCTTTTTAGTCCAATAAAAATTAGAGGTATGGAAATAAGAAATAGAATTGAATTTCCTGCAATGGGAACAAAGATGGTAAAGGATGAGAAGGTAGTTACTGACCAGCTTATAAATTACCATGCTGCAAGAGCTATAGGAGGAAATGGTTTAAACTTCACAGAAGTATGTTCTGTATATGATAAAGCTGCACCAAAAAACTTCTTATCAATATCGGATGATAAATATATTCCAGGTTTGAAAAAGCTTGCTGATGCAATACATGAAGGTGGAGCAATGGCAGGGATTCAATTATGGCTTGGTGGTTCAGCTGTATTATTTGGGGATCAAACTTCAATGGTAGTAGTTCCAAGTGATTTTAAAGTTGAAGGAACAGATTATGTTGTTAAAGGTGCAAGTAAGGAAGTAATAAATGAATGTATTAAGGCTTTTGGAGATGCAGCTAGACGTGCTGTAGAAGCAGGATATGATACTGTAGAGTTCCATGCTGGACATAATTATACACCACACTCATTCTTAAGTAAGGCTTTTAATAAAAGAAATGATGAATACGGTGGAAGTTTAGAAAATCGTGCTAGATTCTTATTAGAATGTATAAAATCTATTAGAGAAAACATACCAGAAGATATGCCTTTATTTATGAGAATAGATGCTCATGATGATTGTGTAGAAGATGGACTTACTATAGAAGAAGTTATTCAATTTTGTAAATGGGCTAAAGAGGCTGGAGTAGATGTACTTGATGTATCACGTGGAAATTTTTCAAGTGCAGCTGTAAAATATGAAGTGCCACCAGTTGACTTACCAAGAGGATTTAATGTTGAAAATGCAGCAAGAATTAAAAAAGAAACTGGAATGATTACTGTTGCTGTAGGAAGAATTAATGATCCAGAGCAAGCAGATGAAATAATTAGAAGTGGAAAAGCAGATATGGTTGTTGTGGGACGAGCTCAGTTAGCTGATCCAGAATTTTGTAATAAAGCAAAAAATGGAAATGTTGATGATATAATACGTTGTGTTGGATGCAATCAAGGTTGTTATGATGGATTTACAGATCCCAATGTACCATTTATTACTTGTATGAGAAACCCTGCGTTAGGTAGAGAAGCCGAATTTGTTATTAAGAAAACAGATAGTCCTAAAGATATACTAATAGTTGGTGGGGGCGTATCTGGATTAGAAGTTGCAATAGAGTTAAAGGATAGGGGACATAATCCAATTTTATGTGAAGCATCTGACTCGCTAGGAGGACAATTTGTTCTTGCTGGTGCAGCACCAAGAAAAGAAGAAATGAAGGAAGCTGCTATTGCAATGGGAGAAATGGCTAAGAGAAAGGGAGTTGAAATAAAATTATCAACACCTGTAACTACTGAAGTAATTAAGGATATAAATCCAGATGAAGTTATAATAGCAACTGGTGCAGAGCCAATAAAATTAAATGTATCAGGAGCAGATTTACCTCATGTAACTAACTCTCATGATATACTTTCAGGCAAAGCAAAAGTAAATGGAGATGTAGTTGTTATTGGGGGCGGTCTAGTTGGGCTAGAGGTTGCTGAATATTTATCAGGAAATGTTAATAAAATTACTGTAGTAGAAATGCTTAATGAAGTAGCAAAAGATTTAGGTCAATTAAGAAAGATTTGTGTTATGGAAAACCTATATCATGAGGGAATTAAAACTATAACAGAGGCAAAATGTGTTGAAATAAAGGAAAAATCAATAGTTATAGATAAAAATGGAGTTATTGAAGAAGTTCCATGTGATTCAGTTATAGTTGCAATAGGAGCAAGATCTCGTAATTTTGAACCAATATCAAATTATTGCAAGGAAAATAATATACCATATCATATAATTGGTGATGCAGTAAGAGCTCGTAGAGCACTTAATTGTATAGAAGAGGCATCTGAAGTAGCAAGGAGAATTTAATATATTATAAATATACAAGTGGTATCTAACTTAGGTACCACTTTTTTTTGCTAATAATTTATATGATATTAAACAAAATTAATAGGTTGAATTGAAAAATTTATAATGATAATATTTTATTGGTTGAAATGTGTATGAAAGGGGTATGATTTATGGAAGAATTTCTAGATGTATTGCAGGATTATATTTTGATTATAAAGAATAATAAAATAGAATTCTATAATAAGGCACTAAGAGATTTATTAGGAGATAACCTAGAAGAGTTAAGTAACATTAATATATTACAATTAATTAAAGATAAGTCTAAATTAAATAGATATATAACTATAAATGATAAATATAATAAGAAAATTATAATTGAACCTATTATTAAAGATATTATTATAGATGGAACAAAGTTAAACTTGATAATTTTAAAGGAATTAAAAAATAAGTCATATAATATAGGGGATCTAGAGTTGATTTTAGATAACATACCGATGTCTGCCTGGGCAAAAGATATAGATGGTAAATATGTATATGCTAACAAAAGATATGCAGATGTCTTAAACATAGATAAATCTCAAATAATAGGGAAATATGATGCTCATCTTTGGAATATTGATCAATCTAATATTTGTAGAAATGAAGATTCAAGGATAATTAAAGACAAGGGGTATTTTGTTGATAAACAAAAGCTTAGCATAAGAAATGAAGATGTGTGGTTTAATATAATAAAGTTTGCAATTTTAGATGAATGTAAAAAAGTAAAGTTTATTATAGGGCTTGCTGACAACATAAATGATGAAATTACTTTAAGTGAAAATAAAAAGCTTTTAGAGCATGAAATTCAAATGGAAACTTTAAAAAATGAGTTTTTTTCCAATATATCACATGAGTTTAAAACTCCATTAAATATAATAATTAGTGCAAGTAAATTAATTAAAACATACTTGGAAAGTGAAGATAAAGAAAACTTAAATGATATAATTCTTAAAAGATACATTACTTCAATAGAGAAAAATGCGTTTAGGTTAGAACGATTAATAAATAATTTAATAGATATAACAAAAATTGATTCTGGAGATTATAAAATATCTATGAATAATTATAATATTGTACCATTAGTAGAAAATATAGTTTTGGCAGTAGTAAATTATATTAGCTCTGAAGATATATCAATAATATTTGATACGAATCAAGAAGAAAAAAGTGTAAAATGCGATAGAGAGAGTATTGAAAGGATAATATTAAATTTATTATCTAATTCAATAAAGCATATTCATGGAAAAGGAAATATAGTTGTTAAGATTAATGTATATGAAAATTATGTAGATATAACTGTAAAAGATGATGGTGAAGGAATTCCGAAAGAATACATAGAACGTGTTTTCAACAAATTTGGACAAGTAGATAAGAGCTTATCAAGAAAACATGAGGGTAGTGGATTAGGGTTATTTATAGTAAAGTCGTTAGTAGAAATGCATGGTGGAATTATTAACATAGAGAGTGAAGTAGGGGGTGGCACTGAAGTTACAATAAGACTGTACTCAAATGAAGTAGAAAATGGTGAAGAAATTAGTGGGGAAGTAGAGGAGATTATTAATAAATGTGATAAGGAGTTTGCGGATATTTATTATATTTAATTTGGAACTAAAATTACTAAACTTGGGGATATAAATTATCCAGTAGCTATATTTAATAATAATACACTTCTTCCAGCACAAGAAACCTTTATAATAGATTACACTAGTATAGAATCAATACTAAAGATAGCAATAAAAATGTTCTTATATAATTTTGCTATAGCTTTATTTTTTACAGCCATTGGAATATTTATTTCATCATTATTTAAGAATAAAATTGCACCATTAGCAATACTATGATTTGGAATTACATCATTATATGTTTTTCAAGATATGATTGGAGTTAGTGATTTATTAAACCCAATAGTGTATGCTAATTCTTATGAATTTGTTACAGGAATAAAAACATTAGATAATCCAAACTTAAAAATTTATTTAATTGTACTTTTAATGCTGGTATTTTCAATTACATTTATAGGATTAAGTGTTTTTAGGATTAATAAAATGAATTTAGTTGACTAATTCTAATTAAGAATTATAAAGTATAAACTTATACATACCACTCTTTATTTTGATCATTGTATATTTACTCTATGTATATATATGTTAATAATATATAATATTTATATGTAAAATTAATAAAGGTGTGGTGGTAAATTTTTATGAAAGTTAACAAGATTCAAAAACCAAAATTTTTAGATGATCTTGAAGAAGTAGAAGATATAGTAGAAGAAATAATTGAAGCTGATAAAATTCAAAATAAGATAGTAGAAAATACAGCAATAAATGCTATGATTAGTAAAGGAGTTACAATAGATTCTTGTATATTTAAGAATGTAGTATTTGAAAATTCATCACTTAGAAATATTGACTTATTAGATACAAGATTTGAAAATTGTGATTTATCTAATGTTGACTTAGGGGATGGGAGTATACATAGAGTAGAGTTTATTAACTGTAAATTATTTGGAGCAAAATTAGATGATTGTAATATAAAGGAGGTCGCGTTTCGCGACTCCCTTGGAAAATATATAAATTTATCCTATTCAAAGCTAAAGAATGTATGTATAGAGGATTGTAATTTTAAAGAAAGTATATTTCAGCAAGTTAAACTTGATAAAGTTAATTTTAATAATACAGATTTAACTTCATCATATTTTAATAAAACATCTTTAAATAAGGTAGATTTAACTACTTGTGATATCACTGGAATAGATGTTGAAATAAATGATTTATCAGGTGCAATTGTAACTAGTGTTCAGGGGTTAGATTTAACTAGATTAATGAATATAATAATTAAATAATTAAATACAACTATTATTTTTTATAAAAGAGGAAGACAGTATAGAGTTTTAATTAACAAAATTCTATACTGTCTTTTATAGATTAGTTAGTATTTAAAGACGAGATAAACTATATTTGTTTAGCTGATTTTTTCCCAAGCACCCCATTGATTTGATCCAGGAGTTTCACCTTGAGTCCACCATTTAGCTCTATATTTTACTCCGTTATAGATAACGACGTCTCCAGCAGAGTAGGCTTTGGTGGGACTGTAGGTGGGAATTTCAGGGGCATTATTAACTACTGTAATTGTTGCTTTAGCAATAGTTACTAGTCCTTTACTATCAGCAACTGAGTAAGTTAAATTATAAGCACCAGCTTTAGTTGTATCAACAGTGCCAGATACAGTTATTTTACTAGTTAAGTCACCATCTTCTTTATCAGAAGCAGTGATGCCAGTTAAGGGGTTAAAGCTTGTACCGATATTAATTTGTTTATCAGAAACTCCATTAATTACAGGAGCGGTATTAGTTGTAGTTTTTTCAGAAACAGTTATAACAATTGATGAAGTAGCTTTTAAGCCTTTGCTATCCGCAACTGAGTAAGTTAAATTATAAGTTCCAGCTTTAGTTGTATCAACAGTGCCAGATACAGTTATTTTACTAGTTAAATCCCCATCTTCATTATCAGAGGCAGTAATACCAGCTAAAGGATTAAATGAATCTCCAATATAAATTTGTTTATTAACTGCGCCATTAATAACAGGAGCTGTATTTTCAATAGGAGTTGGTCCATCAGGAAGCACTCTTATTAACTTCCAATATTTTGTGTTGGTAGGGGAACTATCATCTGTAGGAGGTATATACCAAGAAATACATTCATATAAGGCATCCTTATAAACTACTTGATCACCATATCTGTAAGTTTTACTTGGGTCATAGAATTGTTGTCCAGGTTCTAATGTTCTAAGAACTGTTACTATTCTTTCTTTTGTTGCAGTTAATCCCTTACTATCTGCAACTGTGTATTTCAAGGTATAATCACCAGTTTTAGCGGTGTTAACTGATCCAGAAATTGATATTTTACTAGTTAAATCACCATCTTCTTTATCAGAGGCAGTAACGCCAGCAAGAGGATTAAATGAATCACCTAAACTAATTGAAGTATTTGAAATTCCTTTTAATGTTGGAGCATAGTTTCCGTTTACAGGAACATTAGACGGTCTCATTCCATTAAAGGTTAAATTCTTAACTCCTCCAAAACATAATTTAATTGATCCGGCGAGTGAAGCAGTTTCTCCAACTCCAAGCTTTTGCCATCCTGATGATGTTATTGTAACTCTGTTAAAGTCTCCAACATCCTCAACTGTTGCAGTTCCACCTTGAGGTTGAGCGAATATTGCTGATTTAGGCAAATCAAAACTTACCTTCCAACCTGTATCTATTGGCTTATCTGTTTTATTTGTAACTTTTATATCATAAGTGTAATTTGGATGATCATATTTTCCTCCAAATACAACCTCTACATCAGTTTGAGATAATCCTGGAATAGAGTCATCTGTTACTTTACAATTTCCTATTGCATCTAAGCCAGATTTTAATCTACTTGTTAGTGTATCACCAAAAGTATATTTTCCTTCATTTATATTAGTAGAGCCTGGTTTGTGATTAGGGTTTGGGCCAAAGTCTCCATTCATTACCCATATTAACGCTCCACCTAAGTTTTTATTTTTAATATATTCAACTCTTTTATCTATTGATTTTTCATTTTCAAAAGATAGGAATACTTTCTTTTCATTTTGCCAAACGTATGGAACTCCACCAACTTCATCAAAGTAAACTTTTAAATTTGGGTCATTTTCCATTAAGTTCAATACATGCCATAATGGATTGGCTCCTGCAGGATCTAAGACACCATTATTATCTACGTCATCGCCCCAAACATTATATATTCCCGTAGCAGGAGTTTTACTAGAACCATGTAATCCATTAGTTCCACCTTGTACATTTTCCCATCCTCTTGTATAGTAAGGGATTCCCATAATTATTTTTTCAGGAGGTAATACTCCTCTATAGTATTTATAAGCCCAATCCATATTTAATGTAGGCATAGCCATTTGTATAGTTTCTCTATCTGCTGGATCAGGATAGATATTAGCTAAGTTTTCAACAAACTCATTCCAACCACCATGGAAATCATAAGACATTACACTAAGAAAATCTAAATATTGAGCATAAGAATTATCAGTCATTCCGCCTAGAACCCATGAAGATGCAGTTACTGCAGCTGTTTCAAGATATTTTTTACCATCTTGCTTCCCAGCAGAATCAAGTTTTTCTCTTAATGTCTTCATTAATAAGTTATATCTTTCATTTAGCTTACCCCTTCTAGGTTCAGCTAGGTCTTGATCAGCTGGATTACCTGAAGTTGATGTTGTAGATGGATACTCAAAATCTATATCTATACCATCAAAATTGTACTTTCTTACAAATTCAACACATGAATCAGCAAAAGTATTTATGCCTTGATCGGTATCTAGCATAGTATAAAAACCTCTACTACCAGCCCATCCACCAACAGACATTAATAGCTTTACGTTTGGGTATTGCTTTTTCATTGTTTGAAGAACATTGAAATGTCCTTTGTAAGGTAGAGTTTGATCTAGAGTAACAGTCTTACCATTATGACTTAATGGATAATCTGCAAATGTTTCTTCAATAGCCGCATGCTTATCTCCAAATGATATTTTATTAGTTGCTGGATCAATCATTCCAAAGGAATACTGAATGTGAGTTAAGGATTCCCATTGTAAATCGGCCGCATCAAAGTATCCTTGAGCTTCACTTTTATATGCCCATTCAGGAAAATACCCAATTATTTTTCTGCTTAAATCTGTATCGCTAACACCTGAAGCTGTTGGTGTTATATTTTCATTATTACTTGTTACAGCTGCTTTAGGTTGTATTGATATATTAAATAGTGTAAATAGCGAAAGAGTTATTCCAGTTACTATTCGTTTAATTTTAGTCTTTTTCATATTCTACCTCCATAATATTAATTGAAAAAGGTGATAGAAGTGGCTAACAAAGAATGTTAGCCATCTTCAAATTATAAATAGCTAGATGTACTAACTAATTTTTTCCCAAGCACCCCATTGGTTTGTACCTGGAGTTTCACCTTGTGTCCACCACTTAGCTCTATATTTAACACCGTTATACATAACAATGTCACCAGCTATATAAGCTTTGGTTGGGCTATAGGTTGGGATTTCTGGAGTAACATTATCAACTACTGTAATTGTTGCCTTAGCAGTAGTTACTAATCCTTTACTATCAGTAACTGAATAAGTTAAATTGTAAGTTCCAACTTTACTTGTATCAACAGTGCCAGAAATAACAATTTTATTAGTTAAATCACCATCTTCTTTATCAGAAGCAGTAATTCCAGTTAAAGGATTGAAGATTGATCCAATCTTAATTTCCTTATTAGCAACACCATTAATTACAGGAGCTGTGTTAGTTGCAGTTTTTTCAGAAACGGTTATAGTAACTGATACAGTAGTTTTTAAACCTTTACTATCAACAACTGAGTAAGTTAAATTGTAAGTTCCAGCTTTAGTTGTATCAACAGTACCAGAAACTGTTACTTTATTAGTTAAATCACCATCTTCTTTATCAGATGCAGTTATACCAGCTAATGAATTAAAGGAATCACCAATATAAATTTGTTTATTAGTAGCTCCATTAATTACTGGTGCAGTATTATCAGGAGATGTAGGATTACCATAAATAAATTGTCTTCCCATTTCAGGTGATGTTGAGTACATTCTTTGTGATAATTCAACACTCACTAAACCATTTAGGTTATCTATAGATTCAGCAATGTTTAAATCAAAAGATACTGTTTGACCGGGCTTCATAAGCTTTCCGTCGTATGATCCAGAGAAATCTATTACGTAATATCCATTTTCTTGTTTAACAGCAGGACTTGGATGTTGAGCCCCAGTTATAGTAATACCATTTGTCTTAATATAAAGCTTTACATTTTTTAGAGTTTTAGCTGCGGTTTCAACAGAACTAAGAACTTCGCCAGATTCACTTAATTTTTCGTTATTTGTAAAGCTTAAATTTATCACGCTACCGCTTCCCCATGCAGGTTTACTTGTAGTTAATTTAGAAGTCACATTAAGCTTATTATAAGTTATGGTATAGTTGTCTAGACTGCCTGATCCAAATAATGCTTCCTTGGTTACTTTTGTAAGTTCATCATGTTTAGTAGATGTTGTTTTAGCATCTTGTGAAGCCATCCAAGCAATCATTCCACCTAAATTATGCTCTTTAACATATTTAACTTTTTCTTGTATTGATCTTGCATTATCATAGGTAAAGAATGCACCTGTTGTTTCATTATATAGATAAGGGGCTTTAGCACTATCATCCCAATATTCTTTTAAACCAGTATATTTTGCTTTTAGTTGGTTAAGAGCATTGTATGACCATACTCCACCAGCACGACCACCTTCACCATTCTTTATAGGAGCTTCATTAAGAGCTCCTGAAGTTGGAGTAAGGTCTGCATCTTTATTAACAACTGCAGCTGTTCCAAACAATCCAGGATTAGCAGCATCTGGTCCATTATTACTTACTTTTTCCCAACCACGTGTATAGTAAGCTGCTCCAATAACTATTTTTTCAGGTTTAGCTCCATTTGCAATATAGTAATTAACGCTTTCATCAACAGAAAGGCATTCTCCTTTAAATGGAGAGTTAGGATTAGTGTAAAGTGCTGTTTGATGACCGCTAACTGTGCTCCATGCACCAGCCATATCGTAAGTCATAATATTTGCAAAATCAACTACATTAAATAATTTTTCTACATCTATTCCTTCATCAACTTTAGCTTTTCCAGCTGGAATAGCAACTGAAAGTTCATAAGTTTTTCCGAGTTCAGCACCTTGCTTATTTAAAGCATCCTTTAAGTCTTGTAACAAAATTATGAAGTTTTCTTTGTCGGCAGGAGTTGCTTTAGTGGTTCCTTCGTCGTTAGTATTATCAACTTTGTCTGGATCTCTAAGGCTAGCTGGATATTCCCAATCTATATCAACAAAATCCATATTAGTATATTTAATAAACGCCATAACATTTTTTACAAAGTTTGCTCTTATTGATGGATTAGCAGCTATAACTGAGAAATCACCTGACTTGGACCAGCCACCTAAAGATACTCCTATTTTTAAATTAGGATTTTCACTTTTTAAAACTTGGAATGCGTTTAGAATGCCACCATTTACATCACCATAAGTTACGCCAGCATTTCCTAGAGGATGACCAGTAGCTGCATCTTTATCAGTAAATTTTAAAACACCTTGTGCATCAAAATCTACGAATGCAAAATTAAGGTGAGTTAATTGATCAGCAGGAATATCCTTAGGATAGAAGTTACCTTGACCTCCCCAGATTGACCAATCTCCATAATACATTACATTACGATATTTTTGAGCAGATTGTTGAACTGCATTAGGTGCAAAATCGGTAATTGTATTAACAGTAGCTCTAACTGGAGTAACACCTGTTATAAGCATTGCTGCTATTGCTGTTAATGCAACAATAGGCTTTGATTTTTTATAAAGCTTTTTCCTTATCATAATATTAAATCCCCTTTACAAATAAATTTCTAAATTAATTTAACTTACTTTTTCCCATGGGCCCCATTGAGTTGCTCTAGGGGTTTCTCCTTGAGTCCACCATTTAGCTTTATACATAACTCCGTTGTATAAAACTATATCTCCAGCTACATATATTTTAGTTGGACTGTATGTCTGAACTGAAGTATCGATTACTGTTATTGTAGAACTTACAGTAGTTGATAAGCTTTTGCTATCAGAAACAGTATAGCTTATATTGTAGACACCAGCTTTAGATGTATCAACTAAGCCATTAACAATAATCTTACTAGTTAAATCACCATCTTCTTTATCAGATGCAGTAACCCCTGTTAGTGGATTAAATGTATCTCCAATATTAATTTGTTTATCTGTAACACCATTAATCACTGGAGCTGTGTTATCACTAGGAATTACTGGTGAGCCGAATTTAGAAAATATCTTTGAATGTTCATATTGAGAACCTATTCCTTGATTATTTTCTATTTGAGCATCTCTATTTAGTGACCAATAAGAAGTCATTCCAATATTTTTAGTTTTAGCATGGTCAGCTACTAATTGAGACCATGTTGGAGTAAATATAGGATCTGAAGGACTTTCATAGCCTACAGATACTGTAACCCCAACCTTTGAATAAGCTTCTGAATCAGATAAAGTAGTATTGGCAAATTTTTTATAAGCTTCTTTTATTTGATTCTTTGTTGAATCTATTGCTCTTAGTGAGGCTGTACCATAATTTTCTCCAGGTAGTAAAGTACCGCCTCCATAGCACATAGCCATTATATTTATATATTTTAAAGAAACATTATTAGATAAATAAGCATCTAATAAATCTATTTGAGTTTGAGTTAAACCAGATGGTAAAACGGGAACAGTCAATGTTACTTCTACTCCTGTAGTGTCTTGTAACATCTTAATAGCCTTTGCATTGGCGATATTACTTTGTTTATTTTGGGCCCCGCCCTCAACATCAAGATCTATTCTTGTTAATGCATATCCATTTACTATATCTAAATAGGTATTATAAAGAACATTCACATCTTGAGAAGTTTGCCAAAATGCAGTTCCACTAGCACCACCAAAGGATATAGTTGCATCACCGCCACTAGCTCTTAGATCTTTTAGGGATTGTTTTATTCCATTGTATTGATTATCATTTTTTCCTTCGCTTAAAACAGAATATCCACCCCAGCCCCAATTGATTTTTCCATTTGAAACGCTACCAGTTGATTGTATAAAAGCTAAGTTAAAGTATTTTATACCAGTTTCATCTGATAGTCTTTTAAGATTGGCAGCTCCTCCACCATCATTTCCCATATAGTAGCCGTTTTTAGTTACCCAGCCAACCATATCAACATAGGGAGCATTAACTTGTGCAGGCCAGTTTTTTATTCCGACACCAGCATTATAACTACCAACATTTGTAACTGCTTTAGTAATAAATGAAGTAGATGTAAGAGTAACGAAGGTTGTCAAAAGTGTGTAAATAACTTTTTTAAGAAAGTTTTTCTTCAATTATATTTACCTCCTAATAATATTTTTATTTATTCTCATCTGTATATTGAATGAGTAATTTTAGGATTAGGTAAATATCTAATAATCTAATGCTGAAATTAAAGTAAGCTAGATATTTTTATAAAATAAGAGACTCACTTTAAACATTTGTGCATATAAAGTGAATTCATTTGTTTGTTGAAAAGTTTGAGTTTTTAATGAATATATAAAATTAATATTTCATATATTGAAAATGTTATCAAAAGGTTTGCTAAATATTCTAACAAGTATTTATATACTGATCAGAAAATATTAAATGGTAATTTATTAGATTCCTCTGAAGTGTTTATTAGTTCCTATATTGTGTGAAATGATAATGAATTATTTAGGAACAAAGAAGTTAATAAATAATAAGTAGTAATGCTTATTATTTCATCGAAGGTAACTATATCACCTCCTTTACAATAAATGGAATACACCATTTATTTACAATATAAACTATTAGTAAATTAATAGCAATACATTTAAATAAAAAGTCGAACGATTAATAATGTTTTACAAATTTTGTATGTTTTTAATGGAATATAATTAAAAAGAAAAAGGATAAACATGAAATAAAGTATAAGTATATTTAAATGAACTAATAAATGTATATTTTATAAGAATCATAAAAAAGAAAATACATATGATATATTATTAATTTCTTTGAGGAGATATGTATGGAAAATACTGTTGGATGTAAAAATTATTTAGATGAAAATTCACCAGGGTTTGTAATTGAATATAGAGGGAACTTTAAAGAGGAAATTGATAAAGTAGATTATGCTTGTGGGGATATTATTAATGAAAATCTTGCGGTTATATCTGTAGAAGAAAAAAATTTAGATAGATTAAGAAAAGATGTGCCTTCAATTATTTTTATTGAAGCAAGATCTATTTATGTATTACAAGATACATCACCTATAAATGTAGATGGTATAAATGCAGTTAAGATTAATAAATATTTGGATTTAACAGGAAAAGGAATAGTTATAGGGATGATAGATACGGGAATAGATTACTTAAATAAGGAGTTTATAAGAGAAGATGGCACATCTAGAATAATAAAAATATGGGATCAAACAATTAATGTAAATAGACAAGGTAACTTGTATATAGGGGAAGAGTATTTTAATGATGACATAAATAGAGCAATTGCTAATAGTAAGAATGGCTCTAATCCATATGATATTGTACCAAGTAGGGATGAAATAGGACATGGAACTAATATGGCTGGAATAGTGGGAGCAAGAGGGTACAACCCTGATGTTGAGGGTATAGCTAATGATTGTGAATTTATGATAGTAAAGCTTTTGCCTTCTCCTAATTATATAAAAATATTAAGAGAAAATAATTTGCCAATTGTACCGGTTTATAATAATTCTGAAGTTTTATCTGCAATTGAATATTTAAGAAGGTCAGCATATGAATTAAGAAAACCTCTTGTATTGTATATTGGGGTCGGAAGCTATAATGGTAGTCATGATGGACATAATATTACAGCTAGGTTTATAACAGCAATGGCTAGAAGGAGAGATATTGTTTTTGTTGCAGGAACTGGTAATGCTGGAGATTATGAGGGGCATTCTACAAACTTTATATTAAATCAAGGAGAGGTTAAAAACTCTGAGTTATTAATGACTAAAGAATTAAAAATCTTTGTTATGCATATATGGATTCAAAAACCCAATAAAATGTCATTAAACATAATAGCTCCGAGTGGAGAAGAATCGGGATTTATAGTTCCAAATATTGAATCTAGAGATACAAGAATATTTTATTTAATTAATACTAAAGTTGAAATAAGGGCTTATGATCCTGAAAGTTTTACAGGGCATCAATTATTTATATTAAATTTTTCAGGAATAAAGCCGGGAATCTGGATGATAAAATTAAGAGGAGAATATATAACAGATGGAAGGTATGATATATGGTTACAAGATAAATCAATTTTACCAGAAGGTACAAAGTTTCTTAATCCTAATCCGTATAATACATTAACTATACCATCTACTGCTAAGAATTTAATAACAGTAGCATATTATGATGGAACAAATAATAGTTTAGTATCATCATCAGGAAAGGGATTCAATACAAATGGATTAATTAATCCAGATATAGCTACTGAAGGCATCAATATTTTAACTACATCTTCAGGGAGCGATAACATAAGTAAAGTAAGTGGAAGTTCATCAGCTACTGCAATAGTTGCAGGAGCTTGCGCATTATTATTACAATGGGCAATTGTCGACAAGAATAATTTGTCTATGTATTCAATTAAGCTTAGAAGTTTATTAATATATGCAGCAGATAGAGAGGGTATATATGAATATCCAAATGAGGATTTAGGATATGGAAGGCTAAATCTATTAGAAGTTTTCAAGGTTCTTGGTGGGAACTATAGAGTTAACAATGATATGCTAGAATATTTGATTGGAAATTTATATATTAGAATTCCAAATGATATTATAAGAAACTAAATAGGGGGATAGTAAATGGAAGTTAATAGTTTTGCAGCTCCGGAATATATATTTAGTAGTATTAATTATGTTAGTTATTTAGTTGAATATGTAGGTAAGTTTAATGAAATAATTACAAACAATCCTGGAATTTATATAATAGTAATTAATAATGAATACGCTTCTGTATATATTAAATCGAGTTTAATAAATTCCTTTGAAAATACTACAGAAATAATTGATTTAATCAATAGGTTTTATGGCTCAGATAACTTTGAAATAGTTTATGTGCTACCTCCAGAAGTATATACTTTGCATAGTATATCAGCCATTGATGCAACACAAGTTAATACATTGCAAGCTGAATTGCCATTAAACTTAAGAGGTAAAGGAGTAGTAGTTGGAATAATAGATACTGGAATAGATTATTTAAGTGATGAGTTTAAGGATATTAATGGGAAGACTAGAATAAATGAAATATGGGATCAAAGCATTGGCTCCAATAGTGTGAATAATAATATATTATTAGGGACTGTATATAAGAAGGAACAAATTAATGAAGCGATAGAGACATATAATAAGGGGGGAAACCCATATGATATAGTACCTAGTAGGGATGAAATTGGACATGGAACTAATATGGCTGGAATAGTAGGAGCCTTAGGAAAAAATCCAATGTTAAGGGGGATTGCTCCAGAGTGTGAATTTGTTGTTATAAAATTAATTCAATCAAATTTTTTAAAGTATAATTATGGAGTAGATGTTCCTGCATATAATATTACATCAATTTTATTTGCTATAGAATATTTGAAGAATTACCTTTTAGCAACTGGAAAACCTGTTGTTATATTATTACCACTAGGAACTAATAATGGAAATCATAAGGGTGAGCATATTTTGGATAATTATATTGCAGCAGTATCAGATAATGTAGGTCTTGTCGTTGTTACAGGATCAGGAAATGAAGGAATACAGGATTGTCATGCTTCAGGAATTATCAAGAATAAAAATGAATATGAAGCTATAGAAATGATAGTAGAGAAGGAGCAAAAAATATTATATATGGAAGTATGGGTCAACTTACCTAATATAATTGAAATAAATTTGATAGGGCCCTCAGGAGCAGATACTGGGTTTATACCAGCTATATTAAATATAAGTAAAAAATATTCATTTATCTTTGAACAAACAAGAGTGTCGATATATTATAACTTACCAGAGGAATATACAGGGGATCAATTAATTAGAATATATTTTTACGATATACGGCCTGGAATCTGGAAAATACGTATTCGACTAAGGCTTGGAAAAATGGCAGAATATAATGCATGGTTACCACAAAGAGGACTGACTTTACCTGGAACTAGATTTATATCAAGTGATCAATATGGTACTTTAACAATACCTGGAGATTCAGAATTTGTTATTACTGTAGCTGCATATAATCAAAATAACAATAATTTACTTCCATACTCTGGAGTTGCTCTTAGAAATGCCTATAAAGATGTAATTGATTTTGCAGCTGGTGGAGTTAATACTATGACTGTAGGTATAAATAATAAAATTGATGTTATAAATGGAACTAGTTTATCAGCAGCTATAGGAGCTGGAGCATGTGTCTTATTATTTGAATGGGGGATAGTAGATAAAAATTATCCTTATATGTACTCTCAAAGCATTAAGACATTTTTAAATAGAGGAACATTAAAAAGACCTGGAGATATGTATCCTAACCCACAATTAGGATATGGCATTATAAACTTCTATAAGATATTTGAAAATATGATATGAGATTAATATAAATCATTTAAACTTAATATTATATTTGAAAAAAGCTGTATCTAAAAGGATACAGCTTTTTATTAAAATATTATATTAGCAGCAATAACAATTACAGGTAACGTAATTATAGTTCTTTCTATAAAAATTATTAATAGTTGCTTTAATGATACAGGAATTTTTGACCCAAGTAGAACTCCACCTACTTCAGACATATATATTAATTGAGAAACGGAAGTACAAGCAACTATAAATTTAGTCATATCACTAGCAATAGTATTTGCAGCTAAAACAGACGGCAATAACATATCAGCAAAGCCAACAACTAAAGTTTGAGAGGCAGCAACTGCTTCTGGAACTTGTAATAACTTAAGATATGGTATAAAAGGTAATCCTAAAATTTGGAATACTGAAGTGTATTCAGCTATTATTAAAGCAATAGTAGCTAGTGCCATAACAACTGGAAGTACTCCAAGCCACATATCTATTACATTTTTAAATCCATCTATAAAAAAGTGTTTTATATCAGAGGTTTCAGATGCTTTATCTATAGCCTTTTTATATCCCCAAGAGAATGAGGAGTATCCTTCTGGTATTGATTCATCGTCTTTCTTTTCCTGGTTATTATAATATGTATCAGGAATTTTACATAGCGGATAAATCCTTGGAATTATAACTGCAGCAATAACTCCTGAAATACTAACTGTCAAATAAAATGGTATAAACAAATGAGATAGCCCAACTGTATCTATTACGATTAAACTAAAAGTTATTGAAACAGCAGAAAAAGTTGTACTGATTATAGCAGCTTCTCTTTTAGAGTAAAATCCTTCTTCATATTGTTTATTTGTTAATATTATTCCAAGAGTTCCATCTCCAAGCCAAGATGTTATACAATCTATAGATGAACGACCTGGTAATGTAAATATTGGTCTCATAATTTTAGTAAGTATTGAACCGAAAAACTCTAATAAACCAAAATTTAATAATAGTGGTAATAAAAGTCCTGCAAAAAAGAAAATAGTGAATAATATTGTAAGTAAATCATTTAATACAAATGAGCCAGTTGAATCATTAATTATAAATTCTGGTCCAAACTTAAATAAAGCTAATACACAAAATACAGCGCCAATTATTCTAGCACTAAACCAAATGGAACCAGGATTAAATAATGTGTTTAAAAATTCATTTTCTACTATAAATTTTGGCTTAAATATTTTAGTTATTATACTCATAATAGCAGAGATACAAATAGCTATAGTTATTATAAAAGTTAATGAATCTCCAAGGTATTTTGCTAAGAATTTTGATAATATTGCTACTGGTATAGTTATTTCTCCATTAAAGCTAATAGGAATCATAAATAAAACTATTCCTATTAAAGATGGAATAATAAATAGTAATGATGATTTTAATGAAAATCTATCTTTAGTTAAGTCTTTCATTCCTGTCTCCTTCATATCCAAAAAAATTAATATTTATACATAGGATTTTATTTTAATACATTTCCATATTTGAAAGCAATAGATTTTTATACATATTAAGCTAAAATTTATGCAATGAGCTATATATTTAGGAATCTCTTATAAATTTTGTAAATATATATGTTTTATGTGTTTTAATTAACATAATAATATTGGTTCTATATTAAATAGTTAATGGACTTTTTTATAAAGTTATTAAAGTTAAATGTCTATATAATAATATTTGCTTCTAGGGATAAACTAAACTTAATTAATTTTGATAAAGGAGAAGTAGTTTATGCATAAGAAGAATGTTATTACATATTTAATTATTTTTAATCTATTAGCTATATTAGTGATATTACTAGGAAAGATTTCAGTATTGAAAAATTTTATAAATGTAATTTTTGCAGTAGTTATTATACCAATAATATTTGGAGTATTTTTATTTTATATACTAAAACCTATTAATAATATATTTATAAAAAAGAAGATGAAGGGAGGAAGAGCAGCGTCTTTAACTCTATTAATTTTCTTTTTTATTGCAGCTGGAGTCATGAGATATTTTGGAGATTATTTTATGGAGCAATTTACAAATTTGAAAATGATATTTTTTAGAATAGTAGAGGAAAAAGGAAATTTATATGGAGTAGATGAATTTTTTAAAAGTGATATATTTAAATTAGATTATTATGAGAAGTTTTTAGGAGATATACAAAAATATGCTGTTTTATTGGCAAGTGGTCTAAGGGGAATCTTTGATAAAGGAATGCAATTGTTTTCTGACATTTTGCTTGTTATATTAATAGTATTTTATCTTCTCAAAGATGAAGAAAAAATTAAAGAAAGTATAGTTAATATATTTCCTGAGAAATATAAGTATAAAATTCGTAATATTGTAGAAGAAAGTGATGAAGTTTTATCATCATATATTTTAGGTCAAGCTAAGGTAGCTCTTTCATTAGCGCTAATGGTCTTTATTGGATATAAAATTATAGGAATGGCAAGCCCTTTACTTTTATCATCAGTTACTTTTGTACTGGCTTTTATACCATTTGTAGGATTTTTTATATCTATGATTATTCCATATATAATTGCAATAGCTTTGGGGTGGAATATGATTATAAAGTTATCTATATTAGTAATAATTGCTCAAACCCTTAAGGGGAGGATAATTGTACCATTAATAATGGGTAAAACAATGAATATACATCCAATAACAGATATTTTTTTAGTAGTTGGGGCAGCTAGTTTGGTTGGACCAATAGGAGCATTTGTAATAGTACCAATTTATTCATTAGGTAAGGTTATTTTAAAATATTTCAATAAAGAAGTAGAAGAAAAGTTAAATGAGTTTAAGGAATAAAGCAAATTATGTAGAAAAAAGATGCGAAAAAAATTATAATTAAACAAAGAATAATATCAGGGGGATAGTGGGATGAGCGTTAGAAGTAAAGTTAAAGATTCTAATAGAATTGTAGTTAAAGTAGGAACTTCAACATTAACATATGCAAATGGTAAAATTAATTTAACAAGAATAGAAAAATTAACTAGAGTATTATCAGATGTAATGAATTCAGGTAAGGAAGTTATATTAGTTACTTCAGGAGCAATAGGAGTTGGTGTATCTAAGCTTAAATTAAAGGAAAAGCCTAAGACTATAAGAGAAAAGCAAGCTGTTGCTGCAGTTGGACAATGTGAGTTGATGCATATTTATAGTAAGTTTTTTGGAGAGTATAGCCATACTGTAGGGCAAGTTCTTTTAACAAGAGATGTAGTTGAAGATAATCATATTAGAGAAAATGTATGTAATACATTTGAGACTCTAATAGAAAGTGGAATAATACCTATAGTTAACGAAAATGATACTGTAGCTATAGATGAAATAGAAAATATAGTTAGATTTGGAGATAATGATAACTTATCAGCTATAGTGGCTGAATTAGTTAATGCTGATCTTTTGATTATATTATCAGATATAGATGGTTTTTATGATTCAGATCCTAGAAAAAATCCAAATTCTAAACTAATAAAGGAAATAGATAAAATCACTTCAGAACTTGAGGAGTGCTGTGGAGGAGCTGGAAGCAATCTTGGAACAGGTGGAATGATAACAAAATTAGCTGCTGCTAAGACAGCTACTGAATCTGGAGTAGACATGGTACTTGCTAATGGGGAAGACCCTAAAATAATTTTAAACATATTAAATGGTGAGGAAATAGGAACACTATTTATTTCTAATAAATAATAAGTTTAATTTAAAGAGGAGTGAAGAGGAAATGGGATATCTACAAGAATTAGGATTTAGAGCTAAAGAAGCATCTTATGATTTAGGAATAGCATCAACTACAGAAAAAAATAAAGCATTAGAGTCAATGGCAAATGCTTTAATTAACAATAGAAATGAAATCATAAAAGCTAATAAAGAGGATTTGGATCGAGCAGTTAAAAAAGGAATATCTAAGGCTATGTTAGATAGATTATCATTAGATGAGTTAAGAATAAAAGATATGGCTAATGGATTAAGAGAGCTAATAGCTTTAGAAGATCCTATTGGAGAAGTAATAGAAATGTGGAAAAGGCCAAATGGTCTTCAAATAGGAAAGCAAAGAGTTTCAATGGGAGTAATAGGGATAATATACGAAGCTAGACCAAATGTAACATGTGATGCAGCAGGGCTATGTTTAAAAACAGGAAATGCTGTAATACTTAGAGGTGGTAGTGAAGCTATAAATTCCAATAAGGCGATAGTAAAGATACTAGCTAATGCTGTAAAAGAAGCTGGATTACCAGAGTTTGCAGTTCAATTAGTTGAAGATACTAGTAGGGAAACAGCATTAGAAATGATGAAATTAAATGATTATATAGATGTTTTAATTCCAAGAGGTGGATCTGGGCTTATCCAAACTGTTGTGAAAAATGCAACTGTACCTGTAATTGAAACCGGGGTTGGAAATTGTCATATATATGTAGACGAAGACTGTGACTTTGATATGGCAAAAGATATAATAATAAATGCAAAAACATCAAGACCAGCAGTTTGCAATGCAGCAGAAAAGATGATTATAAATGAAAATATATCAAATGAGTTTCTTCCAATCATAGTAAATGCATTAAGAGAAAAGAATGTTGAGATTAGAGGAGATGAAAAAGTAAAATTCATAATAGATGATATTAAAGAAGCTAATGAAGAAGATTGGAGTAAAGAATATTTAGATTATATAATAGGTGCCAAGATAGTGAAAAATGTTGATGAGGCAATTGATCATATAAATAAATATGGTTCAGGCCATTCAGAAGCAATAGTTACTAATAGCTATAAAAATTCACAAAAGTTCTTAAATAAAGTTAACGCAGCCGCGGTTTATGTAAATGCTTCTACTAGATTTACAGATGGAAGTGAATTTGGGTTTGGGGCAGAAATAGGAATAAGTACTCAAAAGCTTCATGCAAGAGGACCAATGGGACTAAAAGAACTTACAACTATTAAATATATAATCTATGGAAATGGACAAGTAAGATAGATTCATAAAATATTAGCATCTTATAAGGTTATATCTACTTAATAAGAAAAGCTTAGATTAGATTTATAAAGTTTTTTATGGATGAGTTTAAAGTTGCTTTCTAATATAAAAAAATGTAGTTACTTTAATGAAATTTAAAGTAACTACATTTTTATAAGAAAAGTTAAAACTACTTTAACTTTATAGTGAACGCTTCACCAACTTGTTTGTAATTATTACTCATTCTACCGCTTTCTTTTGGATATGCTACTGCATATGGTGTTAATCTTAATACTTTTGCATCTTGTGAAATTTCAGTTTGATTTTTTAGTAAGCCTGTAGTCATTTCTTCATAAGAACTATAAAACTTAACTTCGTTTCCTAAATCATCATAGCCTCTTAATTCCAATGAATATATGTTATTTCTATCTTTGTTTTCAATTGAGTAGTAAATTTTCCCTCCTACAACATTACTTTTATATTCATTAAGTGTTATCTTTTGACCATTGTCTAATGTAAATGAATTATTTAAATTTATACTATTTGTATTTGTAGATAAAGCATCTCCGTTAGAAATGAATTCAAAGTTCCATGGGCCTTCTACTTTTACTTCCTTTTTGTCCATGTGTAAAAGAGCTTCATCATATTTTATTTCTATATGCAAATCTCCTCTTTCTAACTCTTTATCTAGCGTATATGAAAGTACATTTTCTTCAGTATAATCATCAATTTGTTTCCCTAAACCTCCAGCTGAACTAGATATTTGTTTACCATTAATATACACATTTCCAAATACCATTATATTTCCGTTATCACCTAGTTTTTGATCTGACTTTACTGTTGTTGATACAATAATTTCATCTTTGTCTAAAATAACTTCATTTAATTGAACTGTTATTCCATTTTTGCTTACAGATTTATTAACTACAGTGCTATATTCATCTAAGTTATCATTAACTCTTAGATAATTTTTTATATCAAACATAGTTAATTTAACTGCTGCAATTACCTCGTTACTAAATATTGAACCAAATACTGTTACACCTAGAGCTATAAATATAGTTGCTGCGACTATATTCTTATTAAATTTTTTAGGTTTACTATTTGATAGGTTTTTACTACATGTTGTATCATATCCTTCATTTACAGAATTTTTTATGATATCATCCAATTTTGAAGAAACTTTTATATCATCTATGTTTATATCTTTCATTTTTATGCCTCCCCTATATATTTTCTTAATTTTATTAAGGTTCTATTTAGTCTACTTTTAACTGTGCCTAAGGGTAAGTTAGTATTAGATACTATATCATTTAATGATTTATCTTCCAAGTATCTCATTATTATTAAGTCTCTTTCTTTTTCAGATAGCTTATTTAGAGCATCTTTTATATCTTCATTAATATCATTTTTATTATCTTCAGATATTAGGTTGTTTTCGTAATCATTTATATCAACTAAAACAACCTTGCTATTTTTCTTAATATAATCCTTACAGACGTTCACAATTATTCTAGCCATCCAAGTATTAAAATGCTGAGGTTCCTTTAGTGTCTCTAATGATTTTATTGCCTTTATTATTCCATCATGAACACAGTCTAAAGCATCATCTTCATTTTTCAAATATATAAAGGCTACTCTATATAGCTTTTCTTTAATTGGCTCTATCAATTGAATAAAACTATCCTTATCCCCATCTACAGCTTTTTTGAATAATAGTTCATTAACCATTATCAACACCTCTTTCTGAATCGATTCACATTATAGACGATTAAATATATAAAAAGGTTCCATAAATATTAAAATATAATAATAGATTTTTTATATAGTATAAAACTATGACAATTATATTACTATTCTTAAAGTAGATATCTATAGAAAAGATAAAATGATAATATTATAATTATAATATATTAAAGTCTGAGATTTAAAAGGAGTATTATATGGATAAGAAAATTGAGTTTAGAAGCAAGCATTTTAATGAACTTAACATAAGTGAACTTTATGAAATAGCAAAAGTTAGATATGAGGTTTTTGCTTGTGAACAAGAGATAACTTGTGAAAATGATTTTGATGATAAAGATAAGAAGTGTGTGCATTTATTTGCAATAGATAATAAGGATGGAGAAGAAAGAGTAGTAGGATATTGCAGATTATTACCACCAGGATTATCTTATGAAGAGGCATCTATAGGAAGAGTGTTAGTTTTAAAAGAGTATAGGGGTCAAAAATTAGCTAAAGAAATGATGATTAAAGCAATTCAAGAGATACATAAGCATTTTAAACAAGAAAAGGTAACTATATCAGCACAAATTTATATAAAAGAATTGTATAAATCTGTAGGTTTTAAAGAAGTATCAGAAGAATATGATGAGGCAGGAATCCCTCACATTAAAATGAAATATAGAATATAATGTGTTAGGAGAACTTTATGAGAAACTTCAAATTTAAGAAGTGGAGAAAAGGAATTATGAGTATATTTATAATATTACTAATGATATTTATAATATCCATAAGTATAACCATTTCAACAGTAAATAGCTATAAAAGATATATTTATAATATTGAAGATATTCCTAGTGAAAATGATGCAATTATAGTACTAGGTGCTGGAATTAAGGGAGATGGAACACCATCAGATATACTAGCTGATAGATTAGAAACATCTTTAGAAGCTTTTGAAGCTGGATTAGGAAATACATTTTTATTAAGTGGAGATCATGGTAGAGAAGGGTATAATGAAGTAGGGGCTATGAAAAAATATATCTTGCAAAATGATATAGATGAGAAAATAATATTTATGGATCATGCGGGCTTTAGCACTTACGATACAATGTTTAGGGCAAAGGAAATATTTCAAGTAGATAAAGCGGTAATAGTTACAAATGAATATCATTTGCCAAGAGCTTTATATATAGCTAGAAAATTAGGAATAGATGCTTATGGGATAAAGTCAGATATAAGAGAATATCAATTAATGAATAGTTATAAAAAGCGTGAATTACTAGCACAATTAAAAGATTTTGTTTATGTAAATATATTAAAACCAGAACCTAAATTTTTAGGAGAATCAATACCTGTAAGTAGTTCTGATGGAAGAATTACTGATGATAATAAATAAACTCGGTAAAAAGTATCTACCGAGTTTATTGATTTTAATGAATATCTCTACCTGAAACTCTTTCAGTGTTAAATACTAAGGTATTATCTTTTTCTGTTATAGTAATAACTATTGGCCTAATGTCAGTATTAATAATATCATCATATACAACTAAGCTATATCTATTTCCTTCTAATACATAGCTGAATATTAATTCAGATCTATTTACTATCATTGTTGAACAAATTTCTTCTTTATTATCATGACTATTAGATTCAATAGTTCCTAATTTTATGAGATGGCCTCCAGGACCGGTGTGTTGAATAGTTACCTCATATAATGTCTTTGAAGTATTATTTTTTACATAAACAACTATATTTCTAAGATTAAATTGGTTACCTGTAAAGAGAAAAGGCATAATTTTTTTCATAAATTATATCTCCTTAAAGTTAATTATTTGATTTATGCTCAGTATTAAATATTAAGGTATTATTTTCTTTAGATATCGTTATAGTTATTGGTCTAGTATCAGAAAAAATTATATTATCGTATACCATAGAGCTATGTTTTTCTCCGTTTAGCATATAACTGAAAATCAGTTCTGATTTTTCCCTTGAAGTTAAGATACACATTTCCTCACTAGTTTTTTCCATTGATTTAATGATACCTAATTTAATAGGATGTCCACCTTTCCCTGTGTGTTCAATAGTACATTTTTCTAAATCCATAGATGTAGTATTATTTATATAAATTACTACATTATTCATGTTTGGCATAGTAGGAATCATAATAAAGCCTCCTCTTAATAATATGAGTATATTAAATACGTATATAAAATTTATTACTATTATACCGCTTTGAAACTTTATTGTAAATATATGGATTGAAATTGAAATGATATATCATATTAATATAAGATTATATTCCATAATAATTAAGCTATATATGATTAAGCTAATATTCAATAGTATTAATTTGATGTAATGTTCGTATTTGTATATCGATATTAGTAAATTATCATGAGTAAGTTTGTGTTAAGTGATGAAAGTATTTATAAAAAATCAATATTTAACAAAAAAAGAAAAATATATTGAATAAGTACGAACGAAATGATAATATATTTATATAATATTCGAAAAGTGGAAAGAGGGCTATTATGAATAAATTTTTTAAACTTAAGGAAAATGGAACAGATGTTAAAACTGAATTAATGGCAGGCGTAACTACATTTCTAACAATGGCATATATTTTATTTGTAAATCCATCTATTTTAGCAGCAGCAGGAATGGATAAAAATGCAGTTTTTGTTGCTACAATTATTGCAGCAGCAATAGGAACTCTAGTTATGGGGTTAGTAGCAAATGTTCCATTTGCGCAAGCACCAGGAATGGGATTAAATGCATTTTTTACATTTACAGTAGTACTTGGACTTGGATTCACATGGCAACAAGCTTTAGCTATGGTATTCATTTGTGGAATTATTAATATTATTATTACTACTACTAAAATAAGAAAAATGATAATACAAGCTATTCCTCATTCACTTCAATATGCAATTTCAGGAGGTATAGGTCTCTTCATTGCATTCTTAGGTATTAAACAAGCTCATTTTCTTACTTTTACAGGTGAGGTTGCTAATCAAATCGCTTCATCAGGAGACACATCAATATTTAATAGTGTAAATCTAGCAATGACTGATTTCAAGGATCCAGTAGCATTATTGGCACTAATAGGACTAGTGATTACACTTATATTAATGCTTCTTAAATTTAAAGGGGCAATCTTATTAGGAATTCTTTTAACTACAGTTGTTGGTATTTTTATGGGGGTAACACAAGTGCCTGATTTTTCACAAATTAGCTTCGGAATACCAAGTATAGCACCAACATTTTTTAAATTAGATTTTGCAGGATTATTTAGTGATCCATCTAAAATATCCTTAGTATTAATTACGATATTTGCATTTTCTTTATCAGATACTTTTGATACAATAGGTACATTCCTAGGAACAGGAAGAAAAGCAGGGATATTTGATGATAATGATGAAAAATTATTTGAAAATGGAAATAATTTTTCATCAAAGTTAGAAAGAGCATTATTTGCAGATGCGACTGCAACTTCAATAGGAGCGCTTTTAGGTACAAGTAATACAACAACATATGTTGAAAGTGCAGCAGGAATTGGACAAGGCGGAAGAACTGGATTAACGTCTGTTACAGTAGCGGTGTTATTCATATTATCATTATTTATATCACCTATAATGGGTATGGTGCCATCAGCAGCTACTGCTCCAGCATTAATAGTAGTAGGTATTTTAATGATGGAATCATTCAAAAATATTGATTGGAGTGATTTTGAAGTAGCTATGCCAGCATTCTTCGTAGTGACATTTATGCCTTTTACAGGAAGCATTTCAAATGGTGTAGCAGCTGGATTTGTAACATATTGCTTAGCTAAGATAGTTAAAAAAGAAGCTAAGGATGTGCATCCAATAATGTATGTTGTAAGTGCTTTATTCCTAATCAATTTTATTATTAACGGTATAAAGTAAAATCTGAGTTATTGTAAGTATATTAGTTAGTTTTTTGTATTACTATATTTAGAGAAGATTTCAAATATATATAAGATAAAGTTAGTAAAATAGAGAAAGGACAACCTTTCTCTATTTTTTATGCGTAAATAGGCATTTATATTATATATTCGCATCTTATTTAATATTTATATATATAGAACTATATGATATATTTAAATATAAATTTTAATAAATAAATTTATGGAGGATTTTTTATGGGTAAACCGTATGGTAGGAGCTGTGTACTTATAACTGGAGCTACTACTGGGATTGGATATGAATTAGCAAAGCTATATGCTAGTGATGGAAATAACTTAATTTTAGTTGCAAGAGATGAGGAGAAGCTAGAAAAGGTGAAGGAAGAGTTAATATTACTATATAATATTAACGTGTATAGCATATCTCTAGATTTATCTGAGGATAACTCCTGTGAAAAACTATTAAATTATGTTAATAAAAAAAATATATCTGTGGATATTTTAATTAATAATGCAGGATTAGGGTCCTTTGGTTACCTAAGTGAAATAGAAATAGAAAAAGAATTAAATTTAATAGATGTAAATGTAAGAGCTTTAACAGAATTAACTAAAGTGTTTCTACCAATAATGATAAGCCATGGTGAGGGAGCAATAATGAATGTTGCTTCAACAGCAGCTTTTTGCGCAGGCCCCAAAATGGCTACTTATTATGCATCAAAATCATATGTACTAAATTTTACAGAAGCTATATATGAAGAACTAAGGGGAACGGGAATAAAAGTAAGCTGTTTATGTCCAGGTCCTGTAAGTACAGGATTTCAAGATAAAGCTGGAATAAGAAAAAAAGAATCTGCTAAAAAATCGTTAATGACACCAAAAAAAGTAGCAGAAATAGCTTATAGGGATTTTAAAAAGGGAAAACTAATAATAATTCCTGGGTTTAAAAATAAGGTTATAATTACATTAAATAAGATTATGCCTAGAAGCTTATCTAGAAAAATTATATTAATGATGAATAAGGGATAGGTGGAATATTGCCATGAGAGAAAACATTAAAGATGAAATTTTAGAAATTTATGAGACTCTTATAGAAAATGGAGTAACATTTTATTATGGAAGTGAAGTTATACCTACAGGAGAAGTAACTGGTTTTAATATAATTGAAGGTGAGTATATTGAAATAGAAGTAGAAATAGAAGGCTTTGAAACATATCAAGTCAGTGTAGAAGATTTTGAGGAATACCATTCAAAAGAAGGTGCCAATTATCATACTTGGCCTGAGATAAGAAAGTTTGATAAGAAACTTTCTATAATGAATAACGAGGAAATGAAAGAATGAAAAAATTAAGGAAAAAATCCTTAAAGGATTTTTTTATAGAAAGTATTTAGTAAAAATATATTTTAAGTTTTGAGTAGTAAAACAAAATTAATTATTTAAAATAGTTTAGGTAAGTTAAATTATAAAGGTTCTAAAATCCTATGGAGTTTAGAACCTTTATAATTTCATTATTTCATTTTAATAAACACTGTAAGAGTTTTCTTATAAATTACGTATTATGCATTATCAATTATGAATTAGAGATATTAATTTCTAAATATAACTTCTTCTTTTGAGAACATAAACTTAGCAAATATTATAGAAGCAACTATATAAACTATATGCCATCCGACAACTAGAGCTATATGTTTAACATCAAAGATTCCAACTGTAAATTCCTTCATTAAACAAATTGCATTTGTTATAGGAATATTAAAGAATGCTGGATTTATTCCTTTTGCATCCATCATATAAGGTAAGAAAGCTAAAATCATAGTAGGCATAGTAATAGCAGCTAAGTATGAATTTGCCTCTTTAGTTGATCTTGCATAAATACTTACTGATATTTGTAATGCAGACAAAGTAATTAATACTAAAGCACCAATTATAAGCATTCCAAGTATTGTTGCAGGTGTTAGCTTAAAGTTAACTTCTTCACCAACAATCATAAATTTTTGCATTGAAATTACCATTGCAGTAAGGTTGGCCATCAAGGCTATAAATGAAACAGTACATAAAGCGGCTATTTTCCCCCAAAGTAATGAGGCTCTTTTAGCAGAAGTTGATAAAAGTGGTTCGAATGTAAATCTTTCTTTTTCACCAGCACCAAGGTCAGCAGCCATACCCACAGTAGAAGATACCATAAGAATAACAATTAATGTTGGAATCATAGTAAGAAGCATTGCAGCTCCTCCATTGATATCTTCACTATCAGCATTTATTCCTGATTTAACGCTAACTTCAAATGGAGTAAGTATAGATGCGTCTATTCCTTTATCAGATAGACGTTGTTCAACTATAGATTTTTTATAACCTTCATATATTTCGTTAACCATGCTACTTGCAATCATGGACTTGTTAGATTCTTCATCTATTAAAAGCTCAATAGTATCATTTTTCCCTTGAGATATATTTTCATCAAAATTTTCAGGGATTTTTACTATAAGTTGAATATCGCCATTTTTTAGTGATTCTGTTGGAGATTCTATTTCTGGCAATTTAATATTATCTAATGATGTTATAGCTTTTGCCATAGAAGAATCCTTATTACCATCAATATATATATTAATTTCTTTTTGTACATCTGATTGAGTCTTTTCCATTGCAGAAGACATAAACTTAAACATTATAGGATAAATAAGTATAGGTAGTATTAACGTAAATACAAGTGTTTTCTTATCTCTTACAATATCTAATAGTTCTTTCTTTAAAACTGTAAAAAAATTATTCATTAGATTTACCTCCTATAAGTTTTAGGAATGTTTCTTCTAAATCCTCGTTATTATATTTTTCTTTTAAGTGACTTAATGTACAATCCTCTATTAAATTACCTTTATTTATAATTACAACTCTATCACATAGTTTTTCTACTTCTTTCATAGAATGACTAGAAAATAATATTACTTTGTTTTCTTTTTTACATTGTAGTATGAAGTCTTGTACTATTCTAGCAGCACTAACATCTAAACCAGTAGTTGGCTCATCAAATAGCATGACAGATGGATTATGAACTATTGATCTAGTGATAGATATCTTTTGTTTCATACCTCTAGAATATTTTCCAACAGGCTTGTTTATATAATCCTCCATACCAAAGCTTTTTGCTAAGCTATCAATTCTTTCATCAGCTTCTTTTTTAGTCATTCCATAAAGATTAGCAAAGTATCTTATGTTTTCTCTTCCACTTAGTCTGTCATATAAGCCTACATCTCCACCAAAAAGAATTCCGATTTCCTTTCTGACACTTTCAGGGTTTGACTTTACATCAATTTCATTAACCTTAATGTCACCTTCAGTTATTTCTAACATTGTAGAGATCATTCTTAATGTTGTTGTTTTACCTGCTCCATTTTCACCAAGTAAGCCGACAATTTCACCTTTAGCAACTGAAAAGGATAAATTATCGACAACCTTGGTAGCTTTAAATTTTTTACTTACATTATTTAATTTAAGCAAATCATTAACCTCCTACTCATTTAATGGTATTTTATATATTATTAAGAGTTATAATATACACTATTATAACAGTATAAAATTGTATTTACAATATAATTATAGAATATTTTTACAAATAAATCATTTAATATAACCTATTAATAAAAAATAATTAAATGAATTTTTATTCAATATTATTGTATATTTATAATAGTGTATAGTGTAATATATATTATATAAGCAATAAATAATATATCTACTATCTAAAAGTAATATTCAGTAAACATGCACTTAAATGTATTTAGTGAATAAGTAATAATTTAATATTTATAATTTAAATGTACTTTATTAAAATGGAGTAAATATTCGAGGGTGATTGGGGAGCTTACGTATAATTATTAATTTAAATTTCCTTGACAGATATTTATAGAAAATATAGAATATTATCAAAAGGATAATTAATTATCAAAAAGATAATTAAAAGGTTAAAAAGTACACTTTAAATTGGTCCTGTGAGGCCAGAAAGGGAGTATATAATTATGTTATATTTATATTCACAAAATAATTGCATAGCTATGTCAGTAAGGGCATTTTCTAATACTGATATTAAATATATAAGGATAGTAGGGAGAGAACTATAATTTGTTGTCTTCTTATTATCCTTTTATTTTTTTAGATAAGTAGAGCTTTTATAAAGTGTATTTTTAGCTAAATATATTTTAAATTTAAGGAGGGCTAAATATGAAAGCAAAGCTAATATTAGAGAATGGTATGGTTTTTGAAGGTAAGGCTTTTGGATATTTAAAAGACAGTATAGGAGAAGTAGTATTTACTACAGGAATGACAGGCTATCAAGAGGTTTTAACAGACCCATCATATTATGGTCAGATAGTTACAATGACTTATCCTCTTATAGGTAATTATGGAATCAACTTAGAGGATATGGAGTCAAAATCACCTAAGGTTAAGGGGTTTATAGTTAGAGAGAAGTGTAATTTTCCAAATAACTTTAGATGTGAAATGGACCTTGAAAATTACTTAAAACAAAATAAGATAATTGGATTAGAAGGCATAGACACTAGAGCATTAACAAAGGTTTTAAGAAATTATGGAACTATGAAAGGTATGATTTCTTTAGAAGAAGTTACTTTAGAGGATGTTAAGGAAAGAATAAATTCTTTTTCAAATAAGGAAGCTGTTAGCATAGTTAGTACTAAAGAAAAATATTCAATAGAAGGCGAAGGAAAGCACGTAGCAATAATTGACTTTGGAATAAAGGAAAATATAATAAGAAATTTTAAAAATAGAGGATGCAAGTTAACTGTATTTCCTATGAATGCAACTGCAGAAGAAGTTTTAGAAGTAAATCCAGACTTAGTGTTTTTATCAAATGGACCTGGGGATCCAGAGGATCTAGGAGATGTAATAGAAAATATAAAGAAATTAGTAGGAAAGAAGCCAATAGTAGGTATATGTTTAGGACATCAGCTTTTAGCATTAACTTTAGGTGGAAAAACTACTAAATTAAAATTTGGACACAGAGGATGCAATCATCCAGTTAAGGACCTAGAAGAAAATAAAGTTCATATTACGTCACAAAACCATGGATATGTAGTTGAAACTTTACCAAATGATGTTGTAGCAACACATATCAATATAAATGATGGAACTATTGAAGGTATGAAGCACACAAGCCTTCCGATATTCTCAGTTCAATTCCATCCAGAGGCAGCAGCAGGCCCAAAAGATAGCGAATATATATTTGATAAGTTTATAAAATATGCACTATAGGAGGATTTAGGATATGCCATTAAATAAAGATATTAAAAAAGTTTTAGTAATAGGATCAGGACCAATAGTTATAGGACAAGCAGCTGAATTTGATTATTCAGGAACTCAAGCATGCCAAGCTTTAAAAGAAGAAGGAATAGAAGTAGTTTTAGTTAATTCAAATCCAGCAACTATTATGACTGACTCAGAAGTTGCTGATAAGATATATATAGAGCCATTAACAGTTGAGTTTTTAGAAAAAGTTATAGAGAAGGAAAGACCTGATAGTTTACTTACAGGAATGGGTGGGCAAACAGGACTTAACCTTGCTGTAGATTTATATGAAGCAGGAATTTTAGATAAATATAATGTAAAGGTAATTGGTACATCTATTCAATCTATTAAAGAGGGTGAAGATAGAGAGCTTTTCAGAAATATGATGAATAGAATTAATGAACCAGTTATACAAAGTGAAATTATAACTGATATGGAAGCTGGGGTTACTTATGCTACTAATATTGGATATCCAGTAATAGTTAGACCTGCTTACACATTAGGGGGAACTGGTGGCGGAATTGCTGAAAATGAAGCAGAGCTTAGAGAAATATTAGCCTCAGGATTACAACTAAGTACAATTGGTCAAGTTCTTTTAGAAAAGTCAGTTAAGGGTTGGAAGGAAATAGAGTACGAAGTGATGAGAGACTCTTATGGAAACTGCATAACTGTATGTAACATGGAAAATATAGATCCAGTTGGGATTCATACAGGAGATAGTATAGTTGTTGCACCATCTCAAACTTTATCTGATAAAGAATATCAAATGCTTAGAACTTCAGCAATAAATATTATAAATGCTGTAGGAATAGAAGGAGGATGTAATGTACAATTTGCATTAAATCCAAATTCATTTGAGTATGCGGTAATAGAAATCAACCCAAGGGTTTCAAGGTCATCTGCTTTAGCATCTAAGGCAACAGGATATCCAATAGCTAAGCTTGCAGCAAAGATAGCATTAGGATATGGATTAGATGAAATTAAAAATGCAGTAACTCAAAAAACTTATGCTTGCTTTGAGCCAACATTAGATTATGTTGTAGTTAAGATTCCAAAGTGGCCATTTGATAAGTTTTATGCAGCAGATAGAGCTTTAGGAACAAAGATGATGGCAACTGGAGAAATAATGGCAATAGGTGCTAATTTAGAAGCAGCACTTTTAAAGGGAATAAGAAGCTTAGAAATAGGAAAATATTCTTTAGATCATCCTAAATTTAAAGAATTAAGTATCCAAGAATTAAAGTCAATAGTAGTTAAACCTGATGATGAAAGATTATTTGCTTTAGCTGAAATGATAAGAAGAGATTATAGAATAGAAAGTATCGCTAAGATAACTGGAATAGATATATTCTTCTTAGAAAAATTCAAGTGGATAGTTGAAGAAGAAACTAGATTAAAATTAAGCAAGATAGAAGATTTAGATAAAGAATGGTTATTAAACTTAAAGAAAAAGGGATTCTCAGACAAGGCTATAGCAGATATGCTTAAAGTTAGTCCAGAGGATGTATATAAGTTAAGAATGATATGGAATATCAAGCCTGCATATAAGATGGTTGATACTTGTGGAGGAGAATTTGAAGCCTTATCACCATATTACTACTCAACTTATGAACAATATGATGAAGTAGAAGTATCAGATAAAAAGAAAGTAATAGTTATAGGTTCAGGTCCAATAAGAATAGGTCAAGGAATAGAATTTGATTATGCTTCAGTACACTGTGTAAAATCATTAAAGAAAATGGGTATTGAAACTATAATAGTAAATAATAATCCAGAAACAGTAAGTACAGATTTTAATATATCAGATAAACTTTACTTTGAGCCATTAACAGAAGAAGATGTATTAAATATAATTGAAAAGGAAAATCCAGATGGAGTTATACTACAATTTGGTGGTCAGACAGCTATTAAGCTTGCTAACTTCTTAAAGGAAAAGGGAATTAAGACTTTAGGAACAACAGCTGATCAAATAGATATGGCTGAAGATAGAGAAAAGTTTGATGATCTATTAGAAAGATTAGGAATAGATAGACCAAAGGGTAAAGGCGTTTGGAATATGGAAGAAGGCTTAGAAGAAGCTAGAAGATTAGGGTTCCCAGTATTAGTAAGACCTTCATATGTTCTAGGTGGACAAGGGATGGAAATTACACATGATGAAGAGGAATTAAAGTATTATTTAAAAAATACATTTGCGAAGGATAAGAAAAACCCTATACTAGTAGATAAGTATTTAATGGGTAGAGAAATAGAAGTAGATGCAATATCAGATGGAGAAGAAATATTAATTCCAGGAGTAATGGAGCATTTAGAAAGAGCTGGAGTTCACTCTGGAGATTCGGTAACTATGTATCCAAGTCAAAATATAACTTCTGATATAAAGGCTAAAGTTTTAGATTATACTAAAAAATTAGCAGTAGCAATTGGAATTAAGGGAATGATAAATATTCAGTTCATAGAATTTCAAGGAGAACTTTATATTATAGAAGTTAACCCTAGAGCATCAAGAACTGTGCCATATATAAGTAAGGTAAGTAAAGTTCCAATAGTAGACTTAGCTACTAAAGTAATGCTTGGACACAAATTAAAAGATTTAGGATATGGAGTAGATATATACAAAGAACCAGAATTGGTATCTGTAAAAGTACCTGTATTCTCAACACAAAAATTACCTAAGGTTGAAGTATCATTAGGACCAGAAATGAAATCAACAGGAGAAGTTTTAGGTGTAGGAAGAAATATAGAGGAAGCTTTATATAAAGGATTTGTAGCAGGCGGTATGTATCCTTCAAATAAAAAAGGAAGGATATTAGCAACTATAAATAATCATGATAAAAAGGAGTTCCTTCCTATAGCTAAAATGTTAGCTGAAGTAGGATATAAATTTGTTGCAACAGAAGGTACAGCAAATCTTTTAAAAGAAGCTGATATTGAAGTTGAAGTAGTAAGAAAGTTACACGAAGATGTACCTAATATATTAGATATAGTAAAAAATAAAGAAGTAGACTTAGTAGTTAATACTCCAACTAAGGGTAATGATTCTAAGAGGGATGGATTTATTATAAGAAGAGCTGCTGTAGAAAGAAATATAGGTGTTATAACAGCTTTAGACACATTAAGAGCGATAGCTGAAGTTAAAGTTTTTGAAATAGAGAATAGGAATCTAGAGGTTTTTAATATAGCAGAATAATAATTAATAAGTGGAGATTTTTATGGGAGTTGATCTATAAAATCTCCATTTATTTTTACTTGTAGAAAGTGTGAAAATTTAGAGGGTTAGAGGCGGTGTTATACAAAGTATCTAGTGCTTTGGAGCTGAAAATAAGCTTGTTTTATAATTTATATAGGTTTAATTATTTATATAAAAAAAGTAATTGTATATGGTTATATTCTAATATGGGGCAACATAATATATAAAGAATGTATGGTTACATAATAAAAATACCTTATATCATAGAAATGTTTATATAAATTTTGACAATAAATAATATATTTCTACAATAAAAAAGTATTTTTATAATTATTATGTAAAAATTATATACAAGTATTGACATAAAACGTATGTTCGTATAATATAGATGTAGAACTTATGTTTGGTTGGAGGGTAATATGAATAATGATATTTTTGTAAAGTTAAATTATAAAACAATAGGTGAATTTAAAAGCTTAATAATAGATAGACAGCATATAGATAATGAAAAAGAAAAATATTTAATGTGTACAGGTAAATATGACAAAAATGGATGGACTTTTATATTTAAGGCCAATAGTATGAAGGAAGCGGAAGATTTTATAAATAATAATTCATTAAGTAGAAAAAAGAACGTTATAAAAAATGTTTTAGATAATAATATATCCTTTATGGACAATGAAAAAATTCATATTCCTGCATGGATATAAAAATATCAGTTTATATAAAAAGTTAGGCAGAGGGATAATCATAGAGATGAAAAATTTCTCTACCTTGTATTGAATTTAAAATTGCATATTGACTTGTTAATAAAATAAAAAGCTAAGCTTATTAGCTTAACTTTTTAATAATGTTTCTATATAAATTTATATATCTAATAAATTCTTTGTATAGTTAGTATAAAGATTTCTTAATTCACTCATTTTATTTTCTAATTCAAGTGATAGATCAGATGCTAGAGCATAATTTTTATTAGATAAAGCTAACTTTATACGAGTGAATAAGCTTTTGGTTGTATAAGTATCTTTCATTATATAATGTCTTAAATTATCTATAGTCATCCAATTTGATATATCTAAATCTAATGCATTCTCAGAGTGAAGCTTTTTAAATGACCTAACTTCAGCAGCGTGATTTAGTATAACTCTATGAACAATATCAGTAGTCCATCTTTGAATTGTAGCAAGTTTAAAGCTATTTATTAATTTATCACTAAATACATCATTTCTTTTTAATATATTTAATTTATTTGAATACGTATCTAATTGAATTAAGTTTTCATATACAGTAGCAGGTGCTTTACCAAAGTATTCATTTCTTTCTTTCTCTGTGTAGAATTCAAATACGTCTTCTTCACTTCTATAAGCTCTAGGTCTTTCTAAATAATGAGCATCCTCACCAGGTTTCTTTGATAACTCTGCCAAAAGCTCTTCTTCAGTTTTATCATTTTCAAGGGCATAGATTATTCCATCAAGCATTGACATATATGAAACAGAAAGAGCGAGATAGATATTTGTATGAGGATTAGGTGATCTAAGCTCGAATCTTGTTGCTAATGGATTGGTTAAATCTCTTATTAATCCTATTAATATAGTTCTATTTCTTGATGGATTATCAGGAGATACTCCAAGTGATGTAACTATACATATAGGTGCTTCAAAGCCAGGTTTTAACCTTTTAAACGCACCACTAGTTGAAGATATAAATGGATTCATAATCTCATAGTTTTTTAATACTCCCATTATAGCTCCATATCCTATGCAGCTTAGGAAATCTTCTTTAGTTGCATGGAATAGGTTTATTCTCTTTCCATCTTTTAATTTTAAACTAACACCTAGGTGGATATGCATTCCAGAACCAGCAACATCATCTATTGGTTTTGCCTTAAATGTAACATCCAAGCCGTGTCTTCTGAATGTTTCTTGAGTTAATATTTTTACGAAGATTTCATTGTCAGCAGCTTGAATAGCATCAGAATATTTCCAGTCAATTTCAAGTTGCTCCATTATATGATTGAATTCTCCATTAGTATCAAGCTTTGACTTTACTCCACCAACTTCTTTATGTCCCATTTCAGGTTCGAATCCATATGATTCCATAAGAAGTAAAGTTTCTTCTAATGCAGTCCTAACAGCACCTTTAGTTCTTGTCCAATATTGTTCTTGTAATACTTCAGATGTAGACAATTCTTCTATATGAGCTTGTTCATTTGGAGTTTTAACCCAAAATTCTAGCTCAGAAGCTGAAGTTATTACAATTTCATCTATATCATCATATTCAATTCCAAATGGGTTTAAAGTTTTAGGTTTATTTTTAAAGATATCTAAAAGAGTTGATTTAAATGTATTTATTGCTGAAGTAAGAATATTTCTTGAACATACTGATTTATTATTATGAATTAGGAATGAAGGGATTCTAAGAGTACCAATAGGCTTGCTAGTAAATGGATCAATATGATCATAATTATAGTCAACAAACCAATTAGCATTAAGATCTGCAATCATATCAACTTTTGCGTCATTTAATGTTGCAATCCCAGGAAGTACAACTGAAGAACCATCTGTTTGAATAGCAACTCCATTTAAAAATGAGTCAATATCATCTAAAAATAATCTTGATGGAATTTTTTCGTCAGTATCATTACCTGATAAATCTATTCCAACAATAGATACAAATTTTATTTCAGGATGGTCTTTAAAGATTCTAAATAAGTCTTCTTTATTATGTTTTGATTTTGGTATTGTAAAAATTAAATCTTTCATAAAATCTTCCTTGCCGAAATATAACAAGGAAAAGTCACTTCCTTTCTGCTTTAAATCGAATATTTAACTGGTCTAGACGTCATAATATTCGTAAAATCTTTAATTTATAAAGCAATTCTATTATATACATGGTATGATGTCAATAATTAATTTAACAAAATAATGTAAAAATAATATTAGATGTATGAAAGATTTTTAAATTCTTAAATAAAAATATGTAGGCTTGTGTTAATTTCAAGTGAAGCTATAAAAATAAGCCTACATACTTATGTTCTTATTTAGTAGAAATATCTTTAATTGAATTATTTATTATTTCATTAGGATAGCCTAAATAGGATAATAGTTTTATGGCATTTCCTGTATTACAGATGCCTTCTTTTAATTTAAAATCAAAAATTAAACCTTTGGTTTCATCAACATCTTCACAAAAATAATATTTTAAATATTTATCATTACAAGTTTCAGCTAATTCTAAATCATGTGTCGCAACAATTGAAAGTGCATTTCTATTCATAATATATTTTAAAATCTGCTTAGAGGTAGCGATTCTTTCAATTGGGTTTGTTCCCTTAAAGATTTCATCAATTATGCAAAACGCTGGTACTTCTTCTTCTAATGAATTTAAAATCCTAAGAACAGCATTACATTCTTCTAAATAATAGCTAGTACCAGATAAAACGTCATCTGAAATACTAAGAGAAGAGATAACCCTAAAGAAGGAGGAAGTATACTCATCACATAAACATGTATAAATAGATTGAGCTAATAGTATATTTAAAGCTAGAGTTCTCATAAATGTAGATTTACCAGACATATTTGAGCCTGTCAAAATAACTCCTTTATTATTTAAATGTATACTGTTAGGAATACCATCTTCTAATAATGGATGATAGGCATTTTCTATTTTGAATAAATTATTTTTATTATCAGTAAAGTTAGGCAAGCTATAATTTTTTAATTTAGTTCTATAAGAAGATACAGAAATATAAGCTTCTATTTTACCAACTAATGCATAGAGTTCAATTAACTCTTGTCTATTTTTTTTTATAATATTGATTATAGAGTAGTAAGATCGTATTCTAGTTAGAAATAAAGCATTTATTGTTTCTATAAATATATCTAGAGCTCCTTGAGAATAAATAAATAATGTTTTTTTATCTATTTTAGAAAATAGATTTACTCTTTCTTTTATTTTGTTTATTTCATTTTTTAAAGTAGGATCGTCAATTTTAGATAGTTCCTTAGAAGCTCTAATAAAGTCGCCTAAATATTGAAGTGAAGTAAGTTCGTATTCTATTTCAGATGCTGTTCGTAGGGAAATGAACATATATATGGCAAAAATTCCTATAAAGGTTTGAATGTTATCAGAGCCATCAATAATAAACCAAACCAATACTACAACCGAGCTTAAAGCTATTAAATTATATGATAATACCTTTAATTTATTTACAACTGTTTCTGTATTAAATAAATTAAATATCTCACCTTTTCTTTGTTTTCCTAAGTTAGAAAATATCTGTTGGACTGTGCCTCTTAGATTTTCATCATCTTTAAATTTTTCTATGATTTTATTTCTTTCTATCAATTCAGTACTAGTAGTTTTGGGTGTTCTTAAAATGTAATACAGCATTTGCTCCCCTGGAGTTGATGAACAATTGCTTATCTTTTTAAAAACCTCGTCAATATTTAGATCATGAGCAGTTTGGTCATCTATATCATGAAAGGTATTTTCATTTATATATTTAGGACCATATTCATAATAAAATTTATGTATTTTATCAAAGTCAAACTTGGAGTCATATCCATTGGGCCAAGATGAGATTAAGAAAAGTATTTCATTAAACTTTCTTGATTTATCAAAAAGATTGGAAGCGGTAACAATAAATATAATAAAGAGAAAAATTCCTATTTGATATATTCTACCTCCTAATTCTGGTCCTAATTTAAATGTATAATAAATAGTAGCTATAGATAAAGCTACAAAGATATATGTAAGACACTTATAAATTAATAATTTTCTTTTCAAAAAACCACCTCTGTTAATTAATTGTATAATTTATTATAATATAACATTAATAGAAAAAATAGTATTTAGGGATTGTAATTAAAAATTTATCGAAGTTAAATAACAATATAAATCTGTAGATTTATATTAAATAAAGGTATAAAATAAAATATAGAATTAAAGAAAATGGAGTGAGATTAGGTGGACAATAAGAATAGGCCAATAGGTTTTTTTGATTCAGGAGTAGGCGGATTAAGTGTAATGAAAGAAGCAATACAAGTAATGCCGAATGAGAACTATATATATTTTGGAGATTCTAAAAATGCACCTTATGGAGTAAAGAGCGTTGAAGAGGTTAGAGATTTGACATTTAAGGCTGTAGAATTCCTGTTAAATAAAGGGGTTAAGGGTATAGCTATTGCTTGCAATACAGCAACTAGTGCAGCGGTTGCAGATCTTAGAAAAGTATATCCAGACTTACCTTTAGTAGGTATAGAACCTGCATTAAAGCCAGCAGTTGAACTTAACAAAGATGGAAATATATTAATTATGGCAACATCAATGACACTCAAGGAAGAAAAATTTAACAGGTTGATGAATAGATATAAGGATAGAGCATCAATAATTCCTGTACCATGTCCTGGGCTTGTAGAGTTTATTGAGTCTGGTAAGCTTGATGGGGAAGATGTTGAGGAATACTTGTCTGAAAAAATAAATACATATAATGATGATAAAATAGCTTCTATAGTTTTAGGATGTACACATTATCCATTTATAAAGGACGCTTTAATTAAAATTATAGGAAAGGATATTACTATAATAGATGGTGGACTAGGAACAGCTAAAGAGTTGAGGAGAAGGTTGAATGAGAAGAATTTATTAACTGAATCAAAGGAAAAGGGGACTGTTGATATAATTAACTCTTCGAATAAAAATGAAGTTATAGATTTGAGCTATAGATTGTTGAAAAAATAGAGGCAGTCTTTAAATGGCTTTAGTTGTAAATAAGAATATAGATTATTAAAAATAATAAAGTTAGACTTATAGTTTTATTCTATAAGTCTAAGAATATTTGTTAAAATGTTGACAAATATTCTAAAAATTGATATATTATAGTAAAGGGAGTTTTCAGAAAATTTAATCAATTATAAAATGCTGGGGGTATGTTTTATGGAAATTAAAATAAAAGATGTATTGGGTGAAGATATAACTATAGAAGATGCAATTTTACTAAGAGAAATTATTAGAAATAGTATAAATATTGGAGTATCCCTTGATTTTGAAGGATTTGAAAGAATTCCAACTACTTTCTTAAATGTTTTACTTGGGGATTTAATAAATAAATTCGGAAGAAAGTTTATTTTTAAACAAATCAATGTGAAAAATTTATCAAATTATACTGATTATTCTAGAGTAGTACTAGGAACTACTTTTCAATAAAGCATAGAGAAATCTATGCTTTTTTTATTAAATAATATATAATTACCATAAGAATAAAAAATATATAATTCCAACTTTAAATTATGGTGGATATATATTATAATTTTGAATTTATAGATTCAAATATGACAATAATAATAAAAGATTTAATTTGAAAGGAGATTTATTATGCAAAATCCAATAGTAACTATAAATATGGAAGATGGAGGTGTTATAAAAGCTGAGTTATACCCAGAAATAGCACCAAATACAGTAAGAAATTTTATAGATTTAATAAATAGAGGTTTCTATGATGGTATTATATTTCATAGAGTAATACCAGGTTTTATGATTCAAGGGGGATGCCCAGAAGGAACAGGTATAGGTGGACCTGGATATAGCATTAAAGGAGAGTTTTCTAGAAATGGGTTTAAAAATGATTTAAAACATTCAAGAGGAGTTCTTTCAATGGCAAGAACTATGATACCTGATTCTGCAGGAAGCCAATTCTTTATAATGGTTGCAGATTCTCCACATTTAGATGGGCAATATGCATCATTTGGAAAAGTTATTGAAGGAATGGAAGTTGCAGATAAGATAGTAAACTCAAAGAGAGATTATAGTGATAAGCCTTATGAGGATCAAAAGATATTAAAAATGACAGTAGATACTTTTGGTGAAAATTATGATGCACCAGAAATAATAGAAGATTAATAGAGAATTTAGGAGGGGTTATATGCTTGACAATAATAAGTGTATTTTAGTTTATAATGTTCCAGAAATAGAGTTAAATATTTTAAAAGAAGAAGGATTTAGGATTTTAGAAATATCATCAGAAATGGTTGAAATGACTGTTAAGGATATAATAAATGGGTTAAGGTTCGAGACATTCAATTCAAATCCAAGAGGAGAATCTGTTATTCTTTTCAATAATTTTTCTGATGAAGAGCTAAAAGGAACTATAAGAAGTATTAGACAAAAGATAAAAGGTGGAATATTAGCAACAGTAACTCCAACTTCAATGGAGTGGAAATTCAATTATTTAGTAGAGCACTTAATTGAAGAACGAGAGTGGTACTTAAAGCAACAGAAGGGAAGATCTCAAAGTGAGTAGAGTTGGGGGAAAAATAAAAGAGGCTAGACTTAAGAGTGGAATGAGTCAAAAGGTATTGGCTAAAAAGTTAGGTGTAGCAGAAAAGTTTATAAATGAAGTTGAAATGGGAAGAAGAGTAGCTCAAGAATCGTTAATTAACAAGGTATCAAAAATATTAAATGCTGACTTTAATGATATTAGTATGGTAGTTACAGATGAAGCTCTAATTGAAGAAAGAAAGACTATGAGTGAAGTTAAAAATAAGGCATCTAAAGTGAATATAGAAAAAAATGAAGTTTGGACTAATGCCTTTTCATCTGTGTTAAAGAATGTTCCTATTCTTGATTATTCATTAAAAAATAATAAGGGGTTTAAAGAACTACCTATTCATTCAAATAAAGTTGAAGGATATTCTCAAGATAAGGTTCTATATTTAGAAATTCAAGATGATGAGATGTCTGGATTTAGAATGTTAAAAGGAGATTTAGCTTTTGCTACTTTAGTAAAGGAAGTAAGCAATAATGGAATATTTTTAGTTGAATATAAAGGAAGAAGAGCAATAAGACAAATAAAGAACTTAGGAAATTCTAAAGTTTTATTAGTCAGTAATGCAGGAAGCCTATTAACTGAAACTATGAATCTTAATGATATTTCTGTACTAGCTAAATTAGATAGAATAGAAATAAAACTATAAATGAAAAGTTGTTTTGGATTTAATAAATTCAAGACAACTTTTTTTTATAACGAAAAATTATGAATATATAAAACAAATTATAATTTAGGTTCCCACTTTACAAAAAAAATACATATATTGATAAAAACAAGACTGTGAGGTGAGAACTATAGAAAACATAAATCCAAATAAGGTGGATGCAGGATTAGGACTTATACAAAATGTACCAAAGAATATATTGAGTAAGTTAGGAATAAGTCAAGGCACTACTTTTTCAGAGGGAGGTATAATAGAAGTTACTATAATATCTGGAGATAGCCCTGAGAATGTAGCAAAAATTGTAGAGGACTTAGGCGGAAGATACGAGAATTTAGGCTTTGGATTTGGAATAGTTAATATACCTGTTGATAATTTATGGAGATTAGCAAATAGCAATTCGATACAATATATAGAATTACCTAAAAGCTTATATACTACAGACTCTCAAAGTAATAGAGCAGCCTGTGTAAATACAGCTAGAGAGAGCTTCGGTATTCAAGGTGAAGGTGTTTTAGTTGGATTTATAGATACAGGTATAGATTATACTCATCCAGCATTTAGAAATGAGGATGGAACAACAAGAATAGATTATATATATGATTTAAGTGATAATGGAAAGATATATAATAGAGAGATTATTAATACAGCTCTTCAAAATGCAGATCCATTTTCTGTAGTCCCTTCTTATGATAGTACAGAACATGGAACTCATGTAGCAGGGATTGCTTGTGCTGGAGGAAATATAAACCCGGCTTTTTATGGAGTAGCTCCTAAAAGTTCGATTGCAATGGTTAAATCTACTAGAGGACAATTTGCACTTAGCACTAATATAATGAGGGGATTAAAGTTTCTTGTTGATAGAGGAAAGGAATTAAATAAGCCATTAGTAGTTAATATAAGTTTAAGTACTAATGATGGAGCTCATAATGGAACAAGTCTTTTAGAGCAATATATATCAACAATATCGACATTAGAAAGGATTACAATTGCCATTGCGGCTGGAAATGAGGGCGATGCAGCTCATCATATTGGTGGAGATCTAACAGGAGAAAAAAGAATATCTATAAATGTAGCTGAGGATGAACCTGCTGTAATATTAAATTTATATAAATCTGTTTTATCTAACATATCTATAAGAATAACAAGCCCTACTGCAGCAACAAGCGGAGAGATAATAATAAGAGAGGGATACACTGAAGGAATAATAGGAAGGGATAGATATCAAGTTTATTATACTGGACCTAAACCATTTGATTTAATAGGAGAAATATCAATTGCATTACTAACAAATAGTCAATATATATCAGCAGGGCAGTGGGAAATTAGGTTATCATTACAAAATGAATATACAGGCATATTTGACATGTGGTTGCCAATATCTGAAGGATTAAATGTTAATACAAAGTTTTTACAACCAACTGTATTAAATACACTTGGAATTCCTGCAACAGTAAGCAATATAATTGCGGTTGGAAGCTATAATTATGTTACAAATAATATATCCTCTTTCAGTGGAAGAGGAAGACCAGCAATATTTGAGGCAATAAGGCCAGATTTAGTAGCCCCAGGAGAAGGTATTTCAGCACCAACTCCCAATAGGTCATTTGATACTAAGAGCGGTACGTCCATGGCGACTCCGCATGTAACTGGAATTGCAGCGTTGATGATGGAATGGGGAATCTTAAAAAGAAATGATCCATATTTATTTGGTGAGAGGCTGAAATATTATTTAGTAGTTTCAGCAAAGAGACCTAGAACAGATGTAATATATCCAGATCCAAGTTGGGGATATGGTCAAGTATGCTTAAGTGCTGCAATAGAAACTATAATAAATAATATTGGGTTTATAGGATCTAGAAGCAGCAAAGAATATAGAAATGATGTAGAGAATAGCATTAACGAAAATTTAGAGAGTGATAATGATACTTATGAAAATTTAAACAATATGGAAACTATAGATAATGAAATTAAAAGTAGCGATGAATATATTAAAAGTACAAATTCAATTAATGAAATTTTGGAGGATAAGGAAGTGGATATAAAAAGTAATAATTATAGGCAGCCAAGTATATATAAGGACTTTGAAAGAGAAACATTTCAAAATTATAAAGATTATAACGAAATTGTGGGATTCATAGTTGAATATACATCTAGCGAAGAATTGATAAAAATAAACAATTTGCCGGGTGCATCAGTTACTGTACTAGATAATAACTTCGCTATCGTTTATATACCTTTTAATAGAATTTTAGAAGTAGAACCATATGTTAAGGATATAGTTTCTATAGAGGTACCAGTAATCTATACATTAGAGCAATCTTCACCTGTAGAGGCTAGTGGGGCTCCTCTGTTTCATAACAATCCATTTCTACAATTAAATGGAAGAGGGGTTGTAGTAGGGATTGTAGATACCGGTATAGATTATTTAAATAATGAGTTTATGAGGGAGGATGAAACTACAAGAATAATAAGAATATGGGATCAGAGTTTAGATGGTGAGAATGAGATTTATGGAGCTAGGCTAGGGGTTGAATATAATAGTGATCAAATTAATGAAGCAATACAAGCGAATAAGCGTGGTGAAGATCCATATGCAATAGTAAAGACTAAAGATGATATAGGACATGGAACTATGGTAGCTAGTTTAGTTGGCGCTAGAGGAATAAATCCTGAAGTTATGGGAGCAGCTCCAGACTGTGATTTTGCAATCGTTAAATTAAAGCAAGCTCCTAGTGTTATATTAGATTATGCTGGAGTAAGTACACCTGGAACAGGTAGATATGCAACTGTTGAGTTATTACTAGCTGTAAGATATTTATCTAGATTAGCAAGTGACTTAAAAAGGCCTATGGTGATATGCGTTCCTCTTGGGAGCAATACAGGAGCTCATGATGGAACTAATGCTGTTGAGGTAATAATGTCAAATACAAGCAGTCAATTGGCAGTTGCATGTGTGACTGGTACTGGAAATGAAGGTGATACTGATACTCATACAGAAGGTAAGTTTGAAAAGCCGGGTCAAATAAAAAATATAGAGATTAGAATGGGAAAAGGTCAAAAAGACTTAAACTTTCAAATATATATACAACAACCTGATAAAGTTTCAATAGGAATAGTATCTCCATCTGGCGAGGTAGTTGAAAAAATACCAGTTAGATTAAGCAAGGTAGAGAATGTACAATTTATTTATGAAGGGACAAGAATGAGAATTTCATATATTTATCCTGATCCAGTTACAGGAGACGAAGTAATAAGTATTGAAGCAAGGGGACTTAGGGAAGGAATATGGCAATTTAGATTATATGGAGATTATATAGTTGATGGGAGATATTGGAGTTGGTTACCTCAAAGAAGTTTACTAGATCCGGATACAAAGTTTTTAAGTCCAAGTCAATATACAACATTAACAGTTCCAGGAACATCAAGAGGAGCGATAGTAGCAGCTTTTTTTAACCAAAATAATAATGCAACTGTAGGTCAATCAGGCAGAGGATTTACAAGAGACGGCAGAGTGAAGCCTGATCTTGCGGCAGGTGGTATAAATGCGATAGTTACAATGCCTGGAGGGGGAACTAGAATAGTAAGTGGTTCATCTGTTTCGACAGCTATTACAGCGGGTTGTTGTGCATTAATAATGCAATGGGGAGTTGTAGATGGAAATGACCCTAATTTATATTCAACAGAAATTAGAACTTATTTGATAAGGGGAACAAGCATGAGAGTCGGGGATATATACCCAAATGAGCAATGGGGATATGGAGCAATAGATATGAAGGGAGTATTTGATTCTATAAGAGAAAATCTAACTGGTGGTGTTAGTCAAACAAGAGATAATGAAGAATACAGTGTAGGCAATCTATTTGTAAGCAAGCCAACAGATATATAAAAGAACAAAATACTCATTAAAGGCATATATTGATTAGGGGAAAAATATTAAAGGAGAAATATATGGCTCAAAAAGGTAGATTAAAGGTACAATGTTTTGTTAATGAAACTTATATACCTATTGAAAACTCAAGAATAGTTATAAGGCCATCAGCTAGTAGCCCAGAAATAAATGACATAGTTCTATCTACAAATTCTATGGGAGAATCTGAAATAGTGGAATTGGATGCACCACCTTTAGAATATTCACAGCAACCAACAGGACAGGTTCCTTATAGTATGTATGATATAAGGGTAGAGAGGGAAGGATTCCAAAGTATACTAATAAACAGATGTCAGGTTTTCCCAGATGAATTGGCTATACAACCATGCAATATGATTGAATCTCTAAATAGGGCATATAGAGCTGAAACTATAAATGTTCCACCTAATACATCCAATGTATCGCCAACTGCAGCAGGAGGAAGTATAGTAGAAACTATAAATATTGGACCAAATGTTTTAAATGGAAATTATCCAGAAAAAATTCCTGAAGAAGAGGAGAAACCATTGCCACCTCCAACAAGTGGAGTTGTTTTGCAAAAACCAGTAGTGCCTGAATTTATAGTTGTTCATGCTGGAGGGCCAAACAATACATCAGCACCTAACTATAGGGTTCCTTATAAAGATTATATAAAAAACGTTGCATCATGCGAGATATACTCAACTTGGTCGGAAAATACAATACGTTCAAATATTTATGCTATAGTTTCATTTACTTTAAATAGAATATATACAGAGTGGTATAGAGGTAAGGGAAAGAATTTTGATATAACAAATTCAACAGCATATGATCATGCATTTACTTATGGAAGAAATATATTTGAAAGTATTAGTGAAGTAGTAGATGATATATTTGCAACTTATGTAAGAAGAATGGGAAGAAAGCAACCTTTATTAACGCAATATTGTGATGGTAAAAATGTATCTTGTCCAGGTTGGATGACACAGTGGGGAAGTAAGTATTTAGGAGATCAAGGTAAGACTCCATATGAAATACTAACAAACTTTTATGGAAGTGATATTGAATTAGTTACTGCAGATCAAGTGAAGGGCATACCAAAGTCATATCCTGGATATGATTTAATAATAGGATCATCAGGACAAGAGGTTAGGACTATACAAGAATTTTTAAATAGAATATCTCAGAATTACCCTCTAATTCCGAAGGTAGCTCAAGATGGTATATATGGAGCTAATACGGCAGAGGCAGTTAGGGTTTTTCAAGGAGTTTTCAATTTACCTAAAACAGGTGTAGTTGATTATGCAACTTGGTATAAAATATCAGATGTCTATGTAGGGGTAACAAGAATAGCAGAATTAAGGGGAAGTGCAAGGTCGGTTCAAAGAATATTTGTTCCGCCAAGATCTTTCGATAACTACTATGATCCTACAATCCCTAAATTTGATTATATGGATGATATGGTGTAATAATGTGATGAATTGGAATATTTCCAATTCATCTATTTTTTTTATAAAAATAGTTATATAATGAACTTAAATATATAAAGTTTTTAAAGTTATACAGAACATTAGGCATAAATACTTAAATTAAGGGGGACAGTTATGAAAGGTACAGTTGTTTCTACGTGGTTAAGAACATGTAGGGATTTATATGGAAATGAAGTTATAAATAAAAGTTTAAAATCAGTAAATTGGTCAGAGAACATAGTATTTACACCTTTAGAAGATGTAAATGACATACAAATATTTAACTTAATACAAACAATAGCAGATAATGTAGGTACTTCAGTAAATGAGCTATGGCAAGTCATTGGAGAAAATAATTTACAGAAGTTCTCAGAAGATTATCCTGTATTCTTTAAAAGAGTAAACTTATATAAGTTTTTAGATTCACTTAACTTTATACATTCAATAATAATGAAAAAGATAAGGGGGGCTAAGCCACCTAAGATGCATTTAGAACCAATATCAAGTAATAGCATATATTTTACATATAGATCAGATAGAGAGCTATTTGATTATTTTTTAGGGTTGTTAAATGGAAGTGCTAAACATTTTGGTGAAAATATAGAAGTTAAAGAAGTAGAAAGAAAAAAGGGAGAGTTAAAAGTACATATTAAATTTGAAAATACTATCCAACATAGTAAGAGATACATATTTAGCAATAGCTTATCAAGTATAGGATTAAAGAGTTTAGAGTTAAAGATTGCTGTTCCTATATTTTTAATTATTACTTGCATCAGTATCTTACTTGTAGGATTACCAAAGGGATTAATTATTGGGATTACTTCTGGAATTATATCGGTATTTGTATCTTATATAACAATAAAGCCTTTAAATGACATAATAGAAAATATAGAAAACAATAAATTTGAAGTTATAGAAAAAAGTATAACTACAAATGATAAGCTTGAAAAAATATATAAGGGAATATCAAAATTAAAAGAGAATATTGGTAAAGATTCAACATCAGCTAATCTTGCGGTTAATGAACTAGCTACATTTACTCAAGCAATGTATGACACAACAGAAAAAATGAGAAAGACTACAGAGGAAATAGCTAGCTATTCAGAGCAAGTTTCAGAATTGGCAACACAACAAGAGTTAAGTACTGAAACCCTTGTAAAGCAAACAAATGAAAACATTTTAGCTTTAAAGGATTTAGTAAATTCTGAAGATAAAAATAAAAATGAATTAGATAAATCTGTTGAAAAGATTAATCAAAGTCATATAAATGTAGACAAGTCTAGTGAGGCTATAAAAGAATCATTAAAATCATTTATGGATGTAAAGGAAAAGGGTAAAAATCTTCAAAGAAAGGCAGAAGATATTACTCAAATAGTATCTTTAGTATCAGGGATTTCATCTCAAACTAATCTTTTAGCTCTAAATGCTTCAATAGAGGCTGCAAGGGCAGGAGAACAGGGTAGGGGATTTGCTGTTGTAGCTGAAGAAGTAAGAAAGCTTGCAGAACAATCACAACAAGCTGTTAAGGATATAAACAGCAATTTATCATTCTTTGCAGAAGAAATTAATTCATTAGTTACAAGTATAGAAAATCAATATAATATATTAGAGCTAGAAACTGGTAATTTAGAAAATGTAAGAAAGATAAGTTTAGAGGCCAATGAATTGATTAAGGTTGTATCAAATGAAACTAATAAATCAATAATTCAATTAAATAATGAAGTTAAGTCAGTTGAAGAAATGTTTGAAACAATTGATTCATTAGCTTCAATTGCAGCTGAAAATGCAGCATCATCTCAACAAGTTAATCAAGATATAGAGGAGTTTACTAGAAATATTCAAGATATGATAGATACTCTTCAAAAGGTTAAAGATGTTGGAGATAACTTTTCAAGTAATATAGATATATAATTGAAAAAAATTATACCCCCAGGGCCCAATTTTGGGAATCTGGGGTGTTTTCTTTTATGAATTAATTTAGTTCTTTTTTATGTTTAAAATAAAAATAAATTGTTTGTGCTATGAACACTAAGCTAAGCATACCAAAAAGAGGATATAATAATCCAATCAATTTTGAAAATCCTATTCTTGATATAGGAAGAGCAATAATAAGGACTATGAATATTGCCTTTTTAAATTCTATATTAAAGTTATTATCTAATGTTTTACTTATAGAGTAAACATCAGAAACTTCAGTAGAAAACATTTCTAGCCAAATTACCACTAATAATAATGCTTGAACTACATTCCCAAAGCGTTGTGCAACAAATAATAAAGGTATTTCATATTGATGTATATATGGTTGGTTTATCATTAATAAGAAATTTATAGCAAAGCTTAAACCAGCTAAACCTATTGCACCAAGTGCAATTCCATAAAACATAGTTTTAGGTTTTTTTATTTGATTGCTAAGAGGTACAAGTACACCAAGACAACAAAGAGTATTATATCCAGCATATAGTATTGTAGATAATGTAACACCTGTTTTTCTTGGCTCAAATTTAGTTAAAAACTCTAATGAAATCATATCTTTACAAAACATAAAATATAGTATGGTTATTGTTGTTATTGTAATCACAAGAGTCGGAACTATAAATGAGTTAACTTCAATTAAACCATCAGTATCTCTTAAAAGAAAGAAAATTGCTAAAGCTACCATTATTAATGAACCAATTATCTTAGGAATACCAAAGAATTGATTTATTAATGCGCCACTACCTGCTAATATTATTGATGCACTAGAAATCAAGTATAGTGTAGTAATTACACCAGTAATTTTACCAAGTATACTTGGACTTACTACCTTAATTACATCACCATAAGAGTTTAGTTTATATTTAATGCTAATCTTAGAAACTATAGAACCCATAATCATATAAAATATACCACAGGCTATGATTCCTATAAAACTTGATACTCCATATGATGTAAAAAATTCCTTGATTTCTTGTCCAGAAGCTAATCCGGCTCCAACAATTGTTCCAATAAAAACAACTGCTATTTGAAAAATTTTAGAAAATTCACGTTTCATTTTTAATCCCCCTATTTACTATCTATTAACAAATATATATTTATAAAAGTATTTTTATTCTTCAAAAATGAATAAGGTATATTTTCTTTGGGAAAATAACCTTGAGGACTATATATAAGGAGGTAATAAAAATGAAAAAGAGGAATTTGTTCAAATGTTGTTTATTAGTAATTATGAGTTTTTATTTATTATCCGCATGTACAAAAAAAGAAAATAATGAAAAAGCTAATATAGATTTATTTAATCCAAAGGAAGCAGTAAAAGTTGCTGAGAGTTATTTAAACTATGTTAAGGATAATAATATAGAAGAAGCAAATAAGCTATGCACAGAGCAAGTAATAAGTAAAAATAAGGAGATATCTACTGGAACATCAAGAATAATAGCTTATGCTCCTGATAACATGATAGAATCTTCAGGATCAGCTTATGTGATATATAATGTAATCAGAAATTCAGAATCAGAGCCAAAGTGTGATTTAGATAATTATGCAATAAAGGTATTGAAAATTGATGATGAATATAAAATTGATGAAGTTAAATCGATGAATAAAAAACAGGTTTTTGTTAGAAATAAATCATTAAGAATGATTGGAGAAGATGGAGGGAAAAGCGATCTAATATTAACATTAAGTAATTTACCTAAAGATGTTTATGTAAGTGAAAATAAAATAATGTTATATAAGGAAAAAGCTCCATCTGAGGCTTTTGGACCAGTATCATTAGGATATAAAGGACAAAAAGTAGCAATTTCAACAATAGGAAATAATAAGGCTTTTTTATCAATCGCATATATAGAAGAAAGTAAAGCGGCCCAAGGGCAAGGTGGTGGCGAAAGTGCAACAGCAGGTGCAAATCAGAATTCTAATATTGGTAGTGATTTAGAAGAGCTAGTAGATAAGCCAATAGCTAAAAAAGTTATACCTTTAGATATATTAGATAATGTTAAAATTGAAAATTTGGTATTTTCAAAGGAAGAAGGATATTTAATTGTAGAATATTTAAATTCTAGTGGATTAAATAGAGTAAATGTGTATAAGACTGCTGATGGAGAACTTGTTAGGTTAAAATTTAATGAAATGTTTCCAGAAGATAAATATAATATAAATTTAAAGAGTTTTGATAAAAGTGAAATTACAGTTGAGGTAAGTGGTAAGGAAGGTAGAAATGATATTAATATAGATGTTATTGGAGAATATAAAGCAAATATGGAAGAAGAGGAAGTTAAAAAAAATATTTAAAATACTTAACATATAAAAATATTGTAGTAGAATAAAAGTACAACTTAAATATAGTGGTACTTTTATTTTTTTTAGGAGGAAATAATGAAAGAATGGAATGGTAAGAGATATCATAGTTTAAACTATTATCTTAGAAATAAATTTAATGAAAAAGTATATAAGATATCTTTAGATGGAGGATTCACCTGTCCAAATAGAGATGGAAAAGTTGCAAAAGGGGGTTGCACATTTTGTAGTGCTAGAGGATCAGGGGACTTTGCTGGAAGTAGAACATTATCGATAACAAAGCAATTTGAAGATAGAAAAGATATGATGGAGAAAAAGTGGAAGGATGGAAAGCTAATTGCATATTTCCAAGCTTATACGAACACTTATGCACCGGTAGAAGAACTTAGAAGAAAATATAAAGAAGCATTAACACAAAAAAATGTAGTAGCAATATCAATAGCAACAAGACCAGATTGTATTGATGATGATGTTTTAGAATTTTTAACTGAATTAAATGAAAAAACATATTTAATTGTTGAACTTGGACTACAAACAATAAATGATGAAACAGCTAGAAATTTTAATAGAGGATATGATTTTGAAGTGTTTGATAATACATTAAAAAGATTATTAGAAAGAAACATTGAAGTAGTTGTACATACTATTTTTGGATTGCCAGGTGAAACTGAAGAGGATATGTTAAAGACAGTTGATTATATAGCACACTCAGGAGCTAAGGGAATAAAGTTCCATTTGCTTCATCTGATGGAAGGAACAAAAATGGTCGAACAGTATGAGAGTGGTGAACTAAAGCTATTAACACAAGAACAATATATAGATTTAGTCTGCAAGGGAGTTTCTATGATACCAGAAGAAATGGTAGTACATAGATTAACAGGAGATGCACCAAGAGAATTACTAATAGGACCAATGTGGAGTTTGAAAAAGTGGGAAGTATTAAATGCCATAGATAAGGCTTTAGAAGATAATGATATATGGCAAGGAAAGAATTTTAAATAATACAATTATTAATGATTAAAAATTAATGATAATCAAATTTCAATAAAATATGGGGAGGTATTTTTATGAATATAGATGTAATTATATCTGCAGATCATATTAAAGAAGAATATCTAGAAGATAAGATAGTAGTAGTAATAGATATGTTAAGAGCTACATCAGTTATTACAACAGCATTAGCAAATGGTGCAAAGGAAGTAATTCCTATGTTAACTGTAGAGGAAGCCTTCAATAAGAAAAAAGAACTTTCAAAAAAAGGAGTAGATACATTACTAGGGGGAGAGAGAAGGGCTATAAAAATAGAAGGTTTTGACTTTACTAACTCACCATTAGAGTATACAAGAGATAAAATAGAAGGAAAAAGTATAATACTAAGTACCACTAATGGAACAAGAGCAATAAATTTAAGTTTGAAAGCAAGTAAAATACTAATAGGTGCCATGATAAATGCTAATGCTGTCACAGATATATTAAATGAAAATTCTAACGATATAGTATTTATAAATTCAGGTACAAATGGACAATTCTCTATGGATGATTTCATATGCTCAGGATATATGATTAATTTATTATGTAAAAAAGATGTTCATAATTTATCTGATATAGCTAAAACAGCTAAATATATATATGAAAATAATCAAAATATAGTAAGTTTTATAAAAGAAGCAAGACATTATAATGTATTAAAAGATTTAAATTTACAGGATGATCTTGATTATTGTTGTAGGAAAGATATATTGGATATAGTTCCAGTGGTAAATAAAAATACAGGAGTGATATCTTTAATAAATAAATGATAATAAATTTCAATTAATTGCAATTTTTCTATTGACAATGGTAAAAAAAGAATATATTATAATATTAGATTGATAATCAATATCAATTAAAGAGGGAAAAAATATTATTAGAAGCTCCACACTTTTAATAATATAAAGCATATACAAACAAATTAAACTCCTATAATTATAGAATTTATTTCAATAAAAGATGACTAATGGCAACGCTTAGTCATCTTTTATTTTGTTTGAAAATAAATTTAATTTTTTAGAGATAATTTAAAAATACATGGTTAAAAGAAAGATGAGTTTAAAATTAGATAGGAATTGTTTTATATAATATAAGAGGAGATATTGCCCAAAATAATTAAAATAGACTAAAAAATTTTGGGAATTTTGTTGTGGGAAATATATGAAGATATTAATGAAAAAATACGGATTATTAGTTTTTTATATATAAAATAGATGTGCTTAAACTCAGAAGTGACGCGAACTAAGAAAGACTAAGCATTTAATAAATATATATGTAAATTTTATAAATTTTATAAATTTTATATGAGGTTTTTTTATGGTAAAAAAATCAATATTATTAATATAGTTACTAGTCATAGAATAATATTCAATAATTAGAAATCAACTCATATTTAGACCCCCTAAACATTATGTTAGTATAATGACACAGATGAACAAACAAATCTGAAGGGGGAATTACAAATGATTAAATCAAAATTAATGATGTTATTAGTATCAACAGGATTAACAATAGTTTTAGGGGTAGGAAGCTTTTTAATGCCTTCAAAAACTGAAGCACCTAATAGTGATGCTACAAAGATTCAATCTAACAGTGAAACTTCATCTGAAAATAAGGAAACAAAAACTAATGAATCTAATAATGTAGTAGATACAAGTAAAAATACAGTAGCTTCAGCAGACAAGGTTTCAACTGAATCTAATACTAATGCAAATAATGAATCTTCAAATAATAAGCAAACTGAAAATAGTAAGACTGAAACAGTTGTACAAGCCAATCAACAAACAGAAAATAAAGATTCAAATGAAGATTATTATACTCATGGACAATACACACCGGAACAAAAGCCAGTAGTTACTCCATCACAAGGTTCTAACTCTAATTCAGGGCAAGAATCAAATCAAAAACCAAATATTTCAGATAGCAGTAGCTATATATCAGAGATTGAACAAGCTATATTCCAAAGAGTAAATCAAGAAAGAGCAGCAGCTGGACTTCCTGCATTAAGTTATAATGGAACTATGGAGCATTATGCTAGAATTAAATCTAAGGATATGGGCGATAGAGGATACTTTGATCATAAAGACCCACAAGGAAAGTTAATTACTGAGCAAATGAAGGCAGATGGTGTATCATATAGTGCTTGGGGAGAAAACATTGCATATATACAAGGTGTAAGCGGTAATGCGACTTTAGCAACACAATTTATGGATAACTGGATGAACTCACCAGGACATAGAGCAAATATACTATCATCAAATTTCAGTAGCATAGGTATTGGTGTTTATAAAATAGGAAATACATATTATGCAACACAAGAGTTCTATAGATAATAAGATATAAAATTTATAAACAGTCTAATCAAGTAAGATTATTCAGTTTAGATTATATATAATTTATTAAAAGCTATTATATTGCAATTGTATATGCAGTATAATAGCTTTTTGTTTAATATAATAAATCTATTTATAAATATCCTTAATTATAAATAAAATTTGGAAGTTATGTGTCACATTTTACTATATCTATATAAATATAAAATAAGTTATCTTTTGATAATTGATTAAATAATAGTAGTAGATTTGATGTCCGTACTTTTATATTTATTCTATTTTTTTTAGACATAGATAAAGACTCACAAAAGGGATATTTTTCTATGATTTTAAGTGCCTCATCCTTATTTTTAAAATCCAAAGATACATTATTAAATTCATATATAGATTGAGTAGGAATTATATTATTTTTTAATGTTTCAGAGCCTTCAAAGTTTTTATTTGTATTTTTAATATTTAACATATCCATAAAGACCTTCTTTCAAAATTTAAAGTTTATATAAAATGAATAATAAAATTCCTATATTAGTATCAATTCGAAGTTAATATATAAATAAAAGTATTCAATATTAATAAAATAATACTAATATATAAATATTTATCTAAATTAGATTATATATTATTTTCCATAAAAGTCAAAACTCACCTATAAATTATATATTAATATTATGATAGTATCAATTATTTGAGTTATTATTAGAATAAAAATATTACAATATATTTTGTTAATAAGCTAATATAGCAAAAAAAGAACTTGGTATCATCAAGTTCTTTTCTACTATACTGTTATCAGTTATAAATATTTATTAGTTTTTAGCATGTTAGACTACTTGAAAAATAAAAAATTTTAAGTAATAGGACTCATCTGAATTCCATAGAATTGGATGATCAGCACTTTGAGTTCTTATTTCTACTTGTCTTAATGTTCTTCTAGCATCATGAGCAGCTTCTTGAACAGTCTTTTTTAATTGTTCTTCGCTCATATAATGAGAACAAGAGCAAGTAGCAAAATATCCACCTGGTTTAACCATTTTTAATCCTCTAAGATTTATTTCCTTGTAGCCTCTAATAGCTGAGTTAATAGTATTTCTTGACTTTGTAAATGCTGGTGGATCAAGTATAACAACATCAAATTGTTTACCTTCTCTTGACCATTCACCAAGAACATTAAAAGCATTATGACATTCAAACTTAACTGTATCTTGTAAATTGTTAATCTCAGCATTTTTTCTTGCACAGTCAATAGCATGTTGTGATACATCTATTCCAAGAACTGATTTTGCACCAGCAATACCAGCATTTAAAGCAAATGAGCCTGTATGAGTGAAACAGTCTAATACATCTTTGTCTTTACATATTCTATGCATAGCAGCTCTGTTTTCCTTTTGGTCTAAGAAGAATCCAGTTTTTTGACCATTTTCTAAATCAACTATGTATTTAACGCCATTTTCTATTATTTCAATATTTGTATCAAATGGCTCTGTTAAGAAGCCTTTTATTTGTTCAAGGCCTTCAATTTCTCTTGTTTTAATATCACTTCTTTCATAAACACCTTTAGCACCATATTCTTCAACTAGAACTTTTACTATTAAGTCTCTATATTTATCCATTCCTAAAGTAGAAATTTGAATTACATAATAATCTTCAAATTTATCAACTGTAAGTCCAGGCAAGAAGTCAGCTTCTCCAAATATAAACCTGCAAGAAGATGTATCTATAACTGTTTTTCTATATTCAAAGGCATTAGCAAACCTCTTTTTGAAGAAATTATAATTTATTTCTTCATTAATATCTGTTGTCATGATTCTGATAGTAATTTTACTTCTATCATTTATATAACCTTTACCAATAAAAAAACCTTTATGATTATATACTTCAACTATATCTCCATTTTCATAATCGCCATCATACTCATTTATTTCATCAATATATATCCAAGGTCTTCCTTGCTCAGCTCTTTTATTTTTACCTTTATGTAAATAAAATTTACTTCCCATATTGTAGCTCCTTCCTAAATTAATCTTATAAGATTATATCATAACTATAAGAAAATAAATATTAAAGTTGAATAATATAAGTTAATAATAAAATTGTATATTTATAATATATAATATGTAAATTTGAAAAATAAAATGAGTAAAAATAAATAATTTATCAAAAAATAATGTGCAAATAGATTGACTTTAATAAAATAGGTGCTATAATATTACCAATAAAGTAAATGTAATAAAATGTAATTAAATATATTTATAACCAATTATTAGTTTAAGCAGAATAAGGTTTATATCTATTTTGAAAGAGTGGATAGTAAATACATTAATGTGCATTTTTATTACACTAATAATAAAAGGGGGCAAATTATGAAAAAGAGAGTTATTTTTTTACTAGCAATAGGCTTAAGTTGCATGATGATACTTGGAGGTTGTGGAAAAAAGGGGCCTGAACAATCAAAAAATGGGGAATCTGGTAGTGCACAGATGGATAGTGATCAAGTGTTAAACACTATTTATTTTGAAGTTGCTACTTTAGATGCAAATGATACTACAGATAATCAAAGTTCATCTATTCTTAATGCAGTACAAGAAGGTTTAGTAAGAATTGAAAATAGCGGAAAGGGAGACGAGATAGTACCAGCTGGGGCGGAAAAATGGGAAACTTCAGAAGATGGTTTAACATGGACCTTTTATTTAAGAAAAATGAATTGGTCAGATGGAGAACCTGTAGTAGCAAAGCACTATGTTGATTCTTTCCAAAGGATATTAAATCCAGACAATGGATTTGCCTATTCATTCTTAGCTTATGATATTGAGGGAGCAGAAGAATATAATACAGGTAAAGGAACAATTGATGCTGTAGGAGTAAAAGCAGTTGATGATTATACTTTAGAATTTAAGTTAAAGCATCCAGTACCTTACTTTGCATCAAAGGTATCGTATACTACATTCCATCCAATTAGATTAGACATTATAGAAAAATTAGGGGACAAGTATGCTAGTGAAATTAAAGACACTGTATATAATGGACCATTTAAGATAGAAAGTTGGGATAATGGAAACTCAATGGTATTAGTAAAAAATGATACTTATTGGGATGCGGATAATGTATATCTTCAAAAGATTAACATGACAAAGATTCAAGAATTTGCAACTCAAGCTCAATTATTTGAAGCTCAGGAGTTAGATATATCAGGATCTCAAACAGATTATATAGAAAAATGGACTCAAAAAGCTGATGCAGGAGAGTTCCAAAAGCTTACAGGAGAGGATCCGGGATCATTCTATTTATATTTTAATCAAAAGAGTGAATCAGCTAATGGAATATTAAAGAATGCTAAAGTAAGAAAAGCTATTGGTTTATCAATAGATAGAGATGTCTATACAAAAGATTTAGTTGGTAGATTCCAATCAGCTTATGGAATAGTTCCAACAGCTATAAATGTTGGAGATGAAAAGTATAGAGATAAAGTAAAAGGGCCTTTAGAAAGCGATGCAAAGACTTATGTAAATAATAAGGAAAAGCTTCAAGAACTATTTAAAGAAGGATTAAAAGAATTAGGGCTTCAAACAGATGATTTAAGTCAATATGAATTAACTTATTTATCTCAAGGAAGTTCAGAATTACAAAAACAAAGAGCTGAATGGGTAGCTCAACAAATAAATGGAAATTTAGGTATAAAAATAAATGTTGAGACTCAAGGAGATTGGGGAGTTTATTTAAGTATAATGGATAAGCTTGAGTATGACTTTACAATGTCTGGATGGTCAGCAGATTATAATGATCCAATGAGCTTTTTAGATATATGGGTATCAAATGGTGGAAATAACCATACTGGTTATGCTGATACTGAGTATGATGAATTATTAAAATCAGTATACAAAGAAACAGAGCAAGATAAGGTTACAGAAATCTATAAAAATCTAGAAAATAAGCTAGTTAATGAAGATGCTGTTATTTCACCAGTTTACTATACTGATAAGTACACATTCTATCAAAACTATGTTAAGGATATCCAATTTACTTCATTTGGGTCAGTTTATGAATTCAAACATGCATATATAGAAGGAAAAAATTAATTAAAGTTATTATATAGAATTAGTATAATGCACATCAACTATTGTTGATGTGCATTAATTCAATCTGAAGGGGAGAGTAATATGGCAAAGTATGTTATAAGAAGATTTATCGAAATGGTTATTACACTTTATTTAATTGGAACAGCTACATTTTTTCTTTTAGCTGCAATTCCAGGAACAGCTATAGATAAGAAGATTCAAAAGCTGCCAGAGCAAACAAAGCAAATAGTTATAGCTAAATATGGCTATGATAAGCCGGTAGTGGAGAGATATTTTATTACATTAAAAAATTACATTATAAAGGGCGAATTTGGTGAGTCTTTAGTGCATGCGGGAGATACACTTTCAAGTATAGTTAAAAATAAGATGCCAGTTTCAGCAAGACTTGGAATACAACAAATAGCAGTTGGAGTAACATTAGGAATTATTTTAGGAATAGTTGCTGCAATGAATAGAGGAAAGATTATTGATTATGCAATTTTGATAGGGGTAATGTTACTTGCTTCGGTGCCGTCACTAGTATTATCGCTGCTATTACAAAAATATTTAGCAAAGGGGCCATTATTAAATTTACCTATAATAGGATGGCCGAAAGGGGCAGATATTTGGCTTGGTGGATGGGAGTATACTATTTTACCAACGTTAGCTGGAGCGGGAACATATTTAGCTTATTATGCAAGATTAATGAAAACAAGTATGTTAGATAGCATTAATCAAGATTATACACTTACAGCTAGGGCAAAAGGATTATCAGAAGTAGCTATAGTTAGAAAACATGTTCTTAGAAATTCATTTATTCCAATAATTACAGTATTACCAGTTGCAATATCAGGAGTAATCTCTGGATCTTTCTTCATAGAAAGGGTCTTTGCCATTCCGGGGGCTGGTCAATACTTCATTCAGGCCTCTAATGATAGAGATATTCCAATTTTAATGGGATTAACATTACTATATGCATTAATTTATCTTATAGCAATATTTATAACTGACATACTTTATACAGTTGTAGATCCACGTATAAGATTAGTTAAGTAGATAGGAGTGTGACTTTATGAATAAATTAGAAGTAAAAGATAAAAGATTTGAACTTGTAGATTCATCTACTTTAGATAGTGATTTAGTTGTAAGACCTAATATCAGTTATTGGCAAGATGCTTGGAGAAGGCTTAAAAAGAATCCAGTTGCTATGGGGGCCTTATTTGTATTAGTTGCTCTTGTGCTAATGGCAATTTTTGCTCCAATAATAAGAAATATGGATTATCAAACTGTTGTAACAGAAAAGAAGAATTTATCTCCTAGTGGTGAGTTCTGGTGGGGAACAGACGCTATGGGAAGAGACCTGTTTACAAGAGTGTGGATAGGAACAAGAATATCAATAAGTGTAGCGTTGATGGCTACTGCAATAGATATAGTTGTTGGATGTTTATATGGTGGTATAGCTGCATATTTAGGTGGAATAGTAGACGAAATAATGATGAGAATAGTTGAGGTGTTAAATAGCATTCCATACCTAATAATTACACTATTGATCTTAGTTGTTTTAGGAAATGGATATTTTCAGTTAATGTTAGCTTTATGTCTAACGGCTTGGACTAGCACAGCAAGAATGATAAGAGGGCAAATTCTTCAATTAAGAGAAAGTGAATATGTTTTAGCAGCGGAGGCTTTAGGTGCATCTCCAATGAGAATAATTTTAAAGCACTTATTACCAAACACAATTGGATTAATAATATTAGATGTTGCATCAACAATTCCAAGTGTAATAGTTTCTGAAACAATACTTTCATTCTTAGGACTAGGATTGGATATTCCGGCATTTAGCCTGGGTTCACTATTATCAGCTGGACAACAAGCAATGGCATTTTATCCTTATCAATTATTATTCCCTACTATAATTTTATGTTTATTAATATTATCATTTAACGTTTTAGGTGATGGTTTAAGGGATGCCCTAGATCCAAAATTAAGACAATAGGAGGTATATAAGGTATGGAGAAGTTAGTAAATAAAAATGAATCAATTCTAGGTGTTAAGAATCTAAGAGTATCTTATCATACTTATGCAGGAGAGGTACAATCTGTTAGAGGGGTGTCCTTTGAGGTTGATAGAGGCGAGGTATTAGCTATAGTAGGAGAATCAGGATGCGGAAAAAGTGTTACAGCTAGATCTATTATGGCATTAATACAAGCACCACAGGGGGAAATTAAAGAGGATAGTAAGATATTTTATAATGGAGAAGATATATTAACTTATGATAAAAAGAAAATTAGAGAATTTAGAGGTGGAGAATGTGCAATGATATTTCAAGATGCATTAACATCTCTTAATCAAACAATGAAGGTAGGTAAGCAAATAATAGAGAATCTAGTAGCTCATAGAAATATGGATAAGAAGTCAGCACGAGAAGAAGCAATAAAGATACTTGAATCTGTAGGAATACCAAATGCTGAAAAAAGGGTTGATCAGTATCCCCATGAATTTTCAGGTGGAATGAGACAGAGAGTTATGATTGCAATAGCAGTTGCTTGTAATCCTAAAATTTTAATAGCAGACGAGCCCACAACAGCTCTTGATGTTACAATTCAAGCGCAAATACTTGAACTTATTAATGAATTAAAAGACAAGCTTAATACAGCAGTAATATTGATTACTCATGATTTTGGAGTAGTTGCAGGAATGGCAGATAAAATTGCTGTAATGTATGCTGGACAAATTATAGAGCAAGGGGAAAAAAGAGAGATATTCTATGAGCCTAAACATCCATACACTTGGGCACTTTTAAATTCAGTTCCTAAGCTTGGATGGAAAGGAAAACAACTGCTAGATACAATAAAGGGAACCCCTCCTGACTTAATAGCACCACCAGAAGGATGTGCATTTGCAGCTCGTTGCAAATATTGTATGAATATATGTTTAGAAGAAGAGCCAAAGGAATATTCATTTGGAGATACACATAAGACTAAATGCTGGTTATATAGTGAAGAGATTCCTGAGCATATCTTAGAGAAAATTGAGGAGGAAAGAAGAAATGGCTAATGAAGGAAATATAATTTTAGAAGTTAAGAATTTGAAAAAATACTTTAAACTTGGTAATAAAGAAATTTTAAAAGCAGTAGATGACGTTTCATTTGCCATAAAAGAAGGAGAAACCTTGGGATTAGTCGGAGAATCAGGATGTGGAAAGACAACTTGTGGAAGAACTGTTATTGGAATGTATGATAAAACAGATGGAGAAGTTTTTTATAAGGGTAAATCAATAAATGGATTAAAGGGTAAAGCTAAAAAACAATTTAATAAAGAAGTTCAAGTTATATTTCAGGATCCTTATGCATCATTAAATCCAAGAATGACTGTTGCGGATATAATATCAGAAGGAATAGATATTCATGGTATAGCTAAATCAAAAGAGGATAAGGATAAAAGAATTTATGAATTACTAGAGCATGTAGGATTAAACAAAGAGCATGCAAATAGGTTTGTGCATGAATTCTCAGGTGGACAAAGGCAGAGAATAGGTATAGCTAGAGCTTTAGCTGTTGAGCCTAAATTCATTTTGTGTGACGAACCTATTTCTGCTCTAGATGTATCAATTCAAGCACAAATTGCTAACTTATTAATTAATTTACAAAAGGAATTAGGATTAACATATTTATTTATTGCCCATGATTTATCTATGGTTAAGCATATTTCAGATAGGGTAGCAGTTATGTATTTAGGTAGTATGGTTGAATTGGCTGAATCAGAAGAATTATTTAATAATGCTAAACATCCATATACAGAAGCATTAATGTCAGCAATTCCAATAGCAGATCCTGATATAGAAGAAAATAGGGAAAGAATTATGTTAGAGGGAGATGTTCCTAGTCCAATTAATACTCCAAAAGGATGTAAGTTCCAAGGTAGATGTAGCAAATGTATGGAGATATGTAAAAATGAATACCCGGAATTCAAAGAAGTAGAAAAAGGACATTTTGTAGCATGTCATTTATATTAATTAGATTTTAGGAGATAAATACATGAGAAAATTAAATGGAATAATAAATGATTTTATTAAATGTATGATTATTGGAAGTTTTATATCTTTAGCAATTATTTTGGGCGGGGGAATAATTTCATTAATAATATCGAAATTTAATTGGCAGCAGTCATTAAACATTGTAAGAAGTGCATTACTTATAATTGGACCGTTAGGAATGATTTTAGGAGCTATTTTAATACTAAGGAAAAGAGAGGAGAAGGAGCTATTATTTATTGATCAATGGAGAGAAAAGTATAGAGTATTTTCATATAAAATTGTTTTAATAATAGTTAGTTTAATTGTTATTTTATATGGAGGAACTATAGATTGGATTATAATAAATCTAATATAATAAATTGAATCATTTTATATTAATATTTGACTATAAATCCCAACCTCTAAGGAGTTTGGGATTTTATTTGTTTTGATGAATATTAAATATAAATGAAAATATAATTATAGTATAAAGCAATTATTTGGGGAGATATATATGATATTTAAGGCAATTGTTATACCAACTCCAAGAAGAGTTAGAAAATACGTGGAAAATAAAATAGACGAATTGACTTATGAAAGTATAACAAAAGATAAAGTTGAAAATAAAGATTTAGAACATATTGATATGACAAAAGATACATTTAAAAATTTTGGATTATCTATTAGAATTTTTTAAAAAGAAAGGACATATATGAATTTGATACTCAATTGTTTTACTCAGAGGAAATGTAAATTTACATATGTCTATTTTAATATTGAGATAAGGAATTTATAAAAAAACCACCTGTTTCTATAACAGGTGGTTTTAGGGGAGATATAATCTATATGCTAATATAGTTTGGGGGAACTATATTAGTTATTTTCCAGATGTTTATCAATCAAATTTTGGATTGTAGGGGTACATCTGTAGCCTCTGCATCCACCTGTGCAAGCTCCTGTTGCCTTAGAAACTTCTGCCACAGTATGGGCTCCGGCTTTGATTGCATCTTTTATTTTGGATCTTGGTATTGCCTTGCAAGTACAAACTTTAGTAATCTTATCAAGGACTTGTTCGTTTAAGTTATTTTCCATTTAGTTTTCCTCCTATATTAAGAAATCGACTAAGGAAAATAAAGGGGATAAAAAATAAATTCAATGTTTATTCTTTATGCTTTTATTATATATTTATCAATAGGGAAAGTCAATACTAATTGATAAAAATTATTAGTTAATTTTTAATCTCGAGAATAAACATTATATTTTTATTTTGTGTAAAATTTATTTAAATATTCTTAAATATAATCTTTTATATTATTTTACTTTGTAGTAGAATATAATTATTATTAACATAATGATTATATTTATATTATTTCATTATAATAGTTAAAGACAGTGATTAGGAAAAGTACTTAATTAGATACTTTAAGAGAGTGACTGGTTGGTGGAAAGTCATAGAGAAGGTTAAGGAAAATCACCTAGGAGTTTGAGGCTGAAAGGTTTAAAATTACTGATTAAGTTTTTCACGTTATCCTGCGTTAAGGGATAGAGTATGTTTGTACTCGAATTTAAAGGGTTTTTCATATTTAGTTATGGGGAACTTCTAACCTTAGGTGGTATAGCGAATAATCTTCGTCCTATTGGGCGGAGTTTTTTTTATTTAAATCTATATATATTTATTATTTTCTAGTTACCGTTAGCTAATGAATAATTACTAAGCTATAGTTAATAATGTAAAATATAGATTTAAGATTAATAATTAGTAATAGGCATAACACTAAAGCAGCTAGCTTTTATATGAAGTAATCAATGGAAGGGAGTTAAAATATGTACAAAAAGGTTGAATTACCAAAAGGTTTTGTTGGTATGGAAAAAGAAGTAGCAGACCTTTGGAAAGAGAATAATGTCATTAAAAAGAATTTTGATATGAATCAAGATGGTGAATATTTTACATTTTATGATGGACCTCCAACAGCAAATGGAAGACCACACGTAGGACACGTTTTAACAAGAGTTATGAAGGATATTATCCCAAGATATAAGGTTATGAAGGGATATAAAGTTATAAGAAAAGCTGGTTGGGATACTCATGGATTACCTGTTGAACTTGAAATTGAAAAGAAATTAGGTATTTCAGGTAAAGAGCAAATTGAAAGTTATGGAGTAGAAAAATTCGTAACTGAATGTAAAGAGTCAGTATTTACTTATGTTAACATGTGGGAAAAGATGACTAATCAAATAGGTTATTGGGTAGATATGGAAAAGCCTTATGTTACATATCATAATTCATATATAGAATCTGTTTGGTGGGCATTAAGTCAAATGTGGGAAAAAGGTCTTTTATATAAGGGACATAAGGTAATGCCGTATTGCCCAAGATGTGGAACGGGTCTTTCTTCTCATGAAGTTTCACAAGGATATAAGGATGTAAAAGATTTAACAGCTATAGCTAAGTTCAAAGTTGAAGGCGAAGAAAATAAATATATTCTAGCTTGGACAACAACTCCTTGGACTTTACCATCAAACTTAGCACTATGTATTAATAAAGCTTATGATTATGTTGAAGCTAAAGTTGCAGATGAGATATTAATAGTTGCAAAAGAACTAGCTCAAAAAGTTTTAGGAGAAGACTACGAAGTAATTAAAGAGTTCAAGGGAACTGAGTTATTAGGAACTAAGTATGAAAGATTACTTCCTTTTGGTGAAGTTGAAGGAAAAGCTTTTGAAGTTATACATGGAGACTATGTAACTTTATCAGATGGTACTGGTATAGTTCATATAGCACCAGCTTATGGTGAAGATGATAGCATAGTTGCAAAGAAGAATGGAATTGGATTTATTAACTTAGTTGATGCAAGTGGTAACTTTGTAGAAGAAGTAACTCCTTGGGCAGGAAAGTTTGTTAAGAAGTGTGACGAAAGCATTGTTAAATATTTAGAAGAAAATAATAAGCTATTTAAGGCTGAAAAGCATCTTCACTCATATCCACACTGCTGGAGATGTGACACACCACTTCTTTATTATCCAAGGGAAAGCTGGTTTGTTGCAATGACTAAGCTTAGAGATAAGCTTTTAGAAAATAATAATAAAATCAATTGGTATCCAGATAACATTAGAACAGGTAGATTTGGTAAGTTCTTAGAAAATGTTATTGATTGGGGTATATCAAGAGATAGATATTGGGGTACTCCACTTCCTATTTGGGAATGTGAATGTGGCCATAAAGAATGTATAGGAAGTATAGCAGAGTTAAAGGAAAAAGGAATTAATGTTCCAGATGATATAGAACTTCATAAGCCATATATTGATAATATTCACTTAAATTGTCCTAAGTGTAGCAAAGAAATGACAAGAACAGCTGAAGTTATTGACTGTTGGTTTGATTCAGGTTCAATGCCATTTGCACAATTACACTATCCTTTTGAAAATAAAGAGCTATTTGAAAAGAACTTCCCAGCTCAATTTATCTCAGAAGCTGTTGACCAAACTAGAGGTTGGTTCTATACATTATTAGCTATTTCAACAGCAATATTTGATACTAATCCTTTTGAAAACTGTATAGTTTTAGGACACGTGTTAGATAAAAAGGGATTAAAGATGTCAAAGTCAAAGGGAAATGTTGTAGATCCATTTGAGGTTTTAGATGCACAAGGTGCAGATGCAACAAGATGGCACTTTTACACTGCAAGTGCACCATGGCTTCCAACAAGATTCTCTATTGATGATGTAGCAGAAGCTCAAAGAAAGTTCTTAAGCACTTTCTGGAATGTATATTCATTCTATGTGTTATATGCAGATTTAGATAAGTTCAATCCATTAGAATATAAAGATTTCAAATCAGAAAATGTAATGGATAAATGGATAATGTCAAAACTTAACACATTAATTAAAGATGTAGATAACAATTTAAATTCATATCAAATAACTCAAGCTGCATTAATCATTGAAGAGTTTACGGATGAGTTATCAAACTGGTATGTAAGAAGAAATAGAGCAAGATATTGGTCAGAAGAATTAACAGATGATAAGATTGGTGCTTATGTAACTTTATATAGAGTACTAACTACTTTAGTTAAAGTAGCTGCTCCGTTTGTGCCATTTATAACAGAAGAAATTTATCAAAATTTAGTTGCTGGATTAGATAAATCTGCTGAAGAAAGTGTTCACTTATGTTCATGGCCAGTTGTAGATGAAACTGCTATTGATGAAAAGTTAGAGATGGAAATGGATTTAGCTTATACAATAGTTAAACTTGGAAGAAGTGCTAGAAATGGTGCTAATATAAAAAATAGACAGCCGCTTTCAAAGATGTTATTATCAACAGATGCAATACCAGAATATTATGGTGATATCATAAAAGATGAGCTTAATATAAAGACAGTAGAGTTTGGTGCTGACTTATCACAATATGTTAATTTTGAAATTAAGCCTAACTTACCTGTATTAGGTAGAGCCTATGGTAAGTTAATTCCAGGAATAAGAAAAGAAATAGCTTCAAGAAATCAAATGGAATTAGCACAAAAACTTCAAAATGGTGGTACTGAAACTATAGTAGTAGATGGAACAGAAATAGCTTTAAATAGTGAAAGTGTTTTAGTAACAATGCAAGGATTAGAAGGTTATGCTTTTGCTGGTGAAGGTGAAATAGGTGTTGTTTTAGATACAACTATTACAGAAGAATTAAAAGAAGAAGGACATCTAAGAGAAATAATATCAAAGATACAGAACATGAGAAAAGAAAAAGGCTTTGAAGTAGCAGATAAGATTAAATTATTTGTTTCTGATAATGATATGCTAATAGCTGTTGTTAACAAATATTCTGATGCAATAAAGAGAGAAACACTAACTCAAGAAATTGTTGTTAATGAAAAAGTAGATTATACTGAAACTGTTATAAATGGCGAAAAGTTAAATATGACAGTTAAAGTAGTGAACTAAATTAAAAAAGATTTAATAAAGTTAGAAGTTTTTCATTAAACTTCTAACTTTTTAACTCTAGTTTATATTTTCAATTACTATATAATTAAGTAGAGTATTTGGTTAAGTAATTAAAATAATTATTTAAGTAAAAGAAAATTTGAAGTAATATATATTATTTGATTTTTGCACAAGTTAAAAGATTCTAATTTTATTATTTGACAATATTTTTTGGGTTAATATTACATTTTTATTGTGAATATATAGTGAATTATTATAAAGAGAAACCTTGAATATTGTATTAATTATTTGCAAATAGTATAATATATAGTTAGAATAGGATAAAAGATTAAAAAGAAAAATGGAGTGATGTTGGTATGGCTACTTCTATAAAAGATGTTGCTAGAGAAGCGGGCGTTTCAATTGCTACTGTTTCCAGAGTTTTGAATGATATAGATGTTGTAAATGAAGATACAAAGAAGAAAGTTTTAGACGCTATAAAAAAACTTGGATATAGGCCTAATATAGTAGCAAGAAGCTTAAAGACGCAAAAGACAAAAACAGTCGGTATTTTAGTTCCGGATATTTCAAGCGGTTTTTATCCTGAAATAGTTAGAGGAGCAGAGGATGTTGCTAATATATATGATTATAATGTTATATTATGTAACTCTGATTTCGATGATGAAAAGGAAAAGGAATATTTAAGAGTACTTAAAGAGAAAATGGTTGATGGAGTTATATATATGAGTTCATCATTACAAGAAGAAACTTTAAATATCATAAATGAATTAGATTTGACTACAGTATTAGTTGAATCTAAAGATAAAGAGGAAAGTTTACCAAGTGTAATAATAGATAATGTAAAGGCTTTAGAGGAAGCTACAAATTATTTATTAAATAAAGGATTAAATAACATAGCATATGTAGGTGCTAAAAAAGATAGTATGAATGCCTGGGGAGATAGATACATAGGATATGAAAAGGCCCTAAAGGAAAAGAATCTTAATGTAGATGAGGATTTAGTTTATACTAAAGGATTAAAAGTTAAGACTGGATATGAGGCAATTGAACATTTTGAAAATAGTAAGAAGAATTATGAAGCAGTAGTATGTGCTTCTGATGAAATTGCTATGGGAGTAATAAATGCATTGAGAGAACGTGGTAAAAAGGTCCCAGAAGATGTAAGTGTTATAGGGTTTAATGATAATGCAGTTTCTTCAGTTTTCTATCCTAAGATAACAACAATAAAGCAACCAAGTTATGATATGGGATCAGTAGCGATGAGAATGCTTATAAAGATGTTAAATAAAAAGGAATTAGAAGAATCACAATATGTTCTTGACTATCAACTTATAGAAAGAGAAAGCTGTAAGTAAGGTTTTGAGTAGGGATATTGAATATATTTCAATATTCTTACTTTTTTTATTCTTTATGTATTGCCACAAAATAGAAATTATGATATGATTATATTAATATATTATTAAACGTTTTCAAGTTTCGACTATGTGTATGAGAAAGCATGATAGTGTATGGTCTGATTAGAAGTGGGTTATCTAATCAATAAGAAAATGTGAGTTATGGGTTACAAAAAAAACAACTTCAGAAATGAAGTTGTTTTTTTGCTCTATTATAAATTTAAAGAATTCCTTCAGTTTTTAATATATTTTCTAATTCCTGAACTTTTTCTGTTAATGTAACAAATTTTTCTTTTAATACATTTCTAGGAAGATCAGTGTTATCTAGTACACTTACTATATCTTCTACTGTTTTTAAGGCGTCATCAATGTCCTTTTGAGCTATTTTTAAATTAGATTCCTTCATAATTCGTCTCCTTTATGTATATGAACATAATTAATATTACATATATTTATCCTATCACTAATAAATATCAGATGCAAGGCATATATTGTATAAGTAATTCATAAGAGGTGAGATTTTGATAAATTATATTTGGTTCGGAATGATATTTTTAGGAGTGCTAATTGGGTTACTCACAGGAAATGGAGAAATGATATCTAAAGCTATAATATCTTCAGCAGATTCGACTGTTTCCCTTATTATAGGATTAGTTGGGCTTATGTGTTTTTGGTGTGGAGTAATGAAAGTAGCAGAAAAAAGTGGTTTTACTAACAAATTGGCAAAGGTTTTAAAACCAGTTTTAAAGTTAATATTTAAAGAAGCAGCAAAAGATGAAAAGGCTTTAGGTGCAATAGTAATGAATATAACTGCAAATATGATGGGACTTGGAAATGCAGCAACTCCATTTGGAATTAAGGCTATGCAAGAAATGGACAGGTTAAATAAGGAGAAAGGAACAGCTTCAAATGATATGTCTCTTTTTTTAGTCTTAAATGCAGCTTGCATACAGTTAGTTCCTTCTACTGTAATTTCAATAAGAGCAGCTTATGGATCAAGTAATCCAGGAGCAATAATAATACCGGCTGTTTTAGCAAGTACTATTGCCGCAATAATGGGCGTTGTTTGTTGTAAAATACTACAAAGGTATTTTTAAAAGGGGGATTCTACAGATGTTTCAATATTTAACGAAAAGTATAATTCCAATAATAGTTATAATAATTATTACTTATGGAATGTTTAAAGGACGAAAAGTTTATGAATGGTTTATAGAAGGTGCAAAAGAAGGTCTACAAGTTTGTTTAAACATATTTCCATATTTACTAGCTATGATTATAGCCGTTAACATCTTTAGAGAGGCAAAGTTATTAGAGATATTAAATAATATCATAGCTCCAGTAGGTGGATTAATTGGTTTACCAAAAGAAGTAATTCCATTAGTATTAGTTAAGCCGTTATCAGGTAGTGGAGCAGTTGGGATTTTAACAGATATTCTAAAAACTTATGGACCTGATACTACAATAGGGTTAATATCATCAGTAATTATGGGAACAACGGAAACTATCTTTTATACAATAACAGTTTATTTTGGAGCAGTTCAAATTAAGAAGATTAGACATACTTTATGGGCAGCTATATTAGCTGATTTAACTGCTATAATAGCTGCTGTTTTTTTAGTAAGTAGACTTTTATTATAAATAGAAAAAAGTATAAAATAATTAACAATTTTTAAACAATACGTAATAATTTTGTAACTAGTTAACAAGAAAAATATTCTATAATAAATTTATAGAAATAAAGGAGGGGAGTGTTTAGGAGATGGAATGGAATGACAGATTATTTTTGTCAGATGAAGAGATAAAAATATTAGCAATATTTTTAGCATACGGAGTAGGAATTGGAGTATTAGTTGGCTTATTTACAGGAAATATACAACTTTGCTTTGCTTTAGGGGGAGTTATATCTATATTGATTTCGCTTATAAAAACTTTTATAGAAAGAGTTAAGAAGTCAAATAAGATTCATATATAAATAGAATGAAAAAATAAACATTACGAATAATATGTATTTTCTTTTAAATAAGCTATATAATTATTAATTATATAGCTTATTTAATTTTTATATGGGGGCAGGTGATGTTATGGCTTCAGAAAAGTTTTATATTGTTAGTGGTGAAGTATTACCAGAAGTTTTTAAAAAAGTTTTAGATGTCAAAGAAAATCTTTTTACGGGAAAAGCTAAAGATATAAGTGAAGCTGTAAAACAAACAGGAATAAGTAGAAGTACTTTTTATAAATACAAGGATTATGTTTTTCCTATGTCAGAAGGGATAAATAGTAAAAAAATTACTTTAGTTGTACTATTATCTCATGAAACTGGAACTTTATCTAAAGTTTTAGATTGCATTGCATTTAATAAGGGAAATATATTAACAATAAATCAAGATATACCTATAAATATGGCTGCAAATGTAACTATAACATTAGATATATCTAATATGAAGAAGGATTTAAAACACTTAGTTAATACTTTAAGAGCATTACCTAATGTTGTTAGTGTTAAAGTATTAGCTATGGAGTAAAAAAAGAGGAAGTGAATTTATGAATAAGGAATTCTATAAGAATAACAGAAATAAGGTATTAAAAAGTATTGAAGATAACTCCTTATTAATTTTATTTGCAGGAAAAGCTCCAAAGAAAACTGCAGATGAGAAATATCCTTTTACACCAAATAGAAATTTTTATTATTTAACTGGGATTGATGAAGAAAATCATATTTTAGTCTTATCTAAGATTAATGGTAAAACCAATGAATATTTGTTTATAAAAGAAGTTGATCCTATTGCAGAAAAATGGGAAGGTAAGACTATTAGAAAAGAAGAAGTTTCTGAAATTTGTATGATTGAAGATGTTAAATACCTTGGGGAGTTTAATAATTTTATAGAAAAAGTGGTTCTTAACAAAGAAGAGATAAATATATACCTTGATCTAGAAGAAGAAAATACGTCATATAAGTATGTAAATGAAATTAAACATAAATATTATAATATAAATATTAAAAATGCTTTTAAGCTTATAGGAAATCTAAGGCTTATCAAAACTGATGAAGAGGTCGACAGAATAAGAAAAGCAATAGAAATAACAATAAAGGGCGTAAAAGAATTAATGAGAAATTCTAGACCTGGTATTAAGGAGTATGAATTAGAAGCCTATTTTGATTTTATCTGCAAGAAAAATGGCGTAAAGGATTTTGCGTTTAAGACTATTGCAGCAGCTGGGGAAAATGCTACAGTACTTCATTATGTAACTAATGATTCAGAATTGAAAGATGGAGAATTAATATTATTCGATTTAGGTGCTCAATATAAATATTATAATGGAGATATATCAAGGACTTTCCCTATCAATGGTAAGTTCACTGAAAGACAGAAAGAAGTGTATAATGCTGTTCTTAGGGTTAATGAAAAAGTTATTAAAGAAATGAAGCCAGGAGTTAAGTTTGTAGATTTAAATAAAAAGGCAAAAGATTGGATTTCAGAAGAATGTATTTCGCTTGGACTAATTACAGAAAAAGACGATGTTTCAAAATTTTATTATCATAGCATAGGTCATAGTTTAGGAATGGATACCCATGATATTGAGTTAGAGAATAGAGATGTTATATTTCAGCCTGGAATGATATATACTGTTGAACCAGGAATATACATTGAAGATGAAGGAATCGGAATAAGAATAGAGGATGATGTTCTAATTACTGAAGAGGGAAATGAAGTTCTAACTAAAGAAATGATTAAAACAGTAGAGGAAATAGAAGCTTTTATGGCAAAGAAATAAAGTTGTTAAAAAATAGAACTAATAATTATGGTTGATTTAATAAGATAATGATTGTATAATGTTAGTATAAATTAAATGTGAATAACGACAAGGGTAGAGGCGCGATACTTAAGAGTACTATTAATGAGGTAAGCACAGTGATTTAATAGGAAAGGAAATATCGCCGAAGCGTATGATTAATGCTTTAAAATCATATGGCTGGGGTTGCATAAAATATATGTAACACTGTCACAAACTTGCTTTGTGGTGAGCTATCGCTTGAGGAATTTTACTTTTTTCTATTATAGTTTAGAGTATAGTTAGAGCCTTGAGTGAAAACTCAAGGCTCTTTTTAATTTCTGCCCTTTAATTATTTACAAAGTTATATTAAGGGGGATTAAATATGAATAACAAAAAAAGTTTTAAAGTATTATTAATGACTATTATGATGACTTTACTATCAACATCAATAGTTTTTGCTACAGAGGTAGATACAGCTACATCTAACGCAAATCATTATGGGCTATTAACTTTAATACCACCTGTGGTTGCAATAGTATTAGCTTTTTTAACAAAGAACGTAATTATATCTTTATTTATTGGAACATTATCAGGAACTTTCTTAGTACAATTAGTAGATAATTCATTCTTAGGTGCTATTGTACAGTCATTTTTGGACTTTGTATCTAGAGCCTTAAACTCATTAGCTGATCCTTGGAATGCTGGAATAATTCTTCAGGTGTTAGTTATAGGAGGAGTTATACATCTAGTTGCTAAAATGGGTGGAGCTAAGGCTGTGGCAGAAGCTTTAGCAAGAAAAGCCAAGACTGCAAAAAGTACTCAAGTTGTTACTCTTTTATTAGGATTAGCTGTGTTTTTTGATGACTATGCCAATTCATTAATAGTAGGACCTATTATGAAGCCTGTAGCAGATAAAATGAAGATATCAAGAGAAAGATTAGCATTTATTATAGATGCAACAGCAGCTCCAATTGCAGGACTAGCGATTGTATCAACATGGATAGGATTAGAAGTTGGTTTAATAAATGATGCCTTTATTAATGGAATAGGTCAAGAAGTTGATGCTTTTGGGGTGTTTTTACAAACAATACCTTATAGATTTTATAATATACTAATATTAGTTTTCGTATTTATTACTTCAATATTACTAAAAGAATTTGGACCTATGTATAAAGCGGAAATAGAAGCAAGAAAGAGAGGTTTAAATTCTAGAGATGAAGAAGTTGCATCAGATTCTAATATGGATCATGCTGAACTTGAACCAAAGGAAGGAATAAAGCTAAGTATTTGGAATGCCATAATTCCAATAGGCGTACTAGTTATAACTGCATTACTTTGTTTCTATTTTAGTGGTTATTCCGCAATAATGGGAGGAGAGGACGTTGCGCTTAAGCAAATAATGACTAATTCACCAACATCATTTAAAGCAATACAAGAAGCTTTTAGTGCATCAGATGCATCAGTTGCATTATTTCAATCAGCATTAGTAGCAAGCATAGTATCAATAATAATGGGGGTAGCTAAGAAAATATTTACAGTTTCAGAAGCAATAGATACATGGATAGATGGTATGAAGCCCTTATTAATAACAGGTGTAATATTATTATTAGCATGGTCACTAAGTTCCGTAATAAAAGATTTAGGAACAGCAAAATATTTAGTTTCATTACTATCAGGATCATTGCCTAATTTCTTACTTCCAAGCCTAATATTTATACTAGGCGCAATTATTTCATTTGCAACAGGAACTGCTTATGGAACTATGGGAATATTGATGCCGCTTGCAATACCGTTAGCATATTCGATGAATCCTGATATGAGTTATGTGATTGTTAGTACAAGTGCAGTATTAACTGGAGCTATTTTTGGTGATCACTGCTCACCAATATCAGATACTACAATTCTTTCATCAATGGGAGCTGGATGTAATCATATAGCACACGTGAATACTCAAATGTGGTATGCTTTATTTATAGCAGCAATAACAATTTTATTTGGATATATACCAGCAGGCTTTGGATTACAATGGTATATAGTTCTTCCAATATCAATAATAGCAGTATTCTTAGGAGTACAAATATTAGGTAAAAAGGTTGAAGAAGCAAAATAGAAAATTATAAATTAACTTAGAATAATAATGAATTAATACTATAGTCTAGTTATAGGACAAGATGATATTATTAAATATATAATAAATGAAGCTCTACAGGTTAATTTCTTGTAGAGCTTCATTTTAATTTGAAAATTTTTATTTAAGACTTCCGCCATGAAAATAAAGTTTAAATATTTCATTTCCATCATAAGATATTGATTCAACTCCATTAAATGAAGATAAATCTCCATCCCAATTACATTCATAGATAAAATCTTCGTCTTTAAAATATTTTGGTCCTCTGAATGGAGAATCTTCTGATACGTTTTTTAAAGCGCTTCTTAAAAACTTATTAAACCCAGATGGTGTTTCATTAACAAGGACTTGTCCTTTATAATTCATTCCCCAGCAAACCTTTTCATTATGCCAAACTAATTCCTCGCCTATGAACTCTTTATCTCCAATATGACTATCAAGGTAATAATAACTATATTTTTTATAAGCGTAGTCTTTTGAGTTTGGTCTAGAAGATGGTTCTTTCTTAGCTCCTGAAGCATAAGTATTTTTCTTAGCTTCAACTATAAAACTTTTAAACTTACATATATCTCCCATATAAGTCTCCCCCTTTTTATGCAATACATAAATTATATAAAAAAAGTCTAATTAAATCAATAAATATTCAGAAAATAGAATATATTTAGAATTAATTGAATCTATAGATTATCATGAAATATATGGTTATAATATTATTTATAAAAAAATATATAGTTTTTAAGGGGGCAAATATGAATAATTTAGAAAAACTTAGAGAAGTCATGAAAAAAGAAAATATAGATTATTATATTATTCCAAGTAGCGATTCACACCAAAGTGAATATGTTGCTGAGTATTTTAAGGGAAGGGAATTTATATCAGGATTTACAGGATCAGCAGGAATACTTTTGGTTGGGTTAGGAGAAGCATTTTTATGGACTGATGGTAGATATTTTATTCAGGCAGAAAGAGAACTTAATGGAAGCGGAATCTCACTTATGAAGATGAGAACACCAGGATATCCAACTATTGAAGAATGGATAAAGAAAAATATTAAATCTGGAGAAACTTTAGGATTTGATGGAATGTTATTTTCAGTTAATCAATACAAAGCATTTCTAGAGATATCTAAAGAAAATAAATTTAATCTTAATATGGATTATGACTTATTAAAGGATATTTGGGAATCAAGACCTGAATTACCTAAAAGTAAAATATTTATACATGATGAAGTTTATTCTGGTAAATATGCTTCAGAAAAATTACAAGAAGTTAGAAAACATATGAAAGAAGAAGGAGCTAAAAATTATATAATTTCTTCTTTAGATGATATAGCATGGCTTTGCAATATAAGAGGAAATGATGTTAAATTTAATCCAGTTGCACTTTCTTATGTTCTTATTAATGAGAATTATGCTAATTTATATATAAATAATGATAAGGTAGATAATTATACAAGAGAGAAGTTAAAAAATGAAGGCTTTGAAATATATGAATATGATGAAATAGAAGAACATGTAAAATTAATAAAGGATGCAACTATAATAGACCCAAATAAATTGAATGCAAAGGTATATTCATGTTTAATTAATGACATAAAAGTAATAGAAGAAATGAATATCACTACAACATTAAAAGCTATAAAAAATGAAGTTGAAATAGCAAATACAGAAAGATCTCAAGTTAGAGATGGTGTTGCTATGGTTAAATTTATAAAGTGGTTAAATGATAATATGGGAAAAGAAAAAATAACAGAGATATCAGCAAGCAAAAAGTTAACCGAATTTAGATCTAAAGGTGAAAACTATAGGGGAGACAGCTTTGGAACTATAGCTGGCTATAAAGAGCATGCAGCTATGATGCATTATTCAGCAACAGAAGCAACAGACTATAAGTTAAAGCAAGAAGGAATGTTTCTTGTGGATTCCGGTGGACAATACCTTGATGGAACAACAGATATAACAAGAACATTTATTTTAGGGCATATAACAGAAGAAGAAAAGAGAGATTTTACTCTTGTATTAAAGGGACATATAGCTTTATCAACGGCAAAATTTTTAAAGGGTACTACTGGAATGAATTTAGACATATTAGCTAGAAGGCCTTTATGGAATTATGGAATAGATTATAAATGTGGAACAGGGCATGGTGTAGGCTTCTTCTTAAATGTTCATGAAGGACCTCAAGGGATAAGACCAGAAGGAAATTTAACAGTGTTAGAGCCAGGGATGATAATAACTAATGAACCTGGAGTATATAAGGAAGGGAAGCATGGCATAAGAATAGAGAATACTCTTTTAGTTATAGAAGATACAAAATCTCAAGAGTTCGGTGAATTTTATAGATTTAAGACAATATCATACTGTCCTATAGATTTAAATGGAGTAGCTATAGATATGCTTACAAATGAAGAAAGGGACTGGTTAAATAACTATCATAAAACTGTATTTGAAAAGTTAAGTCCCCATCTGAATGATGAAGAAAAGGAATTCTTAAAAATTCAAACAAGAGAGATATAGTTATTAATAAAAAAGGCGAAGTCTCAGAAATCTATTTAATATAAAATTTATTCAATTTCAAGTAAGATTTATTATCTTAAAAAGAATCTCTTATTTTTATAAAGGGGCTCGCGAAAGATGAGCTCCTTTTAAACCATTGATTTTACTTACTTAAAGACGCTTTTAAACTTAAACAGAAATTTTTGTCTATTATTTATATATGGGCAAAAAGGGAAGCTCAAATTAGAACTTCCCTCTTTATCAGCTAATATCAAAGTTTATCTTGATGTAGCTATATCTTCTTATTAAATAAGAAATTACTCCTTAGGTGGTAAAATAAATTTATTAACAAGTAATGCTATTAAAATACCAAAAAGAGTTTCTATTATTCTATTAGTTGCATAATAGAATGGGTCTGTGAAGGCGTGAATAGTAGTTACTCCAAGAAATGCAATGCATGATACATTAATTGCTCCAGGCTTTTTTAGTAAGTTACAAGAGTAGATAACTACTATGATACCTATAGATATAGATATATAAATTAATATCTTACTTAAAGCTATGGATTCAATATTAAATTTGAAGTATCTACAAATAATTAAAAATAATAATCCTATAATAGCTCCAACTATTGTTCCAAGTCCCCTGTTTATTGCCATCTTAACTGAGTTTGAAACTGTGTCTTGCAAACATATAACTGCAGTTAAACAAGCAAAGAAAGGTTCATTAGGAAATAATAATAAGCATAGAAATACTGAAACTGCGGATTTTATAGTTCTAAGTCCAATCTTAGGAATAGTCAAATTCATATTATTTTCTCCCTTAATCTTTTGTAAGTTTATTTATCTATTAGTTATTATTTGTATTTTTCAATTCTTCATTTGTATTTTGCTTTTTATTTTTTGGTGGATGAATATATTTGTTAATAATTATAGCAACTATTATTCCAAATGCTGTTTCTACAGTTCTTCTAATAGAATATATTAAAGGGTCATCATAACTTTGAGAAATAAGGATTCCTATTAATACAATAGAAGCAATTGAGCATGCAGCAGGCTTTTTTATTAAATTACAAATATAAATTATTAAAGATACACCAAGCGCAGTTATTATTGTTGAAAATGATATTAAGTCTAATTTGTTTATTGTAAAAAGTAATAAAACGCCTAATATACCACCAAGTAAAGTACCTATCAATCTATTAAGGCCAGTTTTAACTGAGTTTTCTACCGTGTCTTGAACACAGATTATAGCTGCTATTGCAGCAAAAAGAGAGTTTGGCCAAAATATCAGGCAAACCAAAACAGAAAGAGCTGTTTTGATATTTCTAGAACCTAGATGAGGTAATTCAAATTTGTCCACAACATCAACTCCATTCTCAATTCCGTACATAATATTATACCATATAAATTATATAATATTAGTTTATAAGTGCAACTTCAATTCATAAGTGTTTATAATAAATACTTTTAGATTAGAATTGGATTTATAATTATGTAGTTACTAAATAAAAATAAATAGTAACTACATAATTATAAATATATATTGCAGATATAGTTATTGTTATTATAAAATATAAATTACAAATATGTTTATTAAGGATTGATTATATGAATTTTTGGGTTTACTTATTAATAGTAGAAATGATTCCGATAGGTATGTTTATCTTCGGAGGACTATATGAAACTAGTTCAACTAAATATCCAGATACAAAAATAGGATATAAACATAAGTATTCATTAAATGATAAATATTCATGGGAGTATTCAAATAAATTAGCAGGTAAAATTTATGGATCTGTAGGAACGGGATTATTTATAATTAATGCTATAGTATTATTTATAATTGGTGAAAATACTTTTACATTTATATTGCTATTTAGTTTATTTATGGTTTTATTATCAAGATTAATGATCGATAAGTTAATAAAGAAAAAGTTTGATAAATAATCATATACTAAAAATAATTGACAGTATTTTTAATATAGAATATCATAATAATAAATGAAAAAGTGCGATGAAAAGAAGAGTAATAAAGAAAGAATGTCTTAAAGAGAGCTGGGGAAGGTGAAAGCTAGCGACAAGAAACTTTATGAAGATGGCCTTGGAGCATATTTCCTGAGCTATAAAGGTTAGGGGAATACGGGAGCAACCGTTATATTGCAGGGTGATTAAATTCACCTATTGAGATATTTATTGTGAAATAAGTATGAATTAGAGTGGTAACACGTATAATACGTCTCTATATAGGTCTTAATATACCTATATAGAGATTTTTTTATTATAAAGAAGATAACAATGTTAGGGAGGAGAAATGGTATGTGTAAGAAGACATATTATATAACTACACCAATTTATTATCCATCAACTAAACTTCATATTGGAAATACTTATACAACTGTAGCAGCAGATGCGCTTGCAAGATATAAGAGGTTAACAGGATATGATGTAATGTTTTTGACTGGAACAGATGAACATGGTCAAAAGATACAAAGAATAGCAGAAGAAAAGGGAATAACACCAAAAGAGCACGTAGATGAAATAGTATCAGGAATAAAAGATTTATGGAAGATGATGAATATTAGCTATGATAAGTTTATCAGAACAACTGATGATTATCATATAAAGGCTGTTCAAGATATATTTAAAAAATTATATGACAAAGGAGATATTTATAAATCATCATATGAAGGTTTATACTGTACTCCATGTGAATCTTTCTGGACAGAAACTCAATTAGTTAATGGTAATTGCCCAGATTGTGGTAGACCAGTAGAAAAATCAAAGGAAGAAGCTTACTTCTTTAAGATGAGTAATTATGCTGATAAATTAATGGAGTATATTGAAGCTCATCCAGATTTTATACAACCAGAATCAAGAAAAAATGAAATGGTTAATAATTTCTTAAAGCCAGGATTACAAGACCTTTGTGTTTCAAGAACTAGCTTTAACTGGGGAGTTCCTGTAACATTTGATGAAAACCATGTTGTATATGTTTGGATAGATGCACTTTCAAACTATATAACAGCATTAGGATATGGTAGTGATAACAAAGATTTATATGATAAATATTGGCCAGCAGATGTACATTTAATAGGTAAGGATATTTTAAGATTCCATACTATTTATTGGCCAATTATGTTAATGGCATTAGATTTACCATTACCAAAGCAAGTATTCGGCCATGGATGGTTACTTGTTGATGGAGGAAAAATGTCTAAATCTAAAGGTAATGTAGTTGATCCAGTAACATTAGTTGAAAACTTTGGCGTTGATGCAGTTAGATATTATTTATTAAGAGAAATACCATTTGGATCAGATGGATTATTTAATAATGAGATATTTATAAAGAAGATAAATTCAGATTTATGTAATGACTTAGGAAATTTATTATCAAGAACTGTAGCTATGATTGAAAAGTATTTTGATGGAGTAATCCCAAACAATAATGTAAAAGAAGCTATAGATGATGAATTAATAAGCTTAGCATTAGAAACTCCAAAGAAAGTTAATAAGGCTATAGATGATTTAAGAATTCCGGAAGCATTAGAGCATATATTTGAATTAATAGGTAGAGCAAACAAGTATATAGATGAAACAACTCCTTGGATATTAGCCAAGGATGAAGAAAAGAAAGAAAGACTTGGAACAGTTTTATATAACTTAATAGAAAGCTTAAGATTCTCATCAGTTTTATTATCTGCATTCTTACCAGATACAAGTAAGAAAATTAATGAGCAAATAAATGCAAGCAATATTACATTTGAATCATTAAATGATTTTAATGGAACAATAGTTGGAACTAAGGTTCAAAAAGGTGAAGCTTTATTCCCAAGAATAGACGTAGATAAAAAAATAGCAGAGTTAGAAGCATTAAGAGAAGCACAATTAGCAGCTAATAAAAAGGAAGAAAAGAGAGAAATAACTCCAATTAAAGAAGAAATAACTATAGAAGACTTCGAAAAAATAGACTTAAGAGTAGTAAAAGTATTAGAATGTGAGCCCATAAAGAAAGCCAAAAAGTTATTAAAACTAAAAGTAGATTTAAATGGAGAAGAAAGACAGGTAGTTTCAGGAATAGCACAATACTACAAACCAGAAGAACTAGTTGGAAAATATGTAGTACTAGTAGCTAACTTAAAACCTGTAACATTAAGAGGAGAATTATCACAAGGAATGATACTAGCAGCATCAACAGATGATGATAGCTTATTAAAGGTGGTAAATCCAGGAGAACTACCAACAGGAAGCGTAGTTAGATAATGAATAATTGATAATGGACAATTTTGGATGAGATTTTTCCTTCTGGGAAAATTCCTAATAATACATTTATTATAAAAACTCAGCATTTAGCTGAGTTTTCTCCATAATTGTCAATTATCCATTATCAATTGTCAATTAAATATAAGGGGGTTTTTTATGAATATAATTGTTGGAAATGCATGGCCTTATGCAAATGGACCACTACACTTAGGAAGAATAGCAGTACTACTCCCAGGAGATATAATTGCTAGGTATCACAGACTTATGGGAGATGAAGTGGTTTTTTTATCAGGAACAGATTGTCATGGTACACCAGTAACTATGAAAGCAAAAGAAGAAGGAATAACTCCGTTAGAAGCAACTATTAAATATCATGATGAATTTAAGAGGTGTTTTGATAGTCTAGGATTTTCTTTTGATGTATTTGAGAAGACTCACACTAATTATCACGAAGCAAAGGTTAAGGATTTCATACTTGAGTTATATAATAAAGGTTATATATATGAAAAGGAAATTGAGCAAACATATTGTGAGAATTGCAAAGAATTTTTATCAGATAGATATATAGAGGGAAAATGTCCACATTGTGGAGAGATTGTTTCGGGAGATCAATGTGAAAGTTGTTCAGAAATAGTAGACTCAGAAGAACTTTTAGATAAGAGATGTAAGCTTTGTAGTAATGAAACAATATTAAAAGAAACAAAGCACTTATTCTTTTCACTTTCAAGTTTTGAAAATGATGTTAGAAGACTTTTAATTAGGCAAAAGGGATGGAGAGAAAATGCTCAAAAAATAGTAAAAAGATATTTAGACGAAGGATTAAGAGATAGAGCTGTTACAAGAGATTTTAATTGGGGAGTAGATGTTCCTTTAGAAGGATATGATGATAAAAAAATATTTGTTTGGATTGAAGCTGTAATGGGATATTTAACAGCTAGTATGAAGTGTCTAGAAGAAAGAAATGAGGACTGGAAAGAATATTGGCAGGGGGAAGACTCAAGAGTTTATTTTGTTCATGGTAAAGATAATATACCATTCCATACTGTAATATTTCCTGCTATATTAGCTGGAATTGGAATAAAGAATCCTAATTTGAGAGTCATATCAAGCGAATATATGAAGCTAGAGGGGAAAAATTTCTCGTCAGTTAAAAATTGGGCTATATGGGGTGACTATATAGTTGATAATTATGATGTTGATGAGTTTAGATACTATTTAGCCTTGTATTCTCCAGAAGGCAAGGATACAGATTTTACTTGGAGAGATTTTATAAATGTAGTAAATAGAGATTTAGTTAATTCATTAAGTAATTTTGTTAATAAAACAATCGATTTTATTAATAAAAATTATGAATCTAAGATACCTAATGGAGTTATATCAAATGATTTTAAGAATGAAATATTAAATCTATATTTTGATGTAGGTGATAATATAGAAGAAGGTAAGTTTAAAAATGCGATTTTAGATATTATGTCTTATGTAAAAAAAATGAATAAATATCTTGAAGATGAATTATTAAAAATAAAATTAGAAAAGAGTAATAAGGAAGCTAAAAATAGGATTTATGAGTGCGTTCAAGCGGTTGTAAATTTATCTAACTTACTGGAGCCTTTTATTCCGTACACTTGCAAGAAAATAAGAAAATCTTTAGGTTTAGAGGAACCTATATGGAGTTATGTAGAAAAGAAGAATGGAGAAATTTTAGGCTTAGAAATATTATTTAAAAGACTTGATAAGAAAAGGGCTTTTGAAGAGGTTAAGAGATTAAAAGAAGAAAAAAATTAATATTCCAAATGGAAAAACCCTAGATTAAATCACTTTGGGGAATAATTTAATCTAGGGACCATTAGATGGTTTTAGGGGTAAATAATAATGCTTTAACTACTTTACAGTTATTATAATACATTAATAATATGACAATAGTGTGACAAAAAAATAAATAAACTATGAATACATTATAAAGGTCTTCTTAAAATAAATAGATAAATTTCAAAATAAGGATAAGTTTACATACTATTTAATATTTACAATTTTATCTATTAGTTGTATAGTATTTTTGTTAACAAAATATTAATTTTATATTAACAATTGAAATTATTTAATTTGTAAGGAGAATAATTAATGGACAAGTTTGCTATTATAACAGGTTTAATAGGTGGATTAGGCTTATTCTTGTATGGTATGAAGCTTATGGGAGATGGTCTAGAAAATGCTGCAGGTGAGAGATTAAAATCAATATTAGAAAAATTAACGAGTAATAAGTACATAGGAGTTTTATTAGGAGCTTTAGTTACAGCAATAGTGCAAAGTTCAAGTGCAACAACAGTTATGGTTGTAAGTTTTGTAAATGCAGGATTAATGAATTTACTTCAAGCTGCAGGGGTAATAATGGGCGCTAATATAGGTACAACTATTACAGCTCAAATGGTATCATTTGATTTAGATGCAATTGCACCGTTATTTATAGGCGCTGGAGCAATAATAATGCTTATAGCTAAGAAGAAAAAGGTTAGAGATATAGCAAGCATAGCTTTAGGCTTTGGTATTCTATTTATGGGAATGGGCGTAATGTCTGATTCTATGAAGCCAATAGCAGAAGCAAGTTGGTTTAAGGATTTTGTAGTTGTAGTTGCAGATAATAGCATTTTAGGTTTATTAGCAGGACTTGGAATGACAGCAGTTGTGCAAAGTTCATCAGCAACAACTGGTATTTTAGTTGCATTAGCAACAACAGGGGCTATAGATATGAATTTGGCATTTCCTGTAATATTAGGTTGTAATATAGGAACTTGTGTAACTGCGATACTAGCATCATTAGGAGCAAATAGAACTGCAAAAAAAGCTGCGTTAATACATTTACTATTTAATTCAATAGGAGCATTAATTTTCTTCCCATTTATAGATCCATTTATAAGGTTAGTGGAATCAACTGATCCAACAAGTGTGGCAAGACAAGTTGCTAATGCTCATACTATATTTAATGTTACTGTTACTGTATTGTTATTACCATTATCAGCATATTTAGTGAAAATAGTTAACAGAATTCTTCCAGGTGATGCTGAAATAGAAAAAGAAGGAGCTATATATTTAGATAAAAATTTATTAGAAACTCCTATAGTAGCAAATGGACAAGTACTTAAAGAGACAATAAGAATGGCTACTAAAGCAAAAGAAAACTTAGAGTTATCTATGAAGGCATTCACTGAAAATAGTACTGAATCAGCTGAAAAGGTATATAAAAATGAAAAAATAATAAATGCATTAGAAAAGGATATAACTGATTATTTAGTTGAGCTTTCACAACTAGATTTACCAGAAGAAGACATAAAATTATTTAGTTCAACATATCATGTAATTAACGATATAGAGAGAATTGGGGATCATGCGGAGAATATAGCGGATTTAGCTGTAGAAAAAATGAATAAGAATATTCATCTTGGAGATAAAGCTAAAGAAGAATTATCACTAATATTTGATAAAACTGTCAAGGCTATTGAAGTTGCTATTAGCAGTTATAATAGTAAAAATCCAACAGCTCCAATGGAAATAGAGCAAATAGAAAATGAAATAGATAAGTTAGAAAAGAAATTTAGAGAAAATAATATAAAGAGATTAAATGAAAAATCATGTTCTGCAGCATCAAGTGTTATATTCTTAGATTTGATAAGTAATCTAGAGAGAATAGGTGACCATGCCAATAACATTGGAAATTCAGGGAAAAAACATAGTATATAATAGTATATAAATAACATAAAGGAGCCTGCTTAATTTTTTAGCAGCCTCCTTATTTTTTTACTTATAGTTATAATGAAGATTAAATAAAGATAAAATGTGTATTCTATGTTTTTTTGTAATATAATAATATTTATAATAATTTCAGAATGAATTGGAGGAATATATATGGAAAATAAATATGTAATATTTGATACACATGCTCATTATGATGATGAAGCTTTTGATGAAGATAGAGAAAGTGTATTTAAACAAATTAAGGAAAATGGAGTCATAGGGATTTTAAATTGTGCTTCCAGTTATGAAAGCATATCAAAAGTTAATAAATTAACGCTTGAAAATGATTTTATTTATGGAGCTTTGGGAATACATCCAGAGAATGCGAACGAATTTAATGATGATGTAGAAAAAGAGATTTTAGATTTAATTCAAAAGAATAAAAAGGTAATTGCTATTGGGGAAATTGGATTAGATTATTATTGGGATGAAAATCCATCAAAGGATATACAAAAGAAAGTTTTTAGACAACAAATGAAGCTTGCAGAAAAACTAAATCTTCCGGTAGTAATACATGATAGAGAGGCACATGGAGATACTTTGGAGGTTATCAAAGAATTTCCTAATGTAAAGGGGATAGTTCACTGCTTCTCAGGTAGCACTGAATTTGCCATGGAATGTATAAAACTTGGATACTATATTGGTATAACAGGGGTAGTCACATTTAAAAATGCAAAAAAAATAGTAGAGGTAGTTAAGCATGTCCCACTAGAAAAATTACTAGTTGAGACAGATTGTCCATATATGGCTCCTTCACCAAATAGAGGGAAAAGGAATAAATCAGACTATATAGCTTATATAATAGAACAAATTGCTTTAATAAAGGAATTAGACCCAAAAGAAGTTAATTTAGCTGTAAATGATAATTTTAAGAGGTTGATTGGAAATAATTTATAAAGTACAATAAAAAAGTAATAATTTCAATAAAATGCCAAATTCATTATTTTGTTAATACATAATGATGAAGTTTTATAAAACACAAATCTACTTTTTATGAAAGGCTGCAAAGTTGCTATTATTTATAATTTATATTTTAAATATGCATATTATGCATTTATGCGCAGTTTCATTAATGCAGGAGGTCTTAATTTGACAAAAGCGCTCAATTCAATTATAATGCAAAAGACGCTCTTGCCAAAGGAGGTAAAGTAGATGGTAGAAAAATGCAAAGAATACATGAAAAACAATTTTTCTAACGGTCCAAAGGCAAAAATACTGATGAGTGTGGCGGTAGTTGCTATTATCTTATCAGTGACGTTCATAAATATGAGAAAGACAGTAATAATGGAAATAGACGGTAAAGAAGAAACGTTCGTCACATATAAAGGGACTGTTAAAGATGTGTTGGATACAAACGGGGTGGAAGTTAACCCTAAGGATAAAGTTCAACCAGCTTTAAATAGTAAGGTATCTGAAGGAGATACAATTTCTATTAAGAGAGCTGTTTCAGTAGAACTTACTGTAGGAGATAAACAAGTAAAAATTGACACTGCAGAAGATACTATTGAAGAAATGCTAGAAGTAGAAGAAGAACTTAAGAATCAAGGAATTGAATTTAATGAAGGTTTAGACGAGATAACTCCTGCATTAAGTACGAAAATTACATCGGATTTAAAAATTAACCTTACTAAGGTTGAAGTGAAAAAGGAATTAGCCAAGGAGGCTATTGATTTTGATGTAGTAGTTGAATCGGATGCAAACCTTGATAGTGGACTAGAAGAAGTAAGACAAGATGGAGCGTCAGGAGAAAAGGAAGTCACTTATGAAATAGTTTACAAAAATGGTGAGGAATTTTCTAGAACTGTTAAAAGCTCCAAGGTATTAGCAGAGCCAGTTAATAAAGTGGTTGCGCAAGGAACAAGAAAAGCCGTTGCAAGCAGAGATGGTCAGCTATTAAATTATAAGAGCGTAATATATTGTGAGTCTACTGCATATAGTGGTGGTGGAGTTACAGCAACAGGAACGGTACCTGTTAGAGATCCAAATGGTATAAGTACTATAGCGGTTGATCCAAGAGTTATTCCTTTAGGAAGTTTAGTTTATGTAGAGGGATATGGAAGAGCTGTAGCTGCAGATACTGGTGGTGCTATTAAAGGAAATATCGTAGATGTATATGTAAATTCTGAAGCAGAAGCATATAACAGCTGGGGAAGAAAATATAATGTTGCTGTTTATATTTTAGCTTATCCAGGAGAATGGTAAAATAAGAGGGTGCTCTAAAGTTAGAGCACCCTTTTATTTTCTAATTAATTTGACATAATAAGAATATAAGGATAAATTATTATTTAGATGTAATAAATAAAAGATTTCTTTATTAGCGGAAAGGAAGTTAATATTTTGATTAAAGAGGTTATCGTTGTTGAAGGTAGAGATGATATAACTGCTGTTAAGCAAGCTGTTGATGCAGAAGTTATAGCTGTTGGTGGATTTGGAATAAATGCTAGAGTAATAGAAAGAATAAAAGAGGCTCAAAAAAGAAAAGGCGTAATAGTTTTAACTGATCCTGATTTTGCCGGAGAAAAGATTAGAAGTATAATAGCAAAAAGAGTCAAAGGAATAAAGCATGCGTATATAGCCCAAGAAGATGGAATAAAAGGCGACGATATAGGAGTAGAAAATGCAACTCCAGAGGTTATCATAGAGGCTTTAAATAGAGCAAAAATATCAGAAGAGGTAGTTGATGAAATATATACTTCTGAAGATATGTTTCATTTTAAACTTACGGGTGATATTGATTCAAAAAAAAGAAGAATAATCCTAGGCAAAGAACTAGGAATAGGATATGGAAATGCAAATCAGATGCTAAGTAGATTAAATAAATATTCTATAACGAAAGAAGAGTTTATTGAGGCGATACAAAAAATAGAAGAAAGTTTAGGGGTGAAAAAGTAATGGAGATACAAGATGTAAAAACGGCTGAGTTAGTAAAAAAATATAATTTTAAATTTTCTAAAAGCTTAGGGCAAAACTTTTTAATAGATGATTCAGTTCCAAGAGATATAGTAGCTGGTGCAGAAGTAGATGAAAATGACTTAGTAATAGAAATAGGCCCAGGGGTTGGTACATTAACAGCTCAATTGTTAAATAAGGCTAAAAAAGTAGTAGCTATAGAGTTAGATAATGATCTTATACCAATCTTGAATCAAGAAATAGGAAATAATCCTAAATTTACATTAATACATAATGATGCTTTAAAGGTTAATTTTAATGAGATAATTGGAGAAGAAAAAAGTGTAAAACTTGTTGCTAATTTACCTTACTATGTTACTACGCCTATAATAGTTAAATTGTTAAAAGAGGGTTATAAATTTAAATCATTGACGATAATGATACAAAAGGAAGTTGCAGAAAGAATGAATGCAGATCCTGGAAATAAAGATTATGGCTCCCTTTCATTATTAGTTCAATATTACTGTAATACTAAAATAGTTAGAAGAGTACCACCTCAATGCTTTATACCAAGACCAAAAGTTGATTCTATAGTTATAAGATTAGATAAATTAAGTGAGCCGAAAGTTAAGGTTGAAAATGAAAAATTATTTTTTGATATAATTAGAAATTCATTTAATATGAGAAGAAAAACTCTTTGGAATGGTGTGAAAAATATCGGATTAAGTAAAGAAAACTTAGAATTAGCATTTAAAGAAGCTAGTATTGATCCAAAAAGAAGAGGTGAAACTTTAACTATTGAAGAGTTTGCTACCTTGTCAGATAAGATAAATCAATATTTAAGATAGGTTTTGATTTAATATAGTATTTATTTTTACTCGTGAGAAATTTGGTGTAATATCAAATAATCTCACGAGTTTTATTTTTAACATATTTAGATATGCTATGCATATAATGTATTGAATTAATGTAAAGTGGAGGTTCTAGAGGTTTGTCACAATTAAATAAGTTGTATAGAAATTTTATTATTTTACAAGAAGATGAAAGAGGATACTCTAATTCTAATGACAAAACCTTATCAGGATATTCAAAGATAGAAGCAAGAGGAGATACATGTAAAATTTCTTTTTATGCTCAAAATCTAAGGAATGATGATGATGATTATTGCGTTATGGCTATATGCAATAAGAAAGATACTAAGAAAATAGTAAACCTAGGAAAGGTTGATATTTCAGATGGTGGTAAGGCAGAAATAACAAAGGAATATTCTGTTGATGACATAGCAGGATTAGGATTATCTTATGATAAAATATCAGGAGCTGCAATAGCTAAGGTTAAGAATGGAATGCCAATTATAATAATGTGTGGTTTCATAAATGGAGAACAACCAAGTGACAATTGGAAAAATTACAAGATAGTAAAATCTGCTCACGAAAAAATAAAGGATAAGATTGAATACATTAAGAAAGATGAAAAGAAGAAAAAGGATGAAAATAAACACCATGAAAAAAAGATGATTGATGATCATAAATATCATGAAGAGAAGAAGAAAGAAAAGGAATGTGATGAACATAGAGAAGAAGATCTTAGAAGTGAAGAAAGACCTGTTATAGAAGAAATTGATAGCATTGATCCTATAAATATAGATGATGAGGATGCTATAGAAACTGGAAAACCAATAGAAGAAATTGCAGAAGAGCCTATTCATTCAGAAGAAATTATTAGTGAAGATAATCCATTTATAAATCAAAATGATGTAGAAAATCCATTTGTAAATAAAACTACTTATGTTGATTATTATGGAATGAATTCATTAAATAGAGATAGTAATAATAATAGTATTGATGAAGATGAAGTTATTAACGAAGATAATACATTTACAGATAAAGAGCTTGAAGAGAATCTAGTTGAAAGTAAAGAAGAAGAGATTAAGAAATATACAGTGGATCCATTAGACATGGATAATAAGAGGAACAAATTTGATGAATACGAAGAAAAGATAGAAGCAAAGATAGAAGAAAAAGTTGAAGAAGATCCGAAGGTATTTACTATAAGAGGAAGTGTTGGAGAATACTTTGAAGGAATTGCCAGTGGGTTTGAAAACTGTAGAGGAGAATATCAGGAAATAAAATATTGTAAATGGTATAAAGTTCCGGTTCATGATTTGCATGAAATGTGCAATATGTCAAATTATAATAGATATACAGTAGCATATTATCCAATGCTTAATTACTACCCATATATAAGAAAATATGGACACTTTATGCTTGGATATAAATGCGATAAGGATGGAAATCTAAGATATATAGTTTATGGTATTCCAGGAAAGAAAAATAGGGATGAGCAACCTTATGAAGGAAAGACTGGATTTGTAACTTGGATTAATGATGAGACTAGGGATGGAATGGGATGTTGGTTAATGTTCTATGATTTCAAAAATTCAACTGTTGTAGTACCTATGCAATAGAGTGCTATAATAGGGTGTACTTATAAATCCTAATGAGTATATTAAATGAATAAGAAAAAAATCTATATAATAACCCTAATGGTATTCCTAATGTTTCTTATAGTCTGTATGAAAAATCTATTTATAAATGATATAAGAAAAGTTGCAATTTCAAATAATAATATAGAAAAATTTGATGTTTATTTGTTGAGAGAGGGAAAATATAAAGTTTCACTACCAGTAGGGTGGGAAATAGATGATAATTCCAATAGCTATATAAATGTTAATTTCACTGATGGGAATGATATTCATGGAAATATATCTATTACAAGTGGTAAAATAGAATCTATTTGTAAGGATATAACGATAAATAAAGATGATATAAAAATAGTAGAAGATAATAGTACTTGGTATATTATAAATAAAAAAGAGGACAATACTATAAATAAATATTATCTTAGAAATTACTCAGAGGGAAAAGTTCTTATGATTAAATATTCCTATATAAAGGGAAGGGAAAAGAATAGCATAAATGTTGTCTTTGATAATATATCAAAGAGTTTTCAATAATCATTTAATAAGATTTGCTATTAAAGAATTAAAGTATTATAATTTATTTATAATTAGGAGAAGCTAATGCTTCTCCTAATTAACTATAAGTTATTGTAGGGATACTATTGACTTTTTAATAGAGGGGAAGGATATAATTGAAAAAGCCAATAAGGAATATAATTACTATATTAGTAATAATACTGTCATTTAGCTTAACATCTTGTGGGATGGTTGATAATATAAAAAGTAAGTTTAAAAGCGACAATGGTTATTTTGATTACTTAGGAAGTGGGAAAGTAGAGGTTATAAGTATTCAAAGTGTTAGGGATAAGTCGTTTAAGTTTCTTGTAACTGATGATAAAGCTATACTAAACATGTATGATCTTCTGTCAAAGGCAAAAGTTAGCGAAAAAAAATCTGATTTACAGCCAGACTACATATTTGAAATAAAAATCGGGGATGAAGTTAAGACTTTTAATTATGTAGTTGGAGCATATGATGGAAACTTTTATAATGATGATATTAGTTTTACAGTTTCTAAAAGATTAGATGAAGGGATTCTTCAAAACTTATCAATAATTAGAAAACCTAGAGATTTTGAATACATATATTATAATTCTATATTAGATGTTATGGAGCTTCAAAAAGAGGTTCTTAATGATGGAAATAATAAGGTTGGAATTGACGTACAAGAAGATGTAGATTGCTTAAAATATATATTTTCTTCAGATATAGAGAGTTTTCTTACGAAAGCGAGAAAGATCACACCTAATGTAGAGATGGTAAATAATAATCAAAATGAGTTTGATATTGTTATAAACATTAAAAATAGGGGACATAATTCAACTATATATAAGAGTAATATAACAGTACAAGATAAAAGAAATAACATGGAGTATTATTACTATGTAGTCGGGGAAAACGAATTTAAGGAGTGGAATATTTCGATTTATAATAAGGATAATATTCCGAAAGAAGTAGAGAAAAACTGGTAGGAGGTAAGTATTATGTCAGGTTGTTCAACTTGTCCAAGTAAAAATAAATGCAGCTCAAAGGATACTGTTGGAGCTCAAGGGTGTGGTAAGTTATTACCTAAGTATGGTGAGATAAAGAATGTAATTGGAATAATAAGCGGTAAAGGTGGAGTTGGTAAATCTACAGTTACTGGTATATTAGCAAGTACATTAAGAAAAAAAGGATATAAGGTTGGTGTTTTAGATGCTGATATAACAGGCCCTTCAATGCCAAGATTTTTTGGTATAAGTAATAAAAGAGCAGTTATTGAGCCTATTGATGAAAATAACTTTAAATATAATCCAGTAGAATCAAAGGGTGGAGTAAAAGTACTATCAATGAATCTATTAATACCAAAGGAAGATGATCCAGTTGTTTGGAGAGGGCCTATAGTAACAAGCGTTCTAACTCAATTGTTTACTGATACCGCTTGGGGAGAACTAGATTATTTATTAATAGATATGCCACCGGGAACATCAGATATAACTTTAACAGTAATGCAAAGCTTCCCTATTACAGAGCTTATCATTGTCTCAACACCACAAGATATGGTATCTATGATAGTTAAAAAGGTAATAACAATGGCAAATAAGATGCCTTTACCAATAAGAGGTGTTGTAGAAAACATGTCTTATATAAATTGTCCTGGTTGTGATACTAAGATGAGAGTATTTAGTAAAAAATCAGCAGAGGAACATGCTGAATATTTAGAGGTACCTTTAATTGGGGAACTTCCAATTAATGTAGATTTAACAGAGGCTTTAGAACAAGGTATAGCAGAGGAATATGTAATAAATAATGATTTATATTCTTTAATCTTTGAAGGATTGTATTAGTAAGAAATACATAAAATATATATTCATGGGTAAAATATTATTGATATTAATAAAGAAAGGAAGATTATAGTATGGAAGCTCATGTAGATAAAGATACTTGTATTGGATGTGGATTATGTACATCAATTTGTGAATCAATTTTTGAAATGGATGATGATGGAAAGGCAGTAGCAAAAAATCCTGATGTTCCTAGTGAATTAGAAGATGAAGCTAAGGATGCAGAAGCTAGTTGCCCAGTAAATGCAATAAGCGTATCATAATAAAAAGATGCTTGATATTTAAAATGGAACCTATAAGATGGACACTTATAAAAGAGAGTCTATCTATATAGGTTCTTTTTTTGTACAATAAAGTTATGAGGTGATTTAATATGAGTAAAATAAGGTTCTCAAATAATGAAAT
>NZ_JAGHFX010000044.1 GCF_017888565.1 Clostridium sp.
ATAATAATATTAGATTTCAAAAAAGGTTAAAAAATATGGCTCCAATTAAATATCGAAGCCATTTTTGTAATTCACAATGATATATCCCTTTTAACAATGTCTACTTTTTAGGGGTCAGACCAAAACACGAGCCCCTTTTAAATCATTGATTTTACTTACTTAAAGACGTTTCTAAACTTAAATAGAAATTTTTATATATTATTTATATATAAGCAAAATGGAAGCTCAAATTAGAACTTCCATTTTTATCGGCTGTATCAAAATTTATTTTGATACAGTCCCTTTTGTTTTTTAATAATATCTTCTTCTTCTTTTTTTCATATTAATTATTCTTACTATAAATATTATTAAAACTAATATAATTATAAGTATAAGTAGTGATAATAAATATAAGGATAAGTTAGCTTTAATTAGTTCAAAAGAGGAGAGCTTAATTGTTCCTGAAACTTCTTTAGTATATCCTGGAGTTGAGAAGGTTAATTTAATTTCTTTATTACCACTTAATTTCCAGGCGTCTCTTACATCTCCATTGTAAGAAAGTGAAGCATTTTTATCATTAAAATCATTTTTATAGTATTCAACATTTTCATTAACAAGTATAGGAGCTGTTATTTGCTTTTCAGGACCAAAGAATCTAAATGCTTTATAAGTTAAATCTACAGTACCAATTTCCTCGCTAGCATTTTTATATATTTCTTTTGGTGCTGAGTAACTATAGTTAGCTAATTTTTCTGTATCTTCAAAAACATTAAGGCCTCTTGCGCCATATTCAGACTTTAATACTACAGTAACTAAATCCCTACCATCTCTTTCATAAAAACCAACAAAACAATGTCCAGCTTGCTCTTCAGTTCCTGTTTTACCACCTATATTACCATTCTTACCAAGTATTTTATTTCTAGACTCAATTATTATAGGAGTACCAGAAAGGCTAACACTAATTTGATCATTTTTAGGTGCCATAGTTTCTCTAACCCAATCATTTTTAAAAGCTGCAATTCCTATTTGGGCTAAATCATATGCTGTAGTTTGATTTATTTCAGTATTGCTAGGATTTAAAGGATCGATTTCTAGTCCTGATGGATTAACAAAATGAGTATCTTTAAGACCTAATGCAGCAGCTCTATCGTTCATCATATTTACAAAGTTATCTACGGTTCCACCAACCGATTCTGCCATTAAGTATGCAGTATCATTTGCTGAAAAAATCATTACAGATTTCATAGTATCTTCAGCTGAAATTTTATCTCCAGCTTTTATTTCTTTATAGTTATTTAGTGATGTTTCAGTAACTTTAACTACAGTATCACTAAATGTTAATGTGTCTGACTTTGATTTGTTCTCTGCAAAAAGCAAAGCAGTCATAAGTTTAGTAGTACTTGCAGGTGATAATTTTAAATCAGCATTTTTTGAATAAATAACCTCACCTGTATTAATATCCATTGTTATAGCGGCTTCTCCGATAATTTCTGGAGCTTGAATATTTGTCTCTTGTGCATTTACTATATTAGCAAAAGGAGCTAATAACGAAATAGAAAGAGCAACTGCCAGCGACTTTAGTAAATTTTTCTTTTTCAATTTCATCTCCCCATTTCTAAAGGTTTTAATATATATAAGTTGTATTAAATTATATAGCTAACAAAAATATATAACTAAATTATGTGAAATATAATATTATAAAAATTATGTATTTTAGTAACTTATATAAAATTCAAACAATATATGGCTTCTTTGTATGGTTTCTTTCAACATATTTATTTAAAGCATATTTATTTAATTTATTGCCTATTTAATATTATACTATAAATAAGTATGCATACTAACAAATTAAACATGAATATGATTTAATTTCTTATGTTGAAATTATTTGGTTATACACAAATCTAAGTATAACACCCACTTTACATAATAACAACATATAGAATGATTGTTAAGTGGTTTAATTTACATGTAATATAATTTTAATAATTGTACAAAATAGAAATATAAGCAGGAGGTGGTTAATATCAAAAGATTTAGAAGTTATTTTAGTTTTTTTGCACTCTTTATATTTCTTAACAATATAAATTATATCCCGGTTTCCGCATTGTATACAAAAAATCACATGAAAACTGTATATTTAACTTTTGATGATGGGCCATCTGTAAATATAACTAAAGAGTTAATTAATATCTTAAATAAAAATGATATCAAAGCAACTTTTTTTGTGGTAGGAGATTATGCTAATATATATCCTTATATGATAAAATCTTTAAATGAAAATGGAATGAGTATAATGCCTCATTGCAATATTCATGATTATACATTCTTATATAAAAATGAAGAAAGTTATTTTAAAGATTTAGATAAATGTAAAAGTACTATAGAAGGCATATTAGGAAAAAGAAACTTAAATTTTGTAAGATTACCAGGTGGTTCTGATAATACGGTTTGTGATATTAATGTATTATCTAAAATAAAAGATAGAATATCAAGCAATGGTGAATATTATATAGATTGGACTATTGCAACAGGAGATGCGGAATATAAAGATTCATCAGCAGAGTTTATTAATTCAAGAATAAGAGATGAAGGTGGATTATATGATGTTGAGGTAGTTCTTATGCATGATTTAGGCGATAAATATGCAACTGTAGAATCACTTCAAGAAATAATTAATTTTTATAAAGAAAAAGGTTATAAGTTTAAGTCATTAAATGAAATTGAAGACTGGGAAATTCAATATTTAAAAGATATAAAGGTATTAAATAAATAAGAAAAAATTTAAGGCAAACTATTATAATATAATAGTTTGCCTTAAATTTATTTTTTATTTTCTAATCTTTTTATCATAACTTCTTTTGCTTTTAGCTCAAGAGAATCATCTATATTTTCTAGGCTTATATTTCCATATTTCTTACTTAAGGCTATATTTAAAAATCTATCTGCTAATTCAGGATTTTTAGATAATAATGATCCATGAAAATAGCTACAAAATGTATTTTTATATATACAGCCCTCATTCCCATCTTCACCATTATTTCCGTAACCATGAATGCACTTTCCTAGTGGCTTTAATCCATTAGTGTAAGTTCTACCAGAATGATTTTCAAAACCTACATACGTTTCATTAAAATCTTCATTATAGATAACTGTATTTCCTATAAAACGAGTATCCCCACCTTCGGTATATATATCAAGAATTCCTAATCCTTCGATTTTTTCACCGTTTGGAGCCATATAGTATTTCCCGAGTAATTGATAACCACCGCAAATTGCAATAACTACTTTTTCATCTTCAATATATTTTTGTAAGCTAGGCTTTTTTATAGTTTTTAAATCATTAGAAACTATTGATTGCTCAAAATCTTGGCCACCACCAAAAAATAGAATATCTGTATTTTCTGAATCAAATTCATCATTTAATGAAGTATTAATTATATTAACCTTTATTCCTCTTTGTTCAGCTCTATGTTTAAGTATTAGAATATTACCAACATCTCCATAAACATTAAGTAAATCAGGATAAAGATGACAAATATTTAATTCCATTTATAAACCTCCTTATTTACCAAAGTTTTTTAATGTAACCTTTTGAATGAAGATATTTTCTAAAGTTAATCATAGCAGTATAAGTAGCAAGAACATAAATTTTATCATTTTTACTATTTTTAATTTTTTCTGTTAAATCTTCAAAGGTTTCTTCAATTATAAAAGTCTCTTTATTTAATCCGGCTACATTAAGTCTAACAGCCATATCATAACATCTTATACCAGAAACGAATATTTCATTAATATTAAGGTCATGAAGTTTTTCAAAGTCGACATCCCATATCCAAGAAACATCAGTACCATCAGCATAATTATCATTTAAAAGAAATGCTGCAGCAAATGGATCTTTATTTAAGCAAAGTGTATCTAAAGCTTGATTATATCCTGCAGGATTTTTAACTAAAATAATTTTTACATCTTTACCCTCGATATTTAATGATTCTTGTCTTCCAAAACTAGAATCTTGGTTTTGTAATGATTTTTTTATTGAACTATCATTCATTCCAAGTTCTTTAGTTACAGCATAAGCACAAAGACCATTATAAATGTTATATGCACCTGATTGGCTTATAGTAACTTCTAAATCATTAAGTTTTACAGTTGAACTATCAGGTGTTAATTCTATGACTTCATTTACTGCATATTCTAAAGGAGCTCTTTTAAAACCACAGCCTGTACAGTAGAAGTCACCTAAATGATTGTATGTAATATGATTATATTCATAAGGAGACTTACAGAATTTGCAGAATTTAGCATCGGCATTTATTTCTATATCCTTATTATCTCCTATACTTGCATTAAAACCATAAAATACAGTTTTATTTTGAAGTTCTAATTTACCTAGGAGAGATTCATCTCCATTTAAGACTAATGTAGTATTAGGAGAAAGATGAATTCCTTCTAATATTTTTGATAAAGTAGTGTAAACTTCACCATATCTATCTAGCTGATCTCTAAAAAGGTTTGTTACAGTTATTATTTCTGGATTAATATATTTGGTTATATATTTTAAGTTAGCTTCATCAACTTCAATAATTGCATAAGAATCTTCGACTTTATCAAAGAACTTATAGTTATCAATGAAGGTTGTAACTATTCCAGGAAAAAGGTTTGCACCAGTATTATTAGTAATAACCTTATTTCCACTTTCTTTTATAATGTTATAAATCATGCTAGTTGTAGTAGTTTTACCATTAGTACCTGTGATTAAAACTACTTTGTAGCCCTTTGATACTTTTGAAAGTATATTTTTATCTATCTTTAAGGCCACTTTTCCAGGGAAGGTTGTTCCCCCTTTTAGTATTGTTTTTGTTAGGAAAATTGTAATTTTTGAAGCTATAATGCTTATTATTGATTTAATACTAATCTTTTTCACCACCTTATAATACTTATCAAATATTATATACAATAATATTAATAGATAATCAAATAATAATAAATTTTTGATTTTAACTATGAATAGTATATCATAACTTTATATACTTACAAATAAAGTTGTTATAAGATTTTATTAATTATTGAAGTTTGACAGGTATAAATATAGAAGAGATAATATAATAAATAGAAAAATGGGGGAGTAACTATGAAGAATTTCGTTTTTAAAAATAAAGAAGGAGTAGATATTAGTTGTTATAAATGGAGTGATAATTCAAGGAAACCAAAAGCAGTTATTCAAATAGTTCATGGGATGGCAGAATGGGCAGGAAGATATGATTATTTTGCAAATAGACTTGTTGAAGAGGGATATGTAGTTTATGCTCATGATCATAGTGGGCATGGAAAAAGTGTAAATAACTTGAATGAACTAGGTTTTATAAGTAAAGAAAATAGATTTTATTCAATGCTTGAAGATACAAGAAGATTAAATGAAATAATTAAAAATGAAAATAAAGGGATACCATTAATATTATTTGGACATAGTATGGGATCTTTCTTAAGTCAAAGATATATACAAATGTATGGAAATACTATTGATGCTCTTATTTTATCTGGAAGTAATGGAAGGCCAAAATCATTTACTAAAGCGGGGTTATTTGTTTCTAAATTGGAAATATTGATTAAAGGAAATAATAAAAGAAGTGGTTTGATGGACAAGTTATCCTTTGGAGGATTTAATAAAAGTGTAAAAAATCCAAGAACTAGTTTTGATTGGTTATGCTCAGATGAAAATGAAGTAGATAAGTATATAAATGATAAATACTGTGGATTTATATATCCAACTCCTTTTTATTATGACTTAATAAATGGATTATGGGACATACATAGAGATGAAAATATAGAAAAAATAAAAAAATTAGATATCCCTATATACATATTTGCAGGTGATAAAGATCCAGTTGGGTATTTTGGTGAAGGAATAATAAATCTTTATGAAATGTATAAAAATACTGGATTAAAAGATATAAGTTATAAGTTGTATAAAGATGGAAGACATGAGATACTAAATGAAGCAAATAAAGATGAAGTTATTAATGATGTCATAAAATGGTTAGAAAAATAGAATATTAAAATAAATATATGAACTTATGTATAAGTTCATATATTTATCATATCAACAAAAAATCTACAAAAGTTTCTAAAATTATTCACATATAAAAGGAAATGATGTAAAATTATGTAGTAATAATTGGTGGTGAGGAGAAAAAGGGTGGATTATAATAATTTTAGAATGAGAATTTATTATATTGATATGAAAAAATTATTATCATACATATTAATAAGCTTAATTATATTTAGTATTTACCAGATAGCTTTGATATACGACTTTAGAGCTATATATGATATTGTACAAGCAGTGAAGATAATTACATCTATGATTTTACTTATGTTTATAATACATTTAAAGAGCTTAACTAAAAAAGATATTTACGGGATATTACAAATATTCCTTTTTACTTTGTGTATAGTGTTTATAGTATTTTTAACTCCTGAAAATCAATTTCAAGGATTGAAAATAGTTCTTTCTAAGCTAGGATACAGTAATTGTTATGAGTTTCAACTTCTTAATATAGTAATGTTATATTATATAATAGCAAAATATAAAGATGTCAATGGAAGTGGCAAGAAAATTTATTTAGAGTATATATTATTATTTGGAGTTGTTTCATTTGTAAGTTTAATAAACAATATTATAGACAAGAATTTTACATATTTATTATATATAATTACAGCTACAGTGTTTTTACTAGGAACATATAGGTATCTTAATATAAATAAGGAAAGCTTTAATAAAAAAATATATTTGCTAAAATTAAACTTAAATATTATAATGATAGACTTTATTATTATGACCTTTATGAAGAATTCAGAAATATATTTGCTTGTTGATATAGTTAGGGTGATAAAATTGCTAATTTATATAGCCACTACTTTATCTATAATAGTCAATATATCAAAGGAAAATTATAATTTTATATTTAAAGAAACAGTTAAGACAAATAAAAAATTAGAAGAGATAAATAATGAAATAATACAAAGCAATTATAAATTAGAAGAAGCTTATGGCAAGTTAAAGGATAGACACTTATTATATAAAAGTTTTTTAGGGTGCTTACCGGATCCCATAGTAATAATAAATAATAATCTTAGGATATCTTATTGTAATTCAAATTTTTTAAAAATAATAGAAAAAGAAAATTTAAGAGAAGTTGTAAATAGAAGAATAGATAACTACATAGATTTTAATATTGATATAAGAAAAATAGTAGTTAATATAAATAAAGATCCCTATTCTACGACGATAGATAAAGATGATAAGAAATTAGAAGTTAGATTCTTTTCTTTAAATGGTGAAGAATCAGAATGTATATTATTATTAAAAGATTTGACTGAAGAAATAAAGCTTGTATCCATGAAAGAAGAGTTAGAGAGCATAAAAATGAAAGAGGAAATAAAGAGAAACTTTTTATCGAGTATTTCTCATGATTTAAAGATACCTATAAGCGTAATATATTCAGCAATACAATTAGAAAAAATATTGATTGAAAATAATGATATAGAAAAAATAAATGCTTATAATGAAATAAGTAAGCAAAATTGTTTTCTTCTTACTAAATTTGCTAATAATCTTATAGATACTAGTAGAATAGATTCGGAAAACTTAGATGCAAATTTAGTTTTAGATAACATTGTAGAATTTGTTGAGGATTATTTAGACTCTCTTTCTACAAACATAAAAAGCAATGGAATAAATATGCTTTTTGATACGGATGAAGAAGAGATATATGTTTATTTTGATAAAGAGATGATGCAAAGAGTTATATTGAATTTGGTATCAAATTCAATAAAATTTACTAATGAGGATGGAACTATATTTATAAATATAAAGAATTCAGAAGAAGAAGTACTTATAGAGGTAGGGGATACTGGAATAGGTATGAGCAAAGAATTTATAAAAAAAGCCTTTAATAAGTATGAAGTTGAAGATAGAGTGAAAAATAATAGTTCAACAGGTTTTGGAGTAGGTCTTTTTGTTGTATATAATTTAGTTAAGGCTCAAAATGGAGATATAGAAATAATTAGTGATATAGGAAAAGGAACTATTTTTACAATTAAGTTGTATAAATGAAGGGTGATTGGAAGATAGATGTTAAGTGAAAAAAAATATAGGCATAAAGGGTTAATGTTTAATATATTTATACCTATACTTGTAATTCTAATTATTATTAATATAGCTTTTAAAATGATAAATGAATACATATTTATAACTAGATTACTTTGTTTTTCAATATCAATACTAATATTCATAATAAGCATTGTAAGAGTTAATAACAAGGATTTAGGAGTGCTAAGATATATTGGGGTTGGTTATTTTTATATAGCTATATTAAGGTTTATAGACCTAGAATATTTATGGCAAGAGGAAAGAATTGGACTTCATATGTCTTTCATAGGGCTTATTACATATTTAGAGCTAATAAATATAATATCAAGCATAATTTTATATAAGAAAAGATATTCTCACAGAATTCAAAATTTAGTTTTCATTATAGCTATACCTATAATTTATATACTTCCATTAGGAGCATACAATGAATTAATTTATTTAAGAGAGATAAATGATCCTAATAAGCAATTCATTATAAATCAAATTATATTACTTATTTTATTTGGAGTTATATTATATCAATATAAGAAGTTAGGTAAAGAGAATAAATGGATCATATATACTAGTGTATTACTAATAATAAGTGATACACTTATTGCACTGATAGCAATATTAAATGTAAATTTAACATCTCTTATATGGATTATAAAATTGTTAGCATATTTTTTAGTTTATGAGATTTTTGAAGAAACGCTATTATCTAATGCGTATTCAAGTGCATATGAAAGTTTAAATAGAGTAAGAAAAATTGAAACTAATTTACATAAAAATTTAAAAGGAAGAGAGAAAGAATTAAAAGAATTAAATTTGCTTTTAGAAAAGAGTGAAAAAAGGTATTACGATGTTGTCAAAGCTTTTTCTGATGGATTACTACTTTTTGAAAATGATATTATGATTCATTCAAATTATTATAATGATATATATTATAATATGCCTAGTAGACTAGTATGTACTCAAAGTGATTTAAGACTAAACTATATATTAAATAACATTATAGGTATAGAATATCCTGATGATTATGATATAAATAATTTATCTGCTGAGGTAAGTATGAAAGATGAATATGGAGAAACTAAAGAATTAGAAGTTAGTTTGGTTAAGATCCATGATAATAAAAAAATATTGTTATTTAATGATGTGACTAAATTAGTAAAGCAGAGAGATGAAATTTTAAAAATTGAGAAGAAGATTAATGACGAAAATATTAAGGATGAATTTTATTCTAATATATCACATGAATTAAGAACTCCTATAAATGTTATTTATTCTGCACTTCAATTAAATGAAATGTATTTAAAGAATTGTGAAGTAGAAAAAATTAATAGAAATAATAATGTAATAAGACAAAATTGTCTAAGGCTAATTAGAACGATTAATAACTTTATAGATAGTAATAAGCTTTCAGAAGGATTTTTAGAAATTAATAAAAAGGTTTATAATATTGTAGATATAATAGAAAATGTAGTCTTATCATGTAATTTTTATATGAATCTTAGAGAAACAAAATTAACTTTTGATCCTGAGTATGAAGAAATATACTTTTATTGTGATAAAGATTATATAGAGAGAATAATGTTAAACATTTTATCTAACTCTTTAAAGTATGGTAAATTTAAAGGGAATATATATGTTATGGTAAAAGTGGAAAATAAACAAAATATAGTTATAGAAGTTATAAATGATGCTGAAGCTATTCCAGAAGATAAGAGAAAGGTTATATTTGATAAATTTACAAAGGTGAATACATCATTAAATAGGCCTTCAGAAGGAAGTGGTTTAGGCTTATTTTTAACTAAGGGATTAGTAGAATTACATAATGGAGAAATAACTATAAATGCAGGAGTAAAGTATGGAAATATATTTAAAATAGCACTTCCATATAATAATAATATTAAGGGAGAAGTTGTATTACTAAATAATGATGTAGAGATTAATGAATTACAAGAAAAAATAGATATAGAATTTTCAGATATATATTTTTAATTTCATAAATTAAAATACAAATGCATATATAATAATGAATATTATATAGAGGTGCATTAAATGAAAAGTAAGGAAAAGAAACTTAATAAAGCAAAATTTAGTAAAAAGGATCTTAAAAAGCATGAGAAAGTAAAACATAATAAAACACATAAAAAACATAAAAGTTTAAATATATTTAAAGTGAATGGTGAGTTTAAATTAATACCTTTAATAATTAATATATTAATACCAGTAGGGGCTGGATTTATAGTAGGATATCTTAATCAAAACTCCATTGCTACATATGAAACTTTAAATAAGCCATTTTTTAACCCTCCAGCTATTATATTTCCAATAATATGGACAATATTATATATATTAATGGGAATTGCAGCATATAGAATATATATGAGGAATAAGCAAGGGACTGATGATAAGGGAGCATATTTCTTTTATCTAGTTCAATTAATATTTAACTTAATGTGGAGTTTTATATTTTTTACATTTAGGCTATATGCAATTTCATTTTTCTGGATTATAATACTATTTGTTTTAGTAATGATAACATTTATTAAATTTATTAGAGTGGATAAAGTATCTGCATTTTTATTAACACCATATATGTTATGGCTTATATTTGCAGGAGTTTTAAATTATTTTATTTGGCTACTTAATGAAATGTAATTTAATATGTAGTATAATAAAAATAAGCCTTCTTCTGAAGGTTTATTTTATTTAGAAAGGGAGTTTCTATGGGGAAAACTTTATTTATAGCAGAAAAACCATCAGTAGCTATGGACTTTGTAAAGCTACTTAATGTTAAGGGGAAAAGAAGCAATGGATATATAGAGGGAGAAAAGAGCATTTTTACATGGTGTGTAGGACATATGGTTACTATGAGTTATCCGGAAGCTTATGACGAAAAATTAAAATTTTGGAACTTGAGAGATTTACCTTTTTTACCTAATGAGTATAAGTATGAAGTTATTTCTTCAGCTTCAGCTCAATTTAATATTGTTAGTAGTTTAATGAATAGAGAAGATGTTGATAGTATATATGTATGTACTGACTCTGGAAGAGAAGGAGAATATATATATAGATTAGTAGATGATATGGCTGGCAAACCAAATAAGATAAAGAAAAGGGTTTGGATTGATTCTCAAACAGAAGAAGAAATAAAAAGAGGGATTAAAGAGGCAAAACCGCTATCAGAATATGATTCGTTAGCACATTCAGCATATTTAAGAGCAAAGGAAGATTATATCTTTGGTATAAACTTTTCAAGATTATTAACTCTTATGTATGGAAAGACATTATCTAATGTATTAAGAAAAGATAAGAATGTGGTTGTAGCGGTCGGAAGAGTTATGACTTGCGTTCTTGGAATGGTAGTAGAAAGAGAAAGAGAAATAAGAAGTTTTAAAAAAACATCTTTTTATAAGATATCTGGAGACTTTATTAGAGATAATGATGAAGCTATTATAAAAGGTGACTGGAAAGCAATAGATGGATCTGAGTATTTTGAATCTCCAAAGCTTTATAATGAAGTAGGGTTTAAAAAGAAAGAAGATGCTGAAATCTTAATTAAGGATTTAAGAGATATTGGGTTTGGAACAGTTAAGGAAGTCAAAAAAACAAAGGAAAAAAAGAATGCACCACTTTTATATAACTTAGCAGAATTACAAAATGAATGCACAAAGAGATTCAAAATAAGTCCTGATGAAACATTAAAAATAGTTCAAGGATTGTATGAAAAGAAGATGGTTACATATCCAAGAACAGATGCAAGAGTACTATCAACAGCTGTAGCAAAAGGAATAAAAGGAAATATATTAAAACTTAAAAATATGCCAATAGGAGAAGAGTTAACAAATATCACAATAGAAATATTAGAAAAAGATTATCCAAAGTCTATAATGAAAAGCAAATATGTAGATGATAGTAAAATTACAGATCACTATGCTATTATACCAACAGGTGAAGGAAAAGATACTTTAAGTAAATTGCCTAGTTTAGATAAACAAGTTTATTATATTATACTTAGAAGATTTTTATCTATTTTCTATCCACCAGCACAATATAGTAAAATGTCTATTACAATATCAGTTGGGAATGAAAATTTTATTTTAAATAAAAAGATATGTGTTGATAAAGGATATTTAATTGTTCTTGGAAATGAAAAAGATGAAGAACAAGAAGCTTTTCCTGAGAATTTAAGGAAGGGAACAAAATTAAATATAAATGAGTTAGAAATAAAAGAGGGAGAAACATCCCCGCCAAAGAGATATACAACAGGTTCAATGATAATTGCTATGGAGAATGCAGGAAAGTTAATAGAAGATGAAGAGTTGCGTGAGCATATAAAGGGTGCTGGTATTGGAACTTCAGCAACTAGAGCAGAAATATTGAAAAAATTAATTAATATAGAATACATACAATCGAATAAAAAAAACCAGGTTATAACTCCAACAGAACTTGGAGAAATGATTTATGAAGCAATTAGTGTATCGATTCCTTCACTTTTAAATCCATCTTTGACAGCTTCTTGGGAAAAAGGATTAAAGATGGTAAATGATAAAGAAATTAAACCAGATGAATTTATGGTTAAATTAGAAGCTTATACTAGAAAAAACACTGCTAGAGTATTAAATAATTCTAATATAGGACTTTTAAATACAAAACTATTAAAAATAAAGAATCAATAGAATAAAACTAGTAAAGTTTAACATATAATTAAACTTTACTAGTTTTATTTATTTTACAAATATTAAAAATAAACTATATAAAGCTGGAGCTAGGAATACCGTCATTATACCAGCAATTCCAATAGATAGTGAGCTCATTGCACCTTCTGTTTCACCAAGTTCTAACGCTTTTGTTGTTCCAACAGCATGTGCAGCAGTTCCTAAGGAAATTCCAACTGCAACTCTTTCTTTAATCTTAAATATTTTACATAGAATAGGTCCTATTACAGCACCGATTATTCCAGATAAGATTATAGCCAATACCGTTACAGGTGATAAGCCTCCAAGTTGATTTGTAATTTCTATTCCTATTGGTGTAGTAACAGATTTAGCAAGTAAAGAGATAGTAAGTATATTTTCCATGCCGAAAATATTACCTATTAAGAAAACTGAAGCTATTCCAACACTACTTCCAATTAATATACCTATTACTATTGGTAATAAGTGCTCTTTAAGTAATTGTAATTGCTTATATAAAGGTACTGCTAAAACTACGGTTGCAGGTCCTAGAAACATATTTATAAATTGCCCACCTTTATTATAAACATCAAAATCTATATTAAATAATACTAAAAATCCAATCACTAACGCTATAGATATTAGTAGTGGATTAAATAGTGGAAATTTTGTTTTTTTATAGATAAAAAGTCCAATTTCAAAGGCTATTAGTGAAATTACTAGTCCAAATAAGATATTTTCAGTTAAAATGTTCATTATTTTGATTCATATCCTTTCTTAGTTTTTGTCTTTTGAAGATTCATAACAAATTGAACTACACTTCCTGTGACTACTATAACGATAGATGTAGTAATTATACATAATAGTATAATAAGTATTAAACTATCTTTAATAGAATCAAAGGATGTTATAAGTCCTACACCAGCAGGAATAAAGAAAAAAGCAAGATGATCTAAAAAGAAGTTAGACACCGTTTCAACTTTTTCAACTTTAACTATCTTGCTACATAATAATGCTAATAAGATTATCATTCCTAATATATTGCCAGGTATAGGCAAGGAAAGAACTTTAGAAATAAGCTCTCCAATTAAGTAAATACCAAGAATTATTATGGCTTCCCTAAAAATTTTCATAGCGTGACCTCCTTAAACTATCCAATTAATAATTTAGCACTATTAAATAGAGATGTAAATGCAATAATAAAATTTACAAGCCCTATTTTCAAGTGTTATATGTTACAGAACTATCTAATATAAATTAAAATATCTTATTTTTTAACAAAATTTGCTCTGAACTCATATTATAAAGCATGATAACAATAAAAAGCCTTAAGGAGGTTTAAATGAAAAGTAAATTAATTAAAGTTGTATCTGTAATAGCATTAATAGGGATTACAAGCCTTAGCTTTATTTCTTGCTCAAAAGATAATGAAAATTCCAATAAGGAATTAACAAAGGTTAGATTAAATGAAGTTGTTCGTTCTGTATTTTATGCACCGATGTACGTTGCTATAAATGAAGGATTCTTTGAAGAAGAAGGATTAGAAATAGATTTAGCAACAGGACAAGGTGCAGATAAAACAATGCAACAAGTTTTAAGTAATAATGCAGATATAGGATTTAGCGGTCCAGAACAAACAGTGTACATTAATAATCAAGGTAGAGAGGATTATCCAGTACTATTTGCACAATTAACGCAAACAGATGGAGCATTTTTAGTTGGTAGAGAAGCAGATGAAGACTTTAAATGGACTGATTTAAAAGGTACAGAAGTTATAGGAGGAAGACCTGGTGGTGTTCCAGAAATGGCATTTGAATATGTACTAAAACAAAATGGATTGGATCCAAAAACTGATGTAAATATGGTAACAAATATAGATTTTACTGCTACATCAGGAGCTTTTAAAGCGGGTACAGGTGAATATGTAACATTATTTGAGCCAACAGCCTCTATGATAGAAAAAGAAGGTAGTGGTAAGATTATAGCATCAATTGGAGAAGCTGTTGGGGACTTGCCGTATACTTGTTTTTTCACAACTAAATCTTACATGGATAAAAATCCAGAAATACTACAAAAGTTTACAAATGCAATATACAAAGGTCAACAATGGGTCGAAGCACATAGTGATGAAGAAATAGCTGATTCAATAATTTCTTTTTTCCCAGGAACTGATAAAGACATAATAGTTTCAGTAATGAAAAATTACAAAGAGATAAATGCTATAGCAACTAAGCCATCAATTGAAGAAGAGGATTTAACTAGATTAATGGATGTAATAGAAAGCTATGACGGCAGTCTATTACCAGATAGACCATCTTTTGAAAAAATAGTTAATAATAGTTTTGCAGAAGAAACTATTAATTCTAAGTAAACTTTAAGAGCTAGCTCTAGATTACTAGGGCTAGCTAATAAAATTCTTTCTAAAAAAATTTACATAAATTAGAAAGGAGGTATAAATTTGAGTTTAATAGATATATCAAGTATAAGCTTAACTTACCACTCTTTAAATGGTGAAACCAAAGCTATAGAAAATTTAAATTTTTTAATAGAAAAGGGGGAGTTTGTTAGCATAATAGGACCATCAGGATGCGGAAAATCAACACTTTTAAATATTATTAGTGGTCTTTTAAAGCCTTCTGAAGGAAAGATTATTTATTTAGATAAAGATATAAATAATAGATTAGATAAAATGGGATACATGTTTCAAAAAGACTATTTATTTGAATGGCTTTCTGTTAGAAGCAATGTATTATTAGGATTAAAGATAAAAGGTTTAGATAGTAAGGAAAATATTCAGAGAGCTGATAAGCTTTTAGATAATTATCAATTATCTAAGTTCAAAAATCATAAGCCAACAGAACTTTCAGGAGGAATGAGGCAAAGAGTAGCTCTTATTAGGACTCTTGCCTTAAATCCAGATGTACTTCTTTTAGATGAACCATTTTCAGCTTTAGATTATCAAACAAGGCTTAAAGTATGTGATGATGTTAAAAGCATAATAAAAAAAGAAGGAAAAACAGCTATAATGGTAACTCATGATTTAGGAGAAGCAATATCAACTTCTGATAGGATAATAGTCCTTACTAAAAGACCTGCAAATGTAAAATTAGACGTAAAGATAACATTTAAAAATGCTGAAGCAACTCCATTTCAAAGAAGAAAAGAACAAGAATTTAATGAGTACTTTAATTTATTATGGAAGGAGCTTGACAGTGTAAATGAGTAAAGAACATGAAGCGTATATTAAAAAAGTAAAAAGAGATAGAATTAAAATAGCTGTATTTAGAGTAGCTATATTAATAGCATTTATTGTTTTATGGGAAGTAGCAGCAAGTTTGAAATGGATAGATCCATTTTTAACATCAAGTCCATCTAGGATACTTGATTCATTTATATCTTTTGTAAAAGAAGGAACATTATTAAAGCATATATTAGTAACTTGTTATGAAACAATATTAGGTTTTACATTAGGAACGGTGCTTGGAGCAATTATAGCTATTGTATTATGGGCATCACCTTTTACATCAAAAGTGTTAGACCCATACTTAGTAGTATTAAATGCTTTACCAAAAGTTGCACTTGCACCAATAGTAATATTTTGGGTAGGAAATGGTATGACAGCGATAATTGTTATAGCACTTTTAATTTCTATAGTGACAACAATAATAACAGTGTTAACAGGTTTTAATGAAGTTGATAAAGGTAAACTAAAGCTTATGCAAACACTACAAGCTACAAAGTTTCAAACATTAAAGTATCTTGTATTCCCATCAAATATCCAAGTACTAATTTCTGCATTAAAAATAAATGTTGGCTTATCTTGGGTAGGGGTTATTATGGGGGAATTCTTAGTAGCAAGAGAAGGGTTAGGATTTTTAATAGTATATGGTGGACAAATTTCACAATTAGATATGGTTATGATGAGTATTGTAATTCTTTCATTAATAGCATTTCTTATGTATATGATTGTTGCGAAGATTGAAGAAAGATTAAAAAATATAAATTAGTGTTGAAATAAAAAGCTGATAATAATTTTATTATTAGCTTTTTAAAATTAAATTAAATTTATTTAAAGTTTCTTAATTAATTTTAATGTGTTTAAAATAAGGGTTAATTATTAGGCGGAAATTGTAAAGATTTCAATTGTAAAAGTCAAAAATATTTGATAAAATGTATATTATATAAAAAATGTGTAGATAACATGAAAATGTGGAGGAAGTTATGAAAGAAACAGATAAGCCTTTTTCTACTATAAAAAATTCTTTGAAACCGTTTATTGAGAAACTTAAAATGGTAGTTAAACCGTTGGGAAAAGTAACTTATAGGACAAGCAAAAAAATAAGTAATACATATAAAAAAGCAAATAAAAAAAATCCTTATATTGAACCAGTTGTTATAATTGGTCTTCCTTGTTTATTTGTACTTATTATGATATTAGGAATAAAGAGCTTTACAACTGTAGAAGAAATTAACATAACTAAAAACAATGCAGAATATCTATATTATGAAAATAAGTATGATGAAGCAATAGAAGAATACAATAAGATGCAAAAAGAAGAGAATTGGCCAATTTGGACAGTAAAATCTGCTGATATATATTCTATAAAGGGTGATATTAAAAAATCAAGTTCTCTCTTAAAAGAAGCAATAATAAAAAGAGATAAAATAATAAAAGAAGAAGGATTTGATAATTATAAAGATAAAGATATAGAGTTGATTAATTCTGTGTTGTTTACCTTTATAATGAATAAAGAATATGATGAAGCTATTTCACTTGGAGAACAATATATAAATGATTATGGAATAAACAAAGAAATCTTAAAGACATTATTTGCGGCATATATTTCAAATAACCATGTATACAAAGCAGAAATGTTAACAGAAGAGTACCCTATAGATGAAAAATCATCTTATGATCTTTGTGTATTAGCTAATATGAATATGTTAATTAATAGATGGGATAAGGGGCTTGAGCTCTTAAAGGATGCATGGTATTTAGATAAAAATGAATTAAAAATATATGATGTTATAGAAGATATGGCTTCATTTAATAATGAAAAATTAATAGAAGCAATACAAGATGCCATAGAAAAAGATACAAATGAAGATGTATATAAAATGCTTCTAGCAAAAGCTTATTCAGCTTCAGAAGAAACTGTAAATGATGCAGAAGAATTAATGAAAGATTTAGAAAATAGCAATGTTGATGGAATAGCAAGTGATTTTATAAATTATGAAATATGTAAATCCACAAATAATAATTCAAAAGCAGAAGAATATTTAGAAAATGCTGAAAGAAAAGCAGAAAAAGAAATGAAAGATTCATATGTAACATATTATATTTCAGCGGTAAAGGCATTTAATAATGAAAGATATGAAGAAGCGTTTAAGTTAGCTAAAAAAAGCATAATAGCAAATCAAGAATATACTAATAATTATGAAAGCTTGATTCCTGATATTTTATTAGCAAAAGGAAATATTAAGCCAACAGAAGCATATTTTAGAACTGCTATGATAAAAGAGCCATATAACTATGAAACAATAATTAAAATAGCAAATTATTATTCTAATTATGAATCTAATAATGAAAAGGCTAGAAATTATTATGAGTTAGCTTTAAATATTAAAAAAGATGATAGTGAGTTGTATTTTAAACTTGCTAAGCTAGATATAGTAGATGAAAAGTGGGAAGAAGCTTCTAACAACTTAAATGAAGCGATAAAGCTTGATAAAGATAATCCGGAATACTATAGAGCTTTAGGTGCTGTATATTTAAAGAGTTCAAAGAATGAAGAGGGAATTGAGTTTACTCGTAAAGCTTATTCTATGAATGAAAAAGATATACTAGCATTAAGTAATGCAGGGTGGTATTACTTAATGATTGAAAATGATATTGCAAGAGGATACGAAAATATAAAAGCTGCATATGAAGAAATTCCAGCAAGTATGGATGAAAATACTAAAAATTCTATTATAGAAAATTATAATAAATCTAAAGAGGTTTATGATAATTTTTTAAACGATAGTTCCAAAGAGTTTAAAATAACAGGATTAAAACTATTTTATTAAAAGTGCCACTAGGCACTTTTTTTATGTAGAAATATAATACAATTTCTGGTATTATTATAATTATATTATATATACAATTATATTTATGGGGGGATTTTATTGAAAAAGTCTAAAAAAATAATTAGGTTAATTCTAATTGTTTTAGTAATATGTATGGGTTTTACATTTATATTTAAATCAAAATATTCAAATGATGTTACTATTAAAAAGTGGGATAATATATATAATGAAAATAATATAACATTTTTTTATGGTGAAAAAGATGATGAAAAGATCAAAATACTTAAAGATATGTATAGTATAGAGGAAAAATTAGATATTGAGAAAGATAAAGTTAAAAAAGCTATAAAAATATCAGAGATTTTAAATGAAATAATTACATTTGATGATGTCCCTAATACCAAAGGAATAAATGGATTTGACATATTAAAAGAAAAGAATGGAGCTAAGAAAGCTTCTGCTAGGGACCTTGGAATAATTTACAGAGATTTTCTTGAAAGTGTGGGGTATAAAGCAAGACTTGGAGAGTTTAGAAGAACTGATTCTAAATTGAGTAAACAAAGTTCGTATTATGTAGTTGAATTTTGGAGCAAAGAAGATAATAAGTGGATAATGATTGATTATATTGATAGGGGATATTTTGATAAAGAAGGATTTCCTTGTAGTGCAATGGAACTTTTAGATGGAGATATTAGAAATTTAAATTACACAGGAAAAAGTGATAGAAGCGATTATATACCAATGTTAAAAAAGTCTTTATATACTTATACAATAAGTATTGATAATACTACTGATATGAAAAAAAGCAATAGTTATATAACTTATATTAAAAATGAAAGTGATATAACCTTTAAGTTTAAAGGAAGTTATATTGCACCTACAATATTTACACAAAATAAAGATTTAATGAATAAAAGTCCTATTGATACAACTATTAAAAATGATGAAAAAGCATATATAGTTTTAATGAAAAAACAAGAAAAAACATCACTTGAAAATAAAGAGGAAAATAATAGTTTTGTAATTGGTGCTTTCAAAGATGGTAAAATAATGGATGAATATTATATAAATGAAAAGGACAGTGGCTTTAGAAAAGTGGAAAAATATTCAGATATATTATTAACAAAAGGAGATAATTTAATTGAACTTTCATTAGATGGTGAAAACATAGTAAGTAGTATAGAAATAGAATATAAAAAATAAATTTTTTTAGTTTATTTTTAAAGTTCTTTAATATAATCTTAAGATTTAGCACTATATAATCAATAGACAGCATAAGATTATAAGGGTATAATAAGATTTGTTAAAATTAGAACAGGTCTTAAAAGGAGGAAAAAGAATGGGTTTAGATTTTATCTATATACTTAAAGCTATAGTAATAGCTATAGTAGAAGGGCTTACGGAATTTGTGCCAGTTTCATCAACGGGACATATGATTTTAGTAGGAAGTCTAATAGGATTTAGATCAGGGGCTGCTGGGGCAGAGGAATTCGCAAAAATGTTTGAGGTAGTTATACAACTTGGAGCAATTTTAGCAGTAGTAGTATTATATTGGAATAAACTTTGGGGAGCAGTAGTTGATTTCTTTACTTATATCTTTACATTAGGTAAAAAAGGACAATCAGGTTTCAGATTTGGTATAAATGTAATAATAGCATCAATTCCAGCTTTGATCGTAGGATTAACTTTATATGATAATATAAAGAGTTTATTTAAACCTTCAGCAGTAGTTGTCGGATTTATTGTTGGTGGTATATTATTATTAGTAATAGAAAATAGATTCAGAAGTAAGACTTCAAAAAGAGGAAAAACTCCAACAGTTGATGTTTTTGATTTAACTCCAATACAATCGTTAAAGGTTGGATTATTCCAAGTGTTATCAATGTGGCCAGGAATGTCAAGAAGTGCTTCAACAATAATGGGGGGATGGATTGCAGGAGTTGCAACACCCGTAGCAGCAGAATTTTCTTTCTTTTTAGCAGTTCCAGCTATGATAGGATCATCAGCTATGGATTTATTTAATTTTGATTATTCAATAATGAATTCTACATATATAGTTGCATTAATTATTGGGTTTATTGTAGCTTTCATCGTATCAATAATAGTTATGGATATGTTTGTAAGTTACTTAAAGAAGAAGCCGATGAGAATATTTGCTATATACAGAATTATTGCAGGTGTAGTTTTATTAGGGTTATCACTAGCTGGAATAGTAACTTTAACTATGTAAAATAACTTTAATAATAAAAATAAGAGTACAAATTTGTACTCTTATTTTTTTAATTCATTTTCTAATTCTTTTTTTAGATTTTCAATTTCTTTCATATAGCTCTGAGATTTGTTTGTCAAGTTTGATTGTATAATATTTACTTTAGATTTTAAATTTTTGGTTGAATCTAAAGCTGAATTTATTTTGCCTTGTACAAAGTAATCTGTAAAAAAGTTATCAAATAAATAGTCCATTACACCAGACATACTATCAAGATTTAAAGAAACATTAATTTCATTACTTAAATCTTTTAGCTCATTATTATATCTATTTAACATTACTTTTATTGAATTTATTGATTTTGAAGCATCATCCATTTTTGAACGTTTAGCCATTGTAGCTATTAAATCTCCACCCATCATATCATAGATACCCCAGTTTTGAGCACTATTTAAGTTTGAGATTGCTTTATCTATATAAGGTATTAGTTTATCACCTTCAAGTAAAGCTTCTTGTATTTCTTTAAGTTCTAGAGAGGCATTTTTTAATTTGTTTAAAATAAATAATACTGTTTCACTTTTTTTATTATTAAGTTTTAAAACATATTCAGCCGAATTATTTAAAAGTTCATCATATTTAAAATCAATATCACCAATAGCATTAATATCTTTTAAAATTTGCTTTTTATTAGATATCAATCTATTTAAATAATCTTCTTTTTCTAAGAATCTAGCTTGTGCTTCTAAAAATTCAAGTTTTTCTTTAGAAAGTTTTTCATCTATTGATCCTTTAATTTTATAATAAAGATATGATAGACTAAAGGACTCTAAATTATCTACATCCTTTTTCTCTTTGGTCAAAATTTGTTTTAGTGTTTCTAATGATTCATTAGTTTTGCTTATTTCTACATCAATATTAGAAATCTTTGCTTTCAGTTTTTTTAAAGTATTTTTTTCTTCCTCAAGTTTTAAAAATTCTTCGTTAAAGCTTATCATAAATAACCCCACCTTCTAAATAAATATAAACATATTATAAAGTAATTAATACTATATTTCAATATGGTTTAGTTAAATTCATATAAATTAAAACAATAATTATGAGAAAATTACAAAAATACAAAAAATATTGAAAATAAAGATAATTTTACTTTTCAGTAGAATATCTTTATGCTATCATTAAATAAGAGAATTAACAATAATGCTTTGAAAACAATTGCATTAAATGAAGTTAAATTGTTATATTCAAAAAAAGAATTAACAGAAAATTTTAAATGTATAATCAATTTGAAAGTAACTGAATTGGGTAGGGGGAGTTTTAAATGTCACAACAAATTAAAAAAATAGCATTACTAACAGGTGGTGGAGATTGTCCAGGATTAAATGCAGTTATAAGAGCCGTAACAAGAACAGCTGTAATAAACTATGGAATGGAAGTAATAGGCTATAAGTTTGGATACAGAGGATTATACAATAATGATTTTGTACCTCTAACTTTAGATAGCGTATCAGGTATTCTTCATAGAGGAGGAACTATATTATATAGCTCAAATAAGGACAACTTATTCGATTACTTAGTAGAAGAAAATGGCGTTATGGTTAAAAAAGATGTATCAGATGTAGCAGTAGAAAATCTAAAGAAAGAAGGAGTAGATGTATTAGTTGTAATAGGAGGCGATGGAACTTTAACATCAGCAAGAGATTTTGCAAGAAAAGGTGTTAAAGTAATCGGTGTGCCAAAAACAATTGATAATGATTTAGCATCAACAGATGTAACATTTGGTTTTAATACAGCTATAGATGTTGCTACTGAAGCATTAGATAGGCTTCATACTACAGCTGAATCACATCATAGAGTAATGATTTGTGAAGTTATGGGGAGAGGAGCAGGTTGGATAGCATTAGAATCTGGTATTGCAGGCTCTGCTGATGTTATACTTTTACCTGAAATGCCTTATGATATAAATAAGATTGTTGAGAAAGTTAAAGAAAGAGAAGCTGCAGGTAGAAGATTTAGTATAGTTGTAGTAGCAGAAGGAGCAAAACCTAAAGATGGAGAAGTTGTAGTTGCTAAGATAGTTGCTGATAGTCCAGATCCAATAAGACTTGGTGGAATAGGAAATAAATTAGCTGGAGACTTAGAAAAGCTACTACCAGATAAAGAAATAAGATGCACTGTACTTGGTCATATCCAAAGAGGGGGAATAACTTCAACATATGATAGAATTCTATCAACAAGATATGGAGTTGGAGCTGTAGAACTTATTAATGAAAGTAAGTTTGGAGAAATGGTTTGTCTTAAAGATGGAAAAATGTCTAGTGATAGTCTAGAAAACGTTATAGGACAAAAATCAAAACTAGTTGATCCAGATGGAGAATTAGTTAAAGTTGCAAAACAAATAGGAATTTCATTTGCTGATTAATTATAAGAGAAGTGGTAGATAGTTTACTCTACCACTATTTTTGCTATTAAAATTTAAATAAAACACTAAATAAAAGTTATATAAACTTTTATTTGATACTTCAAAATTTTCTGACAATATGATATAATTTTATTAGGCAGAGAATACAGTAAAGAAAGCTGGAGGGTATTATGAAAGAGATAAAGAAATATTTAGAATCAAGAATTGGGACATATGGATTTTTCTTTGAGGATTTGAAGAGTGGATATATTTATGGTTATAATGAAAACGTTCAAATGGTAGCAGCAGGTTGTATGAAGTTGCCTATAGCTGTATCATTAATAAAAAGTGTAGAAGATAAAAAAAATGATTTTCTAGATAAAATAAAAATTGACGGAAAAGATAAAGTTTATGGTACAGGAATAATACATGAATTTAATGAAAGAGAATATACTGTTTTTGAGTTATTAGTTGCTATGTTAATACAAAGTGATAATACAGCAGCAAATAAAATAATTGATATTGTTGGAATGGAAGAAATAAATAAAGATATAAAAGAGATGGGTCTAAAAAATACAGTGCTAAATAGAAAAACAACTGATGAAAGAAAGACTAAAAGTGAGGTTGAAAATATAACATGTGCACTAGATCTTGCTAGAATTTGGAGACATTTATATAATTCAACTTATCTAAATGAAGAAAATAGTCAGATGTTAATTGATATTTTAACAAGACAGCAAATTAAAAATAAGTTAGCTCTATATATTCCAGATGATTTAAAATACGAAATTTCAAGTAAGACTGGAGATAAGAATGGAGTAGAAAATGATACTGAATTAATTAGATTATCAAAGGGAAATTTTACATTCACGGTTTTATCTATGGGAATACCTAATAGTGTTTATGGAACAGTTACATTAGCTAAATGTGGAAAGACGATGTGGGATAATGTGATGAATAATTGGCATTAATCTTTAGAATGTTTATATATCAATGGTTTATGGAATATTTGTCTGCTTAAATTGTAAGGCATAAAAAGTACATAAATTTTTGAAATAAAATATAGGATAATTATAATAATTATCCTATATTTTATTTTTCTTTGAATATCATCTTCTTCATCTTTAAATACCCTATTATAGAAAAGCACTTAGTTAAATCATAGCTAAGTGCTTTAAATATTTCATAGTAGAAAATAAAAATATAAATTGGTAGAAAAATATGTTTAAATATCCTTAATAATATAAAAGTATAAAAGCACTTAATTAGTAAAATGCAGTAGAAATAAATAAATCAATTTTATAATTAAGAAAATTTTTATAAATAAGAAATAACAATATTTAAATTGCAAAACTATTCTTTTGATAAAAGAATAGTACCTTTTCCGATAATAACTATTTTATAGCTTGGATATAGCTGTGAAATTTTATGTTTAGGAGAGTTTGGCGGTAATTTAATTGATTGGATTAAAGTATCATTTTCATTAAATACTACAAAGTACACATCATCTGTTTTTAAAGTATTTTCGAAATAATTTATTTCATTTAATAGGGTAGTAAAAGTACTTACTCTATATACTCCTTCTTTAAGAGGAGATTCAGCAAATTGAATAGCAGCGTTAGTATATACGTAGGATACTGATAAAAAGACTAATAGTATGATAATAAATTTTTTCATTTAAATAACCACCTTTCGCAATTATTTTGTCTTCATAAATATTTAAATATACAGAATGAATATTTAAATATACAGAATATATAAATATGATAAAATTTTGTAATAATCTTGTTACCAGTATAATAAATATGTAATGTAGTATCGTTTAAAACTATTGTAGAATTAAAAGTAGTTTTAAAATTATCTTTAAGTAAGATAATTTTAAATATATATCTATGGAGGATAATAATGAGTAATACATTAAATTTAATTAAGTTTATTTATAATAAAAGAGAAAAGTCCATTTTAGATGATAAAATTGAGCTTAAGCTCAACAGTAAAGAAAAACAATTAATAAAAAAATATTGTGATTTAAAAGATATATCGATAAATGAATTTTTTAGAACTGTAGCTATGAAGGAGATAGATAACTTCATTTATATAAATATATAAATACGAAATATAAGAAAGGAGGAATAACTAATATTATAGTTATTCCTTGGAGAATTATATAGTCCAATATGTGCCTTTTCATAAAATTAACTTCATATTTCACAGTATGAAATATGTATAAAAAAAGTTATATTGATATATAAAAACTCGAATAAAATGTATCATTATAAATTTAGTAATTAATATCTCAAATTAGTAATTAACATCTCAAAAAGGTAGTGTTCAGTAGGAATGAATAATAATAGTAATATAACTTATAATACTGGTACTTCGACTAGTTTTGTGAAAATAAATTTATGAATATGACAATCAACAAATGTTGGGGTAGCTTTTGCTAAATAAACATGATTACAATTAATGACTGGTATCGCTGGATCTGTTATAATACATATTTCATGAAAGTATCCTAAAAAATCCGTACTAGTTTTTATTTTATGAAGCTCCCAGATATCCCAATAATATAATTCTATTTTAATATAATTTATAGTATGTAGTTTCAAAAGAAATATGTTTTAAAATGATTATATGAAATGTGTTTATTGTTGCTTGTATATAGGAAATTAATAAAATATGATTATAGGAAGTTAAAGTGAGGAAATATAATTTGAATAATAAAAAAAATATGTAAAAGCGTTACAGGAATTATTGTTCCAGTAACGCAAAGAACAATTAATTATTTTTTATATTTAACTTATAGAAGTAAGAAAGTTTACGACTTAGATGAACTTTTAATTTATAAAGATGCACTTTTATTAGATAAATTATTACTGAACATTTACATTAACATTAGCATCGATTTCTCTTTCGTCTTCAATTTCAGTTTCAGTCTCAGTCTCGGTTTCAGTATCAGTACTAGTATTAGTTCCATTAACAGTAACATTTAATGTTATTGTATTACCGTTACTTGTAGTATCGGTATTAGAAGTTTCTTTGGCTTGAAGCTGAGCTTGAAGTTGAGCTTGAAGTTGAGCTTGGAGCTGAGCTTGAAATTGTCTTTGGTCTTGCTCTTGTCTTTGTAGCTGAGCTTGAAGTTGAGCTTGAAGTTGAAGTTGCCTTTGAAGTTGAGCTTGAAGTTGATATAATAATCTAATAGAAGTATTGCCATCATAATTATTAGAGTTATTAAAAGCATAATCGTTAAAAGAAGCACCGATTAATTCATCATAATCATATTCACTTATAAGATATCTGGACATATAAACTCCTCCTTTTATCATTAGTTTTAAACACAATTTATTTGTGATTACTTGCATAGTATATATTATGTAATAAAGTGCAATAGTGATACATATTTTAAATTAAGTTATTAAATTTTTATTATTATAGAATTAAAGATATAGGATAGTAGATTATTAATATTATTCTTATGGATACTTTCTTGACAATGAGAGATAGAAGTGTTATTCTATTGGAAAAGATGACCTTTAATTTAATCCAGAGAGATTAACAAGGAAGAGATTGTAATAGTAAAAGACTTTTATTTAGGGCTTATTATACCTTCCTTGAAATAAGGAAGGTTTTTTTGTAATTAATATAGTATATGTTTCAATTAATAATCTATGTTTTAATTAATAATTTATATCATTAATATATTATAAAATTAAAAGTTAATAGGTTTATTGAATTAAAATAGTAAAATTGAAAGCATATATACCTTTAAATTTAACACAGAGATGTTAACAAGGAGTGGTGTAAATGAATATGAAGAACAAACATTTAATTGATCCAATGGATTTTTCGAGAGAGGAATTACAAGAAGTTTTTAAATTAGCACATCAAATAATAGCAAATCCAAGAGAGTATTCACATATCTGTGATGGAAAAATTTTAGCAACTTTATTTTATGAGCCAAGTACGAGAACAAGATTTAGCTTTGAAGCTGCAATGATGAGACTAGGTGGTAAAATTCTAGGGTTTTCCGAACCAAATTCAAGTTCTACTGCAAAGGGAGAAACTTTAGCAGATACTATAACTATGGTGTCTATATATTCTGATATAATTGCTATGAGGCATCCGATGGAAGGCTCTGCCAAACTTGCAAGTATGTACTCAGAAGTTCCTGTAATAAATGCAGGAGACGGAGGACATCAGCATCCAACTCAAACATTAACTGATCTTTTAACTATAGAGTCTTTAAAGGATGGTTTAACAAATCATACAATAGGAATTTGCGGAGACTTAAAAAATGGAAGAACAGTTCACTCACTTATAAATGCTATGTCACGATATGAAGGAACTAAATTTATCTTAATTTCACCAAAGGAATTATCTATACCAGTTTATATAAGAGAAGAAATATTGATAAAAAATAATATAGAATTTAAAGAAGTTGAAAAATTAGAAGATGTTATAGATGAACTAGATATTTTATATATGACAAGAATTCAAAAAGAAAGATTTTTTAATGAAGAGGAATATATAAGGCTTAAAGATAGCTACATTCTAGATGTAGAAAAAATGAAGTTAGCTAAAAATGATATGATAGTTATGCATCCACTACCAAGAGTAAATGAAATATCTATAGAAGTAGATAAAGATGAGAGAGCTTGTTATTTTAAGCAAGCAGAGTATGGAATGTATGTAAGAATGGCATTAATTGCAAAACTTTTGGGGGTGGCTTAAATGTTAGAAATAACAAGTATCAAAAATGGATTAGTAATAGATCATATAAAAGCAGGAATGGGAATAAAAATATTTAATTATTTAAATCTTGATAAAGTTAATAGCCAAGTTGCTTTAATAATGAATGTTGAAAGTGATAAGGTTGGTAAAAAAGATATAATTAAAATAGAAAATTCTTCAGAAGTAAATTATACAATTTTAGGATTACTTTCACCAAATCTTACTATAAACGAGGTAAGAGAAGGAGAAATAGCTAGAAAAATAAAACCCGAGTTACCTAAAAGGGTTGTAGATGTTCTAATTTGTAGTAATCCAAGATGTATAACAGAGGTAGAGCAATATGTTCCTCATACATTTAATCTAATAGATGAGAATAAAGGAACATACAAGTGTGATTATTGTGATCATATAACTAGTTTGTCTGATTTATAGATCTAAATATAAGCTATGAGGTGAAGTTATGAATTTACTAATAAAAAATGCTAGAATTGTAGATTACTCACAAGATTTTATTGGAGATATTTATATAGAAAATGGAAAAATAAAAGAAGTAGGATTAGATATAAATATAAATGATGTGAATTATATAGATGCTAAAGGACTAACTTTAATGCCTTCATTTATCGATACTCATGCGCATTTTAGGGAGCCGGGGCTTACTTACAAAGAAGATATTGAAACAGGTTCTAAAGCTGCATTAAGAGGTGGATATACTGGTGTATGTTTGATGGCAAATACTAAGCCGATATGTTCTAGTAAAGAAGTTTTAGAGGAAGTTAGAAACAGAGAAAAAGAGTTGAATTTAATAGATTTGCATCAATGTATATCTGTTACAAAAGGTTTTAATGGAAAAGATATAACACATTTAGATGACTTTGCTAATGATAGTAAGATTAAAGCAATATCGGATGATGGTGTTGGAGTTATGGACTCTGAAATTATGTATAAAGCTATGCTTAAGGCAAAAGAACATGGCTGGGTAATAATGTCTCATGCAGAAGACCATAGTTTCTCAGATATAGATATGAGAATAGCTGAAAATATAATGACATTAAGAGATATTTATTTAGCAAAAGAAACTGGGGCAAGGCTTCATATGTGTCATGTTAGTACAAAAGAAGCTATAGGATATATTAAGAATGCAAAGAAGCGCTTTAGCAATATAACTTGCGAGGTCACTCCTCATCATATATATTTAACAAAAGATATAAATAATTATAGAGTAAATCCGCCTATAAGAGAAAAAGATGATGTGTATGAAATTATAAATGCCATAAAAGATGGAATTATAGATTGTATAGGTACAGATCATGCTCCTCATACACAAGAAGATAAAGAAAAAGGATCACCTGGAATGGTTGGGCTTGAAACATCATTTTCTATATGTTATACAAGCTTAGTTAAATCTGGAGCTATAACTTTAAATAAGTTAAGTGAAATTATGTCAAAGAACTGTGCAGATATTTTAGCGATGAATAAGGGGAGAATTAGTCCTGGAATTGAAGGAGATGTAGTCTTATTAGATTTAGATAAGAAGATAAAAGTAAACTCAAAAGAATTTAATTCAAAGGGGAAAAATACTCCTTTTGAAGGTATGGAGTTTTATGGAGAAGTTCAAATGACAATAAAAGCAGGAAGAATTCTTTATAAAAAATAGGGGGATAAATATGAAAAGTTTAATAATGGATAAATTGTTTAATAGAGTAGAAGAAAGAGGAGTAGTATGTGTTGGATTAGATACAGCACTAGAATATATACCTAGTTATCTTTTTGAAGGAAGATCGGAAGTTGAAGCATTAGTTGAGTTTAATAAACAAATAATAGATGCAACTATAGATGTAGCAGCATGCTTTAAAGTTCAAATTGCTTATTATGAAGCTTTAGGATTAAAAGGAATGATTGCTTATAAAGAAACTTTAGATTATTTAAGAAAAAAAGATGCAATTATAATTGCAGATATAAAAAGAGGAGATATAGCAGCAACAGCCAAGCAATATGCAAAAGCTCACTTTGAAGGAGATTTTGAAGCTGATTTTATAACTCTTAGCCCATATATGGGGATGGATAGTATAGAGCCTTATATGCCGTATATGGAAAAAGGAAATAAGGGAGTTTTCTCTTTAGTTAGAACCTCTAATCCAGGAGCAGAAGATATAGAAATGCTAAAGACTAAGGATTCGAGAGATGTGTATAAGATAGTTGGTGATAAAATAGCTGAGCTTGGTAAAGAGATAGTAGGAGAATGTGGGTATTCAAGCATAGGTGGAGTTATAGGATGTACTCATGTTGAAGAAGGTATTGAAATAAGAAAAAGATTTAAAAATATGTTTTTCTTAATACCTGGATATGGCGCACAAGGTGGCAAAGCAAAGGATGTAGCTTTATATTTGAATAATGGAAACGGAGGAGTTGTAAACTCTTCAAGAGCTATACTTTTAGCATACAAAAAGCAAGAAGGTAGGGAAAAAGATTTTGCATTGTGTGCAAGAGAAGAAGCTATAAGGATGAGAGATGAAATAAGAGCAGAGGTAGAAAGTCTATAGGAGGAGAACTAATGAAGGTAACTTATACTAAATCAAAAGTTATATCAAATGAAAAGATAGTTGATGGAATATACAAAATGGCTGTAGAGGATAGTAATGAAGTAAGGCCTGGACAATTCTATATGTTAAAATTAAATGGACAAACTTTGCTTCCTAGACCAATAAGTGTATGTGAAAAAAATGAAGGAACTATAACTTTTCTATATGCAGTTGTTGGGAATGGTACAAGAGAATATATTAATTTAGAAAAAGGAGATTATATAAATCTTATAGGACCATTAGGAAACGGATTTAATGTATATGAGAACCTTGGTAAAGTTGCTTTAGTTTCTGGTGGTATAGGTACTGCACCAATGCTTGAGGTAGCTAAAAAGCTTAAAGAAAATAAAAACTCCTCTAAGCTAGATTTATATGCAGGTTTTAGAGATGATATTTATTTAATAGATGAATTAAAGAGTTATGTAGATGAAGTATATATAAGCACAAATACTGGTAAGCATGGTCATAAGGGATTTGTAACAGATATTCTTAATGTAGAAGAATATGATACTGTACTTTGCTGTGGACCAGAAATAATGATGAAAAAGGTTATAGATACATGTAAGGAAAAGGGTGTAAAAATATATGTATCTATGGAAAAACATATGGCTTGTGGTGTTGGAGCATGTCTTGTATGCACATGTAAAACTAAGGATGGAAATAAAAGGACATGCAAGGATGGGCCAGTATTTGATGGTTATTATGTTGAACTTTAAAATCAAAGGAGGAATTTTATAAATGTTGAAAGTAAATATAAACGGAGTAGAATTTAAGAATCCAGTAATAGTAGCATCAGGAACCTTTGGTTTTGGATCAGAATATAATAATTTTTATGATGTAGGAATTTTAGGTGGAATATCATCAAAGGGATTAACTTTAAATCCTAAAGAGGGGAATGAAGGTATAAGGGTATATGAAACTCCATCTGGAATGATGAATTCAGTTGGACTTCAAAATCCAGGAATAGATAGATTTATAAAGGAAGAACTTCCTAAAATGAGGGAGCTTGGTACCAACATTATTGCTAATGTTGGTGGCGGATGCATGGAAGATTATGAGGAAGCTATTGAAAAATTAAGAGGTACAAGTATAGATATGATAGAACTTAATATATCATGTCCTAATGTGAAGTCAGGAGGAATGGCATTTGGAATAAAGTCAAATGTAGCTTATGAAGTTGTTTCAAAGATTAAGAAGATTTCAGATAAACCTCTGATGGTTAAGCTTTCTCCTAATGCAGAAGATATAGTGAAAATGGCAGTAAGCTGTGAGGAAGCAGGAGCTGATTCAATATCACTAATAAATACATTAAAGGGATTTGCAGTAGATCCGTATAATAGAAAGCCTATATTTAATAATATATATGCTGGTCTTTCAGGACCAGCTGTAAAGCCAATAGCATTAAGGATGGTACATGAAGTATCAAAAGCTGTTAGCATACCTGTAATAGGATTAGGGGGCATTTCTAATGGAATAGATGCAATAGAGTTTATGATGGCGGGAGCAGCTGCAATTCAAATAGGAACTATAAATTTTATTAATCCTATGGCAGGAAAAGAAATAATAAGTGAAATGGAAAAGTTCTGCATAGAGCAAGGTATTAAAGATATAAAAGACATAGTAGGGTGCATAAAATAAAGTATTTAAATAGGACAGTACATAGTTGATTAAAAACAAATATGTACTGTCCTTTAACATATGTATATTATTTCTTTAAAAATACTCCAACTAATATATTTATAATATCTTTTATAGTATCTAATTGATTAACAATTCCATCTTTCATAACAATAGCCTCTGCTGTAGTTTCAACAGCTACATCACTAATGTCTTTAACATTTTCAGAGATTCCACTTAAATTATTTAGAGTACTATCTAGATTTGGTTTATTATCTTTAAGAGTAACATTTATATTATCAATAAGTACAATAAGTTTTCTTAAGGCTAAAATTAAATAAATTAAAGCTACAACAGAAACGATAACTATAATAGTTAATAAAAGAGTATTGAAATTAATAGTAATAGTCATATTATATATCCTCACTTAATATTTATAAAATAAGCATACTATTTGATTAAATATTTGAATTTTCTTCAACATTATTATCACTTTCAGCTGTCATTTCTTCAGAAGAATCAGTAGTTATAGCTTTTTTAGATTCAAGATATTTTGCAATTTTACTTTTAGCATCACTAAAATTACTCTTAGCATCTTCAGTAACATCTATAGCTTTATTTTTTATTGCACTATTGAAATCATTAGCAGTTTTCTTTAATGATTGTCTAGTATCTTTACCTGACTTAGGTGCAAATAATAAGCCACTAGCTAGTCCAGCAGCAACACCAATAGTTGCGCCTAAAGCAACATTTTTAGCAACTTTAGCTTTTTCTTTTTTAGCTTTTTCTTTTTTCTTTTGTTCTATTAATTTTGACAAATTCATATTAAAATCCCCCATTTATAGTAAATTAGTTCTATACATGGATTATAGAATAATTGATAAATAAATACAAGATATGTTTAAAATAAGTTAATAATATTAAAAAATACGAAACTTTATAATTTTAAAAAAAACTTTATATTGTAACTTATATAATGTAAAATATAAATATAAAATAGTAAAGGTTTGTTTAAATCATTGTATTAGATATTAAATTTAATACTAATACAAGAAATTAAGGAGGATACAATGAGACTAAAGAAAGGAACTATAACTTTTAGCATAGTTATTGTAGTATTATTAGTCCTTATAGTATTTATGATAAATAACATACTAAATAAAGGAACAAAAGAAGTTATTGTAGCAAAGAAATTTATAGAAAATTTGTCTGATAATAATATAATAGAGGAATATAAAAATAATAGCGAAATAGTAGAAGAAGCAACATTAAATAAACTTACTAATAAGAGTTCTCAAATACAATATTCTGTTATAGTGGGAAATTACGGAGTAGATATAGATAAAAATTATAATGTACTAGGGTTTTCTAATAAAAATTTAGGAAGTGCATCTATAAATAGTGTTATAGATGAAAAAAAGGCTATTGAGTTGGCAACAAAGTATGTTAATGAAATTACTAATGATGAGTTTAAATTTAAAGAAGTTAGGTCAAGAGAAGAAGAAAATAGTCCATGCTATAATATAGTTTTTTACAAGTATAAAGATGGATACCCTTACTATAAGCAGGAAATAAATGCAGTAATTGATAAAAGTAAAGGAAAGTTAGAAGGATATTCAAACTATCCTTTGGATCATGTAAAACATATTAAAGAAATAAATATTGATGAGGTTAAGGCTGGCGAGATTGCAAAAGGACACTTTGCTAATCTTAATTTAAAAGTTAGTGTTTTGGATAATCCTACGATTGCTTTCTTTTCTGTAAAAGATAACGAAATGGTATTATCATATATTTATAATGTAAAAGTAATTAATAATGATAAAAAAGAAGAAATACATGGTATATGTGTAAGGGCTGATTCAGGAGAAGTAATAAATTTCAATATAGATGCTGTAGCAATAAATTAATAAAAATAAAAAAATTAGTAAAAAAGAGATTTGAATAAATTTAATATTCAAATCTCTTTTTTATTAAACAACTATATCATTTTCATCATATGATTGCCATTCTATTATTTCATCAGAAAGCTCAGGAATCGATGACGCATCAAATATAGGATCTTTTATTCCAGATCTTTTTTGTTTTTTATAGTCATCTAATGCTTTAAAGGCTATTTTACTTAATAATACAATTGCTATTAAATTTATTATAGCCATAAAACCCATAAATACATCAGCTAAATTCCAAACTATATCCATGCTAACAAGTGATCCAAAGAATACCATTGCACCTACTGCAATTCTATAAATTTGTAAGTAAATCTTTTTATCAGTTATAAATTGAATGTTGGCTTCACCATAATAGTAATTTCCAACTATAGAGCTAAATGCAAAAAGTAAAATACAAATTGAAATAAATATTCCACCCCAAGAACCAACTTGAGAGTCAAGTGCTATTTGTGTAAGTTCTATCCCCTTAACAGTCCCATCAAGTGGTGCATCTGATAATAAAATTATAAATGCAGTACAACTACATATTATTATTGTATCAGTAAAAACACCAAGGGTTTGTATAAAACCTTGTTTAACAGGATGTGATACAGTTGCTGTGGCAGCAGCATTTGGAGCTGAACCCATACCAGCTTCATTAGAGAATAAACCTCTTTTTATACCTTGCATTAATGCAGCGCCGATTCCACCACCAACAATTTGATTTATACCAAAGGCATTTTCAAATATTAATTTTAGGACTGAAGGAATTTCACCTATATTTTTAACAACAATAAATAGAGCAACAACTATATATGCTATTGCCATTATTGGAACTAAAATACTTGAAACTTTAGCAATTCTATTTACTCCTCCAAAAATAATAAAAATAGTAAATATTGTTATTAATGCTCCAACGAATACTCTATTAAATCCAAATGAATTGTTTAAAGAAAGAGTAATAGTGTTTGCTTGAACTGAATTGAATACTAACCCAAATGCAATTGTAATAAGTAGTGCAAAAGTAACACCCATCCATCTTTTTTTAAGTCCTTTTTCCATATAATAAGCTGGACCACCTCTAAAAGTATGCCCATCTTTAACCTTATATATTTGAGCTAAAGTTGATTCTATAAAACTTGAGGCTGCTCCAACAAGTGCTATAAGCCACATCCAAAATATCGCACCAGGGCCACCAATTGCAATAGCAGTTGCGATACCAGCAAGGTTACCAGTACCAACTCTAGAAGCAGTACTTATACAAAAAGCTTGGAAGGATGAAACAGAATGCTCATTATTTTCAGCAGTAGCCCCATCTCCAAGAAGCCTAAACATTTCTTTTAGGTTTCCAAATTGAACAAATTTAGTCTTAATAGTAAAATAAAGTCCAATTATAATTAGCATAGCTATTAGTACATAAGTCCATAAAAAATCATTAAATTTTAAAATCATATTATTAAAAAATTCCATAAAATAAAAATCCCCCTTTTACTTATTAATTAATACAAATTTCATCTTAGATTATAATATATTAAACACAAAGAAAATGCAAGAAAAAAGTATTGGTAATTCATAAAATAGGATAAATAAGCTATTTTTTAATGATATGCGCAATATAATGAATTTAATTCTGACAACTTATGTATGAGAAAAAGTATATAAAGGGAAGTGTATAAAAAAAGAGAACCTTAAAGGCTCTCTTTTTGATATGTTTGATTAACCATTATCAGAATTTGGAGGTGGGGTAGTGTTATTATTACCATTGTTGTTAGGTTCATTGTTATTTTCGCCATTATTATTTTCTTCAGAGTCTTCCAATTCTATAGTTATTGTATCACCCTTTTTTGCTTTATCAGATGACAAACTTTTAATTATTCTAGTTTTAGCATTATTATTAGAAATTTTTACATTTACTCCTTTAGATTTTAGTAATTCTATAGCATTATCAGCATTGCTTCCTATAGTAATTCCTAAATCAGATAATTTAAATTCTTCATTTTTTGGAACAGACTTTGTATCATCCTTTTCTGTTGGAAGTACATATTGATAATCAGCTGTACCTGAAGAAGGGTTAGCTTTCTTTATAAATACTCTTTCTTCAATTAAATTTTTTGGAGTATTTTCTGTTGCAAGTTTGTTATTGTTTTTATTAACTTTCGCTGTTACGTGAACATCACAAACTCCTGTAGGCTCAGTTCCAGCAATGAACAACTCATTATATACTCTTGATCCTCTTGGGTCTCTATTACATAAATCTGTAGGCCTTTTTCCAGAGTCTCTACATATAGCAACACTAGTAACACCGCCCGGGTTTCCATCAAATTCTTTATATTCTAAGTTTTCATGTATTGGAGCCATAACAGCACCCCATAAAGATGCAGCAGATGAACTATAACTTGCTCCTCCCATTGCAGAACGATCATCGTATCCAATCCATACGGCACCTGAATAATATGGAGTTAACCCTGCAAATAGGAAGTCGTTAACCTTATTAGTAGTTCCTGTTTTTCCTATTACAGGCATATTAGAAAGTTTTGCTAGTGAGCCATCAAAACTTAAAGGACCTTTAAGTAAATCTCTCATTATATATGCAGTTTGAGGAGAAAATACTTGTGTTTGATTAAGTTTAGCTTCCAATATAACTTTACCAGTAGCATCAACAACTTTAGTATATAATAATGGCTCAGTATATAAACCATTATTACCAAAGGTTCCAAATGCAGAAGCTAGTATATATGGATTACCACCATCGACAGAACCGTCAGGATAAACACCTTCAAATTCTCCTAGAGATAAACCAGATAAAGTCTTTGAATTTTCACCATAAATTAATCCAAGTTTTTCTCCATAAGCTAATCCTGTTTCAACGCCAATTTTATCTTCAACCATAATTGTAGGTATATTTTTAGATAATGCAAGTGATTGTCTTGTTGTAATAAATCCATCAGATACTTTATTCCAGTTTGTTGGATTCCAACCAGGATATTTACTTTGAATAGATGATGGAAGACCTGCATCATCTAGTACTGTACCAGCAGTAATAGTTTTAGTATCTATAGCAGGACCATAAACAGTTAAAGGTTTTGTAGTTGAACCAATAGATCTTAGAGCATAATAAGCTCTATTTGTAGATCTAGCAGGTTGTTCACCTCTACCACCAACCATAGCTTTAACTTGACCAGTTCTATAATCCATAATTACAGCAGCGGCTTGTAATGCTGGTGTTCCATTTTCATCAGTAACTTCTGGATTAGCATATATATCAAGTTGTTGAATACTATTTCTATCATTTAAAACAGCTTGAGTAGAGTCCTGCATTTTTCTGTCCATAGTAGTATAAATTTTTAGACCACCAGTAGCAAATAATCTATCTACTTCCTCATCAGTGTATTTATATACTTCTTTTAAATCTCTTCTTACTTGATCTAAAGTAGGATATACAAACCATTCATAATTAATTTTGTAGTTAATAACTGTTTGAGAAAAAGCAAATTGATTTGCATCTGTAAAAGCATAAGCTTCGTCATATTCTTCTTGAGTTATATAACCTAAATCCCTCATTTTCATAAGAACAGTTTTTGTTCTATCTAAGTATATTGTAGGATCGGCTATATTTTCTGGGTCATAAGGACTATAAGCACTTGGTGCTTGAGTTAAACCAGCAATAAATGCAGCTTCAGGTAAAGTTAAATCTTTAGCACTTTTTTCAAAATAGTATTTTGAAGCAGCTTCAACCCCATAAATTTTGCCACCTAGAGGAATAGTATTTAAGTATGCTTCTAATATTTGATCTTTTGTAAGTTTACTTTCTAGTTTTAGTGAAAGATAAATTTCTCTAATTTTTCTTTCAATTTTAACATCGTTTGTTAATAATGTATTTTTTATTAATTGTTGAGTGAGAGTAGACCCACCTTGTACGTTTCCACTTCCTGTCAAGTAGTATTTTGCAGACCTTAGAGCTGAACCTAAAGTTCTTTTTATATCTACACCAGGATGCTTATAAAAACGTTCATCTTCAATTGAAATGTAAGCATCTTTTAAATACTTGGACATTTCATCTAACTTTACTTTATATCTTTCTTCTTGAGTTGGTAGATTATCAATATATTGACCTTCACTATCATAAAGCATTGAAGGTTCATTTAAAGCTAGAACCGAATTTACGTCAAGAGGTTCAGTACTTTTAATTATTGCAAATACATAACCAAGTCCAACAACAAAGCATAGAAGACCTGCTATTAATATTCCAAGAAAAGTACCTTTCAAAATTTTCTTATATTTAGGTTGATTTTTTTTATTTTTAGAATTTTTGCCATTGTTTTTATTTTTCTTAACATTAGCTTGGCTTTTTTCTGTTCTAGAAGTATCTTTATTAGCCATTTGTTCCTCCCTTGCAATTTAAAATTATTTAAAGTATAAAATAAATAATATAGATTATTATAGCATATTTATATAAAGAGTAAAATAATAACTCGAGAAGGTGTCTATGAAGTATTATACAAAAAAACCTAAAATGCGATTTCAAATTAAACATCCTAAACTTATACTGGTTATTATTGCCATTTTTGTCCTATTTAATTCTATATTGTATTTTTTTGATAAAAATATTTTACCAGCTGTTTTGACTATTGGAGAAGAGCAGTTAAAAAGAGAAGCAACAGAAATTATAAATGAAACTGCTTTAGATATTTATTCAAATCAATTTGATTATTCTGATATGATAATTATAGAAAAAGATAATGATGGGAACATAACAATGTTAAGAGCAGATACTGTAAAATTAAATTATTTATCATCAAAATTAATACTAGCATCTAATGATAAATTTGGTGAATTACAAGAGATGGGATTAGATGTACCCTTAGGTTATATGACTAAAAATTTAGTATTTTATAATTTAGGACCTAAAGTTAATATAAAGATGACTCAAATAGGTAATGTAACTAGCAGTTATGAGTCAGTATTTGAAAGTGCAGGAATAAATCAAACAAGGCATAAGATATATTTGAATGTTAATATGAAGATGAAGATAGTAGTACCATTAAATAGTAAGGATGTAGAAGTTACATGTCAAATACCAGTTGCAGAAACAATAATAGTTGGGAAAATTCCGAATACTGCAATTGAATTAAATAAACCTTGAGAGTAAATAATAAATTACAACTGATAATATATATTAACTAATCTATGAGTTAATATATTATAAGAAAATAAATAGGGACTGTTAAGAAAGTCTATATAATAAATGAGTAAAATAATTGGAAAGTTATAAGAATAAAATATGATTTAGTGAAACGTAATTGAAAATTATAAAAGCCCCAATTTGGGGCTTTTATTGTTATTAAATTACTTAATGATATTTAATATCTTATTATTTTATATGTATATTGTTAGTTGACATACTGGTATATTAAAAAATTAAATATAGATGTTATTTTGATTCCCAGTTAAATACATAAGGCACATTTCTATAGAAACTTTCATAGTCAAGACCGTAGCCTACAACGAATAAATCTTCTATTTCAAAACAACAATAATCTGGTTTCAAATCAACCTTTCTTCTTGAAGGTTTATCTAATAGAGTACAAGTTTTTACTGAATTAGCTCCACGTTTTTTCACATAATTTATTACAAATTCCATAGTGTACCCAGTATCTATGATATCATCTACTATTAATACATCCCATCCTTCTATATTATCAGGAATGTCATTTACAACTTTAACTTCACCAGTACTTTCTTCTCCATGTCCATAGCTAGATGTAGTCATAAAACCAACTTTAGCTTTACAATCAATAGCTCTAAACAAATCTGCTCCAAAAACAAAGCTACCTCTAAGAAGTGGAAGTACATAAAGCTTCTTGTTCTTATATTCCTCAGTTAAAACCTTTCCAAGCTCTGCTATTCTAGTTTTGATTTGTTCTTCTGTAAAAAGTATGTTTCTTTTCTTGTCATCCATTAGTTTAATCCTCCTAAAATGTTCTATATAAACCCTAATATTTTATAAAAATTATATTATAATATCTTTATAATAATTATACTTAATTAGATTTTGTAATATTAATTATATTATTATTTTTATATTACATATTATTTCAAATTCTTGCAACTCATTTTTGAAGACTTTTTGACCATAGTCTAAGTTTTATATTTAGAATTTAAAACATGATATTTATAAAGTATAACATGAATTTTATCTGTGTTATTTATTATATGTAATTGATTAAATATAATTTATATAATACAAATGGTATTTTAATTAGATAAACATAGATATTATATTGATTTGCCTATATTTACAAGAATTAATTAATAGTATAGAATTATATGAAAGTTGTTAATAGTATATAAGTGAGGTGGTATTAATGATATTTGGAAATATAGATGGTATTAAAAAAACTTATTTAGAAGAACTTGAAAAACTTTATAGAGTAAAGGTTTTAAAAGATGAAGTATGTAGTGTAGAAATAATAGAGGTAATATCAAGGTTAACATCTATTTTAGAGAGAGAAATAAGTGTTGCAGTAGATAGAAGAGGTAAGGTTGTTTCTGTTGCTATTGGAGATTCAACTTCAGTTGAAGTATCTATGATAGATATAAGGGAAAAGAGATTATCAGGTGTTAGAGTTATACATACACATCCTAATGGTTTTTCTAATTTATCTGCTCTTGATTTATCAGCGTTATTAAAATTGAAACTTGATGCAATTATGGCAATAGGAGTATATGAGGGGAATGTTACAGATTATTCTTTAGGAATGCTAACAATAACAAATGATTTATTAGATTATGAAGAAAAATTAAATCTTTCAATAGAGGAAGTACTTTCAATTCATATATTAGATAAAATTCATCATGTAGAAAGCATGATTAAAGAGAAAGAGATAGTAGAGGATGAGGCTGAAAAAGCTATTTTAGTTGGATCTGATACTAAAGAAAGTTTAGAGGAACTTAAGGAACTTACAAAAGCTTGCGATATACCAGTATTAGATTCGGTATATCAAAGTAGAAGTAAAATTGATCCAGCTTTTTATATAGGAAAAGGAAAAGTTTTGGAGATAGCTAGTTTAAGACAAAGTAGGCATGCAAATCTTATAATTTTTGATGATGAACTTTCAGGTTCACAAGTTAGAAATCTAGAAGCTGCTACAGGTGCTAAAGTAATAGATAGAACTACTTTAATATTAGAAATATTTGCAAGAAGAGCAAGAAGTAAAGAATCAAAAATTCAAGTTGAATTAGCTCAGTTAAAATATAGAATGGGTAGACTTCAAGGTTTAGGAACAGTCCTTTCAAGAACTGGTGGAGGAATAGGAACAAGAGGTCCAGGAGAAAAGAAGCTTGAAACAGATAGGCGACATATAAAGGAAACTATATATGATTTAAATGATGAACTAAAGAAAATAAAGAAAACAAGAGAAGTACAAAGAGAAAAAAGAACAAAAGAAAGCATTCCGAAGGTATCATTAGTAGGGTATACAAATGCAGGTAAATCAACTCTTAGAAATAAATTGTGTGATGTTGCAGCTCAAAAAGAGATACAAGGAAAAGAAAAAGTTTTTGAAGCTGATATGTTATTTGCAACTTTAGATATAACTACAAGGTCTATAATATTAAAAAATAAAGGGGTAGTTACTATAACAGATACAGTAGGATTTGTTAGAAAGTTGCCTCATGATTTAGTTGAAGCATTCAAATCAACTTTAGAAGAAGTAATATATTCAGATCTTTTATGTCATGTTGTAGATACTTCTTCAGATTCTGCGCTTGATCAAATCAAAGCTGTAGAAGAAGTATTAGAAGAGCTTGGAGCAAAAGATAAAGAAACTATATTAGTATTAAATAAAATAGATAATGCTACAGATGAACAAATAGAAGAGTTGAAAGTTGCATGTTCAGAATATAAAATTATTGAAATATCAGCTAAAGAAGGAATTAATTTAGATAATCTTCTTGATTTAATAGAAGAAAAATTACCTTATAAAATGAAAAAATGTGAATATTTAATTCCTTATGATAGAAGTGATATGAATTCATATCTTCATAGAAATGGAAGAGTTTTAGAAGAGGATTATAGGGAGAATGGAACATTTATGGTTGTTGAGGTAGATGACGAAGCTTATAACAAATCAAGTGATTTTATAATAAACATCCTTACTTAAGAATATACTGTAACAAACAAGTTATGGAGATGATTAAGTGCAAAATGTGATATATGAAGTAGCAATAGATTCATCAAATGACGAAGAAGAGATAACTCTTGAAGATGATCAAGCAGCAATAATTGGTAATAATACGAATTTGAATAATACATCAGGATTAAATGACACATCAGATGCATTAAATCATTCATCTTCTAACCCAGTAGATGATGCAGTGGCTAAAGTAACTACTTTATCTGCTGCATTAAATAGTATGCAAACTAATATAGGCTCAATAATTATAGGTGGTGAAGAAGAAAAATACTTTTATGATAGAAAGGTTAAACCACTATTAGACGAACTATATTTTCTTTCTTTATCAGCACAAGGTATATCTATAGCAGCGCAAAATTTACAATCTAATGCATATGCAAAAAAGAGGCAGATTAAACTTCCTGTTGATTTAACGCATGAAATAGTAAAAGAAGCTTATTGTATTTTAGATACTTTAAAGAAAAGAAATGCTATATATAGGCGTGCTGTTGAAAATGATATTGAAAGATGCGGAGATTTACCAAGCGATTACAAATCATGTTTTGACTGTTTGGATGAAGATTATAAATATTCTGAGAATGATAGTAAAAAAGATGAGGACTGCGATGAAGATTAGACTTTATTGCAGTTTTTTTATATAATAAATTGTAGTAATACAATGATAAATAATATAAGGGGGAATATTAATGGTGAAATCAATTATAGATTACCAAAGAGCTTATAAGGAAATTACAGAAATTCTTATGAAAAATACTGATGTAATAGCCATCTTTGTATTTGGAAGTATGGTTACTGGGGACTTATGGGAAGAATCAAATATAGATTTATTTGTAATATATAAAGATGAATTTGAACAGGTACGAGATTTATACTCAGAGATTATGGATATACCAATACATATAAAACTGTTAGGTAAAGAAGCTTTTAAAAAGAATTTTCTTGAGGCAGGAAAGCGAGATATAATAAGAAATTGTCTTATATCTTCTAAGCTAATATATTCAATAGATCAGGAAATAACAGAGCTTTATCAAAGACTTATATATATAATGGATTCAGATAAAGGAAGATGGAATTTAGTTTATCTAGGAAATACATTGAAAGAAATTGGAATATGTAAAAAGTATCTAAGTACAGGAAGTAGATATACTGCTTCAGAGCTTTTAATTAGAGCTCTAAGCAGCTTTTCTAATCTTTATTTAAGTATTAATGGTTATACTGTAAGCAAGGATTCATTGACTATGGCATGTAATTTAAATGATGAACTTAATGAAATGGTTAGAGAACTTTTTTATTCTGATATTAATGATGAAAATATAAAAAGTGTTTTAAATTACATTGAAGATTACTTAGAATATAATATTGAAGTATCTTCAAAAGATATTTTAGAATACATAAAAGAAGAGGATAAGCCATTAAGTGCTTCTGAGATTAAGAATAATGTATATTTTAAAAATTTTAATATTAAATTCGAAGAAATATTAAAACTACTATATAGGAATAATATTTTGACAAGAAGTGAAAGAAAATTTAAAGATTCCAAGGGAAGTTTACTTGCTGTTGAAAATGTATATAGTTATAAAAAATAATTTGCTTTGGGGGAAATATGAAAGAATTTGTTAAAATATCTTTTGAAGAGGAAATTCCTAAATATGTACAAATAGCAAATCATATAAAAAAATTAATAGATAATAAAGATATAAGTGATGGGGAAAAATTACCTACTATAAGAGAATTAGCAGATATCTTAGAAGTCAATAAAGTTACTGTGGTAAATGCATATAAAAAACTAAAATCAGATGGATATGCTTTTCAAAAAGTTGGTTCTGGAACATATGCTAAAAGAAAAGAGCTAACATCATTGTTTAATAGAGAATATTCTAAGGTATTTAAAAATATGTTACCTGAGGAATTGGAAAAGATTATAGATTTCACAGGAGAAACAAATACAGAAGTTTATTTTCCAATAAATGAATTTAAATCTGTAATAAATAAGGTTCTAGATAGGGATGGAGCAAATGCTTTAATAATAAAAGAACCCCTTGGATATGAAAAGCTCAGAGAAACCATAAATAAATCCTTTTGGAATAATAAATTAGATTTAGATAATATATTAATAGTTTCAGGAGCGCAACAAGGTATTGATATAGCATCAAAGGCTATCGTAAATATAAATGATAATGTTATAGTAGAAAAGCCAACTTATGGGGGAGCATTATCGGTATTTAAATGGAGAAGAGCTAATATATTTGAAATAGAAATTAAAGAAGATGGGGTAGATTTAGAAGAATTTGAAGAAGTATTAAAGAAGAATAAAATCAGTTGCTTTTATACTATGAGTTACTTTCAAAATCCTACTGGTATAAGTTATAGCCGTGAGAAGAAGCTAAGATTATTAGAGCTTTCAAAAAAATATGATTTCTATATTATAGAAGATGATTATTTATCTGAACTTATATATGATAATAATATAGTTCATGAACCATTAAAGAAACTCGATAAATATGAAAGAGTTATTTATATAAAAAGTTTTTCAAAGATATTTTTACCAGGAATAAGGCTCGGGTATATGATAGCACCAGGTTCATTTAATGAAATTATACAAAGTTCTAAGATAAATACTGATATAACTACTTCGAGCCTTATGCAAAGGGCTTTGGAACTTTATATAAGTGAAGGATTCTGGAAAGAACATATTGCTTATCAATGTAGGGAGTATAAGAAAAAATATAAACTAATAAAAAAATTAATTGAAGAGGAACTTTTGGATAAAGTAACATATATAGATCCTAAAGGAGGACTTTATTTTTATATAAAAATAAAAGATAAAAGTGTAACATCTAAGGAGCTATTTTATAAGTTGAAAAAAAGAAATGCATTTATTACCCCAGGGGTAATATTTTATAGAGATTCAAAGAATGGAGATTACTTTTTTAGGATTGGATTTTCTCAAGTAAGTAAAGAAAAGATAATAAAAGGTATAGGTCTAATTAAGGAGGAGCTTTAATGAGTTACATTACTATAAGAGATTTTGGAGAAGATAGTTTTATAGAGAAGAAATCAGAATTTATTGGTTATGCGAAAAGATGTGAAAGTGAAGAAGAAGCAAAGGCGTTTGTAACAGAAATAAAAAATAAACATAAACAAGCTACTCATAATTGTTTTGCATATGTTATTGGTAAGAATATGGGTATTCAAAGGTATAGTGATGATGGTGAACCACAAGGAACAGCAGGAATACCAATACTTGAAGTAATGAAAAAAAGTAATGTAACAGATTGTGCAATAGTAGTAACAAGATATTATGGTGGAATATTATTAGGTGCAGGAGGGCTTACTAGAGCATACGCAAAGGGGGCATCTATAGCACTAAAAGCTGGTGGAGTAGTTGAAAAAGTAAATGGAGTAAGATTATTATTTCATATGGATTACGATATGTTAGGTAAAATTCAATATAAATGCAATGAAAATAATTGGTATATAGAAGATACGGAGTATACAGATAAAGTTGTTGTGCATATATTAGCAGAAATAGAAAAATCAAATAATATTGAAAAAGAAATAATTGAAATATCAAATGGTAAAATAACAGTTAGCAAAGAAGATGAAGGAATATACTTTAAAGAAGAAAATAGACTTTATAAAGTGATTTAGAACTAATAATATGTGCTTTCAAAATTGATATGTTACTTGTAAATATTTAATTATTAATATATTACAAGGTTTATCGTATAGATTATTAATTTAAGTATATTTAAGAGTATATAATCACCATAATAATGTAGTATATTACTAACTTAAGGATATATAAGAAAATTTGTCATAATAATATAATTGTGTTATAATTCCACTATATTTATAAAATTTTTGATTAATGTTGGGAGGAATAAAAATGTCAGGACATTCAAAATGGCATAATATACAAAATAAAAAAGGAAAAGCGGATGCTAAAAGAGGGAAAATCTTTACAAAGTTAGGTAAAGAAATTGTTATTGCAGTTAAAAATGGTGGCCCTGTACCCGACACTAATCCAAAATTAAGAGATGTAATAGCAAAAGCAAAGGCAGCAAATATGCCTAATGATACCATAACAAGATCAATAAAAAAAGCTTCAGGAGAACTTGCTGGAGTTGATTATGAAAAAATAGTTTATGAAGGTTATGGTCCATCAGGAGTAGCAGTAATAGTTGAAACTTTAACAGACAACAAAAATAGATCAGCAGGAAATGTAAGAAGTGCTTTCACTAAAGGTGGGGGAAACATGGGGGCAACAGGTTGTGTAGGTTTCATGTTCCAAGAAAAAGGTGAAATTGTTATTGAAAGAGAAGATAAAGATGAAGATGAAATTATGATGCTTGCTTTAGATGCTGGTGCAGAGGATTTCTCAGCAGAAGAGGAGGTATTTGTTATAACAACTACCCCAGAAGATTTTGGTACTGTTAGGGAAGCTTTAGAATCAAATGGATTAGAGTTCTTAGAAGCAGCAGTTAAAATGCTACCAGATACATATACTGAAATAAATGAAGATGATGCTAAGAAGTTCCAAAAAATGTTAGACTTACTTGAAGATGATGATGATGTTCAAGAAGTGTACCACAATGCAGAATTCCCTGAAGGATGGGATGAATAAATTCAATAGAAACTCCGTATCAATTTTAAGTTGATACGGAGTTTTTTTATTAGAATATTGTATTATTTAACAAAGTAAGAATTTGCAACGTTTTAAGAAGATAAAGTAATTTAGAGAGTGTTATTTTGATCTATTGGAACTTTTACAAGAATATAACTAAGAATAATAAAATTGACAGTATACAACAGCCTATATATAATTAATCATAAAAATCAGGGTAAATTTTATAAAGGAATAGATATGCTTATATGAGTAGTAGATGAAAATTACAGATTAAACAGGAAATGATTCTTAATATTTAATTATTAATATAAGGAAATAATAATAAAAAGACATCACAAAGGAGTGAGCTTTATATGAAATTAATAAAGAAAGTAAAGCCTGGAAGAATTATAGTTTTAGGATTTTTATCAGTTATTATTATAGGAGCTGTTTTATTAAAATTACCAATATCTATAAACGATGGAGTTGAGGTTTCTTTTGTAGATGCTTTATTTACTTCTACAAGTGCAGTTTGTGTGACGGGATTAATAGCTATAGATACAGCTGATACATTTACTGTTTTTGGACGAACTGTAGTAGCCTTATTGATTCAAATAGGTGGATTAGGAGTTACATCAGTAGGTGTGGGGTTTATTTTACTTATGGGGAAAAGAGTAGGAATTAAGGAAAGAACACTTATTAAGGAATCTATGAATTTAGATTCCATGAAGGGCTTAGTAAAATTAGTTAAATCAGTTCTATTAATGACATTAACATTTGAGACAATAGGGGTAATATTAAGTTATTTAGTTTTTTCAAAGGACTATAAACCATTAGATGCATTGGGAATAAGTATGTTCCATTCTGTTGCAGCCTTTAATAATTCAGGATTTGATATACTTGGAGGGCTTCAAAATCTAATACCATACCAAAATAATGTTTTATTAAATTTGACTACATGCGGATTAATAATATTTGGAGGATTAGGATTTTTAGTAATTAAAGAAATTTTAATGAAAAAATCTTTTAAAAAGTTTAGCTTACATACAAAGGTAGTAATCACAATGACAGCTATATTATTAATAGTTGGAACAATATTATTAAAGTTTACCGAAGATATTTCTTGGCTTGGAGCATTCTTTTTTAGTACTTCTGCAAGAACAGCAGGATTTAGTACTTATTCGTTAAGCAATTTCACAAATGCAGGATTATTTGTATTAGTTATTTTAATGTTCATTGGTGCATCTCCAGGATCTACTGGTGGTGGTATAAAGACTACTACTATATTTACATTATATAAAAGTATGTATAGTACATCTACCAATAAACATTGTATTGCTTTTAAAAGAAAGATACCTACTAGTGTAGTATTTAAAGCTTTTAATATAACTATATTAGCATTGTTTGTTGTTTGCCTAGGAACTTTTATATTAAGTGTGGTAGAACCTGATTATACCTTTATGCAACTATTATTTGAAGTAACTAGTGCTTTTGGAACAGTAGGATTATCAACAGGAATAACATCAAATCTTACTGATTTAAGTAAAATCATAATTTCAATAATCATGTTTATAGGAAGAATTGGACCAATGACTATTGCTACAATTTGGTCTTTCAAAGAAGCGGCAAATGCTTATTACTCAGAAGAAACAGTTATAATAGGATAGGAGAGATAAATAATGTTTAATCATAGACCAGAAATAGAGTTTGGAATAATTGGGATAGGTAGATTTGGTTTTGCCTTAGCAAAAACTTTAATAGAAGCGGGAAAAGAAGTAATAGTTTTAGATAATAATGAAAATAAGATAAAGCAAATTAGATCTCTTACAGAAAATGCTTTTGTAGTTAATAATTTAGACAAGGAAACATTAGAAGAAACAGGAATTCAAAATTGTGAAACTGTATTTGTGTGTATAGGTGAAAAGATAGATGTAAGTATTTTAACTACATTAATTGTAATAAATATGGGAGTTAAGAGAGTTATTTCTAAAGCAATAACATATGAACAAGGGTGTGTATTGAAAAAAATAGGAGCTGAAATTGTATATCCTGAAAATGATATGGCAATTAGAATTGCAAATAGATTATTAAATGAAGAGGCATTAGAATTTATTGAATTAAATAATGACATTCATATAGAAGAATTAAGAGTTACTTCAAAGATAGATGGAAAATCAATATTAAAATCTAAAATAAGAAATGATTTTAATTTAAATATTATAGCTTTGGAAAGAGATGAAGAAACTATAATAGAAGTTGATCCAAATTATATTTTAAGAGAAAATGACTTAATTGTAGTTATAGGTAAAAAAAGTAATATAAGAAGATTAGAAGAGTATTTAAATAATAAATAAAAATATCAAATTATAAATAAGGGTCTTTTATAGGCCTTTTATTTTTTTATAACATCTTTATTATTAAAGTATATATATAAGTTTGCGTTGACTTGAAAACAAACGAGGGAAAAAGCTAACTTATATAGGTATATTTTTTATTGAATATAAAAAATAAAAATAATTTAAAATAAAAAAAGAGTGATTTGCCATAATCACTCTCCACAATAAACTTGTGTAATATCTATTTCACTCCACTTGGAAGTTACTTAAGACTAGATTTATAATATCAGTATCTTATTAATATTACAAGTTGTAATTTATGTTTTACTTTGAAATATATGGAGAATGAGGCTATAAATCTTATTTTAAGTTAGTATTAAAAATACCTTTATGATTAATACTAACTCTAGGAATTATAACCTGTAAGAGTAAGTATAAATATTAATTTTAGAAATTATAAAAATATAGATGAATAAAAATAAATTCAGTTATAACAAGCTATAGTAATAATTTAAGAAAAGGTGGAGGATAATGTGAAAAAAGTAAGTTTATTTAGTATGATAATAATTATAATACTGAATACATTAAGTTTAGATATAAGTGCTAATACGATGAAAATTAAGCCTATAAGAGCAGGAGTACTACTATATAATGAAGATGATTATTATATTTCTGAAGTGAGAGATTACTTGTTAAAAATAGAAAATGAAAATAAAGAAAGAATAGATTTTATATTTTATGATGCCGATAGAAATCAAGAATTGCAAAATAAGCAAATAGATGAACTCATAAATATGAAAGTAGATTTAATATTATTAAATATTGTAGATATAAATCAATCAGATTCAATAATAAACAAAATTAAAGCACATAATATTCCTGTAATATTTTTTAATAGAGAACCTTCATCATTAAATGGAATTAAGTCTTACGGGAAGTCTTTATATATAGGAACAGAAGCTTGTGAATCTGGTAATATTCAAGGTGAAATGATAATAAATGAGCTGAAAAGTGGAAATATAAAGGATAGGAATGGAAATGGTACATTAGATTATGTATTATTACAAGGCGATAGAAACAATATAGAAGCACAGTTAAGAAGTGAATGTGTCATAAAATCAATAAATAAAAATGAAATTAGGACTAATGAAATAGCATCTGAATATTGTAATCGGGAGCAAGAATGTGCTAAAAATAAAATTGAGTCTTTATTTTCAAATTATGGAGATAATATTGAAGTAATAATTTCAAATAACGATGAAATGGCAATAGGAGCTATATTGGCACTTCAAGAAAGAGGATATAACATAGGAGATCCAAATAAGTTTATATCTGTAGTAGGAGTTGATGGAACAACTGAAGCAAGAAAAATGATAGAAAATGGATTTATGACAGGAACAGTTATACAGGATGCAGAAGGGATGGCAAAAGCAATTTATAGAATAGGCTTAAATTTAGCTGAAGGAAAGGATCCATTGCAAGATACAGAGTATAAATTTGATGTAACGGGTGTAGGAGTTAGAATTCCGTATAATGGTTACATAGTGAGAAACTCACCAAATTCATAAAATTAGTTTTTTTATACTGTTGTATTAATTACAAATAGATTGTTAAGTAAAGAGCTATTAGATTTATATTTTTATAGAGAGATGAGAAAATTATAGCAGAAATATATCAAATTACATTTTAAGAGATAATTATTATAGTATTATTGTAGTCAAAAAATATATAAGCAAGATAGAAGAATAGTGAGTGTAAAGTAAAAGGTCTATAAATGACCTTTTATTTTATTATTATTTAGTTTTTATTAAAATATAGAAATAAAGGGATTTAGTTTTATTGTAAGTATTTTTAAGCTTGTATAAAAATATTTTTTATGTTCAATACTAATTCAAGAGTCAAAATCTATAAAATTAATATTCAAAATATTATAGTTAATATACTTAGCTAACTGTATTAATAGGTAAAGGATAGTGAAGAAGAATATGAAGAAATTTAGTTTATTTAGTATTATAGTAATTATAATTATAAACATGGTTAGTTTAGATATAAGTGCTAATACAATGAACACAACACCATTAAGAGTAGGAGTACTTTTATACAATGAAGATATTTATTATATTTCTGAAATAAAAAAACAATTAGAAAAACTTGAAAGTGAAAATAAAGATGAAATAGATTTTATATTCTATAATGCTGAAGGAAATCAAGAATTACAAAATAAGCAAATTGATGAACTTATAAAAATGAAAGTAGATGCAATACTATTAAATATTGTAGATGTACATGAATCAGATTCTGTAATAAATAAAATCAAGGAAAATAATATTCCTGTAATATTTTTTAATAGAGAGCCATTATCATTGAATGGAATTAAATCTTATAATAAATCTTTGTATGTAGGAACACAAGCTTGTGATGCAGGTAAGATTAAAAGTGAAATGATAATTAATGAGATAAAGAGTGAAAATATAAAGGATAAGAATGGAAATGGTAGTTTAGATTATATATTATTAGAAGGAGAAAAAGATAATGTAGAAGCTCAATTAAGGAGCGAATGTGTTATAAGATCTTTAAATGAAAACGGAATTAAAACTAATGAAATAGCTTCTGAAGTGTGTAACTGGGAAAAAGAATGTGCTAAAGAAAAGATTGAGTATTTATTTGATAAATATAATGATAATATTGAAGTAATAATTTCAAATAATGATGATATGGCAATAGGTGCTGTTTTGGCACTTCAAGAAAAGGGATATAATTTAGGAGATCCAAATAAATTTATATCAGTAGTAGGTATAGGAGGAACAGAGGAAGTTAGGGAAATGATAAAAAAAGGATTTATGACGGGCACAGTTTTGCAAGATGCTGAAGAAAAGGCAAAAGTTCTATATAGAATAGTACTAAATTTAGCACAAGGTAAGAAAGCATTACAAGATACAGATTATGAATTTGATGTAACAGGGGTAGGGGTAAGGATACCATATAATGGTTACATAATAAGAAATTCACCAAATTTATAAAATTAATCTTTAATAATGAATTTTTTTGTGTTATAATCGTGGGGTATTTTGGAAGAATGGGGGAGTATAATCATGAAACATATCAAGACAATCAATAAGACTAATATCAAAAACAGCTTAGTAAAACCAGGCTGTAAAGAATGTGCTAACTCATGTCAATCAGCTTGCAAAACTTCATGTACAGTTGCAAACTTAGAGTGTGAAAACTAATTAATAAGAAGCGGCAACAATTAGTTGCTGCTTACTTTTTAGTTTAAGCAAAGCTTTTGGAGGGATGGAAAATGTCTTTAATACACAAATTTAAACAAGGTGATAATTATTTTGTATTAGATGTAAATACAGGAGCAGTTCATATAGTAGACGAGCTAGTATATGATTTAGTACATGATGATGGAATGAAGGATAAAGAAGAAACATTAAATCTTTTATGTGATAAATATGACAAAGATACAATTATAGAAGCCTATGATGAAATAATGGAGCTTGTAAAAGATGGCTTATTATATTCAGAAGATAAGTATGAAGATATAGCTCATGGTTCAATGGATGATAGAGATTATATAAAGGCAGTCTGTCTAAATATAATTCATGGATGTAATTTAAGATGTAAATATTGCTTTGCAGATGAAGGAGAATATAATGGACATAAAGGTGTTATGTCATTAGAAACTGCTAAAAAAGCAATAGATTATGTTGTAAAAAGAAGTGGTCCAAGAAGAAACATAGAAATAGATTTATTTGGTGGAGAACCAACTATGATCATGGATACTGTAAAAGAAATAATAAAGTATGCGAGAGAAAATGAAAAAGAGTGGAAGAAAAATATAAGATTTACAATGACAACAAATGCTACTCTTTTAAATGATGATATGATGGATTTCATGGACAAAGAAATGGGAAATATCATACTTTCATTAGATGGTAGAAAATGTGTTAATGATAATGTAAGAATAAAAGTTGATGGAAGTGGATCTTACGATGACATACTTCCAAATATAAAGAAAATGATTAAAAAGAGAACACCTGGTAAGATGTATTATGTTAGAGGAACATTTACAAGAGCAAATACGGATTTCTTTGAAGATGTAATGGCTATGGTAAATGAAGGCTTTGATGAAGTTTCTATAGAGCCAGTAGTTTTAGAAAAGGGACATCATCTTGCATTAAGAGAAGAAGATTTGCCAGAAATAATGAAAAATTATGATAAACTATATGAAGATATGGTAAGAAGAAAAAGAGACAAAAATGGAGAGTATAACTTCTATCATTTTAATGTAGATTTAAATGGTGGACCATGTGTTTATAAAAGAATTTCAGGTTGTGGAGCAGGATTTGAATATGTTGCGATAACTCCACAAGGAGATGTTTACCCATGCCATCAATTTGTAGGAAAAGAAGAATTTAAACTTGGAAGTATATATGATGATACATACAACAAAGACCTTGGCAAAGAATTTAAAAAAGCTCATATATACAATAAGCCTAAATGTAGAGATTGTTGGGCAAGATTCTATTGTAGTGGAGGATGCCAAGCTAATAACTTTAGCTTCAATGGAGATATGAAAATACCTTATGAAGTTGGTTGTAAAATGCAAAAGAAGAGAATTGAATGTGCAATTGCTTTAAAGGCAGAATAATTTAAATATAAAAGTTGGTATTTGCTTATGTTCAAATACCAACTTTTTATATTACAATTATATAAGAAAATAAGTTTTGGAGGACAAGATGGAATTTATATTAAAAAATAAGATGAAGCTTATATATACAAAAACTACATCTAATTTAACATCAATATCTATATCAATAGATGCAGGTGCTTGTAAAGAAAAATACTTATTAGGGCTTGCTCATGCAACAGAGCATATGGTTTATAAAGGCACAAGAAAAAGAAATGAAGAAAAAATAAATAAAGACTTAAGTAAAATTTTTGGATTTCAAAATGCCATGACAAACTTTCCATATGTTATTTATTATGGAACTATGTTAAATGAAGATTTTGAAAATGGGATAGAGCTTTTTTCAGATATAATTTTAAACCCTATATTTCCAAATGCTGGTTTTAAAGAAGAAATGAATATAATAAAAGAAGAATTGAGGGAATGGGATGAAGAATTAGAACAATATTGTGAAGATAAGTTATTTCTAAATAGTTTTAAGGAAAGAAGGATAAAGTATCCAATAATAGGTATAAGTGAAGATTTAGAAAAAATAAAGCTAGAAGATATACAAAAGTTTTATAAAGAAAATTATTTACCCTATAAAACCTCTATAGCAGTAGTTTCATCTTTAGAATTTGAAGAAATTAAAAATATAGTTGAAAGATATTTTGAGTCTTGGGAAAACTCATACGATAAGAATGGGAAGGAAGAAATTAGTTACGACAATACTAATTTTGATTTTTATAGAAATATTAAAGATGGCATTAATACTTGTAAAGTTCAAATTATCTTTCCAATAGATAGTCTAAGCTATGATGAAATAAAAGCACTAAGAATATTTAATGAATATTTTGGAGAAGGAGTTAATTCATTATTATTCGATACATTAAGAACAAAAAATGGTCTTGTATATGATATCTTAACTAAGATTTCTTATGAAAAATATATAAAGCTTTATAAAATAACTTATAGTACTTCAAAAGAAAATCTAGATAAATCCTTAGAATTAATAAATAGTTGTATTGAAAAAGTTAATAGATTTGAGAAAGAAATAAGTGATGAAGATATATTAGATTTTATAAAATCTATGAAACTAAAAAGATGGTTTAGAGAAGAACAAAATATAATATTAGCAAAAGAATTATCAACATATAGTACAATGTTTGGAGATTATAAAATATATTTAGAAGAGTTTATTAATCTTGAATCTATAAATAAAAAATACATTTTAGATGTAGCTAAAAAAGTATTAAAAAATAAATCTATACAAGTAATAAGCAATTAAGAAAGTAGAATTATAAATAAAAGGGAGATATTAATGAATAAAGCGCCTTTATTAGAAGAATTATTAAAATATCATAAAGAAGAAAATTTGATTTTATCAATGCCAGGAAATAAAAGTGGTAAAGCATTTTTAAGAGATTCATTAGGAAAAAAGTTTAAAGAAAATCTAGGAGCTTTGGATATTACAGAAGTGGATCCTTTAGACAATTTACATTGTCCAGAAGGAGTAATAAAAGAAGCAGAGGAGCTTTTAGCAAAAACTTATAATGTTAGAAAGGCATATTTTCTTGTAAATGGAAGCTCTTCAGGAAATTTAGCTTCAATATTTGCTGCTTTTAAAGAGGGGGACGAGGTATTAGTAGAAAGAAACTGCCATAAGTCTATTTATAATGGACTTATTTTAAGAAAACTTAAAGTAATTTATATAGATGCTGTAATAGATGAAGACATAGGAGTATTCATGCCACCTAGAGAAAAAGAAATAAATGAAGCTTTAAGTAAAGCAGTTAATCCAAAAGGAATAATAATTACAAGTCCGAATTATTTTGGAATATCTTATGACATAGAAAAGAAAATAAATGAATTAAAAGAAAAAGGGATAAAGGTAATAATTGATAGCGCTCATGGAGCTCATTTTGGAGTGAACAAAGACTTACCAAAGTCACTAGCGAGTCTTGGGGATTATGTAGTATTAAGTGCTCATAAAACACTACCTAGTTTAACACAAGGAGCATATTTATTAGTAAATAATAATGAAGAAAATATTGATTTTTATGTAAAGACTTTTATGACTACATCACCGTCATATTTAATAATGGCTTCATTAGATTATGCTAGATATTATTTAGATAATTACGGAAAAGATGACTACGGTAATTTAATAGAAAGAGCAGAAAAGTGGAAAGAAAAAATAAACTTATTAGGCAAAGTTAGAGTGATAAATGATGAGAACTTATTTTATAAATATGCAATAGATAAAAGTAGATATTTAATTATTTTAAATAAAGGATATAGTGGTCATAAACTTTTAGATTATCTTAGAGTTAATAAGATACAAGCCGAAATGAGTTTTTCACGAGGGGTAGTCTTAATTTTTTCACCTTCAAATACAGAAGAGGATTTTGAAAAATTATATTTAAGTATTAAGAATTTAAACATAAATGTCTTGAAGACTAATGAAAAAAATGCAGTGTTATCGAAAGTATCACCTGTTAAGGTATTAGAGCCTTATGAGGTTTTTAATTTAAATAGTACTAGTTTAGATATAAATGATGTTTTGGGAAAAATAGCAAAAGAGGCAATAGTTCCATATCCACCAGGGATTCCTTTAATTTGTGCAGGTGAAAAAATTACTAAAGAAGCTATTGATATAATTAAAGAATATATTGAAAATAGCTTGAAAGTAATTGGAGTACAAGATAATTTTATAAGAGTAATTGAAATGTAAGACTTATAATAAAATGCAAATTAATAACGAAATTACTCCTGCTAAACAAATGGAGATACTATCACTTTTAATATTTTTAAAATTAATAGTATTCTTAATTGAATTATTTAATCTAGAAGTTTTGAATATAGGTCTTATAATAGATATGATACCAAAAGTTATAAGGAATATGCCTAATATAAAAATATAATTAATTAAAGGAAAATTTAAAATATTATGTAGGTAAAAAGATAATAAAGATACAATTAATATCCAAGATAAAGTATTTAAAATAAGTTTTTTCAAAATAAACCCTTCTTTACAAATTAATAGATAATTCATTATATCAATATTATATAGTTTTTAGGAATTATTTTACAATAAGTTTTTATAATAAATCTAAATATTATATATTTAGACTTTTATATTAAAGAGTAAAGTTATACTACTTGTTAAATAAAAATCAAAGAAAGTAAAAGAAAAACTAAGCTTTGTTTTACAAAGTTAGTTTTTATTCAAGTAATTGTTAGTGGAGATATTTTAATAACTAAAATAAGCTTTAGTAAACATTGACATAATAATGTCTTTTAAATAAAATATTTATAATAAAGAGGAGGGATTGTTAATGGAGAAAAATAAAGGAAATATTTCAATACATACAGAAAATATTTTTCCTATTATAAAAAAATGGTTATATTCTGATAAAGATATATTTATTAGAGAGCTTATTAGTAATGGGTGTGATGCTATAAGTAAATATAAAAGATTAGTTTCTTTAGGAGAAATTAAGGGAAATGAGAATGAAAAATATAAGGTTACAGTTTCGTTAAATAAAGAGAATAAAACTTTAAAATTTATTGATAATGGAATTGGAATGACTGAAGATGAAGTTAAGAAATATATAAATCAAGTAGCATTTTCAGGTGCTGAAGATTTTATAGAAAAATATAAAGATAAAATGGAAGATGGAAAAGATATAATAGGTCACTTTGGATTAGGTTTTTATTCTGCTTTCATGGTTGCCAAAAGAGTTCAAATAGATACTTTATCTTATCTAGATGGATCAGAAGCAGTAACTTGGATTTGTGATGGTGGCACAGAATATGAAATATCTCCATCTGAAAATAGAAAGGAAAGAGGAACAACAATAACTCTTTTTATTGATGCTGATAGCAATGAATTTTTAGAATTATATAAAGTTAGAGATATAATAGAAAAATATTGTTCATTCTTACCTATAGAAATATATTTAGAAGAAGAAGGTAAAGAAGTTAGGGAAGAGGATATTAAACCTTTAAATGATACAACTCCGTTATGGATGAAATCTCCAAGAGATTGTACTGACGAAGAATATAAAGAATTTTACAAAAAGGTATTCCAAGACTTTAATGATCCATTATTTTGGATTCATTTAAATGTAGACTATCCATTTAATTTAAAAGGAATATTATATTTTCCTAAACTTAAACATGAACTGGAAGCTACTGAAGGTCAAGTAAAACTTTATAATAATCAAGTTTTTGTTGCTGATAACATAAAAGAAGTTATACCAGATTTCTTACTATTATTAAAGGGTACAATAGATTGTCCAGATTTACCTTTAAATGTATCTAGAAGTTTCCTTCAAAAAGATAAGGATGTTATAAAAATATCTAAACATATAGTTAAGAAGGTTGCAGATAAATTAGTTGGACTATATAAAAATGAAAGAGAAAGCTTTAATAACTTTTGGAAGGATATTCAAATATTTATTAAGTACGGCTGCTTAAGAGATGAAAGCTTCTATGATAAAATAAAAGATATTATTATTTTTAGAAGGTTAAATGGTGAGTATATAACCTTAAAGGAATATTTAGAAAATAATAAAGATAAACATGAAAATAAAGTCTTTTATGTAACAGATGAAAAGCAACAATCACAATATATAAAAATGTTTAAAGAAGCAAATTTAGATGCTTTAGTGTTAGATTGCTCAATAGATAATCATTTTATTAGCTTTTTGGAGTCAAAAGAAAATGGAGTTACATTTACTAGAATTGACTCTGATATTTCAGAAACACTTAAAAATAGTGAAAGCGAAGACTCAAAAGAGTTAAATACTAAGCTGGAAGGGTTATTTAAAGAAGCTATTACTAATAAGGTAAACAATATTAAAGTTGAAAATCTAAAAAATGCAGGAACACCTGCTATGATATTAGTTTCAGAGCAATCAAGAAGAATGGCTGAAATGAGTAAAATGTTTGGTGGAATGGAAATGCCAAATATGTTTATGGAAGAAAAGACTTTAGTAATTAATAATAATAATTCAATAATTAAAAAGCTAGCATGTACAGATTCTGAAAGTAAAAAGGATGATATTAATTTAATATGTCAGTATATTTTAGATTTAGCTTTAATAGCTAATAAGGAATTAAATGCTGAAGAAATGAATGACTTTATTAATAGAAGTAATGAGTTATTAAATAAAGTAATAGAATTATAGTAATATCTTAAATATAAAATTAATAAAAAATTAATAAAAAATAGAACTATTAAGTATATATAGTTCTATTTTTTATTATAATTTAATATTGTATCGGTACAATGGACAAAATGTAATTATTGGATTATTATAAAATAAATAACTTAATTAAGAAGCAGGTGCACTTATGAATGGAGTTAAAAAGGTAGCTACAATAAATGATTTATCTGGAATAGGAAGATGTTCACTAACCGCAGCACTTCCTATATTATCGGCTCTAGGAGTTCAATGTTGTCCATTTCCTACAGCAATACTTTCTTCTCAAACGGAATTTCATAAATTTTCATTTTTAGATGTAACTAATGAAATGGAAAATTATAAAAAGGTTTGGAAAGAGCTAAAGATAGAATTTGATTGCATATACAGTGGATTTTTAGGTTCTGAAAAGCAAATTGACATAGTTTTAGATTTTATAAAAGATAATAAAGATTCTTTAATTGTTATAGATCCCGTTATGGGGGACAACGGAATACTTTATGATACTTTTACAGAAAATATGTGTGATAAAATGAAAGAACTTGTTTCTATTGCAAATATAGTAACACCAAATTTAACAGAAGCATGTATATTGACAGATAAAGAGTATAAAAAATACAATACAAGTGATGAAGAAGTTAAGGAAATAGCAAAAAAAATAGCACAAATGGGACCTGAAAAGATTATTATTACAGGAATAATAAGAGAAAGTGAAATTTATAATTTTGCTTACGATAAAGAAAGAGATGAATTTTTTATAGTAAAATCAATTTTTAATAATGAATCATATAGCGGAACAGGGGATATCTTTACTTCAATTATCATAGGATTATTATTAAATAATCATGATTTAAATTTTGCAATTAGAAATTCAACTAATTTTATATATGAAGCAATTAAATATACCTCTAAATTTAAAACTAATCCAAAAGAAGGAATAATGTTTGAAGTATTTTTAAAGGAGCTGATTTTAATAAATGAAAAAAAGTATTAAAACAAGAGATTTAGTTTTAGCAGGATTATTTGCAGCAATTATATGTATATCAATATCTTTTCACATTCCTACAGGATTTAATGGAGGATATATACATTTAGGAGATACATTTATATATATTGCAGCAGTTCTTTTGCCTACACCATACGCAATGCTTGCAGCAGGCATAGGAGCTGGACTTGCAGATGCATTATCAGGTGGAATGATATGGGTGTTACCTACAATAATCATTAAACCAATAATGGTATTATTCTTTACTACTAAGAGAGAGAGTATAATATGTAAAAAAAATTTGCTAGCAATATTTATAGCTGGTATTGTAGGCTGGTTTGGATATTATTTAGCAGGAGCTATTATATCAGGTAGCTTTGTAGCTCCACTTGCAACTTTCTTTATAGATATAATGCAACCTATAGGAAGTGGTATAATATTTTTAATAGCTGGTTATTCTTTAGATAGGGTGAAAATTAGACAAAGATTATCTATAGAAGCAAAATAACTTTAGAATATGGCGTGAGGTAGAAGTATGAAGGTTATGACCTTTAACTTAAGGACAGATTTCTTATTAGATATAAATAATAGATGGAATAAAAGAAAAGAAATAGTTTATGATATATTAAACAATAATGATTGCGATATAATAGGTGTTCAGGAGCTAAATAATAAAATGTTTAAGGATATTTCAAAAGAAGTTCCAGGATATAATATTATTGGAAATCCAAGAAGCCTTAAGTATTTTATAGAAAGAAATGATATTTTAGTTTCTAAGAAACATAAAATATTAGAATACAGTACTTTTTGGCTTTCAGAAGATCCTGAAAAAATAGGAAGTGCTATTTGGTATTCTGTTTATCCTAGAATATGCACAACAGCTTTAATAAAATTAAATGATGGAAATATAGTTAGAGTATATAATACCCATTTAGATTTTTTACTATCAAAGGCTAGGGAGTATGGACTTAAAAAAATAGGCGAGTATATGGATAAGCAACATGAAAAAGACAATTATCCAGCTATATTAATGGGAGATTTTAATGCCAGTCCAACAAGTAAAGCCATAAAAAGTTTCTCAGAAGGTAAATATAGTAGTAAAAAGTTTATTGCAGTACAAGATCATAAAAAAGAAATTTATAATATGTCAACTATGAGTAAGTTTAAAGGAAATAAAAAAGGTCTTCATATAGATTATATATTTGTAAGCGAAGAGTTTAAAGTTTTAGATACTGAAATATTGGATTATAACAAGAATGGAAAATATCCTTCAGATCATTATCCTATGATTGCAAAACTTGATATAAATAAAAACGCTAATACTTCAAAATAGAGTATTAGCATTTTTTATTTTAATTAAGCATTATCAATTATCTTAAAGAATAAATCTTCTATACTACCTAATTCATTATATTTTTCTTTTAAGTATTCTTTGCTACCAGAGTCAACAATTTTACCTTCCTTCATTAAAATCATTGTATCACTGATTTCTTCCATTGAGGCTAGTATATGAGTACTAACTAGTATAGTTTTTCCAAGGGACTTTATTTTTGATAACATTTCTCTAAATTCCTTTATTCCGCTTGGGTCTAGGCCTACAAAAGGTTCATCAATTAAAATTATATTTGGATCATGAATTAAGGCCATTATAATAGAGACTTTTTGCTTCATACCTTTAGATAAGTCCTTAGCAAGGGAATCTTTTTTATTGGTTAAGTTGAAAGCATTCATTAACTTCTCAGCTTTACTTGTCCAATCTTTAACTTTATAAGCTAAGGCTATGAATTTAAAGTGTTCCCAAACTGTTAATAAATTATATAAATCAGGGGTTTCAGGTATGTAGGCTAAATTTTCTCTTATGGCTCTATCCTTTGTAGATTTTCCATCTATTAAAATATCACCTGAATCTTTTCTTAATAAAGAAAGTATGCACTTTAATGTAGTAGTTTTGCCAGCACCATTGGGACCGCATAATATTGATATTTCACCAGTATTTAATTTAAAGGATATATTATCGATTGCTTTATTTTTCTTAAATGATTTAGATAAATTTTTTACTTCTAACATGATTTCCTCCAATTTAATATTCTATAAAATCAAATATTTTATTACATAATAACATTAATAAGCTTATATAAATCCCAACAATTATAGTTAATACTCCAAATGATATGTAAGAGTTAGTAGTTATACCATAAGTAGCTGCAGTTGCAGCAAATGGAATCATTATAAGTACCATTAGTACGAAAGTTACAAGCATTCCTGGACCAGATTCATTATCCTTTGGCATAAGAAGTATTGTGATTAAGTTAAGTAATTTTACTACTAATGAGAATGCTAGGGTAATTAAAAAACATCCTATTCCTAAGATTGAGAATTTGTAATCTAATATAATAGAAGGAATAAGCATTATACTAATTCTAAGTGATAACATTAAAAGTTCATCTAAGACTGTAGAAAGAATTTTATATATTGGTTTTCCTGGGATAATATAAATATATACATTTTTTAACTCCCTAGATAATTCAGAAAAATTAGAGGAAATAAGTACTATATAAACTGTACCTATTGAAATCGCTAAAAGTGAAATTAATTGATTTCCTTTTAAAGTAATATATCCACCTATGATTCCAACTATAATATTAACTAAGAATAATAAAAATTTTTTTAATGGAGTTTGTTTTCTTTTTCTAATAACTGAAGCTTTCCAATATAATGATAGCGTTCCCCATCTTTCTTTAGAAGTACTATTTAAATTAACTTTTTTTATTTCTTTTTCCATTTGTGAATGAACATCTCTCTTATTGTTTTTTAACTGTTTTAATTTTTCATTTTGTGTAGATACCTTTTCAGCTATTTCTTCATAATATTCAACATTAAGAGTTATAAATAAGAAACAATTAATTATAACTAATGACAATAAATATAATATATCAAATATTGGAGGGGTAATTGTTTCTGTTAAAAGTAAAGATATAAATCTTACTATAGATGAAATTATAGGTAATTTGACAATAAAGCTATGAAAAATATACATAGACAATTCGGTAAAGTTAAAGTTTAAACTCCAAAATTTATATAAATAAAATAAAAGCATTGAACATGCTATACCTTGTAATATATAAGAAATAAATTTTAAGCCTTTTACTGAGCCTGTCTTAACTTTTATTGCAAAAAATAAATAAGATAGAGAAATAAAAAATAAGAATATAAAGAAAAATCCTAAAGCTATTGGTAATAATCCTATTAATGATAAATTAGTAAAAGCTAGTAGCATTAATATAATGAAAGTAAACGTCAAAAAGAAGCTAGCTACACCTTTTATTGCACTACGAACCATTGAATAGAAGAGTATTAATTTATTATTTATAGGTGAAGGAAATAAATAACTAATATCTGAAATTGAGAAGTTACTTGGAGCATAATCATTTAAATAGTTTGCTAATACAAATAGTATAAAAACTAATGATACTATAGCTATAATTCCTAGAGCAGATTGTTGCATTTCTTGAGTTATAGAAGCTTTAGTTTCATTTTTAAATATTGCAACTATAAATGATGAAAAGCAAAGTCCGAAGAATATGATTATAGAAAATAATTTCTTTAAGAATAGAAGAGGATGGTAAAAAATTTGGAAAAAGAAATTTTTGATTTTTAAAAGGTCTAAATAGACTAAAACTTTTAAGTCGTTCATTTAAAATACCTCCATAAGTTGTTTGTTAAATTATAGCAAAAAAGTATACTTTAAACAAGGAATACGTATATAGGTATTTCTAATAATAGATTAAAGTTAGAATTAAATTTATCATTAATTATTCATTAAAAGTTCAAAAATAATACACTTATATGCCAATGGAAAAAATATTGACTAAAATAATATACGCATTATATACTCTTTGTATGATATTTAACTAAGGAGGAGTTTTTGTGAAAAATGCTTGAGTATTTCAATCATATTTTGAAATCGGAGATGTGCGGTTAGTAATATTTATGGAGTTGCTAATAACGTAGATAATACACTTCAATTATTTGATTTAAACACATTAAATACCACAATATAATATTAGAGAGGCTTCATATAGACTGATTTAAACTGTTGACTATTGGACTAAAAGTAATCTATTTGTATCTGTGGTCGATTCTGGAGTGGTATTAAATAGAAGGAGTATAGGAGTTAAAACTACAATTGGACAATATATAATTACTCCAAATAATAGAACACTTACCCATATTAAAGGAATATGTAGTAAAGTTGAAGTTTATATTAGAAATAATACAAGAGAAGTTTATAGAAATATAATGGTTTATGAAAAGTCATTTGCTGATGTTTATGTAGGTGAAACTTTGGTTTATGTTAACTAATTATGTAATTTAGCTGTTTCTATAAACCAGGGACCATTCTCTAAAGCTTATAATATACAAACATGAACAAATTGGATAATATCTATCAGAAAAGCTCCTAGAGTAATATATGATTAAAAATTAATTTATAACACGAATATTATTTATTCACTATATATTAAATGAGGAGGAATTATAATGGGAAATAAAATGTCTATTAAAACAATAGTGGCGATTGGTATAGGGCAGCTGTATTTATGATACTAGGACGTTTTGGGGCTATTCCATCAGGTATTCCAAATACTAATATAGAAACAAGTTATGCTTTTTTAGCATTAATGTCAGTATTATATGGTCCTATTGCAGGAATATCTATAGGTTTTATAGGCCATGCCTTAAAGGATTTAGTATTTTTTGGTTCACCTTGGTTTAGTTGGGTTATAGCTTCAGCTGTTGTTGGTTTTATAATAGGATTATCATGGAATAAATTAAAAGTTAATGACGGTGAATTTGGGAAAAAAGAAATTATTATTTTTAATATATATCAAGTAATTGCTAATTTAATTTCATGGCTTTTAGTTGCGCCTACATTAGATATACTTATATATGCAGAGCCAGCTAATAAGGTTTATTTACAAGGAATAGTGGCTGCAATTTCTAATTCAATTACAGTTGGAGTATTAGGTACTATTTTACTTTATACATATTCTAAGACTAGAGTTAAAAAAGGAAGTTTAGATAGAGAGTAATATCTAATTAAAATACTGGGGGCTTTAGGTCTCTAGTATTTTTTACGTATATATTACAGCCAATATATTATTATTTTTAATAATAAATAAAGTTTTCAAGGAACATATAATTTTTATATAAAGGGAGATTTGCTATGAAAAAACCTGTAATTGAGTTCAATAATTTTACATTCCAATACAGAGCTCAAGCAAAGCCAACATTAAATAATATAAACTTAACTATATATGAAGGCGAAAAAATTCTTATTGTTGGGCCTTCTGGATCAGGTAAGAGTACTATTTCAAGTTGTATAAATGGACTTATTCCATTTTCATATAAAGGTGAGATTTCAGGAAGGCTGAAGGTTAAGGGTAAAGAAACAAGTGAAATGAGCATTTTTGAATTATCTAATTCAGTGGGGACTGTTCTTCAAGATCCAGATAGCCAGTTTATTGGATTAACTGTAGGAGAAGATATTGCGTTTAAACTAGAAAATGATTGTATACCACAAGATGAAATGAAAAAGAAAGTAGAAATTGTTTCTGAAATTGTTGGAATAGATAAGCATTTAGAAGCAGCGCCATATAGTTTATCAGGTGGTCAAAAGCAGCGTGTAACCTTAGCAGGGGTTATGGTTGGAGATGTAGATATACTTTTATTTGATGAGCCACTTGCAAGTTTAGATCCTGCAACGGGTAAAAGTGCAATTGAATTAATTGACAAAATACAACAAGAAACAAATAAAACTATAGTAATTATAGAGCATAGATTAGAAGATGTGCTACATTGTTCTGTAGATAGAATAATAGTAGTAGATAATGGAGAAATTGCTGCGGATATAACTCCAGAAGAACTTCTAAGTTCGAATATACTATCTGAAACAGGAATACGTGAACCATTATATATTACTGCTTTAAAATATGCAGGTTGTAAGGTTACTCCAGAAATTAATCCACAACATATTGATACATTAAATTTAAATACATGTAGTGAAAAACTTAAAGAATGGTATGATGAAACTGTTGACAAAGGCATCAATATAGACTCTGAAACTATACTTGAATTAAAAGATATAAAGTTTGGCTATGAAGAAAAACAAGAAATATTAAAAGGAGTTTCTTTTAATATTAATAAAGGTGAAATGGTTAGTATAGTAGGAAGAAATGGAGCAGGAAAATCTACTATATCAAAGCTTATTTGTGGCTTCTATAAACCAACTGAAGGGCAAATATTATTTAATGGTAGAGATTTAGTGAACGATACAATAAAAGAGCGTGCTGACAAAATTGGTATAGTTATGCAAAATCCGAATCAGATGATATCTAAGACTATGATTTTTGATGAAGTTGCATTAGGACTTAGAGTTAGAGGAATTAGTGAGAAAGAAATTAAAGAAAGAGTTATTGATACATTAAAAATTTGTGGATTATATGAGTTTCGTAATTGGCCAATATCTGCACTTAGTTTTGGGCAAAAGAAACGTGTAACTATTGCATCTATTTTAGTATTAAATCCAGAAGTTATAATTCTAGATGAACCAACAGCAGGTCAAGATTTTAAGCACTATACTGAAATTATGGAATTTTTGCAAGAATTGAATAGAAAAGGTGTCACTATAATCATGATAACTCATGATATGCATCTGATGCTGGAGTATACAAATAGAGCAATAGTATTATCTAATGGGTTGAAATTAGCACATGATACAGCAGCAAATATACTTACTGATGAAAAAGTGATATCTGAAGCTAATTTAAAAGAAACATCTTTATATGAATTAGCAATAAAGGCTAAATTAGATAATCCAAGAGATTTTGTTAAAAAGTTTATTGACTATGATAGGAGGATTAGAGGCATATGAGTAAAATGCTTGAATATATAAATATAAATTCACCTATTCATAAATTGACAGGTGCTTCTAAGTTAATTGCTTTGATAATATGGGCATTAGCTTCAATGATTACATATGATACACGTGTACTTATACTTATGTTTATTCTAAGCATATTTGTTTTTAAAATTTCAAAAGTAGAATTTAAGCAAGTAGCGTTTGTTCTTTATTTCATATTAATATTTTTATTGTTAAATAATTTAGCAATTTTTATTTTTTCACCATATGAAGGTGTCCAGATTTATGGAAGTAGAACTGACTTATTTAAAATTGCAGGTACATATACATTAACATTAGAACAATTATTTTATCAGTTTAATATAACATTAAAATATTTTTCTATAATACCAATGGCATTATTATTTATGGTTGCAACTAATCCAAGTGAATTTGCATCTTCATTAAATAAAATAGGAGTTAGTTATAAGGCTGCTTATTCTGTTTCTATAGCACTAAGATATATTCCTGATGTTCAACGTGATTATCAAGATATATCATTTGCACAACAAGCGAGAGGAATTGATATGTCTAAAAAAGAGAAATTAACAAAAAGAATTAAAAATTCTGCAGCAATATTAATGCCATTAATTTTTTCAAGCTTAGATAGAATAGATACTATAAGCTCAGCAATGGAGCTAAGAGCTTTTGGAAAAAACAAAAAACGTACTTGGTATAGTGGAAGAAAGTTTGAAAAAAGAGATTATATAGCTATATCAATAGTTAGCTTAATATTTATTATAGCTATTGTTGCTACTATGCTTAATCGTGGACGTTTTTATAATCCATTTATGTAAGATGTAATAAAAATTGTACTAAATACTATAATTAAAAGAAAGAACATATAAAATAGATGTTTTTAGAAGGCTATAATTTTATATGTTCTTTTTCTTATATAGTAAACTTTTTATATGTAAATAAACTATTTATATTAAGATTAAATAAATTAAAATATAGAATAATGACTTTTAATGGTGATTATTTGACATAAAGTATTATAAAATATATTATTAAAATACAGAAAACATAAGATAGATTTAAGGTGGTGAAAGTATGGAACTTTCGAAAGTTCAAAATAGATTTATAAATCATAAGAGTTCTGGATATCAGCTTTTGAAAGGTAAAGAAGGAACAGGTAAGAGTACTGCATCAATTTATAAGGCTATAAATTTAGAAAATAATTATTGTATCTATGAAGAAGATAAAATTTTATTTGTAACATCTAATTATAGTAAGACATATGAATCAATGGAACTTTATAAAAAAGAAGGGAAAGAAAGTTATTTTTATTCATTATTTTCATTAGAGAAAGATAGATTAAATATTATAACATTAGAAGAGCTTATTGATACATACTCTAAAGCTTTCAGGAGAGAAAAGGGACTAGCTATGCAAGTTATAGACAAAGTAAAGGGCATAGAAATTTTAAAAGAATTAGAAAATGAAATATCATCATTTTATAAAAAATCTAAGTTCCTTCAAAAGGCAACAATCAAATTTATATTAGAAGAAATTTTATGGATTAAAGCAAGCAATTTTTCTAAGGAGTACTATCTTGAAGTTGACAGAAAGGGACGTGGAGGAAGAATTAAAAAGTCTTCTTACACAAGAGAAGCTATTTATAAAATTAAAGATTTATATAATGAGAGTTTAATTAATAAAGGCTTTATGGATGAGTATGATCATGTTATATATGCTATCTCATATATAAATAATCATGGAGGAATATACAGTCATGTTATATTAGATGACATGGAGAAGTTTACTAAAGGAGAGATAGATTTTATAAAATCTATTTATAAAAATAAACCACATTCCTCATTTATTTTCATATTAAATAGTGAACTTAATAATAAAGAAAATTCTTGGATGATAAAAGGAAGAAAAGTAAATAGTTTAGGAATTGATGTAAAAGGAAAGAGCTTTAACTTTAAAACTAAATACGATACTAAGAAGAAAAAGCAAGTAGGTACAGTTGAAAAGTATAAATATATAAACTTAAAAAATAAGGGGATTATTGAGTTTAACATAGATACAGCTTCAAATAAAAAAGAAATATTTGAAGGAAATGATATTTGTTATAATGAAAATGAATTAAAGGATATTCCAATGTTTAATAATATAGCAGCGGGAACACCTATAGAAATGAATGATAATATAGAAGGAAGTTTTTATATACCTAAATATTGGCTTGAAAGAGGAAAGGATACCTTTATATTAAGAGTAAAGGGAGATTCTATGGTAGAAAAAGACATTTGTGATGGTGATTTAGTTGTTATTAAAAAACAAGGAACTGCAAATCATAATGAAATAGTAGCTGCAAGCTTAGATGGTGAAGCAACACTAAAAACACTAAACTTAAATGGGGATTTACCAAAGTTAATGCCTGCGAATTCTTTATATGCTCCAATTAGCTTAGAAAATAAAGAAGTCAATATATTAGGAGTTGCCATTGGAATAATAAAACAGGAGATAAACTAGATGTTTATCTCCTGTTTTAGAATTATGGATAACTAAATTATTATGCAATATTTCCCGGGAAATGAAAATAAATAACATAATATTCAATAATGCTGAATACATATTAACAAATGATAATAATTAGGAGGAATTTTATGAATTTAGAGCTTATAAATGATCAAAAAAGAAAAATATTAGATAATATTAATTATGCTAAGGAATCTAATATAAATAAGGTTTCAGCTATACTTATGTGTAATGATAAAGAAGTACAAAAAGAATTATTATCTTGGCTTGTTATTGAAGGATACAAAGTATCATTAATAAAAGATGAAGTTAATATTTTAACAATTGAGTGGTAAAAATTATCTACTAATAGTATTGACAATATTATTAAAAGTATTATAATTAACCATATAAGGGAATGGAAATGAATTTGATTTTTGGGAATATTTAGATTGGAGTATGTCATGGGATCTATAATATTTATTTCTATTATTTGTATGATTTTTATAGTATTAGGATTGGCTATTAGCAAGTATAAATGCTATTGGCTAATATCAGGATATAATACTCAGTCTAAAGAAGAAAAGGCTAGAGTAGATATTGAAGAAGTAGCTAAACATATGGGTAGAATGTGTTATTTAATAGCTTTTATAATATTTATAGGATCTATGGTTTCAAATTATTTCGAAATTTCTATATTACCTTTTGTGATTATTTTACTAATTATTATATTTGGGTATTTAATTTATATTCAAAGATTTGATCATAATAAAAAGAGCAAAACAGAAATACTGGTAATGATAGTTATAGGATTTATAACATTTTCAATTTTAATCATAACATTTTCATTTGGAAATAAGCCAAATGATCTTATATTAAAAGATGAAGCTATAGTTATAGATGGAAGCTATGGAACTACTTTAAAAAGAAAAGACATAAAATCAATAGAGCTTGTAGATGATATTCCAGAAATAGTATTTAAGAGTAATGGATATAGCGATGGCAGTGCCATTAAAAAAGGTGATTTTAAATTAAAAAATGGAGAAAAAGTTAAGCTCTATATTCAAAGTAATAAAGGACCATACATTAAAATTTCTACAATAAATTTTGATGTATATATAAATTATAAAGATGTGTCTTTAACAAAACAGTCATTTAATAATTTAAAATAGCAAAGATAGAGAAGTTTTATTTGGCTTCTCTATCTTTTTTGCTTTTAGAAGGATTTTCAGACTTCATTTCCCAATGAATAATTAATGTTAAGAATCCTCTTAATAAAGTTATTGATCCTAAAATTATTAGTTCATTCATATTTCTAATAATAACTGTTTTTAATATCTCAGCAGCTAGTTTGAATTCAAGGGCTGTAGCCATTGAATTTGCATATTCCCATTTTATAGGGTAATACTTTTTTGTTATTAATGAATAGGAATAATGATAAAAAGCTTTAATAGATCCAATGCATATAACTAAAATTCCAATTAATTCTAAAATATTTACCAAAGTAGGGATAATTGATTTTATAAAATCTTCTAACATATAAATCTCCTATTAGTAATTTTTTATAATATTTATTATTCCTTTTTAGAAAAAAATAATAAGTAATAATTATGAAATATTTAAGGAATAAATATAGTAGTATAATGAATAATAAAGTTATAAAAGTAATTAATTTATAAATTGAAGTTGGAGATTTATTATGATTATTGAAAAAGAGTTTTATAACCAAGGAGCTATTGAAATTGCAAAAAGTATTTTAGGGCATTACTTAGTAAGAGAAGTGAATGGATTAAAAATTAGAACTAAAATAGTTGAAACAGAAAGTTATATAGGTGCTACTGATAAAGCATGTCATGCTTATAATTATAAAAGAACAGATCGAACGAAGCCTTTATTTGAGGAAGGTGGTATAGCATATGTTTACTTTATTTATGGTTTATATCATTGTTTTAATATAGTAACTAATATTAAGGAAGAGCCAGAAGCTGTTTTAATAAGAGCTGTAGAACCTCTCGATAATTTTGAATATTTATCTAATATTAGATTTAATAAAAATTATAATGAGTTAACTAATGCACAAAAAAGAAATTTAACTAATGGTCCCTCTAAGTTATGTAGTGCTTTAAGTATTACAAGGGAAGATAATTATAAAAAATTATATATAGATAGTGGATTGTACTTAGAATATAATTATGATAAAAATATCGAAATAGTAGAAACTACAAGAATAGGTATAGATTATGCTGAAGAGGCTAAAGATTTTAATTGGCGATTCTATGTTAAAGATAATCCATATGTTTCAAAAAAATAAATAGGATTAAGCTTATGAATATTTATAACAAATAGGACAAAACTATTAGTGAATATAAAATAAGGAGGAATTAATATGAAATTAAAAAAATCATTATTATTACTTTGTTCGCTAGTTATTTTTTCAGGGATTTTAATTGGAGCAACTCCTGAAAAGGGAATGTCAGCAAAAAGTCCAGTTGTTATAGGAGAGGTAACAGAAGTTAAAAAATCAGAAGATGGAAATTCAACTATGATAACTGTACAAGGGTATATGAAAGGAAAAGAAGTTAGTAAAATTACAGTTGTCGGAATTATAAATAATGAGACAAAAGTTATGAATTCTGCAAATGATAAAAAAGAAAATATAGTAATTGAAAATGGAGATTTAGTATATATGAGAGTAAGTGAAGCTATGACTAAATCAAATCCGCCTCAAACCGTAATAAAAAGAATATTTATTACTAAGAATAAATAGAAATTTTACAAAAATGGCTTTATAATATAAATGGAGGATGAAATATGGAAAAATTAAATAAAGATGAATTGAAAAATAGATTAACAGAACTTCAATATAGAGTTACTCAAGAAAATGGAACTGAACCACCTTTTATGAATGAATATAATAATCATTTTGAAGAAGGGATTTACGTAGATATAGTTTCCCTAGAGCCATTATTTATCTCAACAGACAAATTTAATTCTGGTTGCGGATGGCCTGCTTTTTCAAAACCTATAGATAGAAAATTAATTGAAGAAAAAGTAGATAAAAGTCATGGAATGGTTAGAACTGAAGTAAGAAGTAAAAATTCAGATTCACATTTAGGGCATGTATTTTGTGATGGACCAGAGGAGTTAGGCGGACTTAGATATTGCATTAACTCTGCATCATTAAAGTTTATACCTAGAAAAGAAATGAAAGAAAAAGACTATGAAAAATATTTAGCTTTATTTGAGGATAATAAGTAAAGGTGGAAATCCACTTTTACTTTTTATTTAGTTTAATATATAGGTAATAATTTACATAATGTATGTCTTTTTGATATAATAGATTGGACAACCTGTGAATAATAAATCTTTAAATAGCACCATGGGGGAGAAAAATGAATAATAAGAAAAAAGTTAATAAAAGAAATAATAATAAATTTAAGAAAATTTATTCAAGAGAAAGAGCTCTGTATAGTAGTATTAGTATTTGTTTAATATTTTTATTTTTGATAGGAAGATTAACCTATATTATGATTTATAAGAACAAAGAATATAAACATATGGCTCAAGGACAGTGGAATTCACAAGTTTCTGTGGAAGCTAAAAGAGGAGATATAAAGGATAGAAATGGTTCTATACTTGCAACATCCATTGATGTATATAGGGTAGATTTAGATTTAGAAGCTATAGAAATACATTTAGAAGATAAAGATACAACTATAGATAAAGTTGCACAAGATTTAGCAAATGCTTCAGGATTGTCAATTGCTGAGGTTAAACAGAAATTAAATACTGTTGATGAAAATGGAGCTAAAATAAGAAATAGTACACTTGTTACAGGAATAGAAAAAGAAGTCGCAGATAAAATTAAAGCATTAAATATATATGGAGTTATCATTTCTATTAATCCAAAGAGATATTATCCAAATAATAATTTCTTAGCTCATGTGCTAGGAAGTGTGAATTCTGATAATACAGGATTAAATGGAGTAGAGTTACAGTATGATTCAGAATTAACAGGGATAGCTGGTTATAAAATAGCAGAAGTCGATGGATCATTAAAGGAATTACCATTCCAAACAGTAAAATATACAAGCCCAATTGACGGTAAAGATGTTATGTTAACAATAGATGAAAATATTCAACTTATGGCTGAAAGAGCAGCTCAAAAGGCTTACGATGATAATAAAGCAAAAGAAGTATCCATTATAGTTATGAATCCTAATAATGGTGAAATTTTAGCCATGGTGAATAAGCCAGATTTTAATCCTAATGATCCATATGGAGAATATGAGGATTTTGAAGGTGAAAATGATTTTGAAAAGCTACAAAATATGTTTAGAAATAGTTCTATAAGTAATACCTTTGAGCCAGGATCTACCTTTAAAAATATTACTATGGTTGCAGCTATAGAAGAAGGCGTTGCGCATGAAAATGATACATTTTATTGTGATGGTGGAGTGAAATTTGGTTCTACAACAATTAAGTGTTGGAATACAGCAGGGCACGGTACTCAAACTTTACCTGAGATATTACAAAATTCTTGTAATGTAGGTTTTATGGAACTAGGTTCTAGGCTAGGTAGTGCAAAATTAAAAGAATATATAGATAAATTTGGATTTGGAAAATTAACTAAAATAGATCTTCCAGGAGAATCAGAAGGAATTGTAAAATCAGTAAGTGATATGAGTGAAATGGATTTAGCGACCATTGCGTTTGGACAAACTAATACTGTAAATAGCATTCAACTTATGAGATCTTTTAATGCTATAGCTAATGGAGGAAAGTTAATTCAACCACATATTATGAAAGAAGTTACGCATGAGGCTGTTAATGGAACAAAAGTAATAGATGAAGAGTTTAAACCTGCTGTTGAAGAAAATGTAATTTCTGAAGAAACAACAGCTGTGCTAAGAGATTATCTAGAAAGAACTATAAATCAAGGACAAGAAATTGGAAGCTTTATGGGGAAAGAAAGAAGGGTAGGGGCTAAGACAGGAACTGCTCAAAAAGTTGATCCTATATTAGGAGGATATTCTGCTGACAAGTATATTGCGTCAGTTGTTGCTTTATATCCTGTTGAAAATCCTCAAGTAACAATATTCATAAAGGTTGAAGACCCGAGTGCAGGTCAATATTATGGGGGGCCTGTAACAACTCCAGTATTAAAATCATTATTATCAGAAATGTTTACTTATATGGATTCTCAAGTTTATACTGAAAGATATACAGAAAAGAAGAAAGTGGTTGTTCCTGAATTAAGAGGAAAATCAGTTGATGAAGCAACAAAGATATTAGAAGCAAATAATTTAAATATAAATTTAGAGGAAAATGGATCAAAAGTTACTAATATGGATCCTTATCCAGGTTCATTAGTTGAAGAAAATGCTATTATAAGTGTTAATTTACCTGATCCAAAAAGTGATGCAAATAAGTTAATAATGCCAAATTTAAAAGGTAAGACTTTAGAAGAAGCTACAGATATTTTAAATAAGCTTCAAATAACATTTAAGGCAAATGGTACAGGTATAGTAGATAGCCAAGATGTTATTGCTGGCAAACTTATTGAGAAGGGAACAAAAGTTAAATTAGATTTGAAATAATAGAATAGTAGGAGATAATATGAATAATGTAAGAGAGTTAGATATAAAGGGGAGAAACAAAAAGAAGACAACTTCAATAAAAAGAAAAAAAATAAAAATGAAAAATATAGATTACAGTTTGTTATGTGCTATAGTAATATTACTTTTTATAGGTATAGTTATGGTATATTCATCAAGTTCATATTATGCTTTGTATCAAGAGGATGTTTGGAATTCAGACCATTACTTTACTAAAGAAATAATATGGACGGTTGTAGGAATAATAGGCATGATGGTTACTATGTCTATAGACTATCATATTTATAAAAAGTGGACTCCTTGGCTAGTTATAATTACAATAGGTCTTTTGGTGCTTGTTTTATTTGTTGGAGCAGAGGTTAATGGAGCAAGAAGATGGATTAGATTTGGAGGATTATCATTACAGCCATCAGAGTTAGCTAAATATGTTGTAGTATTATATTTAGCCATGTTAATAGATAAAAGAAGAGGTAAAATTAAAGAATTTAAGGAAGGAACATTATATTATTTAGCTATAGCAGCTGTATTTGCAGGGTTAATAATTTTAGAGAAAAACTTAAGTATTACTGCAATTGTTATGATGGTTGCATTCATAATGATATTAGTTGGTGGGGCTAAAATAAGTCATTTACTATCTCTTATTCCAATAGGGTTAGCAGCTGGCATTGGGTTGATTATTATGGAGCCTTATAGATTAAAAAGACTTACTAGCTTTTTAGATCCATGGGCAAATCCAACAAGTGATAGTTATCAGCTTATACAATCACTTTATTCATTAGGTTCAGGAGGTTTTTTTGGGGTAGGTCTTGGTAATTCAAGGCAAAAGGCTTTATTTATGCCAGAGCCTCATAATGACTTTATATTTGCTATTATAGGTGAGGAATTAGGATTGATAGGTTGTGTGGCTATAATATCTATATTTATATTTATAGTAATAAAAGGGACTTCCATTGCAGTTAAAGCAAGAGATAATTATGGATATTTAGTAGCTATAGGAATAATTTCAGTAATTTCTATACAAGCAATAATAAATATTGCAGTTGTAACTGGATCAATGCCAGTAACAGGGGTTCCAATGCCGTTAATAAGTTATGGAGGTACTTCCCTTGTGTTTAATTTATCGGCAATAGGTATATTACTTAATATTTCAAGACAAAGTAAAGAGGATATTTAGAAAGCACTATTTTAGTGCTTTTTCTTTTAATAAAATTACTTAAATATATATTAAAACTTAAATAATAACTTATAATATGTTAAAATAAAGAAAGGGTATAGTAAAATATTTACAGTAGGTATTGGAGGGGTTAGCTTGATAGTTATTATAAATAATGTATTTAATAATAATATTGATATTTCAAAAAAGGTTTGTGAAGAAATTGAAAATAGTATAGTTTATAATCCGTATGAAGTAGCCTTGATGTTAGATAATATATTAAAAAAAGATATAAAGGAAAACTGTGAGGATTTAGATATTTGGAATAGGTTAGTACTTGAAACTGCTAAGGAAATTCAGAATAAATATGAAAAACACTTAATTGTACCAGCAAAGATTAATAAAATAGAAAATCTTATAGTTCTAAAAAATAATTTTCTTAATATAGATAGTGAGGTTTATGTTTTTAATATTACTAGCAGCATAGAGTACATTCAAAATGATGAAGAAGAGTATCATAATATTAATGTAAATGATAAAAGTAATGAAAATATTAAATCAATAATAATAGATAAAATAAAAATTTTAAGTAGTGATTTTTTAAATAACGAGTTTTTAATTAATAAAACTTATATTATTAAAGGAAGCAAAATAGATGTAAATCTTTTAAACTCTTCTCATCAAAGTGTAAAAAATTTATATAGGAAAAAACCAAATTATGAAATTATATTAGAAACTCATCCATTAGTTATTCAACAAGAGTTAAATATAGAAAGATTAGAAAAATATTTAATGCCAACTAAAAGTATAGAATGTGATTCTATAGATATTAAAAAATTAGCTGAAAGTTTAATTGGAAATGAGAAGAATAAATTAATAATCATAAATAAAATATTAGAATTTACTAGAAATATAGAATTTGATGATGAGTTATCTACAAGAATATATGAAGGCGAAGACACTCAAAGTGCTTTAAATACAATAAGTATTATGAAGGGAAGTTATGGTGAATGTACTAATGTATTTATTGCATTATGTAGGGCATCTAATATACCAGCTAAATTTATTTTAGGAAAGACCTCTAGAAATTTATATCATACATGGGCAGAAGTATACATTCAGGGTGTTGGTTGGATACCAGTAGAAACAAGAATAAATATTCCCGTAGATATAAATAAGGGCTATTTTGGAATTACTAATAAGCATATAAAAGTTTATGAAGGTGTTGACTTTGAAGATATAAATGTTAAATTATATAATTTAGATATAGATTTAGAAGTATTGAATAAGGAGAAAGTTTATGATTAAACATATAGTGATGTGGAAATTGAAAGAAAATGCAGAAGGTAATACTAAGGAAGTTAATTCGCTAGAAATAAAAAGACAAATAGAGTCTTTAAAAGAAAGAATAGATAAAGTATTAGAGTTAGAGGTAGGCATAAATTTTGAAGAATCTAATCAAGCTTACGATGTGGTTTTATATTCAATTTTCCATTCAAGGGATGATTTGAATTATTATCAAAACCATGAAGAGCATTTAAAGGTTGTTAATTTTATAAAAAAAGTAATAGAAGTAAGAAGTGTAGTAGATTATGAAGTATAATCTTAAATTACTTTTTAAACTTCATAGAAAAACTTTGAATATAGATGTATAATAAAATGCATATTATAATTATAGAAGATATTTTGGGAGGAGATGACTATGAAGACAGTTATTATAACAGATTCTTGTTGTGATTTACCTATAAGTTTTGTTAAAGAAAATAATATAGAAATAATGCAGCTTAGAGTTAATATAAAGGGTGAGGATATTCCAGATGATCTAGGGAAAAGCATAAAGTATAAAGAATTTTATGATATGATTAGATCAGGTGAAATGCCTTCTACATCTCAAGTTAACTCATATACATTTGCAGAAGCATTTAAGAAATATTCTAGTGAAGGCTATTCAGTAATTTATATAGGATTTTCATCAGCACTTAGCGGTTGTGTAAATAGCGCAAGAATAGCTAAGGAAGCTGTAGAAGATGAAATTAAATCTGCAGATATTACTGTGATTGATACAAAAAGTGCATCACTAGGGCTAGGACTTATAGTTTATTATGCTGCCAATATGCTAAAAAATGGAGCAACTAAGGAAGAAATAATAAACTGGATAGAAGAAAATAAACTAAAAGTTAACCATTGGTTTACTGTAGATGATTTAAATCATCTAAAAAGAGGTGGTAGAGTATCAAGTACAGTTGCTATAGTTGGAACAATGCTTAGTATAAAGCCAATAATGCACGTAGATGATGAAGGAAGGTTAACTTCGGTTTCTAAGGTGAAGGGTAGAAAAAAATCAGTTAAAGAATTACAAGAAAAATTAAAAGAAAAAATTGTAAATGCAGAAAATCAAACAATCTTTATAAGTCATGGTGATTGTTTAGCTGAAGCAGAACAGTTAAGAAATTTAATTTTAAGTGAAGTAAAAGTAAAAGAAGTTATTATAAATAACGTAGGACCAGTTATAGGAGCACATTCAGGTCCAGGAACATTGGCATTATTTTTTATAGGTAATAATAGATAAGTTTTGGGATAATTATTTTATAGAAAGGAGTAAGATTAATTTAATCTTACTCCTTTTACATCCTTATGCTTATGTTTCTACCTTGAATTATTTTATTTATAATGATAAAGTATAGTGTAGGTTAGAAGCTAAACTAAAAAAATATTTAGTTGGCATATGAGGGGGTTAGTTGTATGTACGAATACATAAGAGGAAAATATAAAGGTATAAATAGAGATTACATTATTATTGAAAATAATGGTATAGGATATAAAATATTTACATCAGGAGCAACTATGTCATCTATGCCTAAAATTGATGAAGAAGTGAAGTTATATCTTGAGCAAATAGTGAGAGAAGATTTTTTGGGGTTATATGGATTTGACTCGAGAGAAGAACTTGAAATGTTTAAGCTGTTACTTTCTATAAATGGAGTTGGTGCAAAAGCTGCATTATCATTATTATCAATTAGTAGAATTAATAATTTAAGGTATGCAATAATGATGGGAGACGAAAAACATTTATGTAAAGCTCCTGGAATTGGAAAGAAAACTGCAGGGAGAATTATACTAGAGCTTAAAGATAAAATTAAGAAAGAAGATATGTCTGAAGTAATAGAAGGCTCAGGTGAATTTGATGATTTAATGCCTAATAATGCAAGTAATATAGCGGAAGCTTTAGGTGCACTTTTAGCTCTTGGATATTCGGAAAAAGAAGCAGAGGCTGCACTTAAAAAAGTAGATAAGACAGATACTCTAGAAAATATAATTAAAAATTGTTTAAAGGTTCTTATGGGATAGAGGTGAATTATGGAAAGAATAATAACACCACAAGAAATATTTGAAGATGGAAATGCTTTGAGCTTAAGACCACAGAGTTTAGGTGAATATATAGGCCAAGATAAAGTTAAAGAAAGATTAAATATATTTATAAAGGCAGCTCAAAACAGGAATGAAGCTTTAGATCACGTGTTACTATATGGGCCACCAGGTCTTGGTAAAACTACTTTAGCTAATATAATAGCAAAAGAAATGCATGGAGAATTAAAAATAACTTCTGGTCCAGCTATAGAAAGAGCTGGTGATTTAGCTGCAATATTAACGACGCTTAAAGATAATGATGTTTTATTTATAGATGAAATACATAGATTAAATAGAAATGTAGAAGAAATATTATATCCAGCAATGGAGGATTATGTTCTTGATATTGTTATTGGAAAGGGAGCAGCGGCTAAATCTATAAGATTAGATTTACCTAAATTTACTTTAATAGGAGCAACGACAAGGATAGGTATGTTAACATCTCCATTAAGAGATAGATTTGGAGTTCTTTGTGATATGCAATATTATACAGAAGATCAACTTAAAGAAATTATAATTAGGTCTGCTTTTGTATTAGAATGCAATATAACTGAAGAAGGTGCTTATGAACTTGCAAGGAGATCAAGAGGTACTCCGAGAATTGCAAATAGATTATTAAAAAGAGTTAGGGATTATGCTCAAGTTTATTCGGATTCTCTTATAAGTTATAAAGAAGCAAAAGCTGCACTTGAACTTTTAGAAGTGGATGATAAAGGTTTTGATAGAGTTGATAATAAAATATTGGAAGCAATAATAGATAACTTTAATGGGGGACCAGTAGGAATAGAAACTCTTTCCTATTTTATAGGAGAAGAGCTTGGAACAATAGAAGATGTATATGAACCTTACTTATTGCAAACAGGATTTATAGTAAGAACTTCAAGAGGAAGGGTAGCAACAGATAAAGCTTATGAGCATTTAGGTAGAAGTAAGGTGAATAGAAAAGTACCTGGAGAGCAGCAGAAGCTGTTTTAGAGGAAATTTAAATTATTAACGATAAAGATTAGGAGATAATAAAATGAAAGTAAGCGATTTTGATTTTTATTTACCAGAAGAATTAATTGCACAACATCCTTTAGAAAAAAGGGATTCTTCTAGACTTATGGTTTTAGATAAAAAAACTGGAGAAATAGAACATAAATCTTTTCATGATGTAATAGAGTATTTAAATGAAGGAGATACCTTAGTTTTAAATAATACAAGAGTAATGCCAGCAAGATTAATAGGGGAAAAAGAAGGAACAGGTGGAAAAATTGAGTTCTTGCTATTGAAAAGAATTGAAGGCGATAAATGGGAGTGCTTAGCTAAGCCAGGTAAAAGAGCAAAGATTGGTCAAAAGTTTACTTTTGGCGAAGGAAAACTAACATGTACAGTAGTTGATATTGTAGAAGAAGGAAATAGAATAATAGAGTTTTCATATGATGGAATTTTTGAGCAAGTACTTGATGAGTTAGGAGAAATGCCACTTCCACCATATATTACTGAAAAACTTGAAGATAAAGAAAGATATCAAACTGTATATTCAAAAGAAAAAGGGTCAGCAGCAGCTCCAACAGCAGGGTTACATTTTACAGAAGAACTATTAAATGAAATAAAGGCTAAAGGAGTTAATATTGCATACTTAACTCTTCATGTTGGATTAGGAACATTTAGACCAGTAAAAGTTGAAGATATAAATGAACATATAATGCATTCAGAGTATTATCACTTAGATAAGGAAAATGCAGATTTAATAAATAAAGCTAAAAAAAGAGGTAATAAAGTCATAGCAGTTGGTACAACATCTACAAGAACTTTAGAGACAATTGGTGATGATAACGGATTTGTAAAAGAACAAAGTGGATGGACTGATATATTTATTTATCCAGGATATAAATATAAAGTTATTGATGAACTAATCACTAATTTTCATTTGCCTGAGTCTACTTTAATAATGCTAGTTTCAGCTTTATCAGGAAAAGAAAATGTAATGAAAGCTTATAATGAAGCTGTTAAAGAAAAATACAGATTTTTCTCCTTTGGAGATTCTATGATAATAAAAGAATAAACAAGAAGAGGAAGTGAAATTTTGAGTAAGAAAAGATATACTTTACTAAAAAAAGATGGAAACGCAAGAAGAGGAAGATTTGAAACTCCTCATGGAACTATAGAGACTCCTGTATTTATGAATGTTGGTACACTTGCTGTAATAAAAGGAGCAGTATCAACAATGGACTTAAAAGAAATAGGATGTCAAGTAGAATTATCAAATACATATCACCTACATTTAAGACCATCTGATAAAGTTGTAGCAAAGCTTGGGGGATTACATGAATTTATGAATTGGGATAGACCAATACTTACAGATTCAGGCGGATTCCAAGTGTTTTCATTATCCGGAATGAGAAAGATAAAAGAAGAAGGGGTTTATTTCTCATCACATATAGATGGTAAGAAAATATTTATGGGACCAGAGGAATCAATGCAAATTCAAAGCAACCTAGCATCAACTATAGCTATGGCCTTTGATGAATGTATTCCTAATCCATCTACAAGAGAATATGTAGAAAAATCAGTTGCAAGAACAACAAGATGGCTTGAAAGATGTAAGAAGGAAATGGATAGATTAAATTCACTTCCTGAAACTATAAACAAGGATCAAATGTTATTTGGGATAAACCAAGGTGGATGCTATGAAGATATAAGAATAGAGCATGCAAAGACTATAACAAAGATGGATTTAGATGGATATGCAATAGGTGGTTTAGCAGTTGGTGAAACTCATGAAGAAATGTATAGAATAATAGATGCTGTTGTACCGTATTTACCAGAGGATAAGCCAATTTATTTAATGGGAGTTGGAACACCAACTAATATATTAGAAGCAGTTGATAGGGGTGTAGATTTCTTTGATTGCGTACTTCCAGCAAGAAATGGTAGACATGGGCATGTGTTTACAAAAGAAGGAAAGATAAATCTAATGAATGCAAAATTTGAGTTAGATACAAGACCTATAGATGAAGGATGTCAATGTCCAGCGTGTAAAAGCTATACAAGAGCATATATAAGACATTTATTTAAAGCTAAAGAAATGCTTGCTATGAGACTATGCGTATTACATAATCTTTATTTCTATAACAAGCTTATGGAAGATATAAGAGCTGCTATAGATGGTGGATACTTTAAAGACTTTAAAGAACAAAAATTAAAAGAATGGAATGGAAAAGCTTAAAGTATTAAGTATCTGTTAATATAATTGACAATACCATATAAATAAGATATAGTTTTTATTATGAAAAATATTAGTTATTTTATGAAGGGAATGAATTTAAATGCCACAAATATTATCACTTGTAGTACCATTCGTATTAATGTTTGGTCTTATGTACTTTTTATTAATTTTACCTGAAAAGAAGAGAACAAAAAAATACAATGAAATGTTATCAGCATTAGAAAAAAATGATGAAATAATAACTAGAGGCGGAATAATGGGAAAGATAATAATAGTAGAAGAAGACTATGTTATTATCGAAACTAGCGCTGAAAGAACAAAATTAAAAATATCTAAAAATGGTATCGCTTCAAAAGTAAATAAAGTAACAGAATAAGAATAATACCCCCTAGTATTTCATAAAATTAATACTAGGGGGTGAAATTTTTATGGAGTGGTCAAATTATTTTAAAAGTGTTCTAAAAGGTATTGTTTGGGCAATTATGGTTACATTTTTAATAACAGCAATACTTTCTCTGGTAATGAATAGTGTTACTCTTGGAGAAGGTGTTTTTAATATTATTTATGTAGTTATTTCTTGTCTAGCTTTGGTTGTAGGTTCACTAGTTGCAGTAAAAGCACATGGAAGTAAAGGGTGGATTGTTGGTTTAGCGGTTGGATGTATGTTTTACATAGCTCTATATATAATTGGAATTATATTCGGCGCAGAACCAACATTAGGTATGTATGATTTTATTAAATTTACATTATGTGTATTTATTGGCCTTTTTTCTGGAATGCTTGGCGTAAATCTATAACGTTATCGACGTAAGAAAAAATTATTTATTAGAACTAAAGATTATTTAACTAATTTACAAAGATATATAAGATACCATTAAATAAGAGAGTTTTTTAATTCTCTTATTTTTTATTTTATAAAAAGATATACAATGATTTAATATTAATTTAATGAAAAAAATTTGTTAAAGCTAAATATAGCAATATTATCTATAAAGTATAAGATAAATATAAATTATATGTGATTACTGTATAGATTTACAAAATTAGAGATATAATTAGGTATAGAGTTGTGTTAAATAATATTTATTAATGAAATTTGGTAGATAAAGGATGGAAAACGACTCCAATTAAGTAAAAAGTAGTTGATATTACTTAACATAAGTAATATAATTTTAGGTGAAAACTTACCAGAGGGGGAAGAACATGAAAGCGAGAAGCAAAAGCAAGAGTAAAAGTTCAATATTATTTATACTCTGTATCGTTGCTATTATCTCATTAGCATTTACAGGTTTTAAAGGGTTTGAAATAGCAGGATGGGAGTTTAAGTCATTTGATAAAGCAATAACTAAAGGACTTGATCTTCAAGGTGGAGTATCGGTTTTGATGGAAATACAAGAAGATGATGTTCCGTCAGATGTACGTCAAAGAACAAAGCAATTATTAGAGCTTAGAGTTAATAAAATTGGAGTGTCTGAAACGGTTGTTACTGAAGAAGGTGAAAAAAGAATAAGAGTAGATATACCAGGAGCTTATAACTCAAGTGAAATAGTTGATGGATTAAGTAAAACTGGTAACTTAGAATTTAAGGACCCAGAAGGTAATGTTGTTTTAACAGGTAAAGATGTTAAAGAGGCAACAGCTATTCTTGATGATACATCAAGACCAGTTGTATCATTAGAGTTAAATGAGGAAGGGCAAGCAAAATTCGCTGAAGCTACAGCTAATAATATAGGTAAGACTATAAGTATATCAATGGATGATGAAGTAGTATCAGAGCCAGTAGTTCAAAATGCTATTACTGATGGAAAAGCTGTTATTAATGGAATGTCTTCAATGGAAGAGGCAACAAAGTTATCAGGAATTATAAGTTCAGGAGCACTACCAGTAACAGTTAAGGCAGTCTCTGTTAAAAATGTAGGAGCTCAATTAGGTACAGAAGCATTTCCAAATGCAATTAAGGCTGGTGCTATAGGAATATCATTAATATTCATATTCATGATACTTTGGTATAGAGTTCCAGGAATTTTAGCAAGCATAGCATTAACATTATATATAACACTAGTACTTTTAGTATTTGTAGAAATGGGAGTAGCTTTAACACTGCCAGGAATTGCGGCGTTATTGTTAACAGTAGGTATGGCAGTAGATGCAAATATATTAATTTTTGAAAGAATTAGAGAAGAACTTTCAAGAGGTGTATCTGTTAAAAGTGCTGTGAAAAGTGGATTTGAAAATGCAATGTCATCAATTATAGATTCAAATGCTACTACATTTATTGCTGCACTTATATTGTATTTTATAGGTTCAGGAACAGTAAAAGGTTTTGCTGTAACACTAATGATAGGAATAGTTTTAAGTTTAATTACTGCTTTAGTAGTTACTAAGATTTTGATGAATTTTGCAGTAGATATGGGACTTTTAAAGAGTCTAGGACAGTTTAGAGTGAAGAGGAGGGCTAATAATGCTTAAAATTATAGAAAAAACTAAGCTTTGGTTCGCCTTATCAATTATAGTTATAATAGTAGGATTAGGATTTACTATTTCAAGAGGGTTGAATTTTGGAATAGACTTTTTAGGGGGAACTAAAGTTGTTATTGAATTAGGTGAAGGGTTTAATAAACCTGAAGCAGATGAAATAGTTAAAGGAATAGTTCCAGATGCAGTTACAAATGAGGCAGATGAAACACAATATGAAATTAAAGCTAAGGATTTAGATAGTGAAAAAGTTTCAGAAGTTTTTAAAGCCTTACAAGATAAATATAGTTTAGAAGATGATGCTTTATTATCACAAGATGAAATTGGAGCTTCAGTAGGAAAAGAGCTTACAAGAAACTCAGTAATTGCACTATTAGTAGCTTGTGCTGCTATGCTAATATATATTGCAATGAGATTTGAAATGAATTATGGTGTAGCTGCTATCATAGCACTAGTACATGATTTATTTATCACAATTAGCGTATTTGCAATTTTTAACATACCTGTTAATACACCATTTATAGCAGCTATATTAACAATTGTAGGTTATTCTATAAATGATACAATAGTAATTTTTGATAGAGTAAGAGAAAATTCTAAAAATATGAGAAGAGCATCAGCTACTGAAATTGCAAATAAGAGTTTAACTCAAACTATGTCAAGATCAATAAATACAACTTTAACAACATTAATTACAATTATAGCAGTTAATATATTTGTACCAACAGTTAGGGAATTCACATTCCCATTAATAATAGGTATTGCAGCGGGAGCATATTCTTCCATATGTATAGCTTCGCCAGTATGGGTTATATTAAAAGATAAAAGAGGTAAAAAAAGTAAAGCTGAATTAGCTTAATCTTTTAAAAATAACAAAAAAAGTTAAACCTCCGAAATATTTTTGGAGGTTTATTATTTTTTCCTTAGAAAACATTTGTAATATTGGAGATTTTACATTATAATATATGTGTTTTCTTAAGTTTTATGGAGGAGTTTATAATGCGTAAGTTTTGGGAGAGTATTTATAGTCCAAATTATATTACTGGATATAATCCCTTTATACTTAAAAATATGAATAAAGCTATTGAACATATGGTAGAAGCTATAAATAATAGGAAAAAGATAGTTATTTATGGGGTACCAAATGTAGATGGGATATGTGCTATATCGTCCTTAATATTAGTCTTAAAATATTTAAATGCAGATATAGAATATATAATTCATGATGAGGCTTCTAGTTCTGGAATAATATCAGAAGATATAAAGAATAATGTTAGTTTTCTAGGGGGGCAACTTTTGATAACCTTAGGTATAGATTTAAGTTCAGAAAAAGAAGAAGAGCTTTGTAGGGATCTTGGGATAGATTTGATAGTTTTGGAAAATAAAGAAGTTAATAATGAGAGAAGTTACATATACATAAATCCAAATCAAAGGGGATGCCAATATAGATATAAAAATTTATCTATTAGTGGATTAACCTTTAAATTAATGCAAGCAATTGCGATATACTATAACATAAAGAGCATAAATAAGTATTTGGATTTGATACTTATAGGAGAACAATGGGCGGAAGTTCCTTTAAAGGGTGAGAATGGAGTTATTTTAAAGGAAGGTAGAAAATTTTTAATAAATACAAATAATTATGGCTTAAGAGCTATAATGAATTATTATAGTATTGTTGAAATGGATGAAGAGTGCATACTAAAGATTATAGATGTCATTACACCAACCATAAATGCAGTAACAATGATGGATAATGCACGTATAATTATAGAGCTTTTGACTACTACTAAAAAGGAAAGAGCAGAACAAATAACAAAATATTTAAACAAATCAAAAATAACTATATAATTAATTTGATAATTACTTAAAATAAGAGTTGGTAGTTTTTAGTAAGAAAAATAATTATATAGTTTATAATTTTTAGTGATGGAGGATTTATCATGAATCTAAAAGAAAAAATAAGAGTAATTGAAAATTTCCCAAAGGAAGGAATAAGCTTCAAGGATATAACTACAGTAATTGGAGATGGAGAGTCATTAAGATACTCAATCGATAAAATGGTTGAACATTTAAAGGATAAAGATATAGATTTAATAGTTGGACCAGAAGCAAGAGGATTTATTTATGGAGTTCCTGTAGCTTATGCAATGGGAATAGGATTTGTACCAGTAAGAAAACCAGGAAAGTTACCTGGTGAGACAATATCAATAACTTATGATTTAGAATATGGTAGTGATACATTACAAATACACAAAGATGCTATAAAAAAAGGACAAAGAGTTGCAATAGTTGATGATTTATTAGCAACAGGTGGTACTATAGATGCAGTAGCTAAACTTGTAGAACTAGCTGGCGGAGAAGTAGTTTGTTTAGATTTTGCAATTGAACTTACAGGGTTACATGGAAGAGATAAATTAGAAAAGTATGAAGTTATGTCTTTAGTTGATTACGAATTCTAATATTGTTGAAATATCAAATTAAATATTATATAATAAAAGAAAATGGCTGGTTGTTAAAACCAGCCAATTATTTTAGACTTAATCAAAGGAGATTACCCATATGTATGAAAACCTATTACGAAAAATAAATGGAAATTGTAACAATATAGATACAGATATCGTAAAGAAAGCATATGATTTAGCATGTGATGCTCATAAGAATCAAAAGAGAGAATCAGGTGAGCCATATATAACACATCCAATAGATGTGGCTGAAATACTTGCTGAAATGGGTATGGATACTAGTACTATAGTAGCTGGACTTTTACACGATGTTATAGAAGATACACACTATACATACGATGATATAAAGAATATATTTAATGAGGAAATTGCAGATTTAGTTCAAGGTGTAACGAAGCTTGGCAAGATAGAGTATAAGACAAAAGAAGAGCAACAAGCTGATAATGTTAGAAAAATGCTTTTAGCTATGGCAAAGGATATTAGAGTAATAATTATAAAATTAGCTGATAGATTACATAATCTTAGAACTTTGAAATTTATGCCTAAAGCAAAGCAAAAGCAAAAGGCCAAAGAAACTTTAGATATATATGCTCCATTAGCTCATAGATTAGGGATATCTAAAATTAAGTGGGAACTTGAAGATTTAGCTTTTAGATATTTACATGAAGAAGAGTATTATGATTTAGTAAAACAAATTGCAGAAAAAAGAGTTGAAAGAGAAACTTATATTGCTGAAATAATAGAGGATTTACATAATAAATTAGAGGAATCTGAAATAGATTCTGACATAGATGGAAGACCAAAACATTTTTTTAGTATATATAAAAAGATGGTTAATAAAAATAAAAGTATTGAGCAAATATTTGATTTAACAGCAATAAGAATTTTAGTAAATACAGTTAAAGATTGCTACGGTGTATTAGGGATAGTACATACTATATATAAGCCTATTCCGGGGAGATTTAAAGATTATATAGCAATGCCTAAGCCTAATATGTATCAATCTCTTCATACTACTGTAATAGGGCCTCAAGGTAAAACATTTGAAATACAAATTAGAACATTTGAGATGCATAAAACTGCAGAATATGGTATAGCAGCCCATTGGAAGTATAAAGAGGGTGATACGCAAGAAGATAAGGAAAAATCCTTTGAAAATAAGCTTGCGTGGTTAAGAGATATGCTTGAGTGGCAAAAAGAAACATCAGATGCAGAAGAATTTATTGAAGGCTTTAAGATAGATTTATTTACTGATGAAATTTTTGTATTTACTCCAAAAGGTGTTGTAATCAATTTACCAAATGGAGCTACCCCAATAGACTTCGCATATAGAATACATACAGATGTAGGAAATAGATGTATTGGATCAAAGGTAAATGGTAAGATAGTACCTCTTGATTATAATCTGAAAACCGGTGAAATAGTCGAAGTATTAACATCTAATAATGCTAAGGGGCCTAATATGGATTGGCTGAATATGGCTAAAAGCAATCAGGCTAAAAGTAAAATAAGACAATGGTTTAAGAAAATTAAAAAAGAAGAAAACATAGATAAAGGTAAGGAAATCTTTGAAAAAGAACTAAAGAAGCAAGGGGTAATTTACTCAGAAATTGCAAAAGGTGAAGCATACGAAAAATCAGTTAAAAGATATAATATTCATAGCATGGAAGATTTATATGCTTCAATAGGAGTAGGGCAGATTTCAGCTTCATCATATATATCTAAATTAAAAGAAGAAAATATTACTGAAAAACAAAGTATAGAAAGTATAAACAAATCAATTGATGATCATATTTCAAAATCAGATAAGGCAAATATAAATAAGAAAACATCTTCTAATGATTATGGAGTAACAGTAAAAGGTGTTAATAATCTAATGGTAAGATTTGCTAGATGTTGCAATCCGGTTCCAGGAGATGAGATACTTGGTTATATAACTAAAGGAAGAGGAATTTCGGTTCATAGAAGTGATTGTAGTAATTTAAAAGCTTTAAGGGATTATGATAATGGAAAAACAGTAGAAGTTTCATGGGGCTATTCAAAGGGAGCAGCATATGTAGCTGAAATACAAGTTAGAGCAGAAGATAGAATAGGAATATTATCAGATATAATGATGATAATAACTGAAGCTAAACTGCCATTAAATGCATTAAATGCTAAATCATCAAAAGGTAATATTGCTATAATAAATATAAAAGTAAAAATAGATTCTATTGAACAATTAAGAGAACTTATGAGAAAGATAAGAAGATTAAAAGGCGTAATGGATGTATACAGAATGAATAACTAGAGAGGTGATTATATATGAGAGCCGTAGTTCAAAGAGTAACATCTTCTAGGGTTACAGTAGAAGGAAATACAATTGGTTCAATCAATAGAGGCATTAATATATTAATAGGTATCTCAAGGGATGATACTGAAGAGGATCTAATATATATTAAAGAAAAGGTAATTAATTTAAGAATATTTGAAGATGAAGCTGATAAAATGAATTTATCACTTTTAGATATAAAAGGTGAAATTTTAGTGATTTCTCAATTTACTCTATATGGAGATTGTAGAAAAGGAAGAAGACCAAATTTTATGGAGGCAGAAGGTGGAGAAAGAGCTAAAGCTTTATATGAAAAATTTGTTGAGTTATTAAAGCAATCTAATTTGAAGGTTGAGACTGGGGAATTTGGAGCTCATATGAAAGTTGATATTCAAAATGATGGTCCTGTAACTTTAATGTTAGATAGTAAAAAGAATTTTTAAAAGGAGGATAAGTATGATTGTAAAAACATATCCACTAGGTTCATTACAAACAAATTGTTATTTAGTAATAGATGAAAAAATGAATAAAGCTGCTATAATAGATCCAGGTGCAGAGGCCAGTTATTTAATTAAAGAAATCGAAACTTTAGGAGTTGAAATAGAAGTTATACTTTTAACTCACTGCCATTTTGATCACAATGGAGCTGTAGAAGAATTAAAAGATAAATATAAAGTAGATGTTTATCTTAATAAGGCAGAGGAAGAGTATATGGAGAGGGATTCTTCAGGGATATTTGGTAAATTGCCAAATATATATAAATATATAAATGAAGGTGATGAAGTAAAAGTTGGAGAATTAACTTTTAAAGCAATCTTTACACCAGGGCACACTAAAGGTGGAACTTGTTACTTAGTAGAAGATAAAGTATTCACTGGAGATACTTTATTTAATGGTTCAATAGGTAGAACTGATTTCTTAGGTGGTAGCTATAATGAGATTATAGAAAGTATAGAAACTAAGCTTATGGTACTTGATAAGGACGTAGAAGTTTATCCAGGTCATGGGCCAAAATCTACTATTATATTTGAAAGGATGAGAAATCCCTTCCTAGCATAAGAGGAGAATAAATGGAATTAAAGATTAAGTTAAATAATTTAAAATATAGATATGACGTATATCAAATGTTTAATATATATTATGCACTTGACGAAATTAAGTTTAAAGAAGACGGTAACTATATAATAAACATAGAAGAAGATAAAATATCATTTTCGTTTAACGAGTTTTATAGAGAATGTAATGTTTTAGAAAATATAAAAGAAGATATTAAGAGATTAATTTTTTCTTCATTGAAAGAAATAACTGGAGATTACTATCCATGGGGAATACTTGTAGGAATAAGGCCTTCTAAAATAGCTTTAAAGTACTTAGAAGAAGGAAAAAGTGAAAGGGAAATAATAGATTTATTTCAAAAGAAACATTTAGCTTCAGAAGAAAAAGCTAAGCTTTGTATCAAAGTAGCTAAAAAGGAACAGGAGCTTGTAAATAAAGATGAAAAGAGTATTGCCATATATGTTGGAATGGCATTTTGTCCAACAAGATGTTTTTACTGCTCTTTTACAGCTAATCCTATAGGTGGGAATAAAAAATTAGTAAATCCTTATTTAGAAGCATTAACATATGAAATAAGAGAAATGAAAAAATATGTTAATGAGAGAAAGCTAAAAATAGAAAGCGTATATTTTGGTGGTGGAACACCAACAGCAGTAAATAATGAAGAGTTTGAAGAAATTATGAAAGAAATTTATAATGCTTTTGTAGTAGATAAAGATATACTTGAGTTTACTGTAGAATGTGGAAGACCAGATAGCATAACTTTAGAAAAGCTTCAAACTATGAAAAAATATAACACTACTAGAATAAGTATTAATCCTCAAACAATGAATGATGACACATTAAAAATGATTGGTAGAGGACATACATCAAAAGATGTTATAGATAAATTTAATTTGGCTAGAAATTTAGGCTTTGATGATATAAATATGGATATGATAATAGGATTACCTGGTGAAGGGATAAAAGAAGCAGAATACACAGCTAGTGAAATATTAAAATTAAGACCAGATAGCTTAACTGTTCATGGATTATCTTTAAAAAGAGCATCGATTCTTTATGAAAACTTCATTTTAAAAAAAGGAATACAAATAAAGAAGCAAGATGAGCTTTCATCAATGTATGAAGTAAGTAGAAGTCTAGCTAAAAATTTAAATATAGATCCATATTATATGTATAGACAAAAAAATATGGTTGGCAACATGGAGAATTTAGGCTATTCTAAAGAAGGTAAAGAATGCTTATATAACATACAGATGATAGAAGATAAGCAAACTATAATAGCTTTAGGAGCAGACGCCGTATCAAAAGTAGTCTTTCTAGAAGAAAATAGAATTGAAAGATTTGGAAATGTTAAAGATATTAGAGAGTACACAAGCAGAATTAAGGAAATGGTAGAGGAAAAGATAAAACTTTTAGATACACTTTACCTTAAATAGGAGGAGATATTTTATGGAAATCCAAGCACCTAAGGGTACTAAGGATATGCTACCTCAAGATGCATATAAATGGCATTATGTAGAGGGAGTTTTAAGAGATGTTTCAAAATCATATGGAGTAAGAGAAATAAGAACACCAATATTTGAACATACAGAATTATTTTTAAGAGGTGTTGGAGAAACAACTGATATAGTGCAAAAAGAAATGTATACTTTCAATGATAAAGGTGATAGAAGTATTACCTTAAAACCAGAAGGTACAGCACCAACAGTAAGGGCTTTTATAGAAAATAGATTATTTAATGAAGCTCAGCCAACAAAGTTATATTACATAATACCTTGTTTCAGATATGAAAATGTTCAAAAAGGAAGACTTAGACAATTCCATCAATATGGCGTTGAAGTTTTTGGCTCAAAAGAAGCATCAATTGATGCTGAAGTAATTTCATTAGCTATGGAATCATTAAAGAAATTAGGACTTAAAAGTTTAAGTTTAAATATAAATAATTTAGGTTGTCCTAAGTGTAGACCTAAGTATAATGAAGCATTAAAAAAATATCTTGAAGAAAATTATGATAGTCTTTGCGGAATTTGTAAAACTAGATTTGAAAAAAATCCAATGAGAATTCTTGATTGCAAAGAAAAAAGTTGTAATGAAATAACTAAGAATGCTCCAATTATATTAGATTATATATGTGAAGAGTGTGATTCTCACTTTATTGAGGTTAAAAATTATTTAGATGCACTAGATATAAAATATAATATAGATCCGGGTATTGTAAGAGGATTAGATTATTATACAAAGACTATATTCGAAATATTAAATGATGATTTTACAGTTTGTGGCGGCGGAAGATACGATAAGCTTATAGAAGAAATCGGTGGACCAGAAATGCCAGCTGTGGGATTTGGACTAGGTTTAGAAAGACTTATAATGACTTTAGAAAAAGAAGGTATAGAAATTCCAAATGAAGGGTTAGTTGACCTTTATATTGGTGCTAGAGGAGAAGATGCTAAGACAAGTGCTTTTGTATTAGCTAATAAGCTGAGAGCAGTTGGTATAAAAACAGAAATAAATCATATGGGAAGAAGTATTAAAGCAGAAATGAAATATGCTAATAAAATTGGTTCTGCTTTTACTACAATTTTAGGTGATGACGAACTTCAAAATAAGACATTAAAGCTTAAAAGAATGAGTGATGGTGAGCAGTTTGAAGTAAGTTTAGATAATATAGAAGAAATAGCAAAGCTTGTAAAATAGTTAGGAGGAAGAAAAAATGGGTGAAGCTTTAGGTGGCTTAAAAAGAACCTTAATGTGTGGAGAAGTTAGAGAAAATAACGTATCACAAAAAATCACATTAATGGGTTGGGTGCAAAGAAATAGAAAATTAGGAGGTCTACAATTTATTGACCTTAGAGATAGAACAGGAATAATGCAAATAGTATTTGGTGAAGAAATAAATGCTGAGGCTTTTGAAAAGGCTAAAGATGTTAGACCTGAATATTGTATAGCAGTTACTGGAGAAGTAGTTTTAAGAGAAGCTCCTAATCATAATATGTCAACAGGATTAGTAGAGCTAAAGTGTGAGAGTTTAAAAATTCTTTCAGAATCAGATACACCTCCAATATATATAAAGGAAGGACTAGATGCTGCTGAAAGTATAAGATTAAAATATAGATATTTAGATCTTAGAAGACCAGATATGCAAAGAATATTCATGATTAGAAATAGAATCTCTAAATCAGTTCGTGATTATTTAGATGAAAACAACTTTTTAGAAGTAGAGACTCCAATGCTTACTAAGAGTACTCCAGAAGGAGCTAGAGATTATCTTGTACCTTCTAGAAACTATCCTGGAATGTTCTATGCGCTTCCACAATCACCACAAATTTTTAAACAACTATTAATGGTTTCAGGATTCGATAGATATTATCAAATAGTAAAATGCTTTAGAGATGAAGATTTAAGAGCAAATAGACAACCAGAATTTACTCAAATAGATTTAGAAATGAGTTTTGTTGAACAAGAAGATGTTATTAAAATGAATGAAGGTTTAATAGCTCATGTATTTAAAGAAGTAGCAGGAGTAGATGTTAAATTACCAATAAAGAGAATGACATTTAAAGATGCTATGGAAAAATACGGTTCAGATAAGCCAGATTTAAGATTTGGAATGGAAATAACTAATATTACAGAAGACGTTAAGGATATGGATTTTGTAGTATTTAAATCAGCAATAGAAGCTGGTGGTTCAATAAGAGCTCTTTGCTTAAAAGGTGGAGCAGATCTTGGAAGAAAGCCAATAGATAAATTAGGCAAATTTGTTAAGACATATAAGGCTAAAGGTCTTGCATGGATTCAATTAAAAGAAGATGGAGTTAAGTCTTCTATTGCTAAGTTCTTAACTGACGATGTTACAAACTCAATAGTTAAAACTATGGGAGCAGAAGTTGGAGATGCTATTTTTATAGTTGCTGATAAGAATTCAGTAGTATTCCAAAGCTTAGGAGCACTAAGATTAGAGCTTGCTAAACAATTTGACTTAATAAAAGACAAAAATGAATTTAATTTTACTTGGATTACAGAATTCCCATTATTTGAATATGATGAAGAAGAAGGAAGATATCATGCAGCACATCATCCATTTACATCACCTATGGATGAAGATATAGATATGCTAGAAACTAATCCGGGAGAAGTTAGATCAAAAGCTTATGACTTAGTTTTAAATGGTGAAGAATTAGGTGGAGGATCTATAAGAATCCATGATTCAAAACTTCAACAAAAAATGTTTAAAGCATTAGGATTCACAGAAGAATCAGCACAAGAAAGATTTGGATTCTTAATAGATGCATTTAAGTTTGGACCACCACCACATGGTGGATTAGCTTTTGGACTTGATAGAATGGTAATGTTCTTAGCTGGAACAGAAAATATAAAGGATGTTATTGCATTCCCTAAAAACCAAAATGCTTATTGCTATTTAAGTGAAGCACCTAATATAGCAGATGAAAAGCAATTACAAGAATTAGGTATTTCAATAAATACAAAAGAAGATTAAAATAGATTAAAGAGTGTAGTATCAAGAAAATTGATACTAGATTATAAAAAAGGAAGTTCGAGTTAGAACTTCCTTTTTTGCGTATATTAATGTAATTATGAAAGATTTTCATAAAAATGTGATACCTATGCAATAAATAGGTTTTTGAGACTGTGAATTTTTTATTCTATTGACAACAGTGTATATATGGATTAATATATGTATATAGACAATATATACACTTTATATACAATTGGAGGTGAAAGATTGGATATAGTAATTAGCAATTCCTCACAAGTACCTTTATATGAGCAAATTGAGAGTCAAATAAAGAATCAAATTATTAATTTAACTTTAAAACCTGGAGAAGCATTACCTTCAATAAGAACTTTGGCTAAGGAGTTGAAGGTAAGTATAATTACTACTAAAAGAGCTTACGAAGAACTTGAAAAAGAAGGATTTATAAAAACTGTTGTAGGAAAAGGGACATTTGTAGCAGAATCAAATAATGAAAGACTTAAAGAAGTGGCTATGTTTGAAATTGAAAATAAATTAGAAGAAGCAATAATTTCTGCAAAAGCTATTGGATTAACACTAGATGAAGCATTAGTAATATTTAAGAGTTTATATGAGGAGGTATAAAAGTGGAAGCAATTGAAATGAAGAATTTAAAAAAGGAGTATAAGAATTTTAAGTTAAATATAGAAGAATTAAAAGTAAAAGAAGGCTTTATAACAGGATTTATTGGACCAAATGGTTCAGGAAAAACAACAACTATAAAAGCTATAATGAATATGATTAAATGTGATGAAGGAGAAATATTAATTCTAGGAGAAAATATTCCGGAAAATCCTAAAGTTAAAGAACAAATAGGATTTGTTGGTGATGTATGTGGATTTTTAGAAGAAAGTAAATTGAAAAATATAAAATCTTCTGTATCTAGATTTTATACTACTTGGGATGAAAATTTATATAATAATTTAATTAATAAATTCAATATAAACGAGTCATCAGTTTACGGAAAATTATCAAAGGGGCAAAAGAAGCAATTTGAATTAACTATGGCATTATCCATAAGGCCTAGAATTATAATAATGGATGAGCCTACTTCTAGTTTAGATCCAATTGTAAGAAATGAGTTTTTAGAAATATTGCAAGAAGAAATGGAAAAGGAAAACCTTACAATTTTTTATTCAACACATGTAACTAGCGATTTAGAAAAATGTGCTGATTATATTATATTTATATATAAGGGTAAAATTATATTATATGGTGAAAAAGATGAAATATTAGAACAGCATTCTATAATAAAAGGAAAGAAAGAACTTTTAGATAATGAAACAAGAACATATCTTATTTCTATTAAAACTAATGGGTTTGGTTTTGAAGGATTAACATCAAATAAAAAAGAAGCTTTTGAGATTTTTGGAAATGAGGTTATCTATGAAAAACCAACTTTAGAAGATATTATGCTTTATTATACTAGGAGGGATTAATATGAGGAAAATATTAAATTTATTATTTTTACAATTTGAAACAGTATTTGCATTAAAAAAATATATGATTTTAATAATTGCTATGGGAATATTTTTAGGATTTATAAATCCTAAAATGATGACTTTTGGTGGAGCACTATTTATAATGGCTACATGTTATAGTACAGCATTTTATGAAGAAAAGAGTAAAATCAATTATTTAATATATTCTTTACCAATAAAGCCAAAAGAATATATATTATCAAGATATATATTTGTAGCTATTAATACACTAATAGCCACTATAATATCATTAGTACTATATACAGGCTTGATTTCTTTAAATATAGTTACGATAAGTGAACTTGGTCCATTATGGCCATTTATTTATATAATGACAGGTATAGGTGTTTTTGTGATGGCTATATTGATTCCATTAGAATTAATATTAGGCTTTGAGAAGGGCAGAATAGCAATGGTATTTTTAGTAGTTTTTCCAATGGTTTTTTCAACTGAATTAATAAAATATTTACCTATGATAGATTTTGATATGTTAATAGTAAAAGTATTAGTTATACTTTGTATAGTTACATTAATTTTATCATCATATTTTATTACTTCAAATCTATATGCTAAAAAAGATATTTAATAAATTGGATTAGAATTTATATATTGTATAAATTCTAATCCAATTTATTTTATTTACTATGTATAAGTAATAAAAAATATTATATGATAAATTTTTTGTGATTTTTTTACTTAATTCTATTGGGATATATGTAAGTTTACTTTAATATTAAGATAAGAATTGAATGATAAAATTTACATATGCTAGCATTTTTATAGAACGTAATTAATTTAAGATTCATATATTTTATTAAAAGAAAAACTAGCAGGTGTAATTATGAAATTAGAATTTATAGATAAACAAGGTTTTAATAAAATAGTAGATGAATTAAAAAGCTTATATAAAGTGTGCCTTAATAAAGATCTAAGTACAGAATATTTTTTATGGAGATATTTAAATAATCCAATAGATGATTTTGTTCTTTGTATTGCAAGGGAAGATAATAAAATAGTTGCAAGTTATTCAGTTTTACTTATTAATATAGTATTAGATAATGAAATAATAAAATCAGGAATATCAATGCCAATATTAGTTAAACCTAATTCTCGAAATAATGGATTGTCTTTTGAACTTGCAATAAAAGTATATGAAAAGCTAAGAGAAACAAAGTATAGCTTATTATTAGGATTCCCAAATGAAATATATCATTATAATTTAGTAAAAAAATTTGGATTTGAGGATATATATGAGATGCCAACACTTAAGCTAGAAATTAAGGATAAGGATATTTATCATATAAATAGATGTGATATTCAAAAAGTAGATATAGACAATGATTATAAGTTTAATTATTCATTACTATTAAAAAATAATTCTGATAAAATCAAAATTTATAAGGATATAAATTATTTAAAATGGTTATTTAGAGAAAATCCTATAGAGAAATATAATAATTATGTTGTTAGTAAAAATAAATTAGTGTTAGCTTCACTTATATTTAAAAAAAATAAAAATAAAATTCAGGTATTAGAATTAAATTCAATAGACAAAGAATACACTAAAATTTTATTATGTAAGCTATATAGAGATAGTGCAGAAGATGGAATTAAATATATAGAAATTTGTTGTTCTATCTATAATAAAGATCACATAATTTTAGAAGAATTAGGTTTTAAAAATAATATACCTATAACATATTTTACAGTAAAAAGGATAAATTATTTTGATAATAAAATTAATGATTTTAAAAATTGGTATATTCAAATGAGTGATTTTAAAGATAGTTTAAAATAGAATTGGATAATTTATTATAAATTATCCAATTCTATTTTTTATAATTAGATAAGTTGAAAGTTGTATTAAAATTATTATTGGTATTCCTAAGGTAAATTTAAGATGTTTTGTCTTATGCCTAAATGAATACATACTCAAATAAGCTCCTATACTTCCACCAATTAAGGAAATGAAAATCATAGTGGATTCTTTAATTCTCCATTGTTTTTTTATAGCTCTTTGCTTGTCTATATAAACTATTATAAAAGCTATAATGTTAATAATAAAAAGATAATAAATAAAAATGTTTTCCATAAAATCTCCTTTATAAGTTTCATAGTATATGATAAGTATAAACCATAAAACTTATTATAGTAAATAAAGTTAATTATTTAATTGAGCCTTGAACTGTTCCTTTAATTATATACTTTTGAATAAAGAAGTAGAAAATAATTATTGAAATCACAGCTAAAATTAATGCAGACATGGCTAATTCCCATTGCTTAGAAAATGAACCAAAGAAATTATTCATAGCAAGAGAAATAGTATTTATTTTACCGTTTATAGTTATGAATGCTAATAAGGAGTAATTCCATAAACATATACAATTTCAAACCATAACTATTACGATAATTGGTTTTAAAAAATGGAGTACAATCTTATAGTATAATTCATATTTATTATAGATATTTTCAATTTCTAAATGTTATTGAAGGAGAAGCCATTAGTAAAGTGATATGCTTAAAGAATTAGAATCCATTGGCGCAGTATATATGACTTGATTCAACTGAATCAGTATGAATATTTTCAAGTATAGAAACTATATAAAAATAGAAATAATATGTTTATTAAAGATATTATTATATTTAAGAAAGTAAATATATAAATTAAGTTAGTTAATGTTAACGAAATTAGTTAAATATATAAATTATATTTAAATATTGATAACTTTTTATTCTTATTTTTGCCTTTTTGTGATATATTGTACATAGTTATTTGTAATTATCAATAAAACATAAAAAAGAGGTGGAAATATGAAAAAAAATGAATATGGTTTATTCACTGCCATAGGAATGATAGTAGGAATTGTAATAGGATCCGGGATATTTTTTAAAAGTGATAATATATTAGTAGCAACTAATGGAAGTATAAGCTTAGGAGTCCTTGTTTTCTGTATTGCAGCTATGGGAATAATATTTGGAAGTTTAACAATTTCAGAATTAGCATCAAGAGAATCGACTGCAGGAGGGATAATAACTTATGCTGAATTCTCATATAATAAGTCTATAGCTTGCGCATTTGGATGGTTTCATACTTTCTTATATTATCCGACACTTATAGCTGTAGTTACATGGGTGTCAGGGATATATATATGTATGTTATTTGGAATTGATGGTGGACTAGCACTTCAAACATTCATTGGATTTATAGTTATGGTAGTACTATATATATTAAATATCTTATCTGCAAAGCTAGGAGGATATTTTCAAAATGCTTCAACTGTGATTAAAGTTATACCTCTAATATTAATAGCATTAGCAGGAGTCTTTTTTGGAAATCCTAGTGAAATATCAGTAAGCGACATTACACATATGAAGTCTGCAACATGGATAGCTGCAATTGCACCTATAGCTTTTTCTTTTGATGGATGGATTATATCAACTTCTATTGGACATGAAATTAAAGATTCAAAAAGAAATTTACCAAAGGCTCTAGTAATTGCTCCTTTATTTATATTGATTATTTATGTATTATATTTTGTTGGGATAAGCATGTATATTGGACCTGATGCAATTATGAGTTTAGGGGATGCTCATGTTGATTTAGCTGCTAATAATTTATTTGGAGCATGGGGAGCTAAGATAATATTAACATTTGTAGTTATATCTATATTAGGTACTGTAAATGGATTAATAATGGGACATACTAGGTTACCATATTCTTTAGCTATAAGAGGAATGTTTCCAAAATCAAATAAGATAAAAATAGTTAATGAAAAATTAGGTATGCCAATTATATCTTCAATAGTAGCTTTTGTAATTTCATTAATTTGTTTAATTATTCATTATATAACACAAAAATATAATTATTTACCTAACAGTGATATATCAGAAATATCTATTACTATAAATTATTTATTGTACATATTATTATATTACAAAGTGTTTAAAATGGGATTAAGCGGTGAGATTAAAGGAATATGGAAAGGAAAAATTAATCCTATACTTGCAACTATTGGATCACTTATAATTTTATTTGGAAGTATTGGAAATCCATTGTTCTTTATATATGCATTAATATGTGGAATTATCTTAATATCAGCAATTTTATTTTGGAAATATAATAAAGAAGATGTTTAACTTTAATATAAGAAAAATGCAAGAAAAGATAGGAAGAAGTCCTGTCTTTTTTTATTTTGAGGAAAAAGAAAAAATAAGATATAAATATGTAAAATTAAAATAATTCCCAATATATTACAGATGATATATAATTATTAACATAAGCTTATTATTGTAGCCTAACTATATTTTAATAGTGATAAAAGGAGAGGGTTATATTGAAGGGTATGATCTTATATTTTAGTGGTAGTGGAAATACAAAATTTATTGCAAATAAAATAGAAGAAGAATTTATAAAAAATGGTTGTGATATAGAAAATCATTCGATAGAAGAAAAGATAAACATTAAGAATTTTTCATATGATTATTTAATACTAGGATTTCCTAAATATTTTGAATATGTTCCTCAAAATTTTATGGAGTATATAGATGATAATTTAGGACCATCTGATAAAGAAGTAAAAACAATGATATTTACTACTGGTAAGGGTAAAAATAAAATGTATTTTAATGAACTAGAAAAAAAATTATTAGAAAAAAAATTTAAAATTATAATGACTAAAAATTTTAAAATGCCAAATAGTTTTATTATAAGTAAAAATTATAAAAGTGTTAAAGATTTAGAGAGTATTTATCAGAGTTCATTCAATGAAATAAAAGAGACAGTTGTAAATTTTTTAATTGAAAATTATAGTAAAGAAGAAATAAACAATTTTAAAGCAACAATAATGAAAAGGTTATATAAATTTAAAACTAAAGATTTATATAAAAATTCATATAGGTTTTCTGTTAATTCTAGTTGTGATAAATGTAATTTATGTGTTAAGGTTTGCCCAACAATGAACATAGAATATATAGGGGGTGATATTAAATTTAGAGATAATTGCATTATGTGTTGTAGGTGTATAAGTTGCTGTCCTAAAAATGCAATATTGTATAAAAATAAAAAACAACCACAATATAAAGAAAATATAAATTTAATTGTAAGTTAAGTAATGCATAGGAATAAATATAGGTTATAATGCAAAAACTTTCTATAAGAGGAAAATCTCTTGCAGAAAGGATGATTAAATGAACAGATTAGCATGTAATGTAAGAAAGTGCAATCATAATTTTTTTGGAATGTGTGATAATGATAATATTAAAATTATCAATAAGATAGATGGTGAAATAAAAACATCTTGCATAACATTTGAAAAATATAAAATTTCTAAAAGAGTATTTATGATAGGAAAAACAGATTTATATATAGATAGATTAGATAAAATTCAAGACAGTTTACTTACTCCATATATAGAGTGTAGTGCAGAAAAATGTTATTATAATAAAAAGAAAATATGTTATTCTAGCTATGTTATGATAGGCTCAAACAAAGAAAATGGTAAAATTGAAGGAAGATGTGAATCTTTTAAGGCAAATTAAAAAGAATTAAAATACAATATTATAGATATAAGATACTTAGTGTAAATTACTACAATAACTATCTTATATCTTTTTTAGTATTAAAAATTGGGTATAAAAAAACTAGAATCAATTGTTTTGAGATTATAGTACTTGCTTTATTTTTCATATTCAAAATAATAATTAATATGTTATTATATATATGAGTAAAAATAGATATTTTTAATTAGCTATGTTGCTAATTAATACTATTTAATAATGTTTAGAAATAAAAGAGGTAAAAAATGAAGAGGTTGTTAATTTCAATATCCAAGATTATTCAAGGCATAGCGGTAGCTTTATTTACAATTGGATTAAGCGTGATTATATCATTAAATTTAAGAGTTATTTATAGCTACTCGATAGATAAATATAATTTAACAAGAGTAGGACAACTTTCAAAAGAAGCATTAATGAATGATTATAATATATTATTAAATTACTTACAAAATCCATTTATAAAAAAGTTGAAATTTAATAATTTTATAATGAGCAATAATGGAGAATTTCATTTTTATGAAGTTAAAAAAATCTTTTTGAATATTTATTTAATTATTATAATCATATCACTAACGTTTATAGTAATTAAGTTTATTTTAAGGAGATATAATAAAAAGTTTGAACTATTTAAGATTCTTAATTATGGAGCCAATACACTTATAAGTATAATTACAGTATTACTAGCTTCAATATTCATAGATTTTTCAAAGGCCTTTGTAGTATTTCATAAGATATTTTTTAATAATGATTATTGGGTCTTTGATTCAAAAACAGATCCCATTATTGATGTTTTACCAGAAGAAGTATTTAAATTATATGCTATAATAGTGATAGCATTTGTTTTAGGGTTTATAATTCTTTAAAAGATATTTTATTATAAAGAAAAGAATAAAAACAAATTAACTAAGAATGAAATTCTTATGAAAGAGTGAAGGAGTCCCTTCACTTTTCTTTTAAATATATAAGTTAGAATAAATGTTAAATGTACTCGTTAATTAAACAAATTATTAGTTGATAAATATAATTTTAAGATTTGCAGATAACTTATTTAATTATTAAATATGATTAAGAACGTATGTTTGTGCTGATAATTATAATAGTTAAATAAATGGTAGATAGTTTTAAGGAGTGTTTTATATGAAAAATAGAGGCTTAGAAATATTAGAAAAATATTATGGATATAAAAGCTTTAGAAGAGGGCAAGAAAATATTATAAATAGTATTTTAAGTGGAAATGATGTATTAGCTATAATGCCAACTGGTGGAGGAAAATCAATTTGCTATCAAATACCTGCATTATTATTAGATGGAGTAACTATAGTAATATCTCCACTTATATCTTTAATGAAGGATCAAGTTGATGCAATAAAAGAGATGGGAATAGAATCTGCATATATAAACAGTTCATTAACTTCTAAAGAATTTGAAGAAATAATAACTAATGTTAAAGAAAATAAATACAAAATAATATATGTAGCTCCAGAAAGATTAGAATCATATGAGTTTATTATGGCTATAACTGAATGTAGAATAAGTCAAATTGCAATAGATGAAGCGCATTGTGTGTCTCAATGGGGACATGATTTTAGATCAAGTTATAGAAGAATAAGAAACTTTATTGAAATGTTAAATATAAGACCAATTATAACAGCTTTTACTGCAACAGCAACAGAAGAAGTAAAAGGGGATATAATAAATTTACTTGGACTTAGAGACCCAAGTTTATTTATAACTGGATTTGATAGAGAAAACTTATTTATTAATATAGAAAAAGGAAATGATAAAAAAAGTTATATATTAAAATATATAGAGGAAAATAGAGATAGCTCAGGAATAATATATGCAGCAACAAGAAAAGAAGTTGATTATATTTATGAACTATTAACTTCTAGTGGATATAAAGCTGGTAGATATCATGCAGGGCTAAATGATGAGTTAAGAAAAGAAAATCAAGAAGATTTTATTAAGGATAAAATTAATATAATGGTTGCTACAAATGCTTTTGGTATGGGAATAGATAAACCTAATATTAGATTTGTAATTCACTATAACATGCCTAAAAATATAGAAGGCTATTATCAAGAAATAGGTAGGGCAGGAAGAGATGGAGAAAAAAGTGAATGTATATTATTATTTTCTCCAAGTGATATCCATACACAAAAATATCTAATAGAAGTTAGCACTGAAAATATAGAGAGAAAAAATAACCAATATTTAAAACTAAAGCAAATGGTAGATTTAATTTATAGTAATGATTGTTATAGAAAATATATTTTAAATTATTTTGGTGAAGCTGTTAGCGAAGATTGTAATAATTGTAGCAGTTGTTTAAGTGAAGGTGAATTAGTAGATAAAACTATAGATGCGCAAAAGGTATTATCATGTATTTACAGAATGAAAAAATCCTTTGGAGTTGCAATGGTAGTAGATGTTTTAAGAGGGTCCAAAAATAGTAAGGTTATTAATGCAAAGTTTAATGAGCTTTCAACTTATGGAATAATGAAGGATTATTCTAATGATGATCTTAAGGTTTTTATAAATACTTTAATTTCTCATGGATATATAGATTATGTAGAAGGTACTTATCCAGTTATAAAGCTTAATAATAGATCAGTTAAAGTTTTAAAGGGAGAGGAAAAGGTTCAATTTAAGGAAGTTAAAATTAAGAGTACTTCAAATGATATTAATACGTTATTTGAAATTTTAAGAGAACTTAGATTTAATATCGCAAATGAAGAAGGGGTTCCGCCTTACATAATATTTGGTGATAATACCCTAAGAGAAATGAGCACAAAATATCCACTTAATTTAGATGAACTTATGAATATTAGTGGAGTTGGAGAAGTAAAGCTAAATAAATATGGTGAGGCATTTGTTAATGCAATTAAAGAGTATGTTGATGAAAATAATATAAAAATAGTTAATAATGAATATAAGAAGAAAAATGAAGAAGTTTATTTGAGTGTTGATAGTAATATAGAATTACTATCAAGGTTAAAAGTAATCAGAGGCGAATTTGCTAATAAAGAAAATTCTCTTCCACAAGCTATTTTATCTTTAAATACTTTGAAGGAAATAAGCGGAAGGTTTCCTTTGAATTTAGAGGAGTTAAAAGATATATCTGGAATAGGACCAAAGAAGATAACAAAGTATGGAAATGAAATAATAGAAGAAGTAAGAAGATTTGTAGTAGAAAAAGATTTAGATATAGTTTTTGAAGAAAAAGGAAAAAGAAAAGTAATAATTGATGGAGAAAAGAGATCAAATGAAGAAATAGCTATAGATATGGTAAAGGATGGAGTTAATTTAGAATTAATTTCAGAAAGTATTGAGATATCTATTTCAACAATATTAGGATATGTAACAGACTATATAAAGGAAAATGGAGAGTTTTCTATTAGTTTAAATTTAAATAAATATTATAATATTGATGATAAAGAAAAGATATTAAAAGCTTGTGAGGTAAATGGTTATGAAAAGGTTAGTATTTTGAAAAAATATTTACCTGATAATATAAAGTATGAGTCAATAAGGGCAGTAATATTAGAAGAGTATTTTAAAGTATCTTAAATAAAATTAGAATAAAAAAGGTGTTACTTAAAAGTAACGCCTTTTTTCATACTATAAATTAAAGAGCTAATTTTAAAATTTCTAAAGCTTCAGGATAACGTATTTCAACAAAGTTTCCTACATGATCGCAATGAGCAACTAATTTTCTTGCCATTTCATCTATATGTTCATCGTTAATATTTACATGGTTTAATCTAGTTGGAAGTTCAATTTTAGTAAAGAAGTTTTCTAAAGCTTCAATACCACGAAGTGCTGTTTCTTCAGGATTATTCATGTTTATATCAATATCAAAAACTCTATTTGCAAATTGAGCAAACCTATTTACATCATGTTTATAAACGTATTTCATCCAAGCAGGGAATATAATTGCAAGCCCAGCACCATGAGCAATATCATATATTCCGCTTAATTCATGTTCTATATCATGTGTTGCCCAATCTCCAACTCTACCCATGCTTAAAGAATCATTATGAGCAACCATGCCTGATAACATGATTTCTGCTCTAGCATTATAGTCATTAGGATTTATAGTTAATCTTAAAGCATTATTTATTATTGCCTTTAAGGCACCTTCACATAATCTATCAGTTAAATCAACATATTGTTCATTAGTAAAGTATCTTTCAAGTATATGAGCAAACATATCTGCAATACCGCAAGAAGTTTGATATTTAGGTAAAGTAAATGTAAGTTCTGGATTTAAAATTGAAAATACGGGTCTTAGTGTAGGATGTCCAGTACTTCTTTTATATAATCCATCTTCGTTTGTTATAACACAACCTGAGCTTGTTTCACTACCAGCAGCTGGTATTGTTAATATAGTTGCTACTTGCAGACATTTATGATTTATAGGTGTACCTAAAAATAAATCCCAAACATCTCCATCATAATTTACACCAGCAGCTATTGCTTTAGATGAATCAATAACACTTCCACCACCAACAGCTAATATAAAATCTATATCATTTTTTCTACAAAGTTCTATACCTTCTCTTACAAGTGACACTCTTGGGTTAGGTTTAACTCCAGAAAGTTCTATTACTTCTATGTTTTCTTTCTTTAATGAATTTATAACTTTATCATATAATCCAGTAGATTTTATACTACCACCACCAAAGTGAAGCAATACTTTACTAGCATATTTTTTCACTTCTGCACCAACAGTATTTTCAGTATCTTTTCCAAAGATGATTTCAGTAGCATTTTTATAATTAAAATTTTTCATAAAGTCCTCCTTATATTTGGATATTAAAATATAAATATATAATACTCTAATAATGAAAAGGTTTCAAGCGATGTGAATGGCATAAAATATAATTTGAATATAAATATTTATTTCATAACTTTCTTTAATAAATTAATTTTATTATTATATGGTGCAAATTTAATTGGAAATTCAATGAAAGTTCCTCTTTTAATTACAGATTTTTTATGAGTGAATACGTCAAAGCTTGCTTTGCCATGATATGCTCCCATGCCACTTGGACCAACTCCACCAAAAGGTAAATATGAAGATGCAACATGAATTATAGTATCGTTTATTGTAACTCCACCAGATGTAGTTGAATTTAACACTTTTTCTATTGAAGAAGAATCTTCAGAAAAATAATATAATGCAAGAGGCTTATCTTTATTTATTACATAATTTAAAGCTTCATCCAAGCCTGAATATTCTAAGATAGGAAGAATAGGACCGAAAATTTCTTCTTCCATGATTAAGCTATTTTCTTTAATATTTATTAAAATAGTTGGTTCCAAATATAGATCTTTTTCGTCAACTGATCCTCCAAAATAGATTTCACCATCATTTAAATAGTTTTTTAATCTTAATAATGAATTTTTGTTTACTATGCGTGGAAAATCAGAACTAGATTTTATATTAGATCCAAATTGGAGTAATAATTCTTTTTTTAATTCCTTTAGTAATTTTTCTTTAACATCTTTTTGAACTAATATATAATCTGGAGCAACGCAAGTCTGACCAGCATTTAAAAATTTTCCCCAAACTATTCTTTTGGCAGCTAAATCTAACTTAGCTGAACTATCTATAATACATGGGCTTTTTCCTCCAAGTTCTAAAGTAACTGGAATAAGATTCTTTGATGCTTTTTCCATAATTATTTTCCCAACTCTAACGCTTCCAGTAAAGAAAATATAATCGAACTTTAAATCTAGCAAATAAGAAACAGTATCTTTTCCATCTAAAGGATTAACAACTCTTATATAATTCTCTTCAAAATTTTCGTTTATTATTTTTTCAAGTAGTAAAGCTATATTTTGAGTGCTTTCTGAAGGCTTAATAATAGCACAGTTTCCGGCAGATATAGCACCTATTAATGGAGCAATAACTAACTGAAATGGATAGTTAAAAGGTCCTATTATTAATGCTATACCATAAGGGTCTTTATAAATATAACTTTTAGCAGGAAAGTGAACAATAGGACTTTGCTTTTTTTCTCTTTTAGACCATTTTCTTAAATTTTTTATATGAAGATTTAATTCATCATAAACTATTCCAATCTCAGTTGCATAACTTTCAAAATTTGATTTCCTTAAATCTTTATATAAGGCATCCATTATATCTTGTTCATTTTCTTTTATTATATTTTTAAGTTTTTTTAAATTATTAATTCTAAAGTTAATGTCTTTTGTCTTATTAGAATAAAAAAACTCTTTTTGATTATTAAATGTATTTAAAATCTTATCCATTAAAACCTCCATAAATTATCACATAAAAATTGAAATTAACATAATAATATTTATATATAACCTTATTATAGCACCTAAAAAGAATAATAAATTAAATATTCTTCATAAATAACGAGAGATATATTCTTAAGAATATTTATATGAACTGTAATAAATATTCTATACTAGTTGAAATATATAAATAATAATATCAATTTACATAAAAGAAAATAAGATATATTTAAGAATTTGAGATTTTATTTTAATAGACTATTTATTAGTTAAAAGGATATTAGTGATAATTCTGAAGATCTTAATTGAAAGATATGTATATAAATGTTAAAATATAAATACCCTATAGAGGTATAGTGATGTGGAGGTTTAAATATGGAAGAGGAAAATGAAAAATTAAGAAAAGATATAATAAATAGATTAAAAAGAATTGAAGGCCAAGTAAAAGGAATTCAAGGAATGATGGAGAAAAATGTATGTTGTTCTGATATATTAGTTCAAATATCAGCAATTAGATCAGCAATAAACAGAGTAGGTGGACTAACGATTGAGTATTATGCAAATAATTGCTTAGGTATTGAAGAGGGATCATGTGAGCAAGATACTTTAAAACAATTAATAAAAACTATAAATACATTTGTAAAATAAATATTAAAAAACTTTTAATTATCTATTTACAAAATATTAATAAAGTGATAATATTCTTTATAAATAATTGAATTACAGGCTATGATGAGAAGAAGTAAAAATAATGTATCTTTTCAGAGAGTTCTACATTTGCTGTGAGTAGAATAAGAAAGTTAATTTGAATAACATCTCTGAGCCGTACCCAGAAAGATAACAACTAGTAGGCGGTAACCGGGTTGCGCCCGTTATAGTGCTAGAGTATCTAAGTTTTACTTACGTACTTGAAGAGTCTATTATTGCGAAGTAATAGTGAATTAAGGTGGCAACATGGAATTATAGCTTTCATCCTTTTATATACATAAAGGATGAAGGCTTTTTTATTTGTAATAAAACTATTTACTCTTGGGGATTTGATTATTTAAATTTAAATATTTATTTAAAGGGGGAGCTTTTAAAATGAAAGTAGAAGGAATAATAATACCAGAAGGCTACAAAAGTAGTACAACATTAATTGAAACAGAGGTTCATATTAAAAAAATTAAAGACTTCTTTGAAAAAAAACTAGCGGAAAATTTAAAGTTAACAAGAGTTTCAGCACCATTATTTGTTGACGCACAAAGTGGTGTTAATGATAATTTAAATGGCATAGAAAGACCAGTAAAATTTGATGTGTTAGCAACTGGAAATGATGTAGAAATAGTTCATTCATTAGCTAAATGGAAGAGGTTAAGTCTTCATAGATATGGATTCAAAGTATCGGAAGGGTTATATACTGATATGAATGCAATAAGAAGAGATGAAGAATTAGATAATTTACATTCTATTTATGTAGACCAATGGGATTGGGAAAAAGTTATAGATAAAAAAGATAGAACTGAAGAAAAACTAAAGGAAGTAGTAAGATGTATATATGATGTTTTTAAAGAAACTGAAAAGTATGTTCATAAGGATTTAATAGAGGGTCAAGATAAGTTGCCAGAAGAAATATTTTTTATAACTACTCAAGAATTAGAAGACAAGTATCCAGAATACACTCCAAAAGAAAGAGAAGATGCTATATGTAAAGAATATAAAGCAGTATTTTTAATGAAAGTTGGGGGTGTTTTAAAATCTGGAGAAAAGCATGATGGAAGAAGTCCAGACTATGATGATTGGAATTTAAATGGGGATATATTATTTTGGTATCCGCTTTTAGATAGGGCTGTAGAGTTATCTTCAATGGGAATAAGAGTAGATGAAAAAGCATTAGATTATCAACTGAAAATTTCAGGAAATGATGATAGAAGAAGTTTAGATTTTCATAGGATGTTATTAAACGGAGAATTACCTTATACAATAGGGGGAGGAATAGGCCAATCTAGAATTTGTATGTATTTATTAAATAAAGCTCATATAGGAGAAGTACAAGCAAGTACATGGGATGAGAAAAATTTAAAAGTATGTAGAGAAAACGACATAAACTTATTATAATCTATTAAATAAAGAATAATTAATATTTATTACTAATAATAGTTATTAAATAACATTGACAAATAAAAATAATTATTTATAATTATGATATATTAAGTTATAAATGTACATTAACTTTTTTAGATTTAAGGTAATGTAAATAAAGGAGGCGAATTGCATGAAGGCATTTGTTGACGAAAATACATGTATATCTTGTGGACTTTGCGAAGGAGTCTGTCCAGAAGTATTTTCATTAGAAACAGGAGTTTCAGTTGCTATAGAAGGAACTGTTGCAGCAGAATTGGAAGATGCAACAAGAGAAGCTTGTGAAAGCTGTCCAGTAACAGCTATTTCAATAGAAGAGTAATTTAAAAGCCATACACTAAATAATAAGGTGTATGGCTTTATTTTTTAAATTTTCTTTTTGCACGTCTTTCTAATTCTCTAAATTCTCTCTTCTTTCTAGCAGACATTAAAAGTCTAGTAACTGTTGATACAAATATAACTCCAAGGGCAAGTGAACCAGCATTTGCTAATGTAGTTAGACCTATTTCTAAAGATTTCATTATATCTCCATTTATAGCTTCGTACATTGTATAATACATTCCTCCACCAGGTACTAATGGAATTAAGGCACAAATTATAAGTGTTGTAACAGGAGTTTTTAATACTCTAGCTAGAACTTCAGAGTAAATACTAAATATAATTGCTGAAATAAAAAATGATGAGGTTGTATTAAAACCTAAACTTTCACAATAGAGGCTTATGAACCAACTTAACCCTCCACCTAAAGCGGCATAAAATAATTTTTGACCTTTTATATTAAATAATATACCAAAACCAAGTGTAGAAAAAAATGCAAACAGTGATTGTATTATCATATTATAATCCTCCAAAAGTAGAAAGCCAGAAACTAAGTACAGCTCCAGTGCCTACAGCTATCGATATTGCTACCAAAAAAGCTTCAGCAGCTCTTGTAAGACCTGCAAGTAAGTCTCCAGATATTGTATCTCTTATTGCATTTGTAATAGCGAGACCGGGAACTAATAACATTATGGAGCCAATTATAGTTTTGTCTATGTCATTTATAAATCCTGACTTTAAAAATAAAATAGCAATTATAGCAGCAATTCCAGCTGAAATACTATTTATGAAAAACTGATTTATTTCAAGAGTAGAAAATTTAATCGATACAGATTTTATAATAAGTCCAATGAAAAAAGCAGCAATAGCTTCTCTTATCTTTCCACCAAAAAGAAATACAAAGCAAAAGGCACCTAATGCAGAAATTAATATGGCAGTTTTATTATTATATCTTTCTCCATTATTTATTATTTGGAGCTGAGTTTTAAGTTCTGATACAGATAAACCTCGACTTATAATATTTCTAGATAGATCATTTACTTTATCGACCTTATCTAAATCAATAGTTCTTGTTGAAACCCTTCTAATTAAAGAATAAGTTTTCCCTTCATGACATACAGAAACCATAATACCAGTTGGAGTTACAAAGCTTTCGGCCTCTTCTATACCATAGATTTTGCATATCCTCCATATTATTTCTTCAGCTCTATATGTTTCTCCACCAGACTCAAGCATTATTTTTCCTGCAAAAGTTGCAACGTGAAGTATTTCATTCATATCCATATTTTATGCTCCTTATAATCAAAAAAATTTCTCAAGGTATTATAACATAATAGTATTATATATAGTATATACTACTTTACAGAATTAATAATATATATAATATTATTAATAAATTAATTTATAAATTTATAAAAAAACAAGAATAAATTAGAAATATTAATTGATTATTATTTAAATTATATTTATAATTTAGTAAAAAAGGATTTGGGGTGATAAAATGAATTTTGAAAGTATTTCAAAAGAAGATAAAGCAATCTATGAATTAATAGAAAAAGAACTAAAAAGGCAACAAGATGGAATTGAACTAATTGCATCAGAAAATTTTGCTTCAAAAGCAGTAATGGAAGCTATGGGATCATTCCTTACAAATAAATATGCAGAAGGATACCCAAATAAAAGATATTATGGTGGATGTCACGTAGTTGATGAAGTAGAAGATATAGCTAGAGAAAGAGCAAAAGAATTATTTGGGGCTGATCATGCAAATGTTCAACCACATTCAGGGTCACAAGCTAACATGGCTGTTTATTTATCAATACTTGAGCCTGGTGATACGGTTTTAGGAATGGATTTGAGTCATGGAGGACATTTAACTCATGGTTCACCAGTAAATTTCTCAGGAAAGTTATTTAATTTTGTTTCTTATGGTGTTGATAAAGAAACTGAAACTATAGATTATAATATAGTTAGAGAATTAGCGCTTAAGCATAAGCCAAAACTTATTGTAGCAGGTGCAAGTGCATATGCAAGAGTGATTGATTTTAAAGTTTTTAAGGATATATGTGATGAAGTGGGAGCTTTATTCATGGTAGATATGGCTCATATTGCAGGACTTGTTGCAGCAGGAGTACATCCATCTCCAGTGCCGTATGCAGATTTTGTTACTTCAACAACACATAAAACATTAAGGGGACCAAGAGGTGGATTAATTCTTTGCAAAGAAAAATATGCAAAGCAAATAGATAAAACTATATTCCCAGGAATACAAGGAGGCCCTCTTATACATACTATAGCAGCAAAAGCAGTATGTTTTAAAGAAGCATTAGATCCAAGTTATAAAGATTATATAAAAGATGTAGTTAATAATTGTAGTACATTAGCTAATGAATTAACTAAATATGATTTTAAAATAGTTTCAGGTGGAACAGATAATCATTTAATACTTGTTGATTTAACTAATAAAGATGTTACAGGAAAAGATGCTGAAATACTTTTAGATAGTATAGGAATAACAGTAAATAAAAATACTGTACCAAATGAAACTAAAAGTCCATTTGTAACATCTGGTATTAGAATAGGTACACCAGCTGTTACAACAAGAGGGTTTAATGAAGAAGATATGAAGGAAATAGCATCTATTATAAATGATGCACTTTCTACGAAAGATCACGATTTAGAATTATTAAAATCAAGAGTTAAAGCTTTATGTGAAAAGCATCCTTTATATAACTAATAAATTTTAGAAAATATTATTAGTAGAATATATAATAAGAAATTAAAAATAGTGGAAATATGTTATTCTAATAAGAATGATTTTTTACATATTTCTACTATTTTTTTTATTTATTAATACGCAAATTGTAAAGAATGATAAAAATAAGACGATACTTATAGAAAAAGGGTTTGGGGGAAGAGATACGTGGAAAATAAAGTGACAAGAGAAACAAATAGGGGATTTGTTGTAGCAACTTCAGTTCTTACAATAACATACTCTTTAGGGTTATTAGCTATGGTGAAAAACAAAAGAATAGAAAATGAATTTGCATATTTAGCACTTGCAATTACATTAATATCAACAAGTATCATGATTATGTTTTATTTTAAGAATAAAGATAACATAAAGATAAGGCATATAGTTGGGACACCATATGCAATAGTTTATGCAATATTATTATTTAAATCTAATTTGATGGTAGCTCCAGTTGCAATAGTACCTCTTATAGTTATATGTATGATATATTTAGATCATAAATTTATGATAATACCAATAGTAGGAGCTTTTATATTAAATATAATATGGGGTTTTGTAAATTTTAATAATGAAGCTGTTAGAGATAATATATTTTTAGAATTAGTATGTATTTTTATGTTTTATGCTATGGCGTTTATTATAACTAGAATATCAAATAAAATAAGGTTAGAAGCAGATCTTGAAAGAGAAAAAAGCAATAATATGGTTAAAGAACAAGAGAAGATATTAATTGAAATAAGGTCAGCAATAGAATCATTAAATAAGAATACATCATCAATATCAGAGACTTTTAATACTATAGAATCATCATCATCTGATATAAGTAGTGCTATTTTGGAGATATTAAATGGTTGTGAAAGTACTACTTCAAATATTGAAGAGCAAAATAAGGCATCAAATAATATAAAATTAGATATTGAAAGTGCTGTAAATAGTTCAAAAGACATGGAAATGGAGTTTAAGAAAAGTAGAGATACTTTTGAGGATGTATTTGGGATGGTAGAAGAGGTTGCTAGAAATTCCAAGGAAGTTAAAAATAAAAATTTAGAGGTTTATACAATAGCTAATGAACTAAAGGAAAGGACTTCTAAAGTATTAGTAATAATTGATATAATAAGAGATATATCAGAGAAAACTAATCTTTTAGCTTTAAATGCAGCTATAGAATCAGCTAGAGCTGGTGAATACGGAAGAGGGTTTTCAGTTGTTGCAGATGAAATAAGAAAGTTAGCAGAGCAAAGCAAGGATTCTTCAAATGAAATAAATAGTATCATTAAAGAATTAGAAGGCGAAGTTTTAAATGTTTCTAAATCTATCAATGATGTTACAGAAATAATAAATGAAGAAGAGTTAATAGTGCAAAATACTACTAAGGGGCTTTATGATTTAACTAATGGATTAGATGATATGGAGAAACTTGTTAAAGGAGTAACAAATAGAATTATTGCAATAGATAATGATAATTCTAAAATTACAGATGGAATAACGAATGTTGCTTCAATATCAGAGGAAACATTAGCAAATTCACAAAATACAGCTGCAACGGTTGAAATACTATTTAACGAAGTTACTGATGCAAAAAATTCTTTAGATGAATTAGTTAAATTATCTAAAAGAATGAATACATATTCATAGAATGATATTAAATTAAAAACGTGATATAATATTATTAAATATAATTTTATATCAAAGGAGAAGAAGAAATGAAGTTAATATCATGGAATGTTAATGGAATAAGAGCCTGTGTTACAAAAGGTTTTTTAGAATATTTTAAAGAAATGGATGCAGATATTTTTTGTATTCAAGAAAGCAAATTACAAGAAGGTCAAATAGATTTAGAGTTAGAAGGATATCATCAGTATTGGAACTATGCTGAGAAAAAAGGTTATTCAGGAACAGCTATATTTACAAAAGAAAAACCTTTAAATGTAAGTTATGGGTTAGGGATAGAAGAACATGATAAAGAAGGAAGAGTTATTACTTTAGAATTTGAAAATTTTCATATGGTAACAGTTTATACTCCAAATTCAAAAAATGAACTTGCAAGATTAGATTATAGAATGGTTTGGGAAGATGCATTTAGAGATTATTTAAAGGTATTAGATGAAAAGAAACCAGTTATAGTTTGTGGGGATTTAAATGTTGCACATAAGGAAATAGATTTGAAAAATCCTAAAACTAACTTAAGAAATGCAGGGTTTACAGAAGAAGAAAGAAGTAAATTTAACGAATTGTTAAAGGCTGGTTTTGTTGATACATTTAGATATTTTTATCCTGATGAAGTTGGAGCTTATTCTTGGTGGTCATATAGATTTAATGCAAGAGCAAAAAATGCAGGGTGGAGAATTGATTATTTCTTAGTGTCAGATTCAATAAAGGATAAATTAGAAGATGCTAAAATTCATGCTGAAGTTTTAGGATCTGATCATTGCCCAGTTGAATTGAAAATTAATCTTTAAGATAATAAAGAATTAAGCTACTTTACTATTTATGTTTTATACAGTAGGGTAGCTTTTTTTATTAGAAAAAATGGAATTATAAATACTTATACAAGTAAGAATAATTACATTTATTTTATTAAAATATCTTAATATGAAATCATGCCAAAACCTTCTATAATATTAATTTGAACGTAATTGGAAATTGAAAATTAACTTTGAAATGAGTAATATATAAATAAAGAATATTACAAAGTTAGAGGTGAAATTATAGAGAAAAATTTAAGTAATATTTTAAGATTTTCTGTAGTAGTAAATTATTTTTCGTAGTATTTGAATTAGGATGGAGATGGCTGATAAAATGAGAAATTATAAAAAAGAGCATAATTTATAAAATTGAAAAGTAGTATATATTATGAATAAACTATAGGGGTGATGTAGTGTCAATTAAGGAAGTTAAAAATAGCTTGCCAAAAGAACTTATAGAAATTTTAGAAAATATATTTACAGATGGTCAATTAGATCTTATTTATAAAAGTTATTATAGAGGACGAAATACTACATTTAGAATTAATACTTTAAAAGGCAGTACTAAGGAAGTTATGGATGAATTAAGCAGAAATAAAATAAAGGCTGTAAATCATTCAGTATTAAAAAATGCATTTATTGCAAAAGGCATTAAGGAGAGTAACGTAAGAAGATTAGAAGCTTATAAATATGGTAAAATATATTTACAAAATCTATCTTCAATGTTACCTCCTTTATTTTTAGATTTAAAAGAAGATTTAGTTGTTTTAGATATGTGTGCAGCACCAGGTGGAAAGAGCCTTTACATGGCTGATTTAACTAAAAATAAAGCAACTATTTTAGCAAATGATGTAAATGAAATAAGAAGAGAGAGGCTAAATTATAATATAGAAAAACAAGGTGCAAATTCTATAATAGTTTTAGGAGCTGATGGATGTTCTATAGGTAAACGATTAAACAAATATTTTGATAGGGTTCTTTTAGATGCTCCTTGCTCTGGAGAAGGAATAATCACATTAAAAAATAGTAAGGCATATAAGGGATGGAATGAAAAAAAAGTTGCATTATGTTCAAAGTTACAAAAAAAGTTATTTGATAGTGCCTATAATGCTCTTAAACCTGGAGGAATTATGGTGTACTCAACATGTACTCTAAATCCTTTTGAAAATGAAGAGGTTATAGAATATGCATTAAATAAATATCCAGATTTGAGATTAGAAAAAATTAATTTAGGATTACCAAATGTAATAAGAGGTTTAAGTAAATATAAAGAAAAAATATATAGTGAAGAAATTATAAAATCAATAAGAATAATTCCAAATGAAAATATGGAAGGTTTCTTTATAGCTAAAATAGTGAAAAATAGAGAATAGATTATATATAGTTTGAAAACTATAGGCTTCTAGTTATAATTTTAGAAATATGATTTGTGAGTAATTAGTTCGAAGATAGAATTTTATGAAATATAAATTATCATACTAAGTTTATGAATGGTACCAATTATTTAGATAAATATAAGAAATAAAATAAACGGATATAAATAGAAATACCACTACAAAGTTAAAATTTATAGTGGTATTTTTGCATGTGAATTTTTAGTAATGAACATGAATGAGGTGAAATTTTATATTATCATTACTCCAACCTAAGTCATATGGAACGAGTAATCTATTAGTGTTATGACATGTTACTAATGGATAACCCTTAGAATCAAATCCAGTAACTGTTGATATATGAGTTATTCTTCCCTTTTTTTCATATGCAACAAAATCTCCAGGTCTCATATTAAAAGCTGCTTTATATGTTTGTTGATAGGAGCCTTTAGCAATATATGAAGCTCTGCCACTGCCAACCATATAATTTTTAAATCCTTGTGCATTTAACCAAGCCTTAGTTCCTTCTTTTCCAGAGTAGTTCCATAGGCTATTTTTCTTGAAGCCGCCACCTTCAAATAGAATTTGTGAAGCAAAGTTTGCACAATCACCACCATCAGGATTATGATCTTTATATTTTGAATTATATTTAAAAGTAAATTCTTCATCTTCAGAAACTCCGCAATATTTATGAGCATATTCTATTGCTTTTGTTACTCTTTCACTTGGTACAAATTCTGGTTGCTTTTGAGCTAATATATAATTTTTTATTTCATCAGATTTTATATTTTTTATATCAAGTGAGTCTGCAAAAGGATCAGTATACCATTCTTTAGTTATAATATATTTATCATTTTCTTTTTTTAAATTTAAGTAGTGATTAGTTCCAAGTCTAAAGTGATTAATAATATCTGGGGTATCTATATAGTAGTAATTAAAATCTGTTGCAACATCACAAATTACTCCATATAAACCTGGCTCTTTTTCAGCAACTTTTCTTATCCTAACTACAGATTTTAAATCTCTAAATTTTACAGATTGTTTTTCTGACCAATTTATTAAATAGTTAGTTTTTTTAGCTTCACTTTCATATGCCCATAAGCTTATTTTTATATTTAAATCATAAAAGCCCTTTAACAGTTCACAATCTCCAGAAACTATAGCAGCATTTCTTTGTGTAAATAAATCTTCTAATAAACCTTTAAATTCTTCTTTCATTTCTTCAGATGATAAACCATTATTTAAAAAGTTAATAGTTTCTTCATCTTCATAAAAATCATCTGCAAAGGAATTAGAAAATGGCAGTGCATTAAAGGTAAATAGTGCAATTAAAATGAAATTTATAAATTTATATTTAAGCTTCACAAATTTCGCCTCTTTCTTCTTTAAACTATATAAGTAGTTTATACAAAAGATATTAAATTTATCTATAAGTTATTAGTATTTTATATGGATGTTTTTAGCAAATAGGTAATAAAAACATATAATAAAATATTATAAATTAAGTAAGGAGAAATTTATGAAAAGATTAAACTATCTTTATGATAATGCAATTGAAGTAAAATTTGATGATGGAGATAATATAGTTTTTATTTCAGATATCCATAGAGGCGATGGTACTTTTTATGATTCTCTTCTTCCAAATAGAAATATTTATAAGACAGCTCTAGCTTATTATTATAGAAAGGGTTTTACTTATGTTGAAGTTGGAGATGGAGATGAGCTTTGGAAGAATAGAAATTTTAATGACATCGCATATTGTTATAATGATATATTTAAGTTATTTAATAAATTGAAAGAAGAAAATAGAATTTATATGATTTATGGAAATCATGATATAATAAAAAATAGAGAGAATTTCTATAATACACAGTATAGGGC
>NZ_JAGHFX010000045.1 GCF_017888565.1 Clostridium sp.
CATTAGGATATTCTTTAACTGTAAGCTTAAATAACTCTTTTCCTGCAGCATTTACTATTACAACCCTTAAATCACCTTTTTTATCAAAGAAATGCCTGCCTACTTTAAAGCTTGTACCTTCTTCATACTTATTTTTAAATCTTTCTAATAAGCTTTTACTCATAACTTATCCCCTTGCTAACTAGACATATATAAAAACTATCTCTTCCAATGTATTTTTAATAAGCTCCTGTAATATTTCTAAATTATAAAATCTAATTCCATATTTATCTTCAAGAATATAGGCAACTTTAAAAATATCTAATTCTTTATGCTCCTCAATTAACTTTTCTACTACCTTTGATACTGCTTGTCTGACATTTAATGGTACTTGTTTCATATTTATTCTCTCCTTAACTTCAGTTATGTAATATATTATTTGACTTTTTTATTCATATACTTTAAAATCCCAATGCTATTCTTCCATTGTTCAACCTTTCTTTTATAGATTGATTCTCCTGTTCTAACTCTGCTATTCTCTTTTCCAATCTCTTACGCTCCAATGGTGATAAAGGGTTTACCTTTCCTAAACTTTCTATCCTCAATATTTCCTCCATATAATATTTTGGAGCTTTAAAATTAGGATTTCTTGTAATTACCCCTTCATTTTCATATTTTATTAATGAATTGGGATTATCAAAATCCCATCTTTCAGCTAACTTTTGTCTACTTATTAATGTTTGCTCCATTCATATCACACCTTTCCTTCTACTCTTTCATGTAACATGGCAATATCCTTAAATGTTACTACTCTTTGTCCTTTAAATTCTTTTACTTATAAATAAGTATTGTTAATCTTTACAATTTGATTATTCATATTTCGTTCTATTCGTCCTATATTCTTATTTGATTTACTATAATTCTCCATTTATAATTTAATCGTTAGCCCTGCCAAGCTAATATTAAATTATGAAAGGAGGTCTTATTTATGAATGAATTAGATATCTCACCATATGAACTATTTCATCAAAATTCTTCGAAGCTGATTGATGTAACTATCAATGGTATAAATACTAAAGTTTTAGAACTTAGAGATAATCACGGAGAATATTTAGCAATTATAGCTACTGATAAGATATTATCTAAAATTTGCACTCAAACTATACTTGGTCACTTAATAAAAGAAGTTTCTTATGATAAATACCAAGATAAAATTGCATTGATTAAAGCATATTATTAAATATTTCTCGGAATTGATGGTATTGTTTTTTCACCAACTGGAGGCACTAGATTACTTGCTATTTGGGCGAATTCTACTGCCTCCTTTAAATCTTCTATGGTTTCACAATCAACTTCAATATGGATACATCCTATATGTCCTTCTCGTAAAAAATCAAATCTTACATTTTTAATAAGTTTTCTTTTATTCATTTTGAATTCCCCCTTCCTAACTAACTTCTTTATGTTCATCATCTTCATAAAGCTCTTTAAACAAATCAATAATATCTTTATCTTGGAAAAATGTTCTATTTATAATAAAAGCTTCATTTAAAAATAAAGGTCTTTTCCCTGAAAGCTTTCCTCCCATCGTATCTCTATTAACTCCTACCTTATCTGCCATTTGCTTAATAGTAATTTTCTTTCGAGCCATTTCTGCTCTTAATTCCGAAAACATAATTGAACTCCTCATATTTTTTACTCCTTTCACGCATCGCGTTGTTGATGCTTTAATTTTATCGCGCATTGCGTTGAATGTCAATAACTTTTTAAAACTTTTTCTTGCAATGCGTGAAAAATAAAGTATAATATAATTAACAGGAGGTGTAAAACATGGATTTTTACCAAATATTATTAGAAATAATGGAAGAAAAATCTTTCAGTATTCCAGATGTTGCAAGAGCTACTGGATTATCTGATTCAACAATAAGAAGTATAATATCAAGAAAAACTAAAAAGATATCTTTAGACGTTGCATTTAAAATGTATAAAGGTTTAGGGGTCAGTTTAGAAAGATTGAATGGTGAAGAAATAAAAAATACTCCTAAAAATAACAATCTACCTCAAGAAGAAACCACATTATTAAAAAACTACAATGAATCAAATAATGAAGGTAAGAAAATGATTTTAAGTTATTCAGATTATATCTCTAAAAATTATAAAGATAATGCAACTGATGAAGTAACTGCAACTAAAGAAGAAGATAACAAAGTTATTGAACTTTCTAAAAAAGAAAAAACTGAAAGATTACAAGACTACTTCTCAACTATTGCGGCACACAATGACGATTTAACAGAAGAAGAAAAGATTATTGCTGAACAAAAAGTTTTAGAAGCATTGAAAAAAAATAATCTAATCTAAAACAAAGGTAACTCAAATGACAGAATACGAAAAACTATTAGATGAAGTTCATCAATTAGGAATAAAAATACTGGAAGTTGATGTATCTACTAATAAAGAATATGGATTATATCTTGGTAATATTATTATTATCAATAGTAATATGACTGATACTCAAAAATATTGTGTGCTAGCTGAAGAGTTATGTCATCATATTACTAACTATGGAGATATAACTGATCTTACAAAATCAGAAAATAGAAAAGAAGAATTTAAAGCTCGTAAAGTAGCTTGTGAAAAACTTATTACACCAGAGTGTATAATTAAAGCTCTTTTGTCAGGTGCAAATAACATGCATGAATTAGCAGAAGAATTAACCGTAACAAAAAGTTTTCTTCTCGATACTATCAATCATTATAAAAAGAAATACGGTATTTATTATGTTGGTAAGACACATCTACTAACATTTGAACCATTAAATATTGTAAATTTTTAAATTATAAAGGAGGTATCTTTTATGGATACAAATAAAATCGAAAGTTTATTATCTCAAATACTAGAAACTCAAAAAACAATGCTAGAAACTCAAAACTCTATACAATTGGATATCACCGAAATTAAAGATAAAGTAAATTCAGTTTATGACCAAACTGCTGAATTAACCGAATTCCGTACAGAAAATAAAGACCAATTAAATACTATTAATGATGATATTAAATTTATAAAGCATAAATTACATGAAAATGAAGAAGAAGTATTTAGAATTAAAAATCATTTGAAAATTATTAAATAATAAGTATTTGGCTACTTTTGTAGCTATTTATTTTATAAATTATTAAGAACATATATTCTGAAAGGAGATGATATTTATGGATTATAATATTACTTACAGACAAAAAGATAAAGGTTGGCAATATATAATAAGCTATAAAGTAAATGGCAAATGGAAACAAAAAAGTAAACAAGGATTCAAAACTAAGAAAGAAGCTAAACCTTACGCTGAAAAAACATTAAAAGAATTAAAAATACAAGTTA
>NZ_JAGHFX010000110.1 GCF_017888565.1 Clostridium sp.
CATAAAGTATATTGTGTTATACTTTACATGGAAGATTTGCCGTTTTATATCCCAAGTTGGGAGGTATTTACGGTGATTTGTCGTATTGGATATGGAGGTTTGCCGTATGATATTGAAGTTATCAATATTAGGTATTGATAAGGTCTATATTTGGTATTGATAACTTCAATATGCGAATCTTCCATGTAGAGTATGTTTTGGTTTGAAGGGAGTTAGTGAAAAATGAGTTATATGGTATGTCATTTCGGCAAATATAAATCAGGCAATGTATTTGGATTGCAGAAACATAATCAAAGAGAGAATGAAAATTATAGTAACATGGATATAGATAAAGCGAGAACGCCCTTAAATTACGATTTAGTTAATCAAGAGGATATAAACTACCTTAAGAGGGTAAAAACGATTATAGAGGCGAATAGAGCGTCTGAAAGGTCAATAAGAAAAGATGCAACTGTTTATTGTGAATGTATTATATCTTCAGATAGTGCTTTTTTTGAAAATTTAACTGAAGATAAACAAAAAGAGTTTTTTAAGAGTTCTTTAGATTATTTGAAAAATAAGATTGGTGAAGAGTTTATTATATCTGCTAATGTTCATCTTGATGAAACTACACCTCATATGCATGTTGGATTTGTTCCAATAATCGAAAATTCACTTTCAGCTAAAAAATTGATAGATAGAAAATTTCTTAGGGAAGTGCAGGATCAGTTACCTGCATATCTAAAAAATCTTGGTTTTGATATTCAAAGGGGTATTGAAAACTCAAAAAGAAGACATAAAGATACTAAGGAATTTAAAAAAGAGCTTGATAGAGAGCTTGAAAATGAGTACAAGGATATAAATGCTATAGAAAGCTATAAAAACGAATTAGAGGGCAAAATAGAGCAATTAAAGGCCCATTTAAATCAAAAGACAATTGAGTATGATAGGATAACTAAAACTTTAGATAAAAATAGCCTTGTTATGTATCAAATACAAGAAATGAAAGTTGAACCAGTTATGTTTTCATCAGATAAGGTCAAGATAGATAAAAGGGATTTTGAAAAATTAAAGGATAGTGCTTTGAAAGCTTATAATCAGCATAATTTATATGCTACGGTTTTAGATAGATTAAAAGAGCTTGATGAAAGTAAAAGATATTATTCAAAACAGTTAGATATA
>NZ_JAGHFX010000008.1 GCF_017888565.1 Clostridium sp.
ATTTAACCCTAACTACTCCTAATTCTCCTTCTTGGAATATTGATTGATATGGCTCCCAATCTCTAGTTATTGTGGCTTCTATTTTAAATGGATCAAATACTTGTCTGAAAAGTTCACCTTCATTCCCTACTTTATCTATAGATTTTATTACTACCTCAATTGGCTCTATACTATCTGGAAATAATTCAAATAAGTTTCTCTTTCCTTTATAAACATTATTAGTATTAATAAGATCTTGAGTTACTTTTCTCTCTTCCTCATATTCAGGGTAAAACTCAGCCCAAATTTTATTTACGCCACTGCCTTTTTCTATTATATTTGCAACACTCATATCTAATACAAAAGTATCTTCATTATAGTCATAAGATACTTTTCCAGTTGGAGCAGTTCCATCACTTTTTATAACCACACTATATGAGTTCCAATCAGAATCTAACTTAGGTTCTGATATTCTCACCATAGGATTAATAGTAATTTCTTCTTCGGCACTCATAATTAAATCAAAGTAACTATAAGTATATCCATCTTTTTTACGAATGGAGTAAGATTCATATCCTAAGTCTGTACTTGTATTTAATGTATTAGTTCCTGTTGAAAAATCGTAATACTTAGAATCTATTGGTTCATAATTAGGAATATACGCATCAAATGCTCTCATTTTAGAAAAGTCTGTTGCTCCTAACTTCCTTATTAACGCATGTAAGCTATCAATCTTATATCTAATGTTATCTGGATTAGTTTTCCCATAAACTTTTGCTGTATAATTATCATTTGTTTTTACCCAATAAATATTTTTATCAGTATCTTTATATTCATAATTACTAATTTCTATTTGAGATACAATTGGCTTAGGATAAGGAACATTAACTGTACGGCTAATTTTTTCTCATTTCCAACTTTATCTGTAATAATTGCATCAAGGTAATATGTACCGCATTTATTATCATAATCTTTAGTATTGACTTTAAATGTAATACTATTTTGTCCTTGAGATAAGATTTTTTCTTGTGTTATATCACTATAAGATTCATCAGTCCTTGATTTTAATTTAACTTTATTTACACCACTATGTGCATCTGAGATATTTTTTACAACAACGTCAAATCCTGTTGTTGTTATGTTTTCCACTGTAACTTCACCAAGTGGAGCAACTTTATCAATATTTACACTTATATTTTTTTTAGTTTCATTTCCAACATTATCATATGCTTTACCTTCATAAGTCAATTTACCACTTTGCGTAACTAAAGATGATAATTCATTTGTTCCAGTTGCATTAGCTACCTTTATTCCAGATGAATTATAAAGCTCTATTCTATTCATTCCACTTCCACCACTATTATCAGAAGCACTTAATTTTATAGTAACATCATCTTTAGTCCACCCATAAGTTGTTGTTCCGTTAATTGTTGGTTTCGTACCATCTACTTTTATTATATAATTCTCCTTATCACTTTCGGTATCTGATACAGAGAATGACAAGGCATTCCAAGCTAAACTGCCTATCTTATACGTTCCTTCTGCTTTTGTTGTAATAAACCATTGATCAATTATATCTCCACTAGTATTATAAGAGGTTGTTTTCATACTATAATTAGAAAATAAATTCGTATCTAATTGATCTTTAAAAGAAGTACTATTATCATTAACTCCTAAGCTTGCCACTCTTGTTCCTGAAACATTATATAGTCTAGCCCATCGTCTTCGATTTAATGAATTTATAGGAAATGCTTCATAATCATGATATGATGTTTCAATACCTATATCTTCACCTATTTTGTACCAATAATTATTTCCATTAACATATTTAGAGTTAATAGGCTTCGCATATCCCTTATGTGGCTTTGGTTGTCTATATACGTGATAATAATACCCTTTGTATGTGTTTAATACACTATCCATCCATGGTCCACTGTCATCTCCTTCTTTATAATGAGCATCATATGCCTCTGAATATGTACCATGTAGTGCTTTTTTAGGATGAGAATAAGCAATAACATTACTATATTCTATTCCATTTCCACTGAACATAGAGTTATATCTAGCAGGACCTAAATCCTTAGTCCATCCCTTTTCTGTTATATAAAATCCTTTTGGCGCATCTATCCATTGCCCTACATTATTAGAAATCTTTTTCCCACTTTGTAGTGATTCATTAAAATTTTGTGGAAAATTTGAAGCTACAGTAGGAGTTCTAATCCAATAATGAGTCTCTCCATCATATGCTGGGTAATGAGAATCATTATTTCCCAACCACCAATCATATCCATATCTATAGTTATATTGCTGATTAGCAAATACAATCGTAGATTTAAACATTATGATATTTAAAACTACTAATAGTATAATTTTTATTTTTTTTAACTTCATATTGCTACTCCAGTTACTCTACTGGATCTACGAAAAGAGTCGCAACTCCTACTTTGTAGATTAAGTTAGTAGACCCATTATAAACAACAAAGCTTTCAAAATAGTCATAATTTTTATTTCTAAATGGATCCTCAGCTAAACTTATACTTAATCCATTTTGAAAATTTATTAGTTCTGATATATCATTAGAGTCATAGGTTCCCTGTAAAATTTTTATATCAAAAGCCATACAATCTCTTTTAACTCCATTTACTATATCATAGTATGGATTTTGTTTTGTTTCAGCTAATAAACTGCTTATACTTTCACCATTTAAATATCGATTAAAATACTCTCTATTTACATCTTGTCTATACCAATTTGGATTATTACTATTAATCTTGTTAGTTAAATCCCAATTTATCATTAGTCCACCACTATATCCGCTTGGTGCTACTGCTCCACTAGGTGTACTAGGAACGTTTGGTAATGACTGACTAGGAGTTTGAGCATTACCTCCACCTGATGATACTCCGTCCGGTGAAGTTCCTCCTGATGATTCCCCAATTGATGCTCCTCCTGATATTTCCCCACTTGATGATGTTCCATCATTATCGCTTAATTGAGGTTTTAACAATTCCTCTTTATTAATGTCTAATAAAGCTTTTATTTCTGTAACTTTCTTTGAAGCCATCAAATAATTTCCCTTTTCTATAAGAGCTTCTAGACTTCCAATTTGTTCATAAAATTCATCTTTAATTTGATTTGTATAATTTGCTAAATCACTATCTTTTAATTCTAGATAAGCCTTTCTTACAAATTCTTCATTTTCTTTTACAATATTTTCAAAATCAATATTTAATTTAGTATTTAAATCTTCGGCTTTATTTAGATTTTTATCTTTAATAGTTTTATCAAATTCATTTAACTTTATTTTTACATTATCCAAACTATCAGTTAATATAAAGCTTTCAATCAATTTAATTTTTTGATTATAAGACTCTCTTAGCTCTTTAAATCTTTGTTCTTTTTCACTTTGATTTAATTCTATGTCATTACTAACTTCTAAATTTAAATTCTCCTGACGATTATTATAAATTATAATCCCACCTGCTACTGTAGTTACAGCTATTACAACGCCCACTACTATAACAATAATTTTAGACTTTAAGCTTCCTTTCATTACATTAGTTAAAGTTCCTATTATATTTATTTTTTTCATAGTGTATTCTATCCCCTCATAATCTATTTCATAAGATTTCTTTTAATTTCTTCATCTGCCTCTCGAAAACTTTGTGCTATCTTATTTAAATCATCAGCAATCATTCTTAATATCTCATCGTAATTGTACATACCCTTAATCAAATCATTATATTCCTTTTGAAAAGCCTTTTGAGTATCCCCTTTCCAATTTCTTAATAAATCTTCTGTTACTGACTTAACTCTTTGTTCCGAGCTTTTACAATTGATAGCAGCAGAATTAAATAAATTTGCTGTTTTTGTAAATTCTTCAATATCTATTTGTAATTTAGACATTATTAAACCCTACCTTTTAAATATATAATTTTAAGTCATCATCCTCTTCAATCAACTTTTTGAAATAGTCTTGTAATGAAATAGCATTATCAATATCTTCTTTTACACCTTTAACATTACCAAGTTTAATTCTATTTTTTGCTCTCATAATATATAATTCAGCCATATCTGAATTTAAATCCATTGCATACTTATATGCTTCTTCTGCTTCTTTATTTTTATCAATATCTCTTAATGAGTTTCCTTTAAGCATATAGAGATTAAAATCATATGGATAATATAAAAGTAATTTACTATATTCTCTTGATGCTTCTTCATACTCGTCTAAGAACTTGCTATCTCCATCTAACTTTAATGCTAATGCTTTATAATAGTAAGAATTTATTTTATATGGATCCTCTTTATCTGCATGAATTATTATTTTTTTAAACATTTCATATGCAGCTTTGTATTCTTTAGTCATCATATATATATTGGCTTTAGAAAATATTATTTCAAAATTATTAATATCATTTTCTAGTATATAATCATAAGTCTTTAAAGCATTTACTGTATCCTCTAAAGCTAAATATATTAATGCTTTTTTCTTTAAAACTTCTAAATTGTATTTTTCTATTTCTTCACATATTTCTAATTCTTTTAAAGCATTTTCCAATTGTCCTAACTTTTCAAATAGTAATGCTCTGTCATAACTATATAATAGCTTTCTTCCCACTATTGATTCTATATTATCTAGTAAGTTAAATGCATCTTTTTCCCTACCAATTTCACCAAGAACTATGGCTTTAAAATGATTAGATTCTTCATTATCAAATTCAATCATTAATGCTTTATCATAACATTCTAATGCTTCCTCAAATCTTCCAAGTTCTATTAAAGAACTAGCTTTTTTGTTATATAAGTCTGATCTACTATCGTTTAATCTAATTGCCCTCTCTATCCAGGAAATAGATTGCTCATAATTTTTCATATCAAAAAAGCACTGTCCTAAATTATAAAATAAATTAATGTCCTTCTCTCCTAAAAACATTGCTTTATTATACATTTTTATAGCTTCCTCTAAGTTATTATCAACATGATAATACAAATTACCTCTTTGGAAATATGCATATCCTTCCATTGGATAGTTTTTAATAATCATATCGTAATATTGAATTGATTTTTCAAATTCCTCTGTAATCAAATATAACAAAGCAATATTGTAATGTGCATCTAAATATTTTTCATCTTCATTAATTGCTAATTTAAAGTACTTTAAAGCTTCATCGTATTTCTCATTTTCAACAAAATATAATCCTATCTTATTTAATTCTTCTGATTTACTTAGTTCTAATTCCTTATTCATTATAAACTCCTATTCCTCTTCGTTATCATATTCATATTCTAAACTCCAAATTTCATTATTTATATTTCTAGATGAGCTACCTAATCCACTTCTTAAACTATTTGATGAGCTAATCAAATTTGAAATATTATTATAGAAATTTAATCCAGCTTTACCTCCTATTGAATTACCAACGCCATCTCTAGCCTTATATAAGTTATAATTATTTGAACTATCTATATCAGAAACTGCTGAGTTAATTCTTCCAACTGCTGATGTATATTGATTAATTTTATATCTTATATCTCTTTTACTCAAAAGCATTACCCTCCTTAAAACAAATTTCTTAATAAAATACTATATAAAAAATAATGAACTAGCAATTCAAATTATCTAGTTCATCCATTTACTTATTTACTAAAATATAATTTCTATTTTATCTTTTATACTTAATATTTTGTATAATCTATTATGTAGTTAATTATGGATGAATTTTTCAATCATTTGTGTTATAGCTAATTAAACAAGTATTAAAAGTATATAAGAGGCCAATGCTATACTTGGACATAAAGGCTTCCTATAATTAAGTGAAACTCTCTTTATAAGAAGTAAACAAATACTTGCTATACCAGAAATTCCGAGTGAAAAAATTAGTAATATTATCGCAATCTTAAAATTAGTTAAGCTAATCATCAGCGCTAAGTAAATATCAATATCACCTTTACCAATATAATTAAATTTTCCAAATACAACTACTATTAATAATGATATAACTAGCCATAAAATACTTCTTAAATTAGTCACACCTATTACTAAATTAAATATAAACAAAATACTTGAAATAACAAGTAAAGGTTTGCTTGTTATTTCATAAATATATTTTGTTGAATAATCTATATATGATGTAATAAATAATATTGTCCAAGCCACTACATACATTATTGAATATATACTTAATCCATATTTTATAAAAAGTATATTTGCTAATATAGAATTAACTATACTCAAAAATACTTTTATTGGTATTGAACAGTTAATATTTTGACTATCATTCTTATTAATATAATCACATACATATAGAAAAATATAAGTTGATAAAATAAATACTATAAATATACTAATGCTATATTTCATATTCTTTATAATCTCACTTTTAGTTAGTTATTAATAAGAATCATCTACTACTTTTACTAACTTCCAACTATCTTGAGTAAAAGCATCCTTTAACTCTCTTACTTCAGAACTTGGCACAGTAAAAGTAATTCCTAAAGCTTGCTTATTCTTATCTTCTCTATTAATTTCATTTCCACTAGAATCATAAACCTTTGATATATATAAGTTATCTGCTCTTCTCTCAGTGACTAAATTACCACCTTCATTAAAAGTTACTATTAAATCTACTTTATCACCTTCTCTTAGTATTCCTCCAACTACAGAGGCAACATCAGATGATTTAACAGAAAACTCTCTTTTCTCAACCATATCATTTAATTCATCATCTACACTTACAATTCTATCAATAGATAAAATTTCATTTTTATACATTTCACTAGTTAACATATAATCATAAACATCTTCTTTATTTTTAACATAATTTTTTACTATTTGATCGCTTCTTCTTTCTTCACTTCTAAAAAGATCATCAAAATTTTCTTCATTAATCACATAGTTTTTATCAAGTTCATCTTTATTAACTACATACACCATTTCTGTTCCATTTGGATTAAATATCTTTTGTTCTATATATATAATAAATAGAAAAGATACTATAGTAATTATAAGTGATATAAAAAATGCAATTATTTTATTTTTCAATATTAATCCTCCTCACCCTCTACTAATATATCTGTTTCTTCCATCTTTGTAACATATTTTTCATCTAGGAACATTGGCTTAATATGAAATCCAATTTCAGCATTTATAGTAGTGTGATTTACTATATTTCCCTTAGGAGTAACTACTACTCCCTTGCCACCTCTTTTTATTTCAGTAGTTTTTTCAGGATTTGAATCGCTATAAGTTATTATTTCAACATCATTTCCATCAACGTTATATATTTTAAATGCTATTATATCTACTTTTCCTTTTATAAAGTTATAATCACTTATTGGATAAAAAGAATAATCAAGACCTAAATTCGTTTTTAAGTAATCTTTAAATGTATCAAAAGCCTTTTCATGCTCATTTATTATAAGCCTGTCTATTTTTTCACTCCCACCTAACTCAAGTTTATCAATATGTTTAAAGGCAGCAAGTTCACTACAAACAATATCATCACTTACAGTTTCACTTTGATTTTGTATAATATTAATACTTAAAGCAAATGTAATAAGTACCATCATCAAAGTAATTGAAAATATTACAGTTACTCCAATAATTGTACTTCCTTCTTTTTTCTTCATAATAAAATCCTCACCATTTAGCAGAAGAAGCCTTTGTCACAACTAAAGTTTGATCACTTTCAGTAGTTTTAAATGGAAAACTTGAAAAATCAATGGATTTCTGCTTTACTGTACAATTTATAGTTATCTTAATGTCTTCACCATAATTAACTTTTTCACTTTTTCCTTCTGAACTAAAAGTTACATTAATACTTGATATATTATCACTTTCCAATTCATCAATAATATTATATCTATCACTTGAATCAAGATATCCTTGCTTTTCCATTCTTAATATATATTTTCTTGCTGTTTGATTAACATTATTGTAAATAATGATTGTAGATAAATAGTAAATAGAATATAACAATATCGCAAAGGAGCAAATTATTCCTACCATTTGAATTATAAATTGATGTACTTCTCCACTTTGTTTTTTCATAATCTTATCCTAAAACTTTAATAAATTTAAAAATCTTCCCATTGGCATTATTAAACCACTACCTCTTGTATCTGAATCAAATAAACCATCAACATACGTACTTAAAGATTCCATTGCTGCTTTTAACATAGTTTCAATTTCGTTTCTAAAAATAAAGCATAATGCTACTCCAATTGCAATTAGAACCAAACTTATTACAAGCTTATCATCTCCAGCTTTTTTTCTTAATGATTTCTTTTCCTTCTTTAATTGTTTTAACATAATTAAAACCTCCAATTTTTAAAATAAATTTGTCCAGTTTTTTGAAACTTCAACAAAAAGTCCATACATTATTGCTGCCAAAATTCCAAAATACATTAATAATTGAATTATATCTTTACTTGTACTAATTTTATCAGTTTCCTCTTGAACTAATATCATGTTAGAATCCTTTTGAGAATTTGATAAATCATTCAATGCTTTTTCTATTTTTCCAGTTCTTAATGATTGCTTTATAGTTAAAATAAAAGCTTCAATTTCAACTGAATTAAACGACTCTCCCAAATTATCTAAGGCACCTATTACATCTTTTGTTAAGTTTATTTCTGCACACATTTCTGCTAAAGCATTCTTTAATCTAGTATTTCTAACCATCAAATAGCACTCCGTTAATGCTGAGCCTATGAACACTCCAGCTGCAGTTTGTATACTTAAAAAATCATATACATCAACTATTTGTATTCTTATTTTTTTCATATCGCTATTATTAAACATATAGGTAATTAAGTTAATTAGAAAAAATCCTGCTATCCCAGCTGCTATAGCAATTACTACATCTGAAGAAAATAATACAAAAATAATTATAGAACTTAAACATTTTACTATAATATATCCAGCTGGTGAAACTTTTAATGGATTACCATTTTTCTTAAGATATTTATGTATTCTATCATATGAAAACAGTCCCTTTTCATTTTTTTTCATTAAATCATTTAGTTTACCAGTACTATCATCTTTTTTGTTTTTTTTCTTCTTTTTAATTTTTTCCTTTTGAGTCACTACTATAATATAATAACTTGCAGCAAAAACTGATATTATAATAACTATGTATAATAAGCCAACTATTACCTTCATTTGCTTCACCACCTATAAATTTAATAGTTGATTCTATCAACTGTGATAAACTTATAAATTGCATATAATACTACTAGGATATTATATCCAAGTATAAGATTTCCCATAAAAGTTGTTTTAAGCAACTCAAAATAATTTTCTGTAAATCCACTCACCAAATTAAATAGTAATATTCCAACAGCAACAACACTTAGAATAGCCAATCTACTTTGTCTTACTTCCTTTTTTCTTCTTTCTTTTTCAAGAAAATAGTGTTTCATTATTACTCTTGACTTATTTAATATTTCTCTATAGTTTGCTTCATATTTACTGCATACAGATAGATTTTTAAGCAATTGCTTGAATCTAAAGCTTTCCACTTTATTTTCAAAATTTTTAAAAGCCATATCTATAGGAAGCCCCTTCCTACATTCAAATACAAATTGTTTTGTATATTCCTTTAATGGCTCCTTTATGTATGGTATTGATTTTTCCATTATCTCAACAATATCTGAATTAGAAGCTGATAAGTTTTCTAATATGTTTATATATAATAAGACTTGATCATCAATCTTATCATATGTAGCCTTACTTAAACTTTTTAAGGTTAAACCAATAAACATCAGAACTGAAAGAAATACAGGAATAGAAAATACCAATATACCAAATGCTTTTTGGACGAAAAAAGCGCATATAAATGCAAAACATAAAGATATAAAAATAAGTATTTCACTAGTAAGAAAAGGCATCCATTTCCTCACCCTTGAACTTTCTATTAATATATCTATCTTCTCCAAAATTGTCTTTTTTTCTTTTTCGCCTTCTAATAAAATAGCTACTTCTCTAACCTTTTGTCTTTCTTCATACCTATTTTTTAGATTTCCAAAAGCAAGTTTTATATAATTTCTTCTAAAGATTTCTCTTAATAAATCGAATATAGTATATAACAGTATAAATATTACTATTATTAAAAGTATTCTTCCTAAATAAACAATAATCATTAATTAACACCATCTTATTATGAAGTTATACTTTCATAAATTCACTATATATTTTCTTCTTTTTAACCTTTTCACAACTATCATTTAACTTTTTAAATTTTCCAATATATTTGTTATCATCACTATCTATTTCATATTGGAAAACCTTATTAAATTCTAGTTCTTGAGTATTATAGTTAAATCCAGTAACTTCAGTTATTTCCATAACCTTGAAATCCTTCATAAATATCATAATATCAATATTACTTAGCATTTCAAGTAATTCACCTTTTTTCATATCACTTACATATTTCATATAGTGAACTATTTTGTTAACAGCTTCTTCAGCACTACTTCCATGCACACTTGCAATTCCAGAGTGCCCTGTGTATAGTGCATTTGCCATATCATAAGCTTCTGCTCCTTTTATTTCTCCTATAATGAAATAGTCTAAATCCATAAGAAGCCCATTTATCGATAAATCCCTTAATGTGTACTCTATTTTTCCATCACCTTTAGCAAACTTAACCTTTTGAAAAATTATATCTGGATGCTTGTCAGTAAACAGTTCTTCTGCTTCTTGAATAACTAAGCAAGATTTATCATGTGGTATTTCATCTATTAATGCATTCATCAATGTTGTTTTACCACTAGCACCCTTTCCAGTACAAAATATTGATAAACCAGAATTCATAGCTTCTTCCAAATAGTTCTCTATTTCATCATTAAACATATCTAGCTTTTTCAAATCTTTAATACTGTTCTTATTTTTAGGTATTTTTCTAATCACTAAGCAAGGTAAGCCACCTGAATTTATAAACTCAGATGAAATATTTATTCTTAGTATAAAATCTTTGCTACTATCCTTATCTGTAAACTTTTGAATAGCATTTATTTCACTAAGTATAGAGTTATTCTTAATTGCTATATAATTTATATACTTCTTTAAACTTTCTCTATTTTGAAACTCTATATTAGATTTTAATCTTCTTCCTTTAACCTTAATCCTGATGTTGTTATAATCTATGGTTTTAATATCGGAAATATCAGGATCATCAATTAATTCCTGTAACATCCCATATCCCCATACATAAGTCTCAAACCTAATAAATAATTCGTTAAATTCGCTATCTGTTAACTGTACTTCTTGCAATTTTAAAAACATAAAAATTTCTCTAGTTAACTCATCTTTTGATTTTATTCCTCTTTCAACAGCATTTATTAGATTGGGCCTATTAACAATAAACTCATCTAATATCATATTTATTAAATTATCATAATCAATAAATTTAATTTCATCAGGTGATTCTTCTTGAGGTTCTTCAATTATTTCTTTATTTCTCATAGAATGAACAATATCTATAACTGGAACTTCCTCTTCTTGAAAAATCTTCTTTTCTTTTTTATTATTTTTATTAAATAATAAAACACCCAATACATCATCCCTACTTTTTCTTCAAATTGTAAGCCCCCCACATGAGTATGTGGGGTTCTTTTATGTTATCTTCTTAATTGACTTGCAATCTTTCTATCTACATCTTCCATTGTTGTAGCAACGTCAGAAAGTTGTTTAGATATTCCTTCTAAAACAGTTACAAATTGCTTCATTGAAGGTTGTAATTGCTCATATTGGTTTATAAACTCTCTATTAGCTTGTCCTTCCCATATTGACTTCATTTTATTAACCTCAGAGCTTAATCTTTTTAGCATATCAGTTGTACTGTTTGCATTAGACTTAAATACTCTAGAAGAACTTCTTAATTCTTCTGGTGAAACTCTAATTTTTGTAGACATAATTCCACATCTCCTTTTACTTTTTTAATCATTAATGTCATAAAATTACTTAACTCAATTAAATTATACTATTAAATACACTTTTTAGCAATATTTTCTTTATTTTTTAAACAAAGGAAGCTTTATCTTTTTATAATTACCATTATTAATTACATATCCATACCCTTGTATAATATTAGTTTCTTTTACTCCATAATTAATTCTTACATTAAAGAAATCCTGCTCTTCTATACTCTTTAATAATATACCTTGATTCTTTTTCTTTATTGAATTTATAAATGAATAAGTATATGATAAATCATTAAACTCTTCTTCATTAGCTGCTGCTATTATTACATATCCATATCCATGTTTACTTTCAATAACATCTTTAAGCATATCAATAATGTCATATTCACTTTCAGCATTCCCCAATAGTTCAGAAATATTATCAATAATTATAATTTTCTTATTAAATTGTTTAATTAAATCAATTTCTTTAATTTTACCTTTCTTCATATATACTTCATCTTGGATAAAGTCTTTTCTTTGATCTAATTCATATTTTAAATCTAGTAAACTTTGAATTATATCTTCATTATTATTAGAATAGAAAGAAATATTTTCTTTATCCTCAAGTTCTACTAATCCATAATCACTAGAATCATAAATATACATATCATACTTTTCTGATGTACATGTTTTTTCAACACAAGCTGCAATTGATTTTAATGTATTACTTTTTCCAATAGATTGATTACCTACTATAGGTATAACTTGATTGCTATTAATATTAATAGCAACTTTTTCTATCTCATTAACATCAATTCCAACATAAACATTTTCTAAACCTTGCTCGTTGTAAATATCACTTACAAAATTATCTATTGTTAAATCATCAGGTATTCTAGGAATTGTAATAGCTGTTTTTCCATCCCATCTATCATTAATTTTATTTATTAATTCTTTCATTTTAATAACTCTTTCAGCTTCATTAGTCGCCTTCATAGGTAGTGCTGTTTGGAATTCACATATTTCTTCATCTTTTACTAATCCTCGTCCAGGATTTTTTGCTGGCTCTATTTCAACTCTACCAAATATATTTCCATATTCTCCACTATCAACACAATTTAAAACTATATTATTTTTAAAGTTAGAACTAATTTTATATCTGATATCTGATGAATTTGATACTGTTATTACTAAATAAATTCCTAAATTAGCTCCATCTCTTGAGAACTTAGTAATATCCTCTTCATAATCTTCATATATTTCTGTAAAAGCTGCATAATTATCAATTATAATAACTATTTGCGGTAACGTTATTCCTGTTACTTCTTTATAAGATAATACATTACTTACTCCACATTCAGATAATTGTTTCTTACGTTTTAAAATTTCTTTATGTATAAAATTAATAAAATTCTTTGTTAATACTTCATCATCTGCTGTAATTACACCACCAACATGAGGGATATTTTCATACATTTTTAACATTCTTGATCCAAAATCTAAAATATATATATTTACAACTTCCGGAGTGTAAGTTGCTGCTAGAGATGTAATCATTGTTTGCAATAATGTTGTTTTTCCAACTCCAGGTGATCCAAGTATTAATGTATGACCATTTTCACTTAAATTAATTGAAAGGTTCTTTTGAATTTGCCTTTCTGGATTATCAAGTACACCTATTATTGGATTAATGTTTAAATCACTAGCCTCCCAAATAAATTGTTCCACAGCTTCTGTAACCTCTTCTAAATATATAACTTCCTCTAAAGCTGGTAACCATGGCCCTTGTAACTTTGTAACTCCATTCATTTTAGTTACTTCGTTAATTCTATCAATCATGGCATCTAACTGGGTTTTTCCATCCTTTTTCTTATCATCATTTTTAGAAGAATAAATAACTTTTCTACTTCCATCTATAAGTACTTCTGAAATTTCAACCTCTTTCTTACTTATATCATCTGTATCATATTTCTTTGCTCCACTCCATGCTGATTGAAATAATTCAAATATTTCATTATTTCCTACTTGAAAATAAGCTCTACCTGGATTGGTTATATTAGCTGCTAAAGGAGATTTTATCATTTCATTACTATCAGCTTCATCTTGCACTTTCAAACATAGTTTAAATTTAGAATTTGACCATATTTGATCATCTACAACCCCTGAAGGTTTTTGTGTAGCCAAAATTAAGTGAACACCTAAACTTCTACCTATTCTAGCAGCACTAACAAGCTCTCTCATAAAATCAGGCTGGTCATTTTTTAATTCAGCAAATTCATCAGCTATAATAAGTAAATGAGGGATTGCTTCTTTAGCTTGTCCAGATTTAAATAACTTTATATAAGAATCTATATGATTAACATTATATTCTCCAAATATTCTTTGTCTTCTTTTCAGCTCACTTTTAATTGATACAAGAGATCTATTAATTTGATTTCCATCTAAATTAGTTATTGTACCTACAAGGTGAGGTAAATTCTTAAATTGATTTGCCATACCTCCGCCCTTATAGTCAATTATTATTATACTGATATCATACGGATGATAATTGATAGCTAATGATGTTATATATGTTTGAATAATTTCACTTTTACCTGATCCAGTAGTTCCAGCAACAAGGCCATGAGGTCCATGAAATTTTTCATGTAAATCAAGATAAACAACCTCATCTCCTGCTCTTACTCCTAATGGTACCTTCATTGTCTCAAAAACTTTATTTTTTCCCCATCTTTCTATAATATCAAGTTCATTTTCACTTTTTATATTATATAAGTCAAACAATGTATAGTAACTAGTTAATGCACCTTGCGTAAATGAATTTTTCACAAATATCGGAGACATCTTTCTTGCAAAGCTATCACATATATAATCAGATATATTATTAAATCCTACATTTTTAAATCTATTGCTATTTTTAACATCTTTATAAATAGCACTATTGCTAGTAACTTCTATAATCTTTTTACTTTCTTTTGGTATTAAAGCTAAATCTTCATAAACAAACATTCCAACTGTACCATAATCATTTGTTGATTCTAGCATCTCCATTATAGGTTCGTTTTCACATAGATCTCTATCAGCTATTATTACTATATACACAGTCGAATATCTTACTTTATTGCTATCTTCAGTAAACTTTCTATTTTTAATTTCATCATAAAGTATATTTAGAACATTATGAGCACTTTCTTTCGTATTACCTATATATCTAAATTCTTTTTCATTTGTCCATGTATGAGGTATCCATTTTAGCCATTCCCATTGTTTTTCCTCTTCCTTAGGATAAATAGCAGCAATTTTAACATCTTCAAAATAGTGTAATGTGCTTATCTTAATTATTATATTTTTTAATAATTCTATAGTAGACAACCTATTACCATAAATCCCAATCGGAAAATCTTCCATAAGATTAATACATATAGGTACATCTTCCATCTTTCCATATATATCTTTTAATTTTCTTGGATCTCTTTTTAATATATCCTTATCTATTTCTAATCTTTCATCATCTACTTTAATGTCAAAAGTTAAATCTCCAATACCTCTTCCTAATGATACATTTAAAAAATCTTCATGCTCAGGTACTCTTTCCCATAATCTTCTATCAAATTTGTCTAGAAAATCAATACACTCTTCTGTTTCTGGATTATTAACTCTTATACTTTCCATCAATAACTCTCTTTTATTTATTATTTGAGCTTCTTTATCTTTTACATAATCCTTATATCTTTTGTATCTTTTAAATTGCTGCTTCTTTGTATTAGTTATTTCCATTACATAAGCTAAAATTGATACAAATCCAGTTAATGCCACCATACCAATAGAATAAATCATATTTTTAGCGTCTCCACCACTACTAGCCATCATTGTTGTAAATACCACAGTTCCTAATAGTGGAATCAAAGTTATCAATAAATTATTAGTTGGTGCTTTAGCTTTTTCCGGTGGTTCTTCTATAATAATGTCTTCTTGTGATATATCTTCTAAAAGCCTTGGAGATCTATAAAAACAAGGATAACTAAATGAAGTAGAATTTCTATTTTCAATAACATCTAATCCATTTATTTTAATATTTTTATTATTTTTAGATAACATTATTTTGTACTTATTATATAGAATTTTATATCCAGAAATAATTATAAAATCGTCATCATTTAGCTTTTGACGCTTTTCAATTATTTTTCCATTTACGTATACTCCATATCTACTGTTTAAATCTACTATAAAATCTTCTTCTCCATTTTTAACAATCTCAGCATGATTTTTATCAACAAATTCATCCATTAGAACTATCTGATTACTATCTTCATTTCCAATTTTAATTTTATTAACTTTTTCTATATTAATTTCTCTATCAAAATCCTCAATCTCTACTGTGAAATCCATAAAATAATTTATTTTCAAAATTTCTTCTTTAGATATACAATCCTTAATAGTTATTTTATCCCCACTATTAATTATTTTTCTAGGAACTTTAACTCCATTAATAACGCAATATGAATCTTTTCCATCTGAAATTTGCCAACTTTTTTTTTTCCTAGTAAATATAACATTAAACTCTTTATCATATATTGTTTTAAGATTGACTTGGCATTCATCAGTATTTCCAATAGCTATTATTTCTTCTTCATAATCATCCAAATCTACTTCTTTATATATATCATCATTATGTAAGATTAATACACTTCTAATTTTTCTGTATTCATCCATCTATTCTCCCCCCTAAATAAGAATTATTTTTGTTCCATCGCAAACATTAAATTTCTTTAATATATCATTTCCTTTTAAAAATCCTGTAGGATGCTTTGTCTTAATATAGTATCCAGATATATTTATATCTTTATTATCAATATTTAGAGCCTTTTTTATTGCTACACATACTTCTTTTACAGATATATCTATAGGAATTTCCAAATCCTTTTCTATATTAGTACCATCTATACTAACTGTTACTATAGCTTTATCCATATTTACCTCCTATAACTAATTTAAATTATTCGTTATCGTTAAAATTCCATCACTAAATGAATTATCTATGTTCAAAAGCTTTTTTATATCTATTTCTCCTCTAATGCCATAATCTAAATTTATTGTAGATATTATAGGCAATAAATTTACTGAAATCAATTTAGATATCTTCTTTTCTTTTAAATCATCATACATATTAAAAACAAACTTAAATTTACTTATATTATCTAATTGTCTTAACATAGTATCAATTTTATAACTTGATATTGGGTCTTGTCCCATTACCACTATATTTTCTTCTGCTTCTTCAAATATGTAATAATATTTTGAATCTAATACAGAAGGTAAATCTATTATTATATAATTAAATCTTTTACTATTACGGATATTACTTAATAAGTCTTTTATATCATCTAAACTTATATCTTCAATATCTAAAATACTATCTATAGGATTAAAATAATATAGACTTAACTCCTCATATCTAATAATACTTTCTGATAAAATATATTCAAACTCCTCTCCACCTTCTTTAACATTTATAAGTAAATCTGAAAAATTATATTTGCATCTACTTTCTGTCATAAATATCCCATTTGATTGAATTCTTTCTAAATTCAAATAAAGAACCTGATTATTAGCCTTAGCAAGTTTTATTGCTGTAGCTATAGAAATGGTTGAAGTTCCTATTCCCCCTATTGGTGAAAAAAATGATATAACTTTATTATCCTCTATATTTTCACTATCTTCCTTTGTTTTATTATATATTTCTATAATTTGTTTACATATCTTATCTATAGATTGATATTTATAGATACTTTTATTTTCAGTCTTACTATTTTCAGAAAGTAATACAGCTTTATTTGAGTAATCTTCCTTATGAATTTCATAATAAAAATCTGTACTTATAAGGAATATATCTGCACCTTCTTGGTTCTCAATATAATCTAAAAATAGTTTTTTATTAGAAAATGATACTGCACTTATAATCTCCTTATACTCTGTTGAAATATAATTCATTAAGTTATTTAAATAATGTATATCATTATCTATAACTACTAACTTAATTTGCTCCATAAATTATTACTCCTTACTTTTATTATTTGATATTATTAAAGCTGTAAAAATAATTATTACAACTAACATCCCTACTGCTATACCGATAAATAATTTTTTATCATCATAACTTATTATTAATCCTAAGCTACCTATCATCATTAAAACTATAAGTTGAATTATTATGATTTTTTTATCCTTTTGCCTTGAATCCATCTTTTTATCATATTGATGAATATCTTTATATTCTTCGTATTCTAATTGACTCTCTAAATAATCTTCTATATCTTCTTCATTATCAACATCTTGAAACTCAGAGTAATCTTCTTCAATAATGCTTTTAAATCTTCTCTTTTCTACATCTTTTGTTTCTTCCTTTATTTGTTGTCTATAATTACTATCTTGATTACTTATATGATATGCTCGTTCACTTATTATATCTTCCTCTTCTTTTATTTTAGAAGGTTTATCTAATAGTCTTTCTTCATCTTTTTTCATCTTATACTCAGTAAATAATTGTCCAAATTCATCTAATTTAATTCGATTTTTGGTCATTTTACTTAACATTTTCTTATCGTTATTAGTTAAATTATTTTTATTACCCTTTAAAACTTTTATAATATTCTCAAAGAGATCAATCAAATTTTCTTTTATATCGTTTAGTTCTTCATTCTTAAAAGGCAAATATATCATATAAGGAACTAAATCACTGTTCACATAGATATTCTTATAATCTAAAACCATTTTTCTATTATCCAACATAAATTCTTTCATATTATTTGCACATTTATATATGTTTTCTAATATCTCTATAACTTTTTCAATATCGTATCTATCATCTTGAATTATCTCTGAAAGACTAATCTTATTACATAATTTGTATAGAACTTTTTTATCTGAATTTACTTGAACTATATCAATTTCCAAAAATGGAAGTGAAGGATTGTTCTTTATCATGTTTATTTCATATTCTAAAAGCACCTCATCCTCATTTACACTTAAAGTGCAGTACCTTTTGTTATTTATATTTTCAATATTAAAATTTAAATTTTGTTTACTTTTCATTTCTCCTCCATATTACAAAATGTATAATTTACTTTAACATTTTACTATAATTTACCTCATTAGACAAGTTTCATCAATTATTAAAAATAATTGTTATATAGGTAATATATAGCGATAAATAATAAAAGGTAATGTTTTGCAAACATTACCTTTTATTATCTTATTCTAGTTCTTACCTCATTTAATATATTTCCTCGAACTTCCATGCTTGGATGTACAATTTTTTTCTTATCATTTTTATGCCCAGTAACTTTTACAGAATAAATTTTATGTTCTGCTCCAATTGGTACGTAAAATTTATAATCAAAGCTATCATTTTTCCTAGGAGTTAAATACTTATATGTATCTACGCTTGAATATTCCTCGCTTTCTTCAGCTAATTTATTTAGCTCTTCAGGAAACTCTATTTCTACAAAATCTATTCCTCCAAATAATTTAACCCTAACTACTCCTAATTCTCCTTCTTGGAATATTGATTGATATGGCTCCCAATCTCTAGTTATTGTGGCTTCTATTTTAAATGGATCAAATACTTGTCTGAA
>NZ_JAGHFX010000009.1 GCF_017888565.1 Clostridium sp.
AAGCGAGGTGATAAAGGTGGGGAAAGTTAAAAAGAAAGATTATGTATTCTTAAGCAAATGGGAAGGACAAGATCTAAAATGTGCATGTATGTTTTTTAATCCTAAATGTGATAGTAAGGTATGTGAAGAAATCGAACTATCTTTATTGCCATACCAGGACTTAGAGAGCTGCATGAAGGAAAGAAGATATGAGCGTAGAAAAGGTGCCTTAAGGCAGAAATAATTCTGATATCGTGCAAATGAAAGGAGTGTGTATAATGGTGCTTGATGGAATATGAAAGATGAAACTATTATTAAATGTGATAGGAATAAATTAAAAGACATATTAGGTATAAGTATTAATGCACTCAAGCTAGTAGAAAAAAGAGATAATCTAGAATATAGGTTGAGTAAATGTGGTTATGAATTAATAGATAAATATAAGGTTAAAAATAAATATATTTATGTTATTAAGAAGAATAACTCAGAGCTAAAGAAGAAAATCGGTAGCATGTATAACACTAATAGAACTGATAAATTCATTAATTATTTTAATATAAGGACCATAGAAGTACCTAAGACAATAAAAGAGATAGCGGAAGAATCTAAGGTCGCAGAAAAGACAGTAATTAAGTGGGATAATACATTGCAGGATAAAAGAATATTATCAAAGGATGGCTTTTACTATTTTAAGATAGATAGAAATAGCAATCAGATCACAGAGATAAGCAAGGAGGAATATAAATCCTTCTGGAAAAATAAAGTTTATCTGAAGGCCTTCGCTGATTTAAGAATGAAATATATCAGGGGAGAAATATCCCTTACAGAATTTCAGTTAACCAGTGGAGATATTGCGGTAATAATAAGCATGATAGAGAATAAGCATTGTTTTAAGATTAAAAAGTACAAGGTAAATCGAAATGAGATTTATGAGTACACTAGAAAAATAATAGATGAATATCAAAAGGGTGTCGTTTTTGAGGGGTAATTACATGCTATATATTATATATATAAGGTGTAATTGTATGCTGAAAATGAAACCTTTTTATCATAGGTTTAGATGTTAAATATAATAATAGATTAATGTTAAGGCGTTAAGAGAGTGAGGTGATAGAGCATGGCCAATAAAACATTGAATGATAAGCAGATTAAGGCTATTGAATTATTGGTGCAAGGTGAGAGTATATCTGATGTTGCGAAGATTATAGGGGCGAGCAGAACTACTGTTTCAACGTGGAAGAACAAAGATGAATTGTTTAAGGCTGAGTTGGACAAGTCGCTTCAAGCGCTTAAATCTGATGTAGAAACACAAATAATGAACAATATAAATCCTTTAACCGCTAAGTTAATTAAGATAGCATTGAAAAGTAATAGTGATAAAACGTCCCTAGATGCCATTATATATACACTGAATAGAGTGTTAGGAACTCCTACTAATAAGATACAGGATATAAACAATGACAATAGCAAGAATGAAATAGTGGATATAGACGATATGCTGAATGATATAAGCGATAACAAGGTGATAGAACTACCTAAAGTTAAATAGTATTTCGCATTGATACGTACGAAATGATAGGTTTATTAGTAAAAGTTTATTAATAGTAAACAAAAAATAATAAAACTTAACTCTAAGAATGGCTTAAATAGGTACTTTTACATGACTTCGTGAAAACAAGATTTAGCGAAATGATTCTCTATAGGAGAATTGCTCTCCAAAAGGGTGGGGTAGGTTCTAAATTAGAAATTGCCTTAAGCCTGTCGGCGGACTCCATAAAATTTTATTATATTTTTTATTCTCAAAGAAAAGAGGTGATAGCATGATTTATTTTGATAATAGATTATTTGAGAAAGAAAACTTATATGAATTATATATACTGAAAAAATACCTAACCAAACATTATGATGAAGAAAAGGCTATCGCCTTAATTAAAATGAATTCACATAGGTTAGATGATTTAGCAATGGCACTAGGGAAAAATGATATAGAGTTCTTTTGCTTGTATTTTATGAGCGACACTTTTGTTGTTAAGGATAATAATACTGCAAGAGCATTATCTAAGGGACATTATGAACTATGGGAACTTGCTAATGATATATTTGTAGCCGATAAATTTGATAAGGCAGCAATAATAGAACCTAGAGGATTTGCTAAAACAACTATATTTGATATGGCGGTTAGTGTATGGCTACATTGTTATAAAAGGTCTTTATTTACATTATTAGGTGCTAAAACTGATACTGACGCAACTCAATTCCTTGATTCAATTAAGAAGGTATTCAACGAAAATCATAAGATAATTAAGTGTTTTGGTAAATTGATAAATGTTAAATCCTACAAAACTAATAACGAAAGATATACAGTAAATGCTAATGAGGTTGAATTTACTAATGGTACTTATATTAAAACAGTTGGTTCCGGAACTTCTGTTCGTGGTGCTAACTGGGGAGGAATAAGGCCTACTGTATTTATTGGTGATGACTTTCAAGACGAAAAGAATATACTTACAGATGCAGCAAGAGAAAAACAATATTCTAAATGGACTAAAGAAATAGAAGAAGTTGGAGATAAAGCAGTATATAGAAATGGTATCAAGATAAAGGCAGCTACTAAGGTAATCGCTATAGGAACAGTATTGCATGTAGATTGCCTTATGAGTAAATTAAGTAGGAATAATGATTATTACACTATCTTAAGAAGGGCTATCGTTCTAAATGATGATGAAACTGTAGAAGATATATTCGAAAGCGAATTATGGCGAGAATGTCATGATATATATTTTGATGAAAAACTAAATAAGGATGAAAGAAAAATCAAAGCTAAGCAATTCTATGAGGATCACAAGGAAGAAATGCAATTTACAACCTGGTGGCCCGAAAAATGGGATTGCTTTAATGATTTAGCGGTTAAATATTGGGAGGATAGAAGGTCATTTATGAGTGAATTAATGAATGATGCAACTTCTATTGGGGAGAAATGGTTTAAATCAGTAGCAACACAAACCAAAGAAGAAATAGAGCAACATGATTTTACTAAAACGATGATGTCTATAGATCCAGCTAGTACAACTAATAAGAAATCAGATAGTACAAATATAATGGTTGGAAGTAAAGCAACTAATGATTTTACTTATATAAGGGATTTGGTCCATAGAAAACTTACTTTTAGTCAATATTGCGAAAAGGTTGTTGAGGTTCTAGAAAGAAATCTTGACGTAACTCATATAAACCTTGAAAAAAATACATACCAAGGTGCTGACGTTGAAAAAATAAAAGAATTGATAGGAAAAAGCGAAATACTAAAAAGAAAAAAATATATATGGATTAATGAAATGCAAAAGAAAAATAAAGATGAAAAAATTAGCACAATTATAGATCAAGTGAATAATGGACAGATAATAATTGTATCTGACATGGAAGATAGTAAAAAAGCTATTGATGAAATTTTAGATTTTCAAGGTCAATTATATAGCGTACATGATGATGCTCCTGACAATCTGGCAGAATTAGAAATAAAACTTAAAACAATAATAGTTTCAAGGAAAGTAAAAATCCTTGATAGAAGATTATTAGGATTATAGGAGGTGATAATTTGAAAATTAGTGATATTGTAAAAAAAATATTTAAAAAAGAAATTGGACTAAACCTTAATAATCCAGAACATTTAGCGCTGGTTAAAAAAGTTTATGGTTCATATTATGTTTTTAAAAATATTTATACGAAGATGTATCAATACTATAAAGGCGATACTGATGCAATAAAAAAATATCTTTTTATAACAGAAAGATCTAATCTAAAAATTAATGTTAATTATATTAAAAAATTCATAAAAGAAGAAGTAGCTTACACACTTGGGAATGATATTACTTATGAATCTAGAAATGATAATGAAAGCGTGGTAAAGGATATTGAGTACTATACAGCTCATTGGAATGAGTTGCACGATACTGATGTTATGAAATACCTTCTTATTTTTACTAAAGTATATGAACTTTATTATATTGATGATAAAGCGGATTTTTGTTCGAAGATAATAAAACCTACTGATGGATATGCTTATTACGATAAAGCTTCCGGTAAGATTTTATTTTTTATTCATGCATTCAAAAATGATTTTGATAACACAACTACTTATGTTGATGTTTATACAGATGATTTAATTTATCACTTTGATGCTAAGTTTAATGAAATTGCTTCTCCTACAACTAATATATTTGGAGAAGTTCCAGTAACTATAGGGGAGCTCACTGATGAAAATATAGATGATAGTTTATACAAGGATATGAAGGGGCTACAAGATGCATTTGAAACTAATTTATCTGATATCGGGAATGAAATAAGTGATTTTAGAAATGCTTATTTACTATTTAAAAATGCACAGATTGATCCAAAAGAAGTTGGTGATATGAAAAAGCTAGGAGTAATTCAATTTCCAGAGTCTAGTAATGGTGATGCTCAATGGTTAATTAAAAATATAAATGATACTTTTATTCAAAATACTTTAGATAGATATCACGATACAATGTATGAAATAGCTTGTCATATAAATCACAACGAAAAGTTACAAAGCAATCTTAGTGGAATTACATTAAGGTCCAGACTTATTGTATTAGAAAACAAATGTGGATTAGAAATAAAAGCACATAAAAACATAGTTAAAAATAGAATTAGGTTTTTATTCATCTATCTAGACTTGAAGAAAAACAAAATGTATGACTATAAAGACGTTAAAGCTTTATATACTCCTAATATTCCAAGTGATGATTTAGCAACTGCTCAAATGTTAGCTCAAGTTCCAGAGAGGATTATTTCCAAAGATACTGCTAGAGGATTGTTTAGTTTTGTAAATAATAAAGTAGCTGAAGCTGAAAAAGTTAAGAAAGAGCAGGAAGAGGAAATGCCACAAGTTGATTTAGGTAAAGAATTAGGTGATGAAATTGACTAAGGAAGAAAAGTTTATAGAAAGTCTTTATAAACTAGCGGAAAAACAGTTGAAAATAATATATAGGCATAAAAGACTTAATAGAGATGTGCTTTTACAAGAAGTAGCTAATATTTTATTAACTTATACTATTGCAAATGATGTTATGGTTATGGATAGTGCAACTATTGAAAAAGAATACAAAAAAATGTCTAAATTAATAATTGATATATCAAAAGGTGAAGCAGCTTCTCAAGAAAAAATAATTGAAGAATTATTAAGTACTGTAGTCAAGGAAACTTTTAGTTTTTATAACTACAACAAAGGCTTGAAAGATGTAAAAAAGATAATAGAAAGTAATTTCAAAGGTAAACATTTTTCTGATAGAGTTTGGGAGAATGAAAAAGAAGTAGCTAACCATTTGCATAGAAAAGTACAAGATTTCCTTAAAGGGAAGGTGAATGTAAATCAAATTAGAAAAGATATAGAAAAAACATTCAATATGAGTGCTTATAACAGTAAAAGGTTAGTAGAAACAGAAGTTTCTAGGGTTTCAAGTAATGCCTTTGATAGGTATTGTGAGGAAACAGGAGTTAAGAAAGTTAGATATAATGCAACTTTAGATAGTAAGTTATGTGATGATTGTGGGAAATATCACGATAAAGTATTCGATATTAAAGATAAGTTAGAAACGCCAAGGCACCCTTGTTGTCGCTGTTTCTACACAATCGAGGAATAAGGGGATGATATATAAATGGAACGATTTGAAGTAGTAGTGAGAATGAAAAGTGGCGATACTCATATATTTCTGACAGATGATAGTGATATATGTGATCGCGTTATTGATGAAATGAATTTAGGTAGAGATTTTATATCAATAGAAGGTCATTTGTTAATTAATCTTGATGAATTAGAATCAATTTCAAATAAGCCTATATTAGTAATAAATTCTAAGTCTTAGGAAACTAAGGCTTTTAATTTTGCTCTTAAATCGTCTTGTGTGCTTTATGTGTACAAGGGGTATAAATACATTACTAAGTTAAATAATTTTGTGTCACAAGGCTCATAGAGGTTTGTGGGATAAGGAGGATATATGTTAAAGAAAGAATTATTAAAATTAATAGAAAAAGCTGGTGATGATGAAAATATAGATTCATTACTAGAAAATAGTGATTTAGCTAAGTCACTACAAGCTAGTGGACTTACCTTAGAGGCCTTTAAGGAAAAATTAAAGAATGATAAAGACTTTAAAGCTTTTATTGATAGCGAAAATGACAAGTATCATAGTAAGGCTTTAAAAACTTGGAAAGAGAATAACTTAGAAAAGGAGCTTGAACCTTTTATTAAGGATAAGTATCCAGATTTGGTTACGGATCCAGTACAAAAGAAGGTGCTAGAACTAGAAAAGGAATTAGAAAAAGAAAGACAAGCTAATGCGAGAAAAGACCTATTAACTCAGGCTATAAAATATGCAGCAGATAAAAAATTACCTGCCAGTGTAGTTGAAAAGTGCTTAGGTGAAGATTTTGATAAAACTAAAGAAGTTATAGATTCTATAGCTGATGATTGGTCTAAAGGTCTTGAAGCAATAGCTACTGAGAAAATGAAACAATCTAGTTATATACCAGGTAAAGGAGCAGATGGAAAAACAATTAGTATTGGAGCTTCTATTGCAGCTCAAAACAATTCAAAATCAAGTGCTCCAAGTAATCCTTGGGGCGATAAATAAGGAGGAGTATTTATGTATTTTAAAAAGATAAATTATGAAAATGATATGGAAATTTTGGTTACTGAAAAGAATTTAGTAACTTTTTCAGCAACAGTTGCATCAGCTGGGGTTGATGCTAATGCTGAAGGAAAGAAAATTGTAAAAGCAGGTGCTTTTATAGATGCTTCAGGAGCTGTAGTTAAAAGTAGTGAAGATACTTTTCCAGGAACACCTGTTGGAGTACTTTATCAAACGGTTGATGTAACAAACGGAGATATGCCATGTAGTCTTATTGTAGAAGGTTATTTAAGAGAAGATAGAGTTCTAGATGGATATACTCCTACAGCTAAAGGTTTAGTTAAAGAAAAATTACCAAATATAAAATTTAGATAGGAAGGTGAAATAATATGCCAAGATTAGAAGAAGTTTTTAATACTAATGAATTAGTTAATTATTTTAAAGAAAGAAAGGTTGCTCCTATGTTAGGAGAGTCACTTTTCCCAGAAAAAAAAATACAAGATATAGAGTTTGATATGATTCTAGGTTCAGGAGGACTTCCTGTAAGTGCAGAAGTTCATGCTTTTGATACTGAAACACAATTAGCTTCAAGAGAAGCAATTGAAAAAGGTGTAGCAAGCTTAGCTCTTATAAAGAGAAAAATTAAAATAGCAGAAAAAGAAATCATAAAGATAAATAATCCAAGAACTGATTCAGAGTTAGCTTTTGTTTTATCTCAACTTTATAATGATGCCGAAAAAATGACTGATTCAGTTAAAGTTAGAGTTGAAGCAATGAGAATGGAACTATTATCTACAGGTAAAATTGCTATTAATGAAAATAAAGTAAAAGTAACAATTGACTATAAAGTTCCATCTGGAAACAAAAAGTCATTTACATGGAACACACCAGATAGTGACACTCCATTAGATGATTTAGCTACATTAGCTGATGCGGTGGAAGCTGAAAGTGGATCAAGACCAACTAGAGCATTGACATCTAGAAAAGTTGTTAAAACTATTTGCAATTGCGTTAGTGTAAGAAAGGCTATTTATGGAGTTAATAGTGATAAAATTGTTACTTTAGCTGCTTTAAATGAATTATTAGCTCAATTGGATTTACCACAAATTGTAGTTTATGAAGGAAAATATAAAAAGGAAACTGCTAAAGGTTTTGCGACTGCAAGATACTTCCCTGAAAATGTAATTGCTATGTTTGGTGATGAAACTCTAGGCGAAACTATTTATGGGTTAACCGCTGAAGAAGTTAAGTTAATTGGTGATGGTAAGATGGAATCTGCTGAAATATTAGATAATAAGATATTCGTTGGAACGTATACTTCTATAGATCCAGTTGGAGAATTTACCAAAGCTGTTGCTACTGCATTACCAACACTTCCACATGGAGAAGAATTAGGAATAGGAACTATTACTTTACCCTAATCCCGCCCTAGAGACATCTAAAGTTGGTAAAGCTAGGGTAGGCAAAGCAAAAGTAGGTAAAGAATAGGAAGGTGATATAAATGGCATATCAAAAACATACGTGGCAAGATGGAGAATTAATTACACATGAAAGATTAAATGCTATAGAAAATGGGATAGCAGAAATAGAATTGACTCCTGGGCCACAAGGTCCAACGGGACCAAAAGGAGATAGAGGGGAAACAGGACCACAAGGCCCTAAAGGCGCAGATGCAGTAATTAATAAATTAAATAAAGTAGATGCTTTAACTGCTGATTCTGCAACTACACAGCAAATAGCAACTGCGTTTAATAATTTAATTGCAGATTTAAAAGCGAAAGGATTTATGAATAATCAATAGGAGAGTACCTAAGTACTCTCTTTAAATTTATAAGGAGTGGTAATTTTGACTTTAGAAGAGAAAAATGAAGCTAAGGCTATTCTAGTCATTAGAAATTACCTTAATAGAAATTTTAATGACGAATATATAAAAAAGAATTATGGCTTAGCTATAGATCAGTTGATAGAAAATGCAAATAAAATCAATGCAACTAAACCAGTAGGGGTAAAATCTATGAGTGAAGGGAATCAATCTATATCATTTGAAAGTAATTTGGAGGCTTGGGCTATAACTTCTGATGTAAAAGCATTATTACCAGCTCAATATGTTCGGATGTATTAGAGGTGATGCCGTGAGAGTATTATTTAAAAATGCAGATATAACTATTTACAATAGATATTATGATAATTCTTTAGGTGCAGATAGATACCAAAGAACTGTTATTAAGGGTGTAAACTGGCAAGGTAAAAGAAATGGAACTGTAAGTGATAAAGGATTACTTTTAGCTGATAGTACACTAATTTTCATAGATAAGTTAGATAACTACGTAAGTCCGAAAAGATTTGCTAAGTTACAACTTATGGAAAGAGAAAAATATTTTACTTTTGCTCCAGGAGATAAAATTGTAAAAGGTGAAATTGACTTTGAAGTTATAGGAATACAAGGGCATAGAATATCTGATTTGGAGAAAGAATTTGATGATGTTATAACAATTAAATCTGTTACTGAATTTTCAGGACATTTTCAAGTAGAAGGTGTATAGCATGGCTACTAATGTAAGAATAAAGATGGATGATACAGGTAAAATTCTTTTAAAAAGATATCTTAATAAAGATGGCCAAGCTCAAGAAAAATTTACTAAGGAAGTAGCTAAATATAGTGACAATTATGTTCCATTCCAAACTGGTAGATTAAAAAATATGATGATTGAAATACAAACTAGCAAGATTATTTATAAAGCTCCATACGCAAAGAAACACTATTATGGCAACAAAGGAAATGGGAAACAAGGTACTTCGGTAGGAGGACTTAGAGGTAAGTTTTGGGATAAGCGTATGTGGAATGATAGAGGTAATGATGTAGTAAAATCTATAGCGCAATTTGTAGGAGGTAGAGCTAAATGATAATAGATGCTTTGAGAAATTATATTAGAAATTGTCCTCATTTAGATACCTTCAATAATGCTATAAAAGTTAATGTGAATTATTTAGAAGGTAATCCAGATACTTATTCTATAGAAGAAGTTCCTATAAATCCAATAGTAAGAAAATATGTTAATGGTGATAGTATAAGACAATATGCTTTTATATTTACTTCTAGGGAGCCTTATGGGATTGATGTATTGCAGAATATAGATAATAGTGGATTTTATGAAAAGTTTGCGGATTGGATAGAAAACAATAATGATAAAGGGATATTTCCGTTACTTGATAATGGATTAGAACCTTTATCCATAGAGGTCACAAGTACTGGATATGCTTTTGCAGTAACAGAAGATACTGCGCAGTATCAAATAAATTTAAGATTAAAGTATTTTAAGAGAAAGGAATGAATTAAATGGATATTAGAAAAAGAAAAGTACAAGCTAACTACTTAAAAGTCAAAGAAGCTTTTGAACTATTAGGAGCAGGATTTACTGAACTAAATGAAAGTCCTTCAGCTCAAACAACTTCTAAGAGGTATATAAATCAATCAAGTTCTAGTCAAAGTGTAACAGGTTATGAGTGGTCAACATCATTTAATACAGATCAAATAGCTTCTGATAAAGCAATAGAGTATATAAGAAATATTGGAGAGATGCAGTTAACCGGCGCTTATACAGAAACAGAGTATATAATAGTTGATTTAGATAAGAAGTCTTCTGAAGAAAATAAGTTTAGAGCTAGAAAATTTAAAGTTGCTATTGCTGTAGATAGCTTTGATGATAATGATGGGGAATTAGGAATTTCAGGTACTTTTTTAGGACAAAGTGATCCAATTGAAGGAACTTTTGATACTTCTACAAAGACATTTGAAGAAGGATTTACTAAGAAGATTGTTGATGTAGCTTATGCTAATACTGGTTCAATAACTGAAATATCTGTGCCAGGAATAACGTTCAATGATAGTGAAGATAAATTTAAAGGAGTTCCTTTTGATTTAGATAAATTTACATTTAAAGATAATGGAGCTTTAAAGACTGCTACATTAGGAAATAGCTGGACTATAAAATAGAAATGGGGGAATGTTAAATGATAATTAACGGTGTTGAGTTAGAAGATATAGATTTCTATGATTTAGAAGTGGCAGAAAAATATGATAAGTC
>NZ_JAGHFX010000046.1 GCF_017888565.1 Clostridium sp.
ACTCTGAAATCTGGTGATGATGGCGTAGAGGAAACACTCCTTTCCATTCCGAACAGGAAAGTTAAGCTCTACAGCGTCGATGGTACTGCATGGGAGACTGTGTGGGAGAGTAGAACGTTGCCAGGTTGTATGGCTCGATAGCTCAGTCGGTAGAGCAGAGGACTGAAAATCCTCGTGTCCCTGGTTCGATTCCTGGTCGAGCCACCAGGTAAAAAGCACTAACATCTGTTAGTGCTTTTTTATACTTTATAATCCTTTTATTTAAGTTCTTCTAAGACAGCATCAATGTGTCCTTTAACCTTAACTTTTCTAAACTCTTTTACTAAATAACCTTTTTCATCAATAATAAATGTACTTCTTTCTATTCCTAAAACTTTTTTACCGTACATGTTTTTTTCTTTGATGACATCATATAATTCACAAACAATCTTATCTTCATCACTTAATAAAATGAAAGGTAAATTAAATTTTTCAATAAATTTATTATGTGAATTTAAATTATCTTTACTTATTCCAAGTACTATAGCATTTTGATTTGTTATTTTATCTATATTATCTCTGAAATCACATGCCTCTGTAGTACACCCTGGTGTATTATCTTTAGGATAAAAGTATAATATGACTTTTTTTCCTATATAATCGCTTAATTTATGATCTTTTCCATCAGAACCCATAAGAGTAAAATCCGGTGCTAAACTTCCTATTTCCATTATAACATCCTCCTTTTAGATATAATACTAATAATAATTATAATACTATTAATAATTATTATCAACAAATAGTCTAAATATTAATCGTAAATTTAGATTAATTAGATTAATTAGATAAATATTATATATTTTATTATAAACTCTGTTATAATTAATAATGATTAGAATTTAGAATAAAGGAGATATTTCAATGGAAGATAAAATTTTAGCTACCATATCAGGTAGAGAAATTAAGGAATCAGATTTACAAAATATGATAATGAAGTACCCAGCGGATAAAAGAGCATATTTTGAAACAGTAGAGGCAAAGAAGCAGTTATTAGAACAAATGGTTTCTTTTGAGTTAATCAATATGCTAGGTAAAGAGTTAAATATACAAGATACAGAAGAGTATAAGGAAAATGTAAAGCAGGCAGAAAATGATATATTAACTCAGCTAACTTTAAATAAATTATTATTAGAAGTTACTGTTACAGATGAAGATGCATTAAATTATTATAACAATAATAAGGGAGAATTCACTCAACAGCCTACAGTTTCTGCAAAGCATATATTAGTAGATTCAAAAGAACTTTGTGATAAAATTAAGAGTGAAATAGATTCAAAGGAGTTAACTTTTGAAGAAGCAGCTATGAAATACTCAACTTGTCCTTCTAAAGAGGAAGGTGGAAATCTTGGTGCATTTGGAAGGGGAATGATGGTTCCAGAATTTGAAGATGAAGCTTTCAAATTAGATATAAATGTTGTAAGTGAGCCGGTTAAAACACAATTTGGATATCATTTAATAAAAGTTGAAGATAAAAATGAAGGAAGAGAAATACCATTTGAAGAAATAAAAGCTCAAATAGTTAATAAGCTATTACAAGAAATGCAACAAAGAAAATATTTAGATGTTGTAAAAGAATTAGAAAAGAAATATGGAGTTACTAGATCTTAAGAGTTATTAAAAAAGGAATTGATTCATCAATTCCTTTTTTATTTTATAACAATTCATTAAAGCTAAGTATGTATCTATCTGATAGCTTTATTAAAGTATCTTTTTGATTTTCTGATACTTTATCATATATTGAGTAAACGTGCATACCAGCAAGTTTAGCTCCTTTAACAGCTTGTACTATATCTTCAAATACTAAGCAATTTTCTGGTACTATACCTAGTTTTTTTGCAGATAATAAATATATATCGGGATTATCCTTTGATTTTTTTACTTCTTCAGTTGTAGTTATTGCATCGAAATATTGATATATATTATTATTTTTTAATGTAGCCTCTAATAATTCAACTGAATTACTAGTTGCTAATGCTATTTTAATTCCATTTTCCTTTAATAAATCTAAATATGAGATTACGCCATCCTTTAATTTAATAGTATTAGAATAATGATAAAAGGCCATGTCATGCCATGTAGAAATTATTTTATCTACATCATCATTTATATTAAATTTGTTTTTAAAGTATACTGCTGTTTCTGTTAAAGTAAGATGAGTTATTTCCTCTTGAAGATTTTCAGGAACAGGATAACCAAAGTTACCTAGATACTCTTTATCTATTTGAGCCCATATTCCCATTGAATCTATTAATGTTCCATCTAGATCAAATATTACTGCTTTAATATTATTCATATATGTAAACCTCCCATTATATATTATTCAATATGGTATTGTAATGAATTAAGTATTTAGCTTAAGTATAGTAATGATTTTATTAAAAGTTTTATTTTTATATAAAAAGTTCTAAAAACTTATAACAATAGTGAAATCTTTTTCATATACTTATTTTAAGTAGAATTTTGAAAAGGGGATAAGATTTATGTGGATATTAATATTGTGTGCCTATATATCCATAATACCAATAGTATTAATTTCTTGTAAATCTATTGGATTTGATGATAAGCTTAAGGAAGTACATGATTATATAGATTGCAATTAGCTATATAAATAAATATGTGAATACTAAAATAAATCCAATTTTATTTTATAATTATAAAATAAAAAATCCTCTCAAATAGAGAGGATTTTTTTGGTCGGGGTGACAGGGATTGAACCTGCGACCTCATGGTCCCAAACCACGCGCGCTCCCATCTGCGCCACACCCCGAAGTACAGTATAATTATAGTAAGTATAATCTATTATGTCAACACTTTTAAAGTAAAATATTAAAATTATTTTGTACAAATTATAAGTATAAGTTCATAGTACTAGTATCAAATTACGTATAAAATAATAGAGAGTTTATACATTAAAATATAAATATAGTCATATTAGATTATCTTTACTTATGACTATTAAATATGATATCTTTTAAGTAAATTATAAATTTCGGTTATAGTATATTTATCTTTAAGTTATTTAAGATATTTAAAAGTAAATATTAATACATTTAATGAAGAAATATTAAATCTATATTTTTAATTTAAGGTTTTTATAAATTTAATTTGATTGGAGGTCAAAGTTATGAGGGGAAGTACTATAGTTATTATTTTGGGTAGTATAGGATTTATACTAATGGGGTTTTTGTCATTAAAAAGTAAAAAGATGAGGAATTTTTTGAAAGACAGTGGAGCCTATAGTGATATTGAAAAATTTATGAAGCTTAACGGAATATTTAATATATCTATAGGTTTTGTTGGGATTATTTTAGGATTATTAGATTACACATTCATAGAACAATCAAAGTATATAGTAATAATATTTATACTTGTTATTGCTATTGCATCTTTTATCCAAAATAAGCTACTGAAAAAATACAGGAATATATAATTTTATATTCCTGTATTTTTTATTTGAATAAATTTTTTTCACTTACAGTAATATAAATAACAGCATAGATAATTTTATATAGAAATTATTTATAAAACTATTATAAAAATGGTTATATATAACATATAATTATAAAGAGATTTAGATTAATTTAGTTATGTTTACATAACTAAGCATTATCCAGATATGTACAGTATACATTTACATTGTCTAAACATCTCGTTTTTTTAAAAATTACCATTGTCCAAGCTTTCCATAAGTGTTATAATGGTAATATATCACGTAGGGAGAGGGGGATGGTCTAAGGACCAAACACTTATGAAAAAGAAGATTTTATCTATTGTTATGGCAGGTGCTTTAACAATAACTTCGGTAACGCCGGTTTTTGCTACTCCTAATCAGGAAGTAATAGAAAATCAACAAAAATATAATGACATAAATAAGAAGATTGAGGATATTCAAGGGAAGATATATGGTTTAAATGAACAAATAGCACCGTTAGCAGAAAAGGTTGACAACAATCAAAAGCAAATGGATTCTATTAAGGATGAAGTAGAAAACACTAAGAAAGAAATAGAAACTTCAAAGGTTGATATTGCAGAAAAAGAAGAAGTATTAGGAAAGAGATTAAGAGAGCTATACAAATCAGGTGGACAAGGTAGTTACTTAACACTTTTATTTAGTGCGGATAGTTTTAGCGATCTTATATCTAAATTAGATTCTGCTACTAGACTTGTAAACATTGATAAGAAAATAGTAAAAGATTTAGTAGATAAGAAAGAAAAATTAGATGAGAAGGTTACTTCACTAGAAGAAAAAAGAAATGAAATCGCTAAGATAAATGAAGAAATTAAGAAAGATTTAGATGCGTTTAATGAAAAGAAACAGGAGCAAGAAGTTCTTATTGCAGAAGTAGAAGCAGAAAGAGCTAAATTTGATGAAGAGTTTTTATCTGTTGCAGAAAGAAGTCTAGTTGAACATCAACTATCAATACTAGAATCATCTAGTTCAATCACTGAACTTCAAAGTTCTATAAGTAATTTAAGAGATATTATAGATAAACAATTAAAAAGCCCTACTGTAATAGAAGAGATTAATAATTCAATAGAAGCTGCTAAGGTTAAATTAGAAAACTTACAAGCTCAAGAAGCAACAGCGAGTATACCAAATAGAGGATCTGGATCATCAGCTTCAGGTAATGCAATAGTAGATTTTGCATATGGATATCTTGGTACACCTTATGTTTATGGGGCTACAGGTCCGAATAGTTTTGACTGTTCAGGATTTACTAGCTTTGTATACAGAAATGCAGCAGGAATAGATATAACAAGAACTACTTATTCACAAATTGGAGTTGGAACTCCAGTTTCATATGGAGAATTGCAACCAGGAGATTTAGTATTTACTTATGGTTTAGATCACGTAGGAATATATGTAGGTGGAGGTCAATATATACATGCTCCACAACCTGGAGAAGGTGTTAAGGTTTCGCCAGTTACATCATTCTACGCTGCTAGAAGAGTACTTTAATTAGAATTTAATTAATATTTATTATAAACTCCGTCAAATTAGGCGGAGTTTATTTTCTTTAATATTATATTAGCGAATCTTTTATTAATTGAAAGTTTATTAAATAGTTATAAAGTAATTGTTTTATATGATATAATTTAGGATGATTATAAATTTGATAATATGTATATAAATAAAAGCCAATCTGTTCGTAAATAATAGTATTAGTTTATAATAATGGTTGGTAATAAGAAGATATCATAAAAATAATTTGAGGTATTTAAATGAATAGAGAAGTTAGTTTATTAGAAGATGAATCTATTGATGATTTACAATTAGATAACTTATATTTGATCCAAAAAAAATCTGGATTTAGATTTGGAGTAGATGCTGTTTTACTATCAAACTTTGCAAATGTAAAGAAAAAACATAGAGTTATAGATTTATGCACAGGTACTGGAATAGTTCCTTTTTTATTATATGGAAAATATAAACCATCAGAAGTTGTAGGAATAGAAATTCAAAATGAAATGGTTGAAATGGCTAAAAGAAGCAGTAAGTATAATGAATTGGAAGATATTATTAAATTTGAAAATGCTGATTTAAAGGATATGAAGCTGTTGAATCAATTAGGTAAATTTGATGTTTTAACAGTTAATCCTCCATATAAGTTAAATAATTCGGGGATACTGAATCCTAATGATAAGTTAGCAATAGCTAGGCATGAAGTTTTATGCACATTAGAAGATGTGATAATAGCAGCTAGAAAACTTTTAAAAGATAATGGAAGAATGTACATGGTACATAGGCCTGAAAGGTTAATAGATATATTTGAGCTTATGAGAAAGCATAAGATTGAACCTAAAAGAGTTCAAATGATTCAGCCAAATAGCAAAAAGGCTCCTAATATAGTGTTGGTTGAAGGTCAACGTGATGGTGGGGCTTATTTGAAATGGGAAGCACCTCTATATGTATATAATGAAGATGGTAGTTATTCAGATGAATTAAATAAAATATATGGTAGGGAGGTATAGATTTATGGAAAAAGGTAAGTTATATTTAGTACCAACTCCAATAGGCAATTTAAAAGATATAACATTAAGAGCTTTAGAAGTTTTAGAAAATGCAGATATAATAGCGGCAGAGGATACTAGGCAAAGTTTAAAGTTATTAAATCATTTTAAAATAAAGAAAAGTTTATTTAGTTATCATAAACATAATGAGCAAGGTAAGAGCGAAGATATAATAAATAAATTGAAGAATGGTATGAACATAGCACTAATCACTGATGCAGGTACTCCAGGGATATCTGATCCGGGAAGTATTATAGTTGAGAAATGCATAGAGCAAGAAATTGAATTTGAAGTATTACCAGGCGCAACAGCAATAACGACTGCTTTAGTTTATTCAGGGTTAGATACGACGAAATTTATATTTAGGGGGTTCTTACCAAGAGAAAATAAGGAAAGAAATCCTATGGTAGAAGAAATTAAAAATGTTAGAGATACTATAATTTTATATGAAGCTCCACATAGATTATTAGATACCTTAGAATATTTATTAAATAATTTAGGGGATAGAAGAATTGCGATATGTAGAGAGCTTACGAAGCTCCATGAAGAAATTTATAGAGGTAGAATATCATTAGCATTAAAATATTTCATAGAAAATAGACCGAGAGGTGAGTTTGTATTAGTTATTGAAGGTAAATCTGACGATGAAATAAAAGCTGAAAAAGAGGCTTTATGGAGCGATTTAACAATAAAAGAACATTTGATAAAGCTAATAGAAAGTGGAATAGAAAAAAAAGATGCTATAAAATTAGTTGCAAAAGAAAGAAATTTACCTAAAAAAGAAGTTTATAAATACTCAACAGAATTATAATTAAATCCCCTATGATTATATAAAGTCATAGGGGATTTAATTATAAATAATATTTTAAGCATAAGTATTAAAAATTATTTTTTTAATTCAGTTAAACAATTTTTACAGATGTTTTTACCTTTGTAATTTACAACATCTCTAGCATCTCCACAGAAGATACAAGCTGGTTCATATTTCTTTAAGATTATTTGCTCACCATCTACATAGATTTCTAAAGCATCTTTTTCAGCTATATCTAATGTTCTTCTTAATTCAATAGGAATAACTATTCTTCCTAATTCATCTACTCTTCTTACTACACCAGTTGATTTCATTATATTTCCTCCTTAAAACAAGTTTCGACATCTTGCAAGTTAATATTACTAAAAATGTAATTAAAAGTCAACATAAAAGAGAAATATTTTCAAAAAATACATATTTAATTTGCCTTTCAAAGTCATAAATACAATATACTACCATAAATTAGAAAAGTCAATACTATTTAATCAAATTTCCAGATAAATAGCAAAAAAATGTAGAATGGCTTGTCTACTAGCTTATAAAGGAGAAAAAAAGTTTTAAGAAAAATAAAATTAAAAAAAAGCTAATAAAAAAAGAAAAAAATGTAAAAAATAATAAGGTGTATAAATTTTATTATAAGAATTAAATATTTTGTAAAAATTAAGATATGAGAGTTATTTTTTATTGACTTTTAAAGAAATAATAGAATAAAATTAAACAGGCAGAAGTAACTTGTAATAAGTTTATATATACTATATAATTAATATAAGAATAAATTTTTAGAGGTGGATATAATGGTAAAAAAAATAGATACTAATTATATAACAGAAATTGCAGAAGAAATGTCTAATAGTACCATGGTTGGTTATGAGGATTTACCTAAATATGATCTATTTTTATCTCAAGTTATAGATTTTTTAAATGATAAGTTTATAGAAGATAAATATACAAATAATATAGTGCAAAATTATATAAAGAGTGAAGTTATTAGCAAACCAGAGGATGGGAAAAAGAGGGGCTATACTAAAATACATCTTATACAATTAGTACTATTAAGCTATATGAGACCAGTATTGACAACGGAAGAAATTAAAAAGGTTTTCAGCTTGGCATTTAATGAAATAAACGATAGATCAGATGATATAATATCTTGGGAAAAAGCATATAAGATATTTTCAGAAACTCAAAGTGAAAGCTTCAAAGATTTTCTAAGTAAGCCGGCTGTAAATGAAGAAAAGTTAGATAGTATAATTTCAGAATTAAAATTAAATGAAAAAGATGAAAATAGTATAAGAACATTTGTTGTTGTAATGTCACTTATTGCACAAGCAAGTGCTATTAAAAAATTAGTTCAAAAGATAGTAAATGAGTATCATTCAGAATAAATATCATAAAATTATATTAATTTAATAAATAAAACTAAAAATCATCACTTAAGTGCATATGTAAATAGTGGGGTGATTTTATGGAAGAAGTAGTTAATTTAGTGGCTAACTTAGGGTTTCCTATAGCAATTTCCTTATATTTATTAATAAGAATAGAAGGAAAGCTAGAAAGTCTTACAAATAGCATAAATAATCTATCACAAACTATAAATTCAATTAAATAAAAGCTTTCAAAATAAGGTATTGTTAATAATAAGTAGCAATACCTTATTGATTTTAAAGCCTATTAAATATTAATATTTAGGATTATAATATATATATGTTTTGCTTAATAAGATATTTATTAAGACTAGCAATATATTAAATAGTTAATATGCTTATTTAAATAAAATAGTAACATTAGAAGCAGAGATTATTTAAAATATATAGATAGGAAAGAACTTTAATGAAGAATAAAATAATTATTAAAGAATCTGTTAGAGGAATAATAGAATATGTTTTAAAGACTGGTAGTTTAGATGATAGGTATATGGGAAAAAGTAGAGCCTTAGAAGGGACAATAGCTCATCAAAAACTACAAAGCAGTAATGAGACAATATATAGTCAGTATCAAAAAGAGGTAAGAATGGAACATGCCTTTGAAATTGGAGATGTAACATTACTAGTGGAAGGAAGAGCTGATGGTATTATTATAGAAGATAATAATATTTATATAGAAGAAATAAAATCCACAATGAAATCACTCATGTTTATAGATGAAGATTATAATGAATTACATTGGGCTCAGGGAAAGTTTTATGCATATATATATTCTATTCAAAATAAATTAGAAGAAATAAATATAAGATTGAGTTATTTTAATATAGAAACTGAAGAAGTAAAAAGCTTTGATAAAAGATTTAAATTTAATGAATTAGAAGAGTATATTAATTTTATAATAAATGAATACAAAAAATGGATATTATTAAAGTCTAAGTTAAATAGTGTAAGAAATGAATCTATAAAGATATTAAAATTTCCCTTTGATAAATATAGAAAAGGACAAAAGGAGTTAGCTGTTACTTGTTTTAACACAATAAAAGAAAAAGCAGTATTATTTGCTCAAGCACCTACAGGAATAGGTAAAACAATATCAACTATATTCCCTGCGGTAAAATCTTTAGGCGAAGATAGAGGAGAAAGAATTGTATATTTAACAGCTAAAACAATAACTAGAACTGTAGCAGAAGAAGCGGTAAATAAGTTGAAGGATAACGGACTTAAATGTAGAAATATTACATTAACATCTAAGGAGAAAATTTGTTTTAAAGATAAAACTAATTGTAATCCAGAGTACTGTGAATATGCAGTAGATTACTATGATAAGGTAAATAATATTATATTTGATATGCTTGGAAAAGAAGACAATTTTACAAGAGAAAAGATTGAAGGATATGCGAGAGATAATAAAGTATGTCCTTTTGAGCTATCATTAGACTTGAGTTTATGGTGTGACATAATTATATGTGATTATAATTATGCTTTTGATCCTAGAGCAAAATTAAAACGCTTTTTTGAAGAGGATGTTGATAAAAATATATTACTTGTGGATGAAGGTCATAATCTTGTGGATAGAGCTAGAAATATGTTTAGTGCGGGAATATATAAGAGTAAGATAATGCAAGCAAGTAAACTTATAAAGGGGAAAGTACCTAATTTGTATAAAACATTAAATTCTATTAATAAGGAATTAATAGAAGTACGAAGGGAAGTTCAAGAAGCTGAAAGTATTAGTATTTATAAAAAAGAGCAGTATAAGGACTTATATAAATTACTAAGAATATTTTTAAAGGAATGTGATGAGTATCTTATAAAGTCTGTAAATACAGAAGGCTATGAGGAAATAAGAGATTTATATTTTGAAATGAGGAGTTTTATATCAATTTCAGAGCTTTATAGCGATGAGTATGTAACTTTAGTAGAAGTAAATAAGAATGATGTTAAGGTTAAGTTATTTTGTGTTAATCCATCGAAGAACTTATCAAAGGTAGTACAAGAAAGTTATTCTACTACAATATTTTCTGCAACACTAACCCCAATAAATTATTATATAGATTTGCTTGGGGGAGATGAGAAAAGCTATAGAATGAAATTACCATCACCATTTAAGAAGGAAAATTTGGAAATTTATGGATATCCACTTAACATGAGGTTTAAGCAAAGGGAAAATAATGTTGATAATCTATGTGAATTGATTTATAGATTTATAAATGAGCAAATAGGTAACTATATGGTTTTTTTACCATCCTATCAATATCTAAAGCAGATATATCAAAGGTATATAGAATTATATGGTGATGAGAATATTATTTGTCAGGACGAAATTTTAACAGAATCTGAAAAGGAGGAGTTTATAAATAAGTTTCAAGATGGTGCGAATATACTAGCTTTTTGTGTTATAGGAGGAATATTTTCTGAGGGGATAGACTTACCGGGTGATAGGCTCATAGGAAGCATAATAGTAGGAGTAGGATTTCCTAAAATATCTAATGAAGGAGACATAATAAAGGATTATTATGATGAAAAAGGATTTGATTATGCATATATATATCCAGGAATAAATAAAGTAATGCAAGCCGCTGGAAGGGTTATAAGGACAGAAACAGATAAGGGGAGAATATTACTTATAGATGATAGATATTTTACGTTAAAGTATAAAAGTTTGCTTCCAAAAGAATGGGATATAATTAAATAAAACAATAAAGGGAGAGTATAAATGAGAGTTATTGATTTAAGTCACACTATAAATAAAGATATGACTACATATACAAAAGATGAGAAGCCTGAAATATATAATATGGCTACAATTGAAAAGGATGGATTCAATGAGAAGCTCTTAAAGATATGTACACATACGGGAACTCATATAGATGCACCAAGTCATATGATTAACAAAGGAAAAACTATTGAAGAATTTAATATAAGCGAATTTATAGGAATAGCATTTATAATTGATATTTCAAATATTGAGGAAGTAAAAGTTAGTGATTTAATTCAATATGAAGAGAAATTGAGGAACTGTGACTTCTTAATATTAAAAACAGGATGGGAGAAGTATTGGGGAACTAAAAGCTATTTAAATAATTTTCCAAGTTTAACAGAAGAGGCAGCGAAATGGATTTGCGATTTTAGTTTAAGAGGTATAGGTATAGATAGTATATCAATTGATAAGTTTGATAGTATAGATTTTGAAATACACAATGTTGTATTATCTAGAGGTAAACTTATAATCGAGAATTTAACAAATTTGGACAATATAAATAGTGATGAATTTACTTTAGTAGCTACTCCATTAAAGATAGAGGATGGAGATGCTTCTCCTGTTAGAGCAATTGCACTAACGAATTAATGTTTAAATGTTACAAATACAATTATGTTTTAATTATCAGACAGAAATATAGAAATATCGATATCGAGTATTAAGTTTATACATGATATCGATATTTTAGATTTAAAATAAATTAATGTAATTTTAGGATCATAAATTAAAATGTGATTTATAAATAGAAAAGCCTGTAGTTAGCTAAAGATTAATCTATATATAAGTCGTAGCTAGCATTAAATGATTCCCCAACACTAAGTTTTTGAATTCCTTCTTTATCTTTAAATTCTCCATTAAAATTATAAAAATCCGCGTGTCCATACCAAGGCTCGATACAAACAAAAGGTGCTCCTGTTGGTTTAGTCCATATAGCTAAATAAGGGAATCCTGAAAAGTCCATAGATAAACTCTTATTATGATTTTTAGATTTTAAGCTTATTATATTTGATTCTAAATCACCAAAAACTATAGCATCATCTTTAAATAAATCTAAAGATAAGTTTATAATATTTTCATTATTAAAAAATGGTTTTTTAGTACCTGTGAAATTTCCTAAATTACTATTAAGCTCCATTATCCCACAAGTTTCCTTCTTGTTAAATTCAAAGTAATAATCTTCAAATTTTTCTCCTTCTATTAATGGGCACATAAATGCGGGATGGCCACCAATTGAGAAGTAGATATCTTTATCATCAAGATTTGTAACATTATAACCAACTTTAACTCCATTATCTAAAAGTTCATATGAAAGTTTTAAAGAAAATTTATACGGATATACTTTTAATGTATCTTCAGACCATAAAAGCTCAAAGATTATATGATTATCATCTTTTTCAACCATATTAAACTCTCTAGTTCTTGCTAAGCCGTGTTGTGGTAATTCATATTCTTTATTATCAACAATATATTTACCGTTATTAACTTTTCCAACTATAGGGAATAAGATTGGAGAATGATATTTCCAGTACTCTTCATTTCCATTCCATAAATATTCAATTGAATCCTTTTTACTGAACAAGTTATTAAGTTCTCCACCAAAGGTATCAGCAGAGATTTTTATGTTTTCATTTTCTAAAGTATAATTCATCATAAGCACCCTTTCCATTATATAGTTTACATAGAAATTATACTATATTGGAGGTTTTTTAGAAAGAAATAGATAGCTTTGCTTATATATTTTAAAGTATTGTAGTATTATATATAAAGTAACAGTAAAATAAGATAGATATTAATATATTTATTATATTTGATATATAATATAAAAGATTAAATAATAAATAATGTGGTGATTTAATGAGTAAGGTTAAGAATGAGAATAAGAGGTCTGTAATGGATAGTATAGTATATTTCATTGTAAAGATTAACAATGATGATATATTTGCTTTAGGAGCTCAACTTGCATATTATTTGATATTAGCTTTTTTCCCATTTTTAATATTTTTATTAACATTAGTAGGATTTAGTAGATTAAATTCAGCAGATATTTTAGATGGATTAAGGGCTATATTGCCCAATAATGTTTTTACTTTGGTAGATACTACAGTAGTTGAAATAGTAGATACTCAAAATGCAGGTTTATTAGGAGCTTCTATTGCTCTTTCTATGTGGTCTGCATCTTCAGGATTCAGAGCTGTAATAAAGGGTGTTAACAAGGCTTATGATATTAGAGAACATAGATCCTTTATAAAAAGAGCATTTATAGCAATATTTTTTACATTAGCTTTAGCGTTAATAATAATGCTAACTTTAGCTATGTTAGTATTTGGTGAAGTAATAGGTAAATATTTAATATCAATATTGCCATTTCACAATATAATAAGGAATATATGGAATATAAGTAGGTATATAGTAGTAGTACTTGCGATGATTTGGATATTTGCATGTATATATAGATATACTCCAGCTAGAAAAATTCCTTGGAAAGAGGTTTTTCCAGGTGCTATTGCAAGTACTTTAGGATGGATAGTAGTTTCATTAGCATTTTCATATTATATTAACAATATAGCTAATTATTCTAGGTTATATGGAAGTGTAGGGGCAGTATTTATATTAATGACTTGGCTCTATATTACATCAATGATATTAATTTTAGGAGCAGAAATAAATTCGGTTTTATCAATAAGAAAAAGAACGTAATTTTAAAGGTTAAGAAACTTAATGTTTATTAACCTTTAAATATATAATAAAAAGTTTATTAAAAATATACAATACTTTGTTTGTTTTTGTATAGAAAAACACTAACTGGATATAATCAAAGAAGAAATATTCAGGAGGTGCAAAATGAATAAAATAGTATTATTAGGAAAATTAATAAAGGACCCTGAACTTAGGACACTAGAAGGAAGCGACAAAGTATTCACTAGATTTATAATTGCAGTAGATAGAAATTTTAAAGCTCAAGATGGAACAAGGAAATCAGATTTAATTCCAGTTACAGTTTGGGGTAGAAAAGCAGAGGTAGTATGTCAATATATGAGGAAAGGAAGTTATATAAGTTTAAGTGGAAGATTAAGAACAGGAAGCTATGAAGATAAGGACGGAAATAAAAAATATATAGCTGAAGTTGTAGCAGAAGATTTTAAATTCGTAGGAAATAGAAAGGTTGATAAAGAGTTAGAACAAGAAGAAAACTTAGATAATTTTGCAAATTAAAGCTTAAAATATAAATTTAAATAAATAGTGTAAGAGGGTAAGCAATAACTGATTGCTTACCCTCTTACATTTAAAAAGTTTTGAAAATTAATGTTTAAATTGTACCTTTGCTTAATACAGTTGCTTTATCTTCTCCATTTTGAATTCCGTTAATGATTTTAACAGAAGATGATATATCGCCAATTAGTATTCCACCTACAAGTTTATTATTAGCAAAGAATAGTTTTGAATATTTATTATTTATATTATCAACATAGCCTATTCTTTCTAAAGTAGGATCATCAAAGTTTATAGTTCCTGCAGAGAATACTTGTGTGTTCATTGCTGCAAATACTGTTGATGAAACAAATTTCTCGAATTTAATGTTATCGCCTGTAGAATTAGCACCAGCAACTTTTCCCATTTCTATTGCAGCTGGCCAGTTTCCATAATAAACTCCATCTAGTTCGGCAACATCACCACATGCATAAATATCTTTTACGGTTGTTTGCATAAATTGGTTAACAATAACTCCTCTATTGCATTCAATTCCTAGAGGTTGAGCTAAGAATATATTAGATCTAACTCCAACTGAATATATAATAGTATCTACATCAATTACTTTGCCAGTCTTTAAATGAATTGATTTAACTCCATTTTCATCTGCATTTATAAAATCAACAGCTTCTCCTAATAGTACGTTAACAGGAGTTTTATTTACTAAGCTTTCAAACAATTTAGATCCATCTGTATCTAATTGACGAGGAAGCATTCTTTCTGCTAGTTCAACAACTGTAACGTTTATATTACGTTTTTGAATCTCCCAAGCTGCTTCTAATCCTAATAACCCACCACCAATAATAACAACATGTTTTGAGTTTGGTAATTCGTTTTTAAGAGTCTCTACGTCAGAAAGTTTTTTAATTGTATGAATACCCTTAACAGTATTATAAGTCCAAGAATTTATCTCTACTTCTGAATCACTTAATTTAACTTTAGTTGGAGGAACAAAGTTGTAACTACCATTTGCTAAAATTAGCTTGTCATAACGAATTCCTTGTTTATTATCTAATTTTATTGTTTTTGTTTCTTTATCTATGCTATTTACATTAGCTCCAAGAATTTCAATTATATTATTTTCTTTATACCAATTTGATTTTGCAAGATAGAAAGTATCATCAATTTCTTCAGTTATTAAATCAGAAAGTTGAGTTCTAACATATGAATGTTCTGGCTCATTTGATATAAGCTTAATAATAGCACTTTCATTTCTTTCTTTTATAGCTTTTGCAGCATAGAATCCTGCGGCACCATTACCTATGATTACATAGGTCTCTTCCTTATCAATTGAGTAATTTGTCTCTTCTCTCTTAATTTCGATAAACTGGTCACTTCCAGCTCCACATACAGGACAAATTTCAGGAACCGCTTCAGATTCAAAAATTTCTCCGCAAATCACACATTTCCATAGTTTTAAGCCACCGTTTGTAGGTATTTCTTCTATTGTTGGTTTAGATTTTGTCATAGGCGTAAATTTCTTTTTACCTACAATAATTTCTCCAAATCCTACTCCGAATTCATAAGCCTCTTTTAATTCATCATCAGATGGCTTGAAGTTTATTTTTAGACTAGGTCCATAAAGTTTCATATTTAATTCTTTAAATCTTGCTTCCATTCTAGGGATAGCTTCACCACTCCAGCCGTATGATCCAAATGCAGCAGCTAACTTTCCACCGTGAACAACTGGATTTAACTTTGAAAGTATATCACGAATTGGCTCGAGTAATTCACCAACTATAGTAGGTGAACCGCATAATAATCCATCAGATTCTCCTATGCTATTAACTACATCACCTATTTCATGATGTATAACATTAAATAATCTAACCTCAATATTTCCAGAAGCTTCTATACCTCTAGCTATTTCCTTAGCGAGTGTTTCAGTATATCCGTATGCTGATACATAAGGAATTGTAACGATTTTCTTTCCATCTTCAGCTGGGCTTGAGGGAGTACTCCACTCTCTATAAGTTTCAACTATTTTCATAGGTTCTTCCACTAGAACTGGACCATGTCCTGGTAAAATCATATCAATTTCTAAATTTTCAATCTTCTTAATGGCTTTTAATACATATGGCTTATATGGTCCAAAAATACAATCAAAGTAGTATTTTAGTGCTTCCATATAATGCTCTTCATTTTCAACTTTACTATTTATTATTGCTTCAGATGAATAGTGAGATCCGAATGAATCACAAGTTATTAAAATTTCATCTTCAGGTACATAAGTATAGATTGAATCTGGCCAATGTAAGAATGGAGCCGAAATAAATTGTAATGTTTTATTTCCTAAGCTTAATGTATCTCCATCTCCAACAGTTATAGATTCAAAATCTCTATTTGCAATTTTTTTCATAAATTTAATTGCAGGGGCAGAACCCACTACTTTAGCTTTTGGTGAAATTTCTAACAACTTAGCAACTGATCCAGCATGATCAGGCTCCGTATGATCAACAACGATATAGTCAATATTAGAAATATCTATATCTAAATCTTTTAATCTTTCTATATATTCATCAAAAAATTCAACCTTAACAGTTTCAAATACAGCAGTTTTCTCGCTTCCTTTAACTACATATGAATTATAGCTTGTTCCATAAGGTGTGTACATAATAATATCAAAAATTCTTAAATTTGGGTCAAGAGCTCCAACCCAATGTATATCTTTTTTTAGCTCTAAAGATTTCATAAATCGACACCTGCCTTAAAATTAATATTATATAATAATAATTATCATAAAGTTATTATATGTCTAATTATTAACAATATCAATAACTATTTAAAATATTTATTATAAACTTGAATTTTATATTCTTAATTTAAATAAAATATTTTTTATATTTGAAAATTATAATTAAATATAGTTTAACAATAATAAGCTAATATTATTACTAAATCATCAATATAACTATAAATTAGATAAACCTAATAATGGAAAAACACTTAAATCGACAAATAAATTATACGTATTTTTAATATAAATTTAATTTAATTTAATAACAGATATTTAATATAAATCTATAAAGAAAATATTGTAAAAAAATAGAGGAATATTTTACATATAATATAAACAATGTTTGACATTGTTTGTATATTATCTGTGATATGTTTTTAATGTAATAGTTAATAAATCAATTAACAGCCAATAAAGGGGGGGGAATAAAATGTATATTGTTGATAGCTTGTATAATGTTACAAAAAATGAAGAAAGAGAAAGTAGATATTCTTATAGGATGATAAGTGAGGATTTCTATGGTGGACAAGCTTTTGGGATAGAGGCAGAAAGGCAAGATCTAATAGAAGGAAATGTAATAAGTATAGAGAGGGATGAAATCAGAAAGATTTCAAATATAGAAGAAAAAGTTAAAGATCTTCTTAGTTTGATACATGATAATCAAGTATCTCCAATACACCTTGTTGACATATTAGGAGAATATGTTGATGAATATGTATCAGATTTTAATTTATAATTTTAAAGTATGGGTAAAATCATATAAAATCCAATATTTATAGTAAAATATATTTAGAGGTGATTTTTATGATAATTGGAATAGGAACGGACATAATTGAAATAAATAGAATAGAAAAAGCTGTGGAAAAAACAAATGGGTTTATGGATAAGGTATTTACAAATAACGAAATAGAAATGTTTAAAGAGAGAAACATGAGGGTTGAAGTGATTGCGGGAAATTTTGCAGCTAAAGAAGCAATAAGCAAATCATTTGGTACAGGTATAAGGGGATTCTCATTAAGAGAAATAGAGGTATTAAGAGATGAACTAGGAAAACCAATAGTATTTTTAAGTGATAATATAGATAGATTAATAGGGAAATCATATAAATTGAATTTATCAATATCACATAATAACACATCAGCAATAGCATTTGCTATTTTGGAGGAATCATAATGTATATAATGTCAACAAATAACTGTAAAAAAGTAGATAAATATACTATAGATGAGATTGGAATACCAAGCATTGTTCTAATGGAGAATGCAGCAAATGAATTAGTAAATAAAGTAGTCAAATTAGGGGATAAATTTATTATTTTTTGTGGTAATGGAAATAATGGTGGGGATGGATTAGCTATTGCAAGAAAATTAATTTTAAAAGAAAAGGATGTTTATATAGTTATTATAAATCGAAAGGATAAGCATTCTAGGGATTTTTCTATTAATCTAAATATATTAAAAAAAATTACTACTAACATTGCTTATATAAACACTGATGAAGATATTAAAGGTTTAATACCTATATTTAGTAATTATAATATTGCAATAGATTGCATTTTTGGCGTGGGATTAAATAGAAAATTAGATTCTTTTTATATAAAATTAATTAATACTATTAATGAATGCGCTGATATTAAAATAAGTGTTGATGTTCCATCGGGGTTAAATGCAGATAGTGGAGAGATAATGGGAGCATCTATAGAAGCAGACATAACTTATACATTTGAAGTTATGAAAAGGGGATTTATTGAATATAAAGCATTAAGTTATTTAGGGGAACTTAATGTTTTAAATATAGGGATTCCAGAGTATGCTAAGAAAGTTAATTCGGAAAATATATTTGTCTTAGATAGGAATCAATATGCAAAATTATTAAAGAAGAGAAGTTTATATGGTCATAAAGGAAAGTACGGAAAAGTTGCAATTTTAGCAGGTAGCAAAGGATATACTGGAGCAGCATATATAGCTACTGAAGCATGTGTTAAATCGGGGGCTGGTTTAACAACTTTAGTGTCTTCGAAATATGTACAAGATAAATTAAGTTGTAGATTAGTTGAAGCGATGACTTTAGATATAGAGGAGTGTGATAAGGTAAAAAAATTATTGAGTGATTCAGATGTAATTGCAATGGGCCCTGGCATGACAGAAGAAAAATTATATAAAGATATATTAAGTGATATAGGGAGTTATGGAGATAAATTTTTCGTAGTTGATGCAGGTGCACTTCAATTAATAGCAAGAGATAAGATTATAATGAATGCTTTAAAGGGAAAAGCGATATTTACACCACATCCAGGAGAAATGGCAAGGCTTATAGGTAAAACTATATCATTTGTTGAAGAAAATAGAATCGAAATCGCTAAGAGATATGCAAAAGAAAATGAGGTTATAGTAGTATTAAAGGGATATAATACTATAATTACAAATGGTTATGATGTTTACATAAATAATTCAGGTAATAGTAAAATGGCTTCAGGAGGCATGGGGGACTGCCTAACTGGAATTATTTCAGCGTTAATAGGGCAGAGTCACTCACTTATAAATTCAGCCTTACTTGGCACATATATACATGGATTAGCAGGAGAATTTGCATCCCATGAAAAATATTGTACAGTAGCATCCGAAGTTATAGAAAATATATCTAAAGTTATGAATTATATAGCTACTTAAAGATTAAAGTATGAATAAAATCTGATTAAAGCTAATATTAGTAATTATAAATAGTTAAGCTTTAGGAGGATTTATGAAAAAGAAATTATTACTAATACTTATGGTATGTATACCTTTTATATCAATTATTTTAATAATATTATTTAGGGCTACAGCAGAGCCAACTAACGAGGAAATAATAAAATCATTAAAAGAAATAAAAAGCTATACTACAAAAGTAGAATATATAATAAAAAATACGAGGGGAGAAGAAAGGGAAGAAACTACACAATATTACTCAAAAGATATTGGTGGAAGAATTGATTTTGGGGAAGATAGATCAAAAATATATAAAGATAATAAAGTAATAGTGAAAGATGGTATTTCAAATAAAGAATATACTATGGAAGAGGATATGGATGAGATACATTCATTAGCCTTCTTAAATAAATTATTATCATATCCTATTGATGAAAATGGATTTAAAGAAGGACAAGAAGAGTGGGGAGATACAGCATATATAGAGTTTACATGTGAAATATTTTTAAAAAATGATCATCTAGATAAAGTCAAAATTTTTATTGATAAAGAAGAAAAAACTCCAATAGGAGCTATCATTTATGATAAAGATGGAAAAGACAGAGTAAGGATTGTATATAGGGATTTTGAAAAATTAAAGCAATTAGATAGCGGATTGCTAGAATAAGTAAAATAAAAATAACCAGTTCAATATTTAAGTTTGATATTAGTACACGATAAGAAGTTAAAGAAAATGGAGTACATAAGTATAAACAATAGTCTTCACATTAAGAAAAAATAAAAAGCCAGGTAGGTAAAAATCAAGCAAATATGAAAAGTCAAAAGAATAATAAATATCATTAAATTGTATTATTTTTCTTTTAATAAATTATATAAAAATACAAAAAAATATAAAAATAGAAAATTAATCAAGAAAAGTGAAACATAAGTTTTGACAAAGTGACATAATTTGCAATATAATTTATTCATACATAGATTTTTACTACCTGGAGGCAAATTATGTCTAAAAATGTTAAAAAACTACATTTTATAAAAAATACAATTAAAATTAAAAAAAATAGTCAATTTATTGAGTGTGATTTAATAGAATATAATGAAAATCAATTTAATATGGAATTTTTAAAATTAATGAAAGCTGGCTATGAAGAAATGGCAAAAATTAATTTGGAGCTTTCACAACTTCCTTTCGAGTGCGAATGTGCAGATATTAATGAATATGAGAACTGGCTTTGCGGAGTGTGATATTTCTAATGACGACTATGGTAGTAAAAAGAGGGGATATTTTTTATGCAGATTTAAGTCCTGTTATAGGTTCAGAGCAAGGTGGAATTAGACCAGTTATAATAATTCAAAATGATATAGGTAATAAATATAGCCCAACAGTTATAGTAGCGGCTATAACATCTCAGATTAATAAGGCAAAGTTACCGACTCATGTTGAAATTTCTTCAGAAGAATATGGATTAAATAGAGATTCTGTTGTTTTATTAGAGCAGGTAAGGACTTTGGATAAAAAAAGACTAAAAGAAAAAATAGGGCATATGACAGATGCCGATATGAAAAAAGTTAATAAAGCTTTATTAATTAGTTTAAATCTTGCATAAAGTTTTATTTATATAAAAGAGTATATTAAATACTTAAGAAACCCATATTGGGTTTCTTTTATTTATATAGAAAATGATAGAATTTAGAGAAAAGTGATATACTATTTTTAAATAGAATATCACTTTTATTAAAAAATAGGTTATTTTATGAAAAAATAAACAAATAGTATATACAGAATAAAAATGTTATGCTAAAATAATTTTAGAAAATATAGCACAATATAGTTACAGGTAAATTAAAATCTTAGGAGGATAAAAAAATGATTAAAAATGTTGAAGAATTAAGGTCATTAGCTAAAACTGTACGTGGAGATATAGTTTCAATGTTGACAGAATCATGTTCAGGACATCCAGGTGGTTCATTATCAGCGGCAGATATATTAACTACATTATTTTTTGGAGAGATGAACATAGATCCGGAAAATCCTAAGGATGCAGATAGAGATAGATTTGTTTTATCTAAGGGTCATGCAGCTCCTGTTTTATATAGTGTATTGGCGAGAAAAGGATATTTCCCTGTTGAGGAGTTAAATACTTTAAGAAAGATTGGATCAAGATTACAAGGACACCCAAGTATGAAATGCTTACCTGGAATAGATATGTCTACTGGATCATTAGGTCAAGGTATTTCAGTAGCTGTAGGAATGTCTTTAGCAGGTAAAATAGATAATAAAAATTATAGAGTTTATGCACTTTTAGGTGATGGAGAACTTGAAGAAGGTCAAGTTTGGGAAGCAGCAATGTCAGCAGCCCATTATAAATTAGATAATTTAACTGCGTTTATTGACTTTAATGGATTACAAATAGATGGAGATATAACAAAAGTTATGAATCCTTCACCAATAGATAAAAAGTTCGAGGCCTTTGGTTGGAATGTTTTGGTGATAAATGGTCATGACATAGATGAAATACTAAATGCAATAGAAAAAGCTAAAAATTGCAAAGAAAAACCAACAGTTGTTATATGTAATACAATAAAAGGAAAGGGTGTTTCATTCATGGAAAATCAAGCGGCGTGGCATGGAACAGCACCAAACAAGGAACAATGTAAGCAAGCATTAGCAGAAATTGGAGGTAACAATTAATGAATAAGAAGATTGCCACAAGAGAAGCTTATGGAAAAGCATTAGCTTCATTAGCAAATGTAAATGAAAATATAGTAGTTTTAGATGCTGATCTTTCAAAATCTACAAAGACTGCAGATTTTAAAGCTGTTTGTGAAGAAAGATTTTTTAATATGGGAATAGCAGAAGGAAATATGATGGGTGTTGCAGCAGGTTTATCTACTTGTGGTAAAATACCATATGTAAGTACTTTTGCAATGTTTGCGGCAGGAAGAGCATTTGAGCAAATTAGAAACTCTATTTGTTATCCAAAGTTAAATGTTAAAATATGTGCAACTCATGCGGGTCTAACAGTAGGAGAAGATGGGGCCTCTCATCAAGCTATAGAGGATTTAGCTTTAATGAGAAGTATTCCTAACATGACTGTAATATGTCCAGCTGATGCTGTGGAAACTGAAGCGGCTATAAAGGCTATTGCAGAATATAATGGTCCTTGTTATGTAAGACTTGGAAGAGCAGCAGTAAATGTTATAAATGATGAAAAAACTTATGAATTTAAAATAGGAAAAGGTGTAACATTAACTGAAGGCAATGATGTAACGATAGTTGCTACGGGAATAATGGTAGATGTTGCATTAGAAGCAAAAGAAGAATTGGAAAAACAAGGGGTTAATGCGAGGGTATTAAATATTCATACGTTAAAACCTATAGATAAAGAAATATTAGTTAAAGCTGCAAAAGAAACAGGAGCTATAGTTACTGTTGAAGAACATAATATAATTGGTGGACTTGGTTCAGCGGTATCAGAAGTAATAACAGAAGAAATTCCAGTACCTGTATTGAAGGTTGGAGTAAATGATGTGTTCGGAGAAAGTGGATTACCAAACCAATTATTAGAGAAATATGGATTAACAACAACTAATGTTGTAGAGAAGGCTAAAAAAGCAATTTCTTTAAAAAAATAATAAGTTTACTATAATAATTTAAAATAAATCACCAAAATAGCTATATTTACCACTAAAGCTGTAGAAAATATCTACAGCTTTTTATTTTTAAATTTTAAATTACAATTAACCAAATTAGTAATATAATAGTAAATGAAGTTTATTTAATTATTCTAAAAAATATTAATATAAGATTTGGATAGAAAATAATAAAATGAGGAAAAATAATAGAAATTCTCTAAGAAAGGGGGATATATATGAATTATAAAATAAAGGAATATATATTAATACTGCTGGGGGTATTTTTAGTTGCACTGTCTTTAGAATATTTCTTTATACCTAATAATATTGCCGCAGGGGGATTAACAGGTCTTGCAATAGTAATAAATTATTATATACCAGCTATATCAACAGGACCTTTAGTATTTATTATGGATTTGGTATTGTTTGTTGTTGGTTTTATTTTTCTTGGAAAAAATTTCGGAGTAAAGACTATAGTTTCAAGTTTTAGTTTAGCAGGAATGATGACTTTTATTGAAAAGTTTTTAAATCCACAAGCTATAACAAATGATTTAATGTTAGCTTCAATATTTGGAACTTTAATTACTGCAGTGGGAATGGCCATAGTATTTAACGCAAATGCATCAACCGGGGGCACAGACACAATAGCAAAAATATTAAATAAATTTTTTCATATTGATATAGGTAAGTCTTTATTAGCTGTAGATTTTATAGTAACCTTATTAGGGGCTATTACTTTTGGTATAAACATAGGGTTGTATGGGCTGCTTTCAGTAATAATTAACGGAATTGCTATAGATAAGGTAATAGAAGGATTCCATGCATGTAAAGAAGTAACGATTATTAGTAGTAAACATAATGATATTGCAAAATTTATAATGAATGACTTAGAAAGAGGATGCACATATTTAAAGGGCGTTGGTGGTTTTACAGGAAAAGATACTTATATTTTATATGCAGTCTTAGGCAGAAGTGAATTTATAAAATTAAAGCAATATATAGGAAAAATAGATGAAAAAGCATTTATAACAGTTGGTGAAGTCCATGAGGTTATGGGAGAAGGTTTTAAAAACATACAATAATAGTTAAGGATGGGACTATTTATTAGGAGGAGAATAAAAGGACATATGAAGAAGTTAAAAGAATATATTTTATCTACAATAGGAGTAGCAATAGTTGCCTTCGGACTAGAATATTTTTTCTTTCCACTTGATATAGCAGCAGGTGGAGTTTCAGGATTAGCTCTAGCTATAAATCAATTAATAGATATTAATCCAAGTATATTAGTTTTTGTATTTAATTTCATATTATTTGCTCTTGCATTTTTCTTAATTGGTGGATCTTTTGGAGCAAAGAGTATATATGCTACAGTAATGATGTCAGTAATAATGTGGGTTTTTGAATCATTTTTTGAACCAAAAGCAATCACAGATAATTTAGTTTTAGCTTGTGTATTTGGGTCAGCTGTATTAGCTTTAGGTACAGCAATCACGTTTTATCAAGATGCTTCAACAGGTGGAACGAGCATAATTGCTAAAATTATTAACAAATATTTTCACGTACCAATAGGTCAAGGATTATTATTAGCTGATTGTACAGTAACTTTATTAGCTATTTACTCATTTGGTGTAGAAAAAGGATTATTTGGACTTTTAAGTGCAACCCTAATAGGAATATTAGTTGATAAGTTTATTGCAGGAATAAATCCTGTTAAGCAAGTATTTATAGTTACAAATAAAGAAAGATTAGTCGTAGACTTTATAAATAATGATATTAATAGAGGGTGTACAATATTAACAGGAAAAGGTGGATATACAAAAGAAAACATGACAGTAGTATATACCGTATTAACATCGAAACAATTTATAACTCTAAAGCAATTTATAAAAAATAATAACCCAGAGGCGTTCTTAACGGTAAGTGAATCTACAGAGGCCCTAGGTAAAGGCTTTGCAGATTATTAAGAAATAATGAAAATTTTGAAGAAAACTGAATAATTATAGATTTTCTTAGTTGTAAAAGCATAAAAAAAGTTTTTCCTTAGACTTTGTTATGCTATAATAACGCTATAGGTTTAACAACTTAAAAAAAATACGCTGATGCGAGGTGTTGTGAAATGATAGAATTTAAGAATGTATCTAAGCTGTATGATAATAATGTTAAGGCTTTAGCAGATGTAAATATAAATATAGAGTCAGGTGAATTTGTATTTTTAGTTGGACCTTCAGGAGCAGGGAAATCGACTTTTATTAAGATGTTAATTAAAGAAACTGAGCCAACAGTTGGAGACATAACAGTTACAGGGAAAAAACTTTCAACAATAACAAGAAGGCAAATACCTTATTATAGAAGAAAGATAGGTATGGTTTTTCAGGATTTTAGACTAATACCTACATTAAATGTATATGAAAATGTTGCTTTTGCAATGAGAGTAGTAGAAGCTTCTCAGAAGGAAATTAGAAAGAGAGTTCCTATGGTATTATCTTTGGTTGGACTTTCTCATAAGTACAAGATGTTCCCAAATGAATTATCGGGAGGAGAGCAACAAAGAGTTGCACTAGCAAGAGCAATAGTTAATAATCCATCAGTTTTAATATGTGATGAACCAACTGGTAATCTAGATCCGGAAACAGCTAAGGAAATAATGGATCTATTAGAGGATATAAACAGAGCAGGTACAACCATATTAATGGCGACTCATGCTAAGGATATAGTTGACAATATGAAGAAGAGAGTTATTGCTATAGAAAAAGGATGTATAGCAAGAGATACTAAGAGGGGGATGTACGAAAATGAAGATTAATACATTAAAGTACTTTTTTATAGACGCTTTAAAAAGTCTTAAAAGAAACAGAACATTAAGTATAGCAGCAATGATTACTGTACTAATAACATTCTTTATATTTGGTACATTTACTTTATTAGGTTTAAACTTTAATAAGGCAATAGAAGATGTTGCATCAAAAGTAGAAATTAAGGTTTTCTTAAAAGATGATATAAAGTTATTAGATCAAAGAGAAATAGAAATGAAATTAAATGAACAAGAAGGAGTTAAAGAAGTAATATATGAATCAAGGGAAGAAGCTTTTGTAAACTTTAAAGAAAGCTTAAAAGATAATCCAGGATTATTACAAGGATATGATTTACAAAACAATCCACTTCCAAGTTCATTTATAGTAAAATTAGAAGACCCGGAATATGCAAATGCTATTAGTAATGCTGTTAAAGAGATGAGTGGGGTAGAAAATATATCAAATCAGCAAGATATGATAAATACTATAAGTAAGTTTGTTGGTGGGGTTAGAATAGCTGGCTTAGTATTATTTGCTGTATTCACAGGGGTATCTATATTCTTAATAACTAATACAACAAAAATAACAGTATATACAAGAAGAAAAGAAGTTGGAATAATGAAATTTGTAGGAGCTACTGATTGGTTTATAAGGTGGCCATTTATAATTGAAGGAATGATAATCGGTACAGTAGGTTCATTACTTGCAAGTTTACTATTATTTGGATTATATAAATGGGCTTATGGCTACATAGTATCCAATATGTTCCTTGTTGCATTAGTTGTTCCTGGTTTTGTACTTGGAACATTAACTTGGATATTCCTTTTAGGTGGAATAATAGTTGGAGCTGTAGGAAGTATAGTTGCATTAAGAAAATTCTTAGATGTATAAAATGTCAAATAAAAAGAGAGAATAATTGATGTGTTTAAGTGGAGTTTATCTCCACTTAAAACATATTTAAAGAAATCTAGTAGTATAGATAATGTATATATAATCTAAGAGAGTTTTATGAAAGGAAGTATTAAGATATGGAGGATAACAATAGTAAAAGTAGAAGAAATAATAAATTTAAAAAACCATTAATTATAGTAGGGATAGTTATAGTATTTTTGTTTTCAAATATAATGTTTTTTTATATAGGAAATATATTTGCGTTTAATGGGTTAAGTTTAAAGAATGTAAGCGAAGATGTTGCAAAAGATTTGAATGAAATCAAAGATGTGAAGAAATATGATTTACTATTTCAAGTAAGGGATGCACTACTTGCGAAATATGATGGAGAAATAGATGATAATAGTCTTTTAGAAGCTGCAATTAAAGGAATGACACAGTCACTGAAAGATCCATACACTGTATTTATGAATTCAGAGGAATACAAATCATTTGTAGAGCAAAGTGAAGGTCATTTCGTAGGAATAGGGGCTCAGCTTGGAATTAAAGATGATAAAGTAACAGTTGTAGCGCCTATAGAAGGCTCACCAGCAGAATTAGCTGGCCTAAAAAGCGGAGATGTTATATTAAAAGTTGATGGTACAGATATAACAGAGCCTAATGTAGAAAAAACAGTATCTATGATAAAAGGTGAACAAGGAAAATCAGTAACATTAACAGTTGCTAGAGAAAACTCACAAGACCTTGATATAAAAATAGTTAGAGATGTAATTAAAGTAGTTTCAGTTAGAGGCGAAATAATAGATGGAAATATAGGATATATACAAATATCATCTTTTGATGAAGATGTAGCAAAGAACTTTAAAGAAAAGATAGTTGAACTTAAAAATCAAGGTATGAAGGGAATGATTTTGGATTTAAGAGGAAATCCAGGTGGCTTCTTGGGAGAAGCGGTTAATGTAGCTTCACAATTTATACCAAAAGGAGAAGTAGTAACTTATACTATAGATAAATATGGCAACAAACAAGAATCTCAATCTGTAGGTGGAGAAGCAGAAGGTATGCCTTTAGTAATATTAATAGATGGAGGCAGTGCTTCAGCATCAGAAGTAGTTACTGGAGCATTAAGAGATTATGGTGCTGGAACTATAGTTGGAACAAAAAGCTTTGGTAAGGGTGTAGTACAACAATTAATAGAATTTAAAGATGGAAGTGGTGGATTAAAAGTAACAACTTCAAAATATTATACTCCTAACGGAGAAAATATACACAAGATTGGAATAAAGCCTGATATTGAGGTGACAATTCCTGAAGAAATTTTATCAAAGGAATATGATAGAAGTATAGATCCGCAATTTAACAAAGCAGTAGAGGCGATGAAAGATAAGTTAAAATAGGAGGCTCACAAATGGAGTTAATACTATATACATTAAGAACAGTAGCATATGCCATAATTGAGCCCATGCACATATTCATGCTAGTAGTTTTAGGAATAATGTTCTATTTAAAGAATAAAAGAATAACAATAATGCAAAAAATGACTATTGGGGAGGGGATTAACTCCCCTTTAGAGCTTACCTTATCACAGATTTCATTAGGGATAATAGGTGGAGCTGTAGTAAGTTTAATTATGAGTAGTCTAGGAATCATATTTAATGAGAATTCTGGAATAGAAATAATGTTTATGATATCAATTTTATTACTATTTATAAAGAAGCGATTTATATGTTTTTCTTATTCAGGGGCAGTATTGGGAATAATAAGTATTATATCAGGTATTTTATCTAATATAACCAATACTGAATCATATATTAATGTAAATATATTATCACTTATGACGTTTGTTGGAATTATGCATGTAGTTGAAGGGATTCTAGTGATTTTTGATGGTGCTAGAGGAGCTATACCTGTATTTTCAAATAGGGATGATAAAATAGTAGGTGGATTTGCATATAATAGATATTGGGCTTTACCAGTAGCTATATTTATAGCTTTTTCAGGAAGTATTTCAAGTGTTACTACATCAGCTATTGATACTCCTAATTGGTGGCCAATAATAAATAGGGCAGAAACATTATTGATATTAAGTAGTGCTATAATAGGTGCGATACCTTTATATGGAGTCATAGGGTATAATTCTGTATCATTTACTAAAGATAAGATCAAAAAGCCTATTTATTCGGGAGTTGGAATATTAATTTATGGAATTTTATTAACATTGATAGCACAACTTTCGCAGTTTGGGATAGTTGGACAAATTATTGTTATAACTTTTGCACCGTTAGGACATGAAATAATGATTAAAATCCAAAAGAAAATCGAAGAAGCAGGAAAATATATTTATGTGACTGATGATGATGGAGTTTCTGTATTAGAAGTTTCACCAACTTCACCTGCATATGAAGCTGGTATAAGACGAGGAGATAAAATAATAGAAGTTAATAACGTAAAAACTGTTTCAGAAGTAGAAATATTTAAAATAGTTAGGGATAGTATTGAAGAGATTTCGGTTAAAATTAGAAGAATTTCCGGGGAAATAATCGATTTAAATATAATACCAAACAATAAAAGATTAGGATTGCTTCTCGTACCTAAAATGGTTAAAGTGGATGATGCGTTAAGTGTAGATAATGATGATTTTAAAAAAGTATTGGAGCAAATGAAGAGAAAGCGATAAGCTTTCTTTTTATTTCTATAATTATTTTTAAAGTAATAAGTAATAAATTTGAGGCTTTGAAAATGTAATTGTTTAAGCTGTTGAAATTATCAGTATAGAGTGAGAAGTAAAGAATTAAGGAACATCTATTTTGTTATTAATTCTTTATTTAATAAAAAGATTATAATTAATTGTATAAGGTAAGTATAAAGGATAAAATATAAACATAATAACTAAAATTTATGGGGGTGAAAAAATGCCGGAATTTAAAATTGAATCAAAATTTAAGCCAACTGGAGATCAGCCACAAGCTATTGAGAGTTTAGTAAATTCAATAAAAAGAGGAGATAAAGGTCAAACTTTATTAGGAGTAACTGGATCAGGTAAAACATATACCATGGCTAATATAATAGAAAAACTTCAAAAACCAACAATTATTTTAGCACATAATAAAACATTAGCAGCTCAATTATGTTCTGAGTTTAAAGAGTTTTTTCCTAACAATATTGTGGAATACTTTGTTTCATACTACGACTACTATCAGCCTGAAGCATATGTACCACAAACGGATACATTTATAGAGAAGGATGCATCTATAAATGATGAAATTGATAAACTTCGCCATTCTGCTACATCAGCTTTGTTAGAAAGAAGAGATGTAATAATAGTAGCATCTGTATCTTGTATATATGGGTTAGGTAATCCAGAAGAATATAAAAAGTTGACTATTTCTCTAAGAACAGGCATGGAAAAAGAGCGAGATGAGATAATTAGAAAACTTATAGAGATACAATATGAAAGAAATGACATAGATTTTGCAAGAGGAAGTTTTAGAGTTAGGGGAGATTCTTTAGATATAATTCCTGCATCATCATCTAATAAAGGAATTAGAGTAGAGTTTTTTGGAGATGAAATTGAAAGAATTAGAGAATTTGATGTTTTAACCGGAAACATATTAGGAGAAAGAAATCATGTTTCTATTTCTCCAGCATCCCACTTTGCTACTTCTCCAGAAGTTTTAGAAAAAGCAATAAAAAGTATTGAAGATGAATTGGAAGATAGATTAAGAGAATTAAATAGTCAAGAAAAATTATTAGAGGCTCAAAGATTGAGGCAAAGGACTAATTATGATATAGAGATGATCAGAGAAATGGGATATTGTAGTGGAATAGAGAACTATTCAAGAATATTAGATGGTAGGGATCCTGGGACTCCACCTCAAACATTACTTGATTATTTTCCAGATGACTATTTAATGTTTATAGATGAGAGTCATGTTACTTTACCACAATGTAGAGCAATGTATGCTGGCGATAGATCAAGAAAAGATACACTAGTAGAATATGGATTTAGGTTACCATGTGCATATGATAATAGACCATTAAAGTTTCCAGAATTTGAAGGGAAAATGAATCAAGTAGTTTTTGTAAGTGCTACGCCAAGTCAGTATGAGATAGATCATTCAACAAATATAGCAGAGCAAGTCATAAGGCCGACGGGATTAATTGATCCGGTTATAGAAATAAGACCAGTGGAAGGCCAGATAGATGATTTATATTCAGAAATTAAAAAAACTACAGAAAAGGGTTTTAGAACTCTTATAACAACGCTAACTAAAAGAATGGCAGAGGATTTAACTAAATATTTAAAAGACCTAGGTATTAAAACTACCTATATGCATTCAGATATAGAAACGATAGAAAGAATGAAAATTATAAGAGATTTGAGGCTTGGGGAATTTGATGTATTAGTTGGTATTAACCTTTTAAGAGAGGGATTAGATATTCCAGAAGTTGCGTTAGTAGCAATATTAGATGCGGATAAAGAAGGGTTCTTACGTTCAGAGACTTCATTAATTCAAACTATAGGAAGAGCAGCAAGAAACTCAGAAAGTAAAGTAATAATGTATGCTGATAATATTACTAAGTCAATGGACAAAGCGATAAAGGAAACCGAAAGAAGAAGAGAAATTCAAATGAAGTATAATGAGGAACATGGAATTACTCCTCAAACTATAATTAAAGAAGTAAGGGAAGTTATTGAAGCTACAAAGGCATCAGAAGAAAAAGTTGAATATAAGGCTGAAGGCGCTAAGAAAGTTTCAGAAAAGGATAAGAAGAAATTAATTAAGAAATATACTGAAGAGATGATGGAAGCAGCTAAGAACTTACAATTTGAAAGAGCTGCAGAATTACGTGACATAATTAATGATTTGAAAAGTAAGTAATTAGGTGATAATATGATGTATTTATTAGAAAAATGTAAGTTATGTCCTAGAAATTGTGGTGTAAATAGGATAAATGGAAAAAGAGGATTTTGTGGAGCAGGGGATAAAATAAGGGTAGCAAGGGCTGCCCTTCATTATTGGGAAGAACCATGTATATCTGGAGATAGTGGCTCTGGAACAGTATTTTTTTCTCATTGCACATTAAAATGTGTATTTTGTCAAAATTATAATATAAGTCAATGTGAATGGGGAAAAGAAATAACAGTAGGGAGATTAGCAGAAATATTTATAGAGTTGCAAGACAAAGGCGCTTTAAATATAAATTTAGTTACTCCAACTCATTATGTTCCTCAAATAATCGAAGCTATTGTTATATCTAGAAAAAATGGACTAAAACTCCCTATAATTTATAATAGTAGTGGATATGAAAAAGTAGAAACTATAAAGTTGTTAAAAGGATATATAGATGTATACTTACCAGATATGAAATACTTTGATACAAAATATTCAAGTAAATACTCTAAGGCTAAGGATTACTTTAATTATGCTAAGGATGCGATTAATGAAATGGTAAGTCAAGTTGGTGAAGTTGAGTTTGATGAAAAAGGAATAATACAAAAAGGAGTAATAATAAGGCATCTTATGTTGCCAGGGCTTTTATTTGACTCTAAAAAGATAATAGATCATATTTATAATACATATGAAAATAAAGTCTATATTAGTATTATGAATCAGTACACACCTTTAGATCAAGTAAAGTCATACCCAGAAATTGATAAGTCTTTAAATCAAAAGCATTATGATGCTATTATTGATTATGCTTTAAATTTAGGTGTTAAAAATGGGTTTATACAAGAAGAAGGAACGGATAAAGAAAGTTTTATCCCATTATTTAATTTTGAAGGAGTTTAAAAAGGGGCGTTAAGCCCTTTTGATTTTATATTATAATTTTTAATATTACATTTTAATGACTATTTATAGGTTAAGGAGCAATCCATTAATAAAGGAATGAGAAAGTGAAAGAATCAAAAAGTTAATGATGTTTGCGAAGCAAAACTTAAAACAAATTAGTGAAGGATATAAAAATAGGTATTTGAAATAATAAGTAAAGTTAGAAAAAGCTTTTTATAAATAATTTAATATATAATTGACAATAATTATATTAAAATTTAGAATATAATAAAGAACGTTTGTTCGAGATTAATTTTAGAAAAGAAATGAAACACTAATGTTATAAAATAAGAAGGGGCAAATTAGTATGAAAGATAAAATTATTATAAGAGGTGCAAAAGTACATAATTTAAAAAATGTATCATTGGAAATTCCAAGAGATAAATTAGTTGTATTTACTGGGTTATCTGGATCAGGAAAGTCTTCTTTAGCATTTGACACTTTATATGCAGAAGGACAAAGAAGATATGTAGAATCACTATCATCATATGCAAGACAGTTTTTAGGACAAATGGATAAGCCTGATGTAGAGTATATAGAAGGTTTATCTCCTGCAATATCTATAGACCAAAAAACTACAAGCAAGAATCCACGATCAACGGTTGGGACTATAACTGAAATATATGATTATTTAAGATTATTATATTCAAGAATAGGAAAACCGTATTGCCCAAAATGTAAAATTCCAATTGAACAACAATCTGTTGATCAAATTGTGGATAGTGTAATGTCCATTGGGGATAAAACTAAAATTCAAGTTTTAGCTCCTATGATAAGAGGAAAAAAGGGGCTTCATGAAAAGGTGTTAGATAACATTAAGAGAAGTGGATTTGTTAGAGCAAGAATAGATGGATCTATATATGAATTAGCAGAAGAAGAAGTTACATTAGATAAGAATAAAAAACATAATATAGAAGCTGTTGTTGATAGAATAATTATTAAAAATGGTATAGAAGGAAGATTAACAGATTCAATTGAGACTGCATTAAAATTAGCAGATGGGTTAGTAATTATAAATGTAATAGATGGAGAAGATATATTATTTAGTGAAAATTTTTCATGCCCACAATGCGGAATGAGTATAGATGAATTGGCACCTAGATTGTTTTCATTTAACTCACCTTTTGGAAAATGCGATTACTGTGATGGATTAGGAACTTTAATAGAATTAGATGAAGACTTAATAATTCCTAATAAAGATTTAAGTATATTAGAAGGTGCTATTGCTACTTGGGGAGAAGGTAGACTAAAAGAAGACTCTTGGACTTATGCAATATTGAAAGCATTAAGTGAGGAATATGATCTAGATTTAAGTAGGCCAGTAAAGGAACTTAGTAGAAAAGAATTAGATCTATTGCTATATGGTACTAATGGTAAAAAAATGAAGGTTATTTACACTAAGGATGGTGTTAAGTCACAATATTCATATGCATATGATGGTGAAATAAATTCTTTAAAAAGGCGATATAGAGATACTAACTCTGATATCATAAAGACTGAAATTGAACAATATATGAGTAATAATAAATGTCCTAAGTGTAAAGGGGCAAGATTAAAAAATGAAGCGCTAGCAGTTAGAGTTGGTGAGAAAAATATTTATGAATTCACAACATTATCAATAAAAGAAGAGTTTGAATATATTAATTCTTTGATTTTATCTGAAAAAGATCAAATAATAAGTGATCAAATAATTAAAGAAATTAAAAGTAGACTTAAATTTTTAATTGATGTAGGATTAGATTATTTAGACTTAGCAAGAAATTCTGGTACATTGTCTGGTGGAGAGGCCCAAAGAATAAGACTTGCAACACAAATAGGTTCGGCGCTTATGGGAGTACTATATATTCTAGATGAACCAAGTATAGGGCTACATCAGAGAGATAATGATAGGTTAATAAATACATTGAAAAATTTGAGAGATATAGGTAATACTGTAATAGTAGTTGAACATGATGAAGATACTATAAGGGAAGCTGATTTTATAGTTGACATAGGACCAAGAGCTGGAGAACATGGGGGAGAAATAATTGCAGCAGGTACTGTTGAAGATATAAAAAAGTGTAAAAAATCTCTAACAGGTCAATACTTAATAGGAGAAAAGAAAATCGAAATTCCAAGTGAAAGAAGAATAGGAAATGGAAATTTTATAACTGTTAAGGGCGCTAAAGAAAATAATTTAAAAAATGTAAATGTAAAATTTCCTTTAGGAACATTAACTATGGTAACTGGGGTATCAGGTTCTGGAAAAAGTACTTTAGTTAATGAAATATTATATAAAGGATTAAATAGATTAGTCAATAGAAGTAAAATTCCTGTAGGAAATCACAGAGAAATAATTGGATATGAAAATATTGATAAAATAATAGATATAGATCAAAGTCCAATAGGAAGAACTCCAAGGTCAAACCCTGCTACTTACACGGGTGTTTTTGATATAATAAGAGAATTGTTTTCTACAACTCCAGAGGCTAAAATGAGGGGATATAAGCCAGGAAGATTTAGCTTTAATGTAAAAGGTGGTAGATGTGAAGCTTGCGCTGGAGATGGAATAATAAGAATAGAAATGCAATTTTTATCTGATGTATATGTTCCTTGTGAAGTATGTAAGGGTAAAAGATATAATAGGGAAACTTTAGAGGTTAAGTATAAAGGGAAATCAATAGATGATGTACTTAATATGACTGTTGAAGAAGCTTTAAAGTTCTTTGAAAATCTTCCAAGAATAAAGAATAAGTTAGAAACATTAAATGATGTTGGACTTGGATATATAAGACTAGGGCAGCCTTCAACTCAATTATCAGGAGGAGAAGCTCAAAGAATAAAGTTAGCATTTGAACTTTCAAAGAGAAGTACAGGTAAAACACTATATATTTTAGATGAACCAACAACAGGACTTCATATAGATGATGTAAGTAAACTTGTTGAAATACTTCAAAGGCTCGTTGAAGCTGGAAATACAGTAGTAGTTATAGAGCATAATTTAGACTTAATAAAGTGTGCAGATCATATAATAGATTTAGGACCAGAAGGTGGAGATAAAGGTGGAACTATAGTTGCAATAGGTACTCCAGAACAAGTAAGTGAAGTAAATAATTCATATACTGGGAAATATCTTAAAAAGATGTTAAGATAAGTTAAGTATACTTGTTATTTTTGACTAGAAGTTTTAATATATAATGGTAATAAAATACTGATTTTGAGGTGAAGAGATGGGTTTTTCAAGGCTGATGACATTAGTTTTTGGTGTGGCATTTATGATAATACTTTATTTTATAATATATTATGCACTAAAAATAATGTACAAGGATGTAAAGGGCGGTGGAAGAAGGAAACAATCTTCTGCTAAAAAGAATTATGGCATAGAAGTACTAAGTACAGGAGAGAACTCAAATTTAGAAGAGGGATCTATTTTATTGTTAAGAGGAACTATAACTATAGGTAGAAAAGAGGGAAATACAATAAAATTAGATGATCAATATGCTTCAGGAAATCATGCAAAAATAATAGTTAAAAATAATGAGATAGTAATAGAGGATTTAAATAGTACTAATGGCATTTTTATAAATGATGAGAGAGTTAACGGATATTCAAAGATAAGAGCTAACGATCTTATAAGAATAGGTAGTGCTATATTTAAGGTTATAAGAGCAGAGAAGAACTAGAGGTGAGTTTATGAATAGTGCATTAAAGTTGGAAAAAAGAGTTCTGAAATTAATTTATCTACTATGCTTACTTCTATTTACTAATTTGGCTCTACTAAAAAAGCCCTTTGATACCAAAGCATTAATCATAGGTATAATTCTATGTATAATAATAGGATTTTCCCACTATTTAATAAGGCGGTTTTATCCTGATGGGGATAAGTTTATGCTTATATTTTCAAGTATATTAGCTGTAGTTGGGATAGCAATACTATACAGATTAGATCCTAGTTTTGCTATAAAACAATTAATATGGGCTGTACTTGGAATAATAGCATATATAGCTATAGTTGTAGCGTTGCCAGATTTGAAGGGGTTTGCGAAGTATAAAAAAATATATATGATTGTTACTTTAATATTTATGCCTATGGCATTGATATACGGACTTATATTTAATGTGGAGACAAATGGGGCGATGAACTGGGTTTATATAGGACCTTTTGGGTTCCAGCCATCTGAATTCGGAAAAATAGCATTAGTTTTATACTTAGCTTCTTCTCTTATGACATATGAGAGTAAAAATGTGATTAAAGAAGATTTTAAACAATTAATAGAGCCAGCTGTTATTGTTATGTTTTCATTAGTTTGTATGGTTCTTCAAACAGATTTAGGATCGACTTTAATATTTTTTGGAATATCTGTAACTATGTTATATATTGCAACTTCAAAGAAAAAATATGTCTTTACATGTTTAGGACTTTCTGCGATAGGAGCAGTGGGAGCTTATGGCGTTTTTGGGCACGTACAAAGAAGAGTGAAAATTTGGCTTGATCCATGGAAGTATGCTAGTAATGAAGGTTATCAAATAGTTCAAGGTTTATATGCCATATCATCAGGTGGATTATTTGGAGTAGGGCTAGGAAATGGATATCCAGATTTAATATTTGCAAGTGAGAGTGATTTCATTTTTGCTGTTATTTGTGAAGAGTTCGGAATTATATTTGCAGTAGGATTAATGATAATATATTTCTTGTTATTTTATAGAGGCATAAGAATAGCATTTTTAACAAATGATAAGTTTAGTCAATTAGCTGCTGTTGGGTTCAGTACAATGATAGCGTGTCAGACTTTAGTTATTATAGGTGGAATATTTACTGTTATACCACTTACAGGTATAACTTTACCACTGATAAGTTATGGTGGTAGTTCTATGTTAACAATGTTTTTTGCTCTTGGTATATTGCAAAAGATATCAGAAGAGTATTAAAAAATATATAAAATTGTAATAAAATGTAGTATTATATAAGAAAAGGTAATGGTGAGAATCATTACTTTTTTTGTTTATGGATAATTAATTACTTTAATTAAAAAAGAAATAGCCATGGTTTTAGGAGGGCATATTTTGTATGGAAAAGGAAAGAAGATGAAATTGGAAGAGGGAGTTAATAACAAGATTGAATTTAGAGACAGTAGAAAGTTGAAAGCTAGCAATAAAAGAAGATTAACTATAACTCAAAAAATATTAATATTTCTTATTATAATTACTCTAATATCAAGTTTTTCGTTGGCTACATATTCATCATTAATATCGTATAAAACTGAGACAACTAGGGTAAAAGAAGCTTTAGAGCAAACAAAGGGATTTGGAAGAAGCTTAATTAGTAAGATGATTGTTGATTTAGAAGATTTAATATATTCAGTAGAGAAGGGAATAAAAAATAAGGATAGAGCCAATAGTTTTATAGATTCATTTATGAAAAACAATTCAGCTGTATCTTCCATAGCTGTTAAGAATGAGAAGAATGAATTTGTAGCATATTCAGGAGGACTAAGTAGATCATACATAGATGGATTAACTTTTGTTCAAGGAGGATCAATGGGGGTATCTTGGTCAAATACTATAATATCAGGAGACAAAGGTTTCATTGTTATAAAAGTTAACATAGATAATAAGGATTATTTTATTCAGATTTCAACATCAATGTTCCAAGATCAGATTAATTCAATAAATATAGAGGGGATAGAAGTGGATTTAACAGATAGTTTTGGAACAATAATGGCAAGTAATAATAAAGATAAAATAAACACAAAACTTAATGATGAACTAAGTAAAATAATTGATCAAAATAAAGATGAAAACGAAGTCAAGATAGGTAATGATAGAAAAATATTTACGTATCATAAATTTACAAATAACTTCAAGATTACAAGTATTTATGATAAAAGTAGTTTAAATAAAAGTATTATTACAAGTATAATATATATATTAATAATAACTATAATATTTTCTGTAGTAATAATAGTAGTTGCATCTACTATAATAAAAAAGTATTTAAATGCTATAATTGATATAAATAATATGAGTAAATCTATGGGAGAAAAAGATTTTACTAAAAGATCAAAAGTAGATTTAGATGACGAAATTGGTGATGTTATAAACGAATTAAATAATTCTTTTGATATTCTTAAAGTAGTAATGAAAGATAATCTTTCTTTATCAGAAGTTTTAACCGAGAATACTGCAAGGATAGATGAGTCATCTAATGAAATGTATGAAGCTTCTAAGCAGGTGGCTACATCTATTGAAAACATTTCTACAGTAACACAACAACAGGCTGATAGTATGGTTGATATATCTAATAATGTTAATATTTTAGGTGATTCTATAAAGGAAGTTTCTAAAACCATTAATGTGCTAAATAATTTATATTCGGTATTAAGTACCAATGTGAAAAGTAATAATGAAGGAATGCAAGAGTTATTAGGAGATAATTTAAATCTTCAAAAATCTATAAAAGATCTATCTGATGATATATTAGATATCTCAGTAAGTACAAATAAAATAAAAGATTTTGTAAATATTATAGATGATATAGCAAATAGTATAAATTTAATATCTATCAATGCATCTATAGAAGCTGTACATGCAGGTGAGTTTGGAAAAGGTTTTGCTGTAGTTGCAAAGGAAATTAACAAGCTTGCTGAAAATTCTAAAGAGGCTACTGAGATAATAAAAATTACAACATCAGATATTCATAAAAAGATAAATAGAACAGTTGAAATATTGGATGAAACAAGAAGTATTTCTATAAAAGAAAGCAATAGTGTCAAAAATACTGCTGAGTCATTAAAAGTTATAAGTGGCGAGATTATGGTTATGAGGAGTGCTATAGAATCTATAATAAACTCCAATAATGTTGTAACATCTAAGAAAGAAGAGATATTACATATAGTTGAGAGTAGTGCAGCTTCAATGGAAGAAATTGCAGCTGCAACTGAAGAAATTACAGCTATAACAGAAGAACAATTTAGTTCTACAGAAGAAATAACGAATATGGTTGCAGATTTAAGAGAATTAGCAAAAAAGATGGAAGAAAGTATTGGAGAATTTAAGGTATAATTAAAGATTTTGATGTATAATATAAAAGGAGTATTGCAATAAGTACAATACTCCTTTACCTATTACTTAATATGATACGTATTTTTAATTTTATAGTTTAAATATATAATTTTATAGTTATAATGATATTAATAGGTTTTACAAAATAAGGAGGACTTTATGAACGACTTAGCAAAAAGTATAAGAAACATTATGGTGATATTTCTTTTTTGCTTTATAGCATTAATATCATATATAGCCTATTTTCAAGTGTTTGAGGGACCTGATATAGCAAATGATTCAGGAAATAAAAGACTTTGGGCGAAAAGAAATGAGGTTTTAAGAGGAACTATATATGATAGAGATGGAAATCCATTAACCAATAGTATTAGATTAGATAAGTTCAATCAAAGTAGAGAATATGTATATGGAGATCTGTATGTTCATGCATTAGGATATATAGATGAAAGGTTTGGAATTACTGGTCTAGAGGAAGAATATGATAATGAGTTATCAAAGTACAGTAGCTTCTCTAATGGAGTTAGAAGCTTATTAAAGAACTTTGATTTAAAGAAAGCATTTGAAAATAGAGATGAAGAAAAAGTAGGAAATGGAATAGTGACTACATTAGACTATAATCTTCAAAAAGTAGCTTATGATGCAATGGGGGATTTAAAAGGAGCTGTAGTTGCATTAAATCCAAAAACTGGTGAAGTATTAGCTATGGTTTCAAAACCTACATATGATCCAACTAATTTGGAACAAACTATAGAAGATGCAAATACTGGTGTAGATACTGAAAGTAAGCTATTAAATAGAACAATAAATGGACTATATCCTCCGGGGTCTGTATTTAAGACAGTAACATTAGCAGGAGCTTTAGAAAATGATCCAAGTATAGAGGGAAGAACTTTTAATGATACTGGAAAAATAACTTTTGATGATGGTACAGAACTTAATAATTATATGAAGCAAGCTCATGGGAACTTGGATCTACAGATGGCATATAGAGTTTCAAGTAATGTTGTTTTTGGAACATTAGCAATGGAAATGGGAAATGAAAAGTTGAAGGAAGTATCAGAAAGATTTGGATTTAATTCTAGGGTTCCAGGTATAGGGATGTCTATTTCTGAAAGTAGATTTCCTTCTTTGAAAGATTATGAATTAGGAAACATAGCACAAAGTGGGATAGGTCAGGCAAGTGTATTATCAAGCCCAATGCAAATGGCAATAGTAGCTGCAACTGTGGCAAATGATGGAGTATTTATGGAGCCTAAGTTAGTAAACAAGATAGTAGATAAAGATGGAAACACAATTAAGGAAATACCAAATAAAACCTTAAAGAGTGATGTTGTTTCAAAGGAAATAGCAAACATAATAAAGGATTATATGGGATATTTAGTTTCTAATAATATATATAGATGGCCAGCTTTCGAAGGAACTAATGCTGGAGGTAAAACAGGGACAGCGGATTATATGCTAGAGGATGGCTCGGAAGGAGTTCCTCATGGGTGGTTCATATCAGCGGCTCCTTTGGATGATCCTAAAATTGCAATTGCAGTAATAGTAGAAGAAGGTGAAAATGGTGCAGGTTCAGCAGCTGATATAGCTTCAAAAGTTGTAAGAGCAGCTGTACTTGGAGAATAATAAAAAAAGGTCGAGAATTTTAAACTGGTCCCTATGTCAAGGACATTTTAAAAAAGAGAGTTAGGAAGCTAAGAGCTGATTTCTGTATTGAACAGGAGTCAGCTTTTTTAAGTTCCACTGACAACGGTCATTATTATAATAATCA